>CAYVAT010000015.1:0-57556 GCA_964449165.1 uncultured Eubacteriales bacterium | reverse complement strand
TTTCTACATAACCATCGACTCTGACTCACTCCAGCATATTATTCCTGATTGAGTACTCAATTAGAGTTGGAGCTCATTAGAGTTATAAGGCGTCGGATAGACAGAAACCGCCGCCTTGTTACCTCACTCAATGAAATATCTTCACTCATCGCGGAAATGGAAATGCGACCGAATTATAAAAAACGATTGAAATAAAAACTGATTTTATTTAAATATAATGGAAAGATCCTATGAATGTTGTGCTTAAAATTTCTGACCTCCACAAATCCTTCAAATCTGGTTTCATCCCCAGAAAAAAGAAGATCCTCAGAGGAATTTCCCTCGATGTGGAGGGAGGTGAAATCTTCGGTTATCTGGGTCCCAACGGAGCGGGCAAAACCACCACTCTCAAATGCATCTTGGGGCTTATTTTTCCAGACAGGGGAAACATCGAAATTTTCAGCCTCCCTCACCTCTCCCTAGAAGCAAAGGAACGGATAGGTTATCTTCCTGAAAATCCATATTTTTATGACTATTTAACAGCTTCAGAATTTCTGCATTTTTGCTGCCAACTAACCCTCATCGCCAAAAAGGAAAGAAAAAAGAAAATCGAAACCATGCTCAGGCTGGTTGGACTGGAACGCTCAGCACATGTACAGCTCCGGAAGTTCTCCCGGGGGATGCTTCAAAGAATAGGTCTGGCCCAAGCCCTTATCCATGAGCCTTCTCTCATCTTTCTGGATGAGCCTCTGGGAGGTCTTGATCCCTTGGGAAGAAAGGAAATAAGAGATATTATCGTCCGGCTTAAAGAAGAGGGAAAGACTGTATTCCTCTGTTCCCACATCCTCCAGGATATCGAGATGATCTGCGACCGGGTTGCCATCCTCGTCAACGGAGAAATCAGCAGCCAGGGGAAGCTTCAGGATCTGATCGCAGAGGAAATCTTGTTTACAGAAATTGTTCTCTCCGGAGTGGACGATCAAAAGCTTCGTGGATTGGGGGATGCTATGTCAACTCACGGAGAAAAGATTCTTCTCAAAGTATACCAAGAAGAAAAAATCGATCAAGTCCTCCGCCTGGTCCGGTCAGAAAAAGGAACTATACACTCCCTTATCCCCCGAACCGAAACTCTGGAGGACCTGTTTGTGGATATGGTGAAAAAAGGATGAAAATCAGAGCCATAGCTTCAAACACATTCAAGGAAGCGATAAGAGACAGAATCCTGTATTTGCTTCTTTTTTTCGCTGCCGTTTGTATCGCTTTCTCCCGCCTTCTGGCTCTCCTCACCGTGGGCGACAGAGTCAAAATAATAAAGGATGTGGGGCTGAGTTCTCTTTCCCTTTTCGGGGCACTGATGGCCATCCTGATGGGCACAGGCCTTGTTTACAAAGAGATTGATAAGAAGACTGTCTACACCATCCTTTCCAAGCCCATCCATCGCTATCAATTCCTGCTCGGAAAATATCTGGGCCTGATCCTGACTCTTTTCATCATGCTTCTCTTGATGAGTTTCATATTTCTTGTCCTGGTCTTCTTTCACACCTTCACGATTGAATGGAAGTTGTTGATAGCTATCGCCTACATCTTTATCGAAATTTGCCTGATTACAGCAGTGGCCCTCCTTTTTTCCTGCTTCTCTACTCCCATCCTGAGTTCCATCTTCTCTCTCTCTTTCTACCTCATCGGACACACATCCTGGGGGCTGGAGAACAGCATCAATAAAATGAATCCAGGGATAGGAAAAATCCTCATTCAAATACTGTATACCTTCCTTCCTGACCTGGAAAATTTTAATTTTAAAACCGAAGTGGTCCATAACCTGCCCATCCCCTCAGAGATCTTCTTCTACTCCTTTGTCTATGGAATATTTTATTCTATATTCCTTCTTGCTTTGGCCATGCTTGTGTTCAGGAAGAGAGACTTTACTTGATTATGAAGAAGAACTTTGTGGTTTTAATCCTCATCCTCAGTTTGGGCGCTTTCATGGGACTCAAAATCAAGGTTGACAGGATCAAACGTGAAAAAATACCAGGTGCTTCCATCATCTACATCCCTTCCGGAAAATACCTGAAATATACCACCTTCGGTTACTCCTCCTTGCTTGCTGATCTTGTCTATCTGTGGGCCATTCAATATTACACAACCTATACTGTGGTAAACAGATTTGAACATCTCGACCACATCTTCTCGGTCATCTCCGAGTTGGACCCGCGCTATCTCGACCCCTACGAAATCGGGGCCATGATTGCCATCTACGAAGCCAAGGACATAAATCTAGCCTATAAGATCCTGGATAGAGGCCTGGAGAAAAACCCTGATCAATGGATCTTCCCTTTCCAGGCCGCACACTACGCACAGATGATAAGCCGAGACTATACACTTGCCCGTGAATATTACAAGAAGACTATAGCAATCGAAGGGGCCCCTCCCATTACCAAGCGCCTCTACGCCAATGCAGCATACAAGCTTGCTGATTACCAGACAGCTTGGGACACATGGCTGGATGTCTTCAACAACGCCCAAGATGAGAGGGTAAAAAAAATCGCCGACAACCATCTCTACCAGGTCAAATCGGCGATGGATATCCAAACCATCCATGAAGCGATTGAAAAATACAAGCAGAGATACGGCCGGAATCCAGCCAATCTGTCTCAGCTTTTGAGATCCGGTATTTTAAATGTCCTCCCCCAAGATCGGGACGGCAAAGACTATCTCTATGACCCTCAGAAAGGAGAAGTCAAGGCTGCGTCAATCCCATGGAAGAGATAATTCTCATCATCCTCTTCGGCCTCGCCTGGGGCAGCTTCCTGAATGTAGTGATCTACCGGCTTCCGCGGAGAATGAGCTTGGTGAAGCCGTCCTCATCATGCCCTCACTGCCATCAGAAAATCAGATTCTACGACAACATTCCTCTTTTCTCCTTCATTCTCCTTGGAGGAAAATGCCGACACTGTAAGGCCAGAATCTCTCCTTCTTACCCACTGGTCGAATTATTGACTCCACTGGGCTTGCTTCTCCTTTACAATGAATATTCCCTGAGCCTTTCTTTCTTCGCCTCCTCTCTTTTTTTCAGCGCTTTGGTCACCTTAGGATTTATTGATTTTTTTCATCAAATCCTTCCTGATGAAATCACTCTCCCAGTCCTGCTGCTTGCCCTAATTTATTCTCTCATTCGCCCGGATTTAAACCTGCGCCAAGCTCTGATGGGAGCAGTCAGTGGAGCTGGGTTCCTGCTTTTTGTCTATGGAGCCTATTATTTATTACGGAAAAAAGAGGGCCTGGGGATGGGGGATGTGACCATGATGTTGATGATCGGAGCATATCTAGGCTGGCGCTTGAGCCTTTTCACACTGGTTCTAGCCTCCTTCATTGGAGCTCTTTTTGGAGGGATTTTTATCCTTATCAAAAAGAAGAATCTTCAGTATTCTCTTCCCTTCGGATCTTTTCTTGCCGCAGCCGCCTTTGTCGCTCTTATCTGGGGGAAAAAAATAATCACATCCTACTTTTCCCTCTATAAGAATCTGGCCCCCTAAGGGAGCGATGGGGGGATTTTGTGTTCTGGACTGATGATGCTGTGAAAAGCAGAGACGACTAAAAGGACTGGCAGTCTTATCTTATTATTTTATAGACCTCTCTCCAGGACTTGATAGTCAGAAGGGTTCCAACGGGCTGTTCCAGCTTTTGAATAGTGGAATCATACTCCTGGATGTAGACCTCTCGCTTCCGAATATTCCCCTGGGTTTTATCGGTTTCACCGAGAGTAACGGCAGCCCTGGTCTTTGAGGTCAAGCTCAAGCTCTCTACTGGCCCAGTTGATGTCTTGAATGCTGTTCCTCCGATCAAAGAGCCTGCCACCGAGCTGGTGTATCTTCCATAAAGCTTTCCCAATCCTGCAATATTCTCGCAGGGATCGACACTCTCGATGTTTCCGGTTAGAGTACTAAAATAACAGATAAAATTGGCCACCTTCGGATCAGCCCATACCTTCTCTCCTATCCCCAAATCTCCTTTGTCCTTCTCTTCAGATAGATTGAGGGTATCCGGGTCGCCCAAAAACCATTCTACTTCCGGCGTTTCCCCATCCTTAAGGGCAATAAAAGAGTAGGTGGCTGTGCTCGGCGCCCCATCATCGCCACCGGTTCCGAAGTAGATGCGGGGAAGAGGAACTGCCGAATTGGGATCTACCCAGACAGCAGGTTTACTCAAGATAGGGTAGTTGTCGGCATCTTCATAGATCGCATCGATCTCGGAATCCCAAGAGATATTGCTTCCTTGCACATGGAACTCGACGCTCGCATCAAGCCTCCACAGCCTTCCATCCAGGTCGCCGAAATAGGCCCGATCTGCATACCCGTCTTCATCCAAGTCCACGACGGTTGAGGAAGCGGGAATGGTGCAGGGAATGTTGGGAAACTCCGAAGAGGTGTCGACATCGGAAACCTCGTAGCTCCAGAACACCTCACCGCTCTCGATTTCCACGGCATAGAATACATTTCCTACAGTCTGGCTGGGATTGTTGTCATAGCCGGAACCAGTAAAAGCAACCCAGGTATCATCATTCTCCTTAACCACTTTGCCTATGGATGGGACAGACCAAGTCTCTCCCATCTTTTCATGAGTCACTTCCCACAGAGGCTGAGGATTATAGGGATCGGTGATATCCAGAGCAAAATAGTAATTTGTTCCTCCACCAACAGTGCTTCCCTTCCCTGGCCCTTGGCCACAGATGAGAACGGTTCGCCACTCCTGGCTTCCGTTTCCGTCTGCATCTATAAACACATCGGCTGCCATAGGAGATCCATCCACATAAACGTCTCTAACAAAGAATCTGTCGCCTGTTGCTTGGTCCACCACCCACATGTTCTTGAGCTTGGGAAGAAGGTTATAAGGGATAAAGGCCCAGATTTCTTCTCCAGTCAAGGCATCAAAACAATGAAGCGTACCATCATTGGCTCCCACATAGACGACTTTCCGCCTGTCCTGCCAGTTACTCATAAAATCGGAATAACCATCTCCCATCTGACTGGCCAATCCTCCTGGAGGCCCAACGACGAGAGGATTGGAGTGGTTGATATCGCCTAGTTTCCAGTAACGATCTTCCCCTCTGACAAACCGGATTAAGCCCTGGTTATCGTTGTTGACATCCTGCAGGATGGGCCCGAGAATATCCACATTACCTTCCGAGAAATCGATTCTAACAAAATCAGAATCGACATAATGGGCTGTATAAATGGTCCGAGTGCTTTGAGATCGAGAGTCAAGTAACTCTCCTGCATCCCAGAGTATCTCCACTCCCGAAGCCACGATCTCTCTTCCCGAGGGAGCGGAAAAATCGGGACGGGTTACTGTCCTCAAAGTAGAATAAGAAGACTCTTCATAATCCATACCTGAGACATCATAAGCCCGGAGGTGACCCTGCCACCCTGGGAAATAGAAAGTACCAGCAATGACCAGTTTTTTCTCCTCATCGTCTGCATCTTTGACCGTGGTCACAGCCACAGAAGTGCGAGAATATTCCCGCCTATCCACAAAGACATACTCCATGGTAATCTCATGAATCAAAGGCGTATCAAAAGATGCTCCCTCATACTCCTCCATTTCATCTTCTTCGGCAGTGAGGAGGGCTTTCCACATCAGATGAGTGCCAAAATGGTTGAATGTATGCCACTCAAGGCCGGAATAATCATGGATTTCGTCACCTTCGTATCGTTTATAGAATTCCCAGTCTCTGCCGTTATTCGAAAAATAGTACTCCACCGTAAGGCCGTCGCTGGAGCCTCCCCCGACTGCCTGTCTGAGATCTGAGATCCTTGCCTTGGTGATAGCGTAGCGTACAGGGTCGACATCCGATGTGTAGCTTGTGGAGCGGGCCTCTCCAGAGAGGGCGTAGACAGGCGCCAGCTGGTTGATGATCAGATAATAGTCTCCCGAGTGGTTTGCATCGGCCAGAACCACATCCATGTCTCCATCCTGGTCATAGTCCAGATAAGCACTCATATCCACATCATGAGGATCAGGCAAAATAGGTTCACAGTCGTTGAGACACTTGAATTCAAAGTCTACAGGAACTTCTCCTTCCCCTGCTTCCCCCTTCAATCCATTGTTTTTCATGATCCACATATGGGCGTAGTTTCCCGCATTCCATCTGTCATTAGCGCCAAAGATATCGATAAAACCGTTATGGTCAAAATCGGCCACACATGTGGCTACCGTCCCGGTCACACTGGGCTCGGGGATGGGTATTTCATGACGGGTGAAATATCCTGTTCCATCATTCTCGTAGTAGACAAGATAGGCGATATCGTTAACCGTGCCTCCTATGATATCCACATCTCCATCTTTATCGAAATCTGCGGCATCGATGGATGAGCCTTGGTATCCAATGGTAAAACCTGTCGTCTGATCGTAATTCAGCTCACTGATAGCGAAATTATCCAGTTCGAAATCCTCAGTACCGGGATTCCGAATAAGAAATATCTTATCTTGGCTGATGACCAAGACATCGATATCATCATCATTATCGATGTCCACAGAGCAGAGATGATCGGCTGCCCAGTTGCAGTAGATGTGAGCGTTCATAAATTTCTGGGTGAAATCCAAGCTAGGTGAAGAATAGTAAGGCTGAAAATCCGGGTCACTCTCTGTCCCCTCGTTGATGTACATGGCCGCTACGAAATCAGTGTACCCAAATTCATCGAGTCTGTTTTTGTAGAAGAAGAAGTCGAGCAGTCCGTCGTCATTGTAATCAGCCACGGTCACAGAAGCCGGACCGACCACAAGGCCTGTATCATAGACTTCATTGGGATCGATCATAAAGATAACTCCATCATCATCCACTCCATCTCCATCTGCATCCTCAAAATAGTTCCTGACCAAGATCAGCCGATAGTTATTTTCGATATCCAGCCCAATCAAGTCCGGATAGCCGTCACCGTCGAAATCGCCAGCATCGCAGACATAGATTTTGGCTCCCATACCGGAAGGTTCTGTTACTTCAAAGTTGGCCCCTAAGTAATTCAACGACACAGGGCCTGGCGGCCAATTGGCCACAGAACTGTACTGGATATCCTTGTAATCCTCGGTGTTAAAATTTTCGGTAAAGCTTCCCGTATACTCCACGCATTCTTCCTGTGCCCAGAAATTTGTGGCCAGCAACAAAACAATGATAGTCGCAGGAAGAAAGAGCAGCCAAAATATCCTTCTCTTTTTCATTTTTCCCCTCTCTTTTATACTCAATAGGTTGCGCCTGGAAGCTCTATGGCAAGCCCGACTTCCAATCTTGATGTGGTAACGTTGCTTCCCTGATCAAAAACACCTATGCAAACCAAAAGAGCATCTCCTGGATCAGTGATTCCTCCCCCTGCCTCATCATCGATCAAAAAGGCAGTATAGGTGTAGCGAATATCCAGGTCTCCATTCTCATCGATATGGTAAAGTTGTTTGAAGAAAATGACATTAGCGTAATCGCAAGTTCCGTCATCATCTGGATCGAGTAGATTCAACAGCTCTAAATCAGTTAATTTCCGAAAATAACTAGCATCCTGCGGAAGGTCTATTCCGTATGGTTCGTTGAGGTAGTGCCCATCGAAACTTGTCCAGGCTTCATTGACAAAAAAATTTTCTACAGCAATCCAGGAGGAATCAAACCCTGCTTCAGCCGCATTGAAAGCCTGCTCCTGTGTACGGATGTTTGCCGCCACTTTGGGGCCTGTTCCGGTCACTGTAAGAAGCACCATCCCAATGGTCAACATGAAAGCCAGGACTAGGATAACTACGATGAGGGCGGCACCTCTCTCCGATTCCTTAAAAGATAATTGAAGTTCAATCATCTCAGCTCTTTTCTTTAACTTCTTACTCATTACCGTGTTCCTGTGTTGTATATATTCAAAGAAAGATTCCTGATGTTCGCTGTGGATTCCAAAAGAAACCTTCGGTGCTTATCGTCTTCGGTGGCTTGGGGGCTGTTGGCGATAGCCGGCCTCCGGTAAAGATGAAGATTCGTGGGAGCATCACCGGAGACACTGACAAAAGGATCAGGAGTCCTTCCTAGAACCCAAATTCGAACCTGTCGGATCTGACTACGATCATCTATTGTCCAACTGTCATTCCACTCTGTAAAACCGAGAAAGTTGCCGTCGCCATCAATCATGTTGTACTGTAACTGGAGATTCTCGATATTTTGAGCCAGAGGCATATGCATGACGCTTCCATCCTCAGCGATGGTGGTTAAGTACAGAGTATTGGGAATCCCCAAGTATCCATCCTGGCCAACAGTTAAGGTTAAATCCGGATAATCCCCAGGATTCCCTGTGGTATCCAACCAATATTGTTTGATCTGAACAAAGGTGAGAATGCCGTCATCATAGCTGTCAGCAGAACATCCTGTATCCAGCAACCCGCCTGGAGGATTAAGCTCGGATTGACCTGGCTGCATGTTAAAATGAGCTTCGCCTTCTCCGCAGCCGTGAACGCTGTTTTCAGGGATAAAGCGAACGGCAAAACACCCTGGGGTCGTGGTGGAAACAATAAGCACTTGTTTGTTTTCATATTCATCCGGACAGATGTAGGGAGCATTCTCCAATTCAAACTCATAAAGAAATGCAGTAGCTGCCCCGCCACCTCCTCCTCCCTGATAATTACTAATACGCAGATCTAATGGTTTATCGAAATTCCCCATCACTTTTATCGAATCAGAAGACTCAGGTGCAGGCCCGAAACCATCCTTTCCCTCAAGGAAATAGCCAGCTATATCCAGAGTCAATCCTACTCCTGAAGACCGGATATCCCTGGCGATGAAGAACATGGAGGACCGGACATCGTGTTGCAGCTCTGATAACTGCTGCTGATCCACAGATATCTTGTTGCTTTTCACGTAGAGGGCAAGCGTGCCCACTATGAGAATCAGCATCACCGTGCTGCCCACCAGGAGTTCGATCAGCGTAAAGCCCCTGGTGGATGTCATCACAGAAGGAAAGCTATTTCTTTGAGAGAGATCACCTTTTTTTCTTGTTCTCGTTCTGTATTTCTTCATGCTCACCTCATCTGCTTATGACTGTGTTGATATCTGCCCTGACCTTGTGCTGGATCGGATCCTGAAGAATTGTGTTGAGATCGGTATCGAATTCTGGTGGAGGAAAAACAAGCACTCTGACGGACCAGCTTGACCCTGAAATCTGAACCTGGGTGATACGCCTGAAATCAAAGGTGGTATCGCTGTTGACATCGATCTGTTCATCGATAGCTCCTGCGGTGAGGACATTCAGCTCATCAGCTGTCAGATTCCTCAGGGCCTCAATCTGCTGTTGTGCCAGATAGGTAGCATTGGCTATCATATCTGAGCGGGAATTGTTCATCACGCTGTAAGTGAAAAGCTGAGCCAATCCTAAGAGGGCAATCCCCACCAACCCGATACTGATGACCACTTCAAAAAGAGTGAAACCTTTCTGTTTTTTACAGGTATTGATTTCACTCTCCTGAGAGAGAGAAGCTTTTTGATGACATTTAGGAAACATTCTATTCACTCTCCGATTCAAGATATCGAATGGATCCGCCAGCAAAAACGCTGATCACCCTGAGATCAGGCTGACCATAACTTTGAAGCTTTTCACTCTGGAGGGTGATGCTGTGGTGTTCGCTATCAAAATTTGTGATGAAGCCCAGAGATGTGAATTCTACATTTAGGCTGGGAAAATCCACATCCACCACAAACTTGGGTGAAATCATCTTTCTGATGAACCCGGGCATAAGAGTCCACTGATCAGGGGCTTCCTCTCTTTCTATCTGGAAGTACCATTCGTTGTTTTCATTGAAAAACTTCATTCTGTGGTCCATCTTGGTCTTTACGGCCTGGAACTTCGTTCTTTGCATCGTGGTGAGGATATCCCGCGCTTCATTCTCCAACTGCCTTATCTCAATCGCCCTCTGGATGTCGGGGAAAAGAATGAGCGAAAGCATTCCCACGATGGCAACGACCAGCACAATCTCGATAAAGGTGAAGCCTTCTTGACCTCTTTTCAACTTTTTATTCATGGCAAGTCCTTGAGATTCCCGGTTAGGGATTCTCCCTCAGGAAAAGATTATTTTCCTCTAACCAGAGGTACCGATCTTCCTCCATGCATGTATTCCTCCCACTTTTACGGGGTAATATATATGTATTCTGCCTGTTGTTGTCGGTCAATCGCCCCTCTGGATGATTCCTGAGATGATTTTTCCTCTTCTGTTATCACCTTTTCGATCATTTCATCCCACCTTAAAAGGTGATTTTTCGAGATGGACACAATCACCTCCCAGCAGAAATATCTCCATTTCCGTGATAGCTATTGACGAGGCATTTCGCTCGAATTAGTGCCAATTCCAGTCCCTCAGAAGCCCATGATAGTGGGTGGGAGGGTCTTTGGCGAGGAGGGGACGGGAACCGCCGCCAATCTCTATAAATAAGCGGGTTTATTGAAATTTCGAGGAGACTGTGGTATTTGTGTGACAAATGGGTCTGATGATCCTTTCCTTCATCAAACCATTTTCCTTAACCACTGTTTAGCTTTAATATCAAAGATTACCCTTAAAAAATAATGTGTGGTATCTGCGGGATGGCCAGAGCAAGAGGAGGCAATCCTCTTTCCTCAGCAGTGCTTTCCTCTATGACCAAGAGCCTCCTCCACCGAGGCCCAGATGATGAAGGATCTTACTTAAAAAATGATGTGGGCCTTGCTGTCAGACGTTTGAGTGTCATTGATCCAGAAGGAGGTCATCAACCTTTATCCAATGAGGACCGCTCCATCTGGATCGTTCACAGCGGCGAAATCTACAATTTCTGCTCCCTCAGAAAAGAACTTCTCTCCCGCGGCCACTCCTTCTCCACCCGCTCTGATACTGAAACCATCGTTCACAGTTATGAAGAATGGGGAGAGGAGGGGGCAGAAAAATTAAGAGGGATGTTTGCTTTTGCCCTCTGGGACAGCCGCCAGAGGAGACTGCTTTTAGTGCGTGACAGGATTGGAATCAAGCCGCTCTATTACACGCTGCTGGAAGACAGAACATTAATCTTCGGTTCGGAACTGAAAGCCATCATCAGTCATCCACGAGTAAAACGCATCATGGAGCCTGAAGCCCTTGATCTTTACCTGACTCTGGAGTATATCCCCTCTCCTTTTTCAATATACAAAAATGTCTTCAAACTCCCGCCTGGCTGTTTCCTGATCTTTGAAGACGGACAGATAGAAGTCAAGAAGTACTGGAGTCCAAAGCTCAGTTCTCAGGGCGAAACCGTTGGAGCTTCTCTCAGTACTCTCAAAGAAAAGCTTTATTCCCTGCTCAAGGAATCCGTCAAACTGAATTTGATCAGCGATGTACCGCTGGGCGCTTTTCTCAGCGGAGGCATGGATTCCTCGACTATCGTTTCTTTTATGCAAGAGCTCGGACTCTCACCGCTGAAAACATTTTCCATAGGTTTCGAAGAGGCCTCCTACAACGAACTCGAACACGCCCGGAGGATCGCTCGCAGGTTTCACACTGACCATCAAGAACACATTCTCAAGCCATCTATACTCAATCTTGCCCAAAAGCTCATTCTCCATCTCGACGAGCCTTTGGCGGATTTCTCCATTTTCCCTACCTACCTTGTATCCAAGATGGCCCGGTCTGAAGTCAAAGTGATCCTTTCAGGTGATGGAGGAGATGAACTGTTCGGGGGATACGAACATTACCAAGCTCAGATTCTGAGCAGGCAGCCAACTCTTTCTCTTCTGGGAAAAAGCCTTATACCTTTTGTTAAAAAGCTTCCCCCTGCCCGGATGAAAAAGGGACTATGGAACAGATTGAGGAGATTCTGCATGGGATTCGAGCACATCCCCAAATTAAGACATTTGCGCTGGATGATGTTTTTTTCCTTGGAAGAGAAGAGACGCCTCTACTCAGATAGCCTGAATCAGCAGTTAGGAGGATTGAAAGAAGTGGATGAGATGGAACCTTTCCGGAGCCTCTTCCCACTTCTCTCTCGCCTTGATCAGATCAACGGCGAGCTCTTTTTGGACTTAAAAACATATCTTGCAGATGATCTCTTGGTTAAAATCGATCGCATGAGTATGGCTGCCTCTTTGGAGACGAGAGTTCCATTTCTTGATCACAGGTTGGTGGAGTTTGTGATCAGCCTGCCTGGTGATCTCAAAATCAAAGGCTTAAGCCTCAAATGGCTCCTGAAAAAAACAATGAAAGGAAGGCTTCCCCGACAGACTCTTCACCGATCCAAAGAAGGCTTCAGCATCCCTATTAAGCATTGGCTGAGGAAGGAATTAAAAGATCTGTTGTTGGATTATCTAAGCAAAGAAAGAATCAGAGAGGAGGGACTCTTTCACTTCGAGCCCATCGGGGAAATGATCGATGCCCATTTCAAGGGAAAGGAGAATTACAGCCATCAACTGTGGGCTCTTATGGTCTTTGAAATGTGGAAAGAACACTATCTATGATCTTTTTATGACGAAAACTTCCTCTGTCTTCTCGTCAATCTTGAACTCCTCTGAAACCGGAAGGCCGAGTACCCATACGATCTCTCCTGCTGATAGAAAAACAGGCCGTCGTTCCCTTTCCCGAGCAGGAATGCCTTTTGCTCTCATGATCTCCTTGAGTTTCTTCTTCCCCGGTGCTCCAAGGGGTCGATATCTGTCCCCTTTCCTCCGGTTTCGAACGATTAATGGAAACCGGAGCTTGGCCTTATCAAGAAAAGCAACTTTCCTGTCATCAAAATCAAACTCCTTAAATTTTTCCGTTCTGGCCTTTCTTCCTTCAAAGTTTAAGTCTATCTGCTGTATGTGGAGAGAATCTTTCCCTTCCCAGCAATATTCATACTCGACTCTCGGCAGATTCCTTTCTTTTAAACCCACTATATCCCCCTGCCTTCTCAGGATGAGATTCTTCTTCAGCTGAAATTCTTTTTCTTTGCCCAGGGATAAAACGGATTCAATATCTGTGAAAGAGACCTCCCGCAAATCCCCCTTCAACCTGAGAAGAAATTCCCTCATCACTCTTCTCTGCAGAGCCAGGGGAAGGGAGACAAGATGTGTCCGCTTTAATACAGCCTGATTATCTATTTTTTCAATCGCCCTTTGAGCTTTTTCTTTTCCTAACTCCTCCAACAGAGCCTCTTCCGCCTGGAGAATGGAGGTTATTCTTCCTAGATGAGGAACGATCCTCGGCTCAAAATGCTTCTGGATATAAGGAATAAGTTCCAGCCTGATTTTGTTCCGGAAGAAGCGTCTGTCAAAATTACTTTCGTCCACTCTATAAGGAAGATCTTTTCCCCTGAGATAAGTTACAATATCTTTCCTCTCCACATCGATGAGAGGGCGAATGATCATCTCTTCCACAGCCGGGTAGATGGCTGATAACCCTAGAAGCCCACTTCCTCTTAGGAGCCTCATCAAGAATGTTTCTGCCTGGTCTGACATGGTGTGGCCAGTGGCAATCTTGTTTGCGCCCACTCTTGAGGCAGTCTTCTTCAAAAAATCATACCTTAGTTCCCGACCCGCCTCTTCTGTATTCACTTTTCTCTCTCTGGCGAAACATCGAACATCCTCCACGCCTAAAAAAAAGGGCAAAGAGTTTTTTCGTGCCACCTCGCTTGCGAACTTCTCGTCCTCTTCTGCCTTTGATCGCAGCTTATGGTTAAAATGAGCCAGAAATAGCTCAAGGTTCCACAACTCACGCAGCTCAAGGAGCAAACTCAGGAGTGCTGTTGAATCAGGACCGCCTGAATAAGCGATGAGAACCTTATCTTTCCTCTGGAGGAGGTTATGCGTTTTTATTGTTTTTTTAACTGTATCTAAAATCATCTCGATATCTTTATGCGTTGCTCCCGGAGAGGTTTACTATCAGCCTCCCAGCCAAAGATTGGACGTTGATTTGACGTGGGGAAAATCAAAATGGCGGTGGAGGGATTCGAACCCCCGACACTGCGGATATGAGCCGCATGCTCTAACCGCCTGAGCTACACCGCCAGCGGCCAAATTTTAGCGAAATCAACGCTTGAAGTCAATTCCGTCTGAAGTCCATGGCAGGAGGTGGAAGGGTTTTGGTAGAGATGGATAGGAACTTATGTTTTTAACAAAAATTGTAATTATTCGGCGGCTATTCCTGTCCATCCGAAGCCCATGGTGGCGGGGGGGCGGGTCTTGGCAAGGATGGATAGGAACCGACGCCCTTATTAGCTTTCATGGAAATGGAAATCCTTCTGAATAGGGCTCAGCGAACCATAACCCGGGCATCTCGGGTCTGGAAAGAAAGAGTCTCACCATCAGGTCTGTTGGCACTCACATCAGCCACAGAGATCATGCTCTCTCCCATCCCTTTTGATTCAAAGATAAGGGTAGCCAATCTCCCTGTCCCCTTGATGCCTTTACCTATCTCAGGGCTGGAGAAACCGATGGTGCAGGCACCAGATTCATTATCGATATTTTTTAGAAAGGGCGGTGCTTCACCAAGCTGGTCGATAAACCCACCTTTAATCACATCCTTCAAACTCAAGACCTGGGAGTTGAAGCTGATGGAAATGGACATATTTCCGATTTCTTCCCCAGACCTGAGGTTGACACTGATCCGGAATTCCCTGCCCTGAGGGACCTCAAAACTGGAGGGATTGAGGAAAACCTGGTTCTGTGGAGCAGCCCTTTCCCTCTCTTCTTTCATGCTCTCGCGCATCTGCTCGAGCTCAGCCAGCTCCTCTCCAACTTCCTGGCCGATCGTTCTTCCAGTAGGAGAAGCGCCTCCCAAATTTGCCCAGAGCGGCTTTGAATCTTCAGCGCTGATAGGTATGGTTCGGATGATATGAGGAGTGATGGTCAGGATGACGTCTGTCTGTTGAATCTCATGGTCAGTACTGGAAAAAAGGCTTCCCAAGATAGGGACATTCTTCAAGCCGGCGATTCCCCTTAATGTTTTCCTTTCCTCATCCTTCAACAGCCCTGCCAGCAGGTTTGTCTCCCCATCTTTCAGTCGAATGATGTTTTTGACTTCTCTGGTTGTGATGATGGGAATGTCGGCATATCCACTCCCTCCCAAGGACCTCAGCTTGATCTCCAGTTCCAGAGTGATTTCATTCTCAAAATGAATCCGGGGAGTGATTTTCATGTCGATGCCCACATCCTCATAGGTAAAGGAAGTCACCGGCTGCTGGCTGACTCCTCCTGCAGCGATAGGAGTGAAAGTGGTGCGGGGAATGGGGATTTTATCTCCCACCAGATATTCTATTTTTTCTCCCTCCACTCCGCGAAGCCGCGGCTGCGAGATGATTTTGGTGTCAATATCCTGTTCCAAAAATTGAATAAGAGCGGAGGGCAAAGTAAGCTGATAATTCGCTCTCTTGCTCAAATCAATATCCTTTAAATTAAGCCACCCTGTCTCCGATTCTTCAGTGCCGCTGTATCGAAATCCTATGATATGTTGTTCAAAGTCCAGACCTAACTGCCTCAGCCTAGAGCTGGATACTTCCATGATTTCCAAATCGATGATGACTTCTCCTTTGGGTTTATCCCAGATACGAATGATCTTATCAGCCAACTCCACGAGCGAGGGCGCGCCCCTCACGGTCACAGAATTGAGGTTCTTATCGATGATGATGTTGGGAGCTCGGAATTGGGTCTGGAGCATCTGTCTTAATGGCCCTTGGATGTCTAGGGCCTGGATGTTGGAGAGATAGAAAGTCTTAATAGCATCCAGCTCGTACTGCACCCTCTTGACCGGTTGATCAGGGGCAACGATGATGGTTTTTTCATCGATGATGGTGTAAAAATTCTTAGATGCGAGACAAAGGGAATTGAGTGCCTGCTCAAGAGCCATATCTACAAGATCTATGGTGAAAGGTACATCCCTGAACTGCTCGTCAAAGATGATGTTAATGTTGGCGCTTTTAGCCAGTGCTTGAAAGATGGAGCGGAGGCTGGCATTGACGAATTTCAACTGAAGCTTTTTCTTATCCACCTTGAGCTTTACGGGCAACTCGATCTTCACTTCCCTAGGTTTTTCCTCCTTGACTTCCTCTTCCGTCAATCTTCTTGCTTCAGCAGCAATGGCCGCATTTGTTGGATCATAAAAGAGAGCCCTTTCATATTCAGCCAGAGCTTCTTCCTTTTTATTCTGGGAGGCAAGCAACCGGGCTTGCTGCAGATGCGTAAGACTGGCAGCCACCTTGGCTCTCAGCAATGCCAGGCGGTAGACAGAATTGTCAGGATCCTCCAGCACTGCCCTCTCATAATATTCAATGGCAGCCTCCCAATCTTTATTGACCGCAGCCTCAGTGCCCAGCTTGTAGTTGCGGTTGAAAACAGTGCATCCCAGAAAAACCAGGATGATGATTATCATCAAAGAGAGAATTTTTCTCATCATTACTCTCCTTCTAATGGAATCTGCTTTTTCTCACCACCAGGGCCGATGATTTCTATGTTTTCTGTAGTGATCTCTTCGACAGTATATTGTTCGCTTATTTTCTCGCCTTTTTGTACAGCGATGGCCTCTCCTTCAAAGATGACGAGAGCAACCATTTTTTGGCCGGAATCGATGTAACCGATATATCTCAAGTTAAGAGAAGAGGAGGAATCCATTACTTCAGCGGAGGCTCCTTCCTGAAGGCTGGGGGAAATCTCAAGCGACTGAATAACCTCCCCGCTCATCCTTCTGCTTTGGGGAGTAAAGATATTTCTTCCGGGAAGCTTAGGATCTTCTCTCTTTATCTGCAACAAATCCTTGCGGATGAGGCTTTTGACTTCCTTTTCAGAATCTTGTTCGGAATTTTTCTCTTGGGCAAGGGAGGCACAAGACAGGCACAGGAAGCAGAAGAAGAGAATGCAGGCTACAAATCTCTTATTTCTCATAGTACCCCGCCAGAGTCATCTTCAATTCCAGCATTCCGCTTTGGGTTTCGATGTTCGAAAAATCGATCTTTTCGACAAGCAAGAATTTTGGCAATTTCTCCACAGAATCGAGGAATCTTTTTAGCGATGAATAGGAGCCTTTCCAATCAAAGCTGACAACAAGCTTCTCCAGATTCCCATTGCGAAGCTGGCTATAATCATAATTTTTCCGTGAAGCATAGATGCCAGTCTGACTGAATATCCTCTGCAGGTCTCCTCTCATCTCCTCAAACACATTATTATCCTTATAGAAATATTTCTCCCTGATTTCCTCTATATCCCGAACAGTATGCTGCCATTTGAGCCATTCCTTTTCTTTTTTAGTGTTTTCAGCGACCAAACTCTGATAACTCTCCTTCTGAGCAGTTAAAGATTCCAGTATGCCAGAATAAGCCCTTCTCTCTCCCCCTGCAACAAACAGCAAAAACACCACAGGGACCAACAGCAGAAGGCAAAACCATTGCAGGATTTTCCTTTCTTTACCGCTTAAAACATCAAATATTTCTTTCATAGGTTAAAGAAATCTCCGAACGCAAAAATCCTTGTTCGTTGCTGACTTCGTTGAGCACTCTTATATTCTTGAATTTCATTCCTTTCAAATTACTGATAAGCTCCAATAGATCCTCCAGGCTCCGGGAAACTACTGCAAATCTCACCCTCATCTGCAGATCCTCAGATAGTGTAGGAGCTAGGGAAACAATGTAACTCGAAGGGGGAAGAGAATCTTCCAAACAAGAGAGAAAGTCGATCCAGGAAAAGCTCTTTCTGAAGATCAATCCGTTTATGATATCAACCGTCTCTTGGTAAATCCCTTCCATTTTCTCGACCTGGGATCCGTCCTGCGTTTCCATGTTCTGCATTTCTCTTGTGGATTGATCTAATTCTGAGAGAGAGGTCTTGATGGCTCCTGCTTTATTCCTGTAGGAGAAATAGACCACCCCTCCGGTAATAGAAAGAAAGAGAAAAATGATTCCCATAAAGATCAGGCAGAAGGAGAAAAATCTTCTGTTCCTCAAGGGATGGGTGGCCAGGTTTAAATGAATGCTCCGCTTATTTCTCATAGGATCTGTCCTGCCAGAGGGGCTAAAATCTCTCGTTCCTTGTGATTCGAGTTCTCTGCCTGGACAACATCCACTCTTCTCAAAGGAAAAAGCCACTTTTCCTGAAGATAAGAAAATACTTCTTCTTCTCCGCTTGGCAGACCCAAACGGATGAAGAAAGACTTAATTTTCTTCTTCTCTCGATCTTCTATGAAATGCGCTGTATTTTCCACTTCATTGACCACATTTTCCAATTCCTCTCGAGAATAAGAAGGGACTTCTCGCCCAAGGGAAAGAGACTTCTGTCTATAAAGAGTTATTTCTGAAGAGATAACAGCCAAAAGACTGAGCGAATCCTTCTCGATGTTGATCAAGAGGAAGTCCTCATCTTTCTCCATGTTCATAACATTGTACAATCCAAGAAGAGGAGAACCGACAGCCCTGACTCTTAATCCCAGGCGGCTGAGTAAATCCTCATACTCCTCGATGACTGCAGAGCGAGCCAAGGAAACCAAAAGTTTCTTTGTTCTGTTGGATCTTATTTGTTGAAAAGACAATCGGATATCTTGAGGTACGAATCCCATCTGTTTTTTTATACGAAACCGGAGGATCTGCTGCCTTTCCTCTGCTGAGGCAGGAAGTGAATCGAAGGAAAAGACAAAGGCTTTAAGGGATAACTCAGGAATGAGGCAGGCAGTCTTTTTATCACTGAGATGAATCTTTTCCAATCCCTCCTTTAATTTTTCTTCTAACAGAGCTGCTTTCTTTATGTTCTTCTTGGCGAAAGAGGGTTCGATCACCCCGCTTTCCAGGGGAGAAAAAAAATAACTTTTAAGTCTTTTCTCCTTCGGGGAAAGATGAATACCACTCACATATCCAGAGGAAAAATAAAAAGATGAATGGATAACAGGAGGCTGAGTAAAATATTTTATGGCTTTTTCTTTTATCAGTGCTGAAGACATCATCTCTTCACTCTACGAAAGTCACTTTGTTCAATTCTCTCAGGCTGGTAGTGCCCTTGACCACCTTATCCATTCCTACCTCTCTCAAGAAGATCATACCTTCCACTTTGGCCCTTTTTTTAACTTCAGAAAGAGGTTTTTTGTCCAAGATCATCTCTCGGATTTTATCTGATAGCTCTAAAAGTTCAGCGATAGCTGTTCTTCCCCGATAGCCAGTGAAATTGCACTCTGGACACCCCTTCGCTTCATAGAAGACCTGATCTTTGTACTCTGCTGGATCGAGACCTGATTCAAGTAGCTGTTGATTATTGTACTGGAAAGACGCCTTACATTTGGAACAGAGCACTCTCACCAATCGTTGAGCCAGGATACAATTAAGGGCCGAGATGAAGCTGTAAGGATCCACCTTCATATGGAGAAAACGGCCTATGACATCAAAAACATTGTTGGCATGGACTGTGGTAAAGACCAGATGTCCGGTCAGGGCCGACTGGATGGCGATCTGAGCAGTTTCAGGGTCCCTGATCTCACCGACCATGATTTTATCCGGATCATGCCTCAATATGGATCTCAATCCTCTAGCAAAGGTAAGTCCTTTTTTTTCGTTGACCGGAATCTGCGTTATGCCTTCTATTTGATATTCTACAGGATCTTCGATGGTGACGATCTTATCCTCGGGGCTCTTTATCTCTGTCAGGGCAGCATAGAGGGTGGTGGTTTTTCCGCTTCCTGTAGGGCCAGTCACCAGAACCATGCCATAAGGCTGGACGATGTATTTTCGAAACTTGGAGAGAACCTCATCAGAAAAACCGAGCAGATCCATCCTTAGTTCGGAGATGGCTTCGGTGATCATTTCTTTATCCAGGATACGAATCACCGCATCCTCACCGTAGATGCTGGGCATGATGGAGACACGAAAATCGATGGTTTTGTCTTTGATCTTCAGCCGGAATCTTCCATCTTGAGGAACCCTTCGTTCGGCAATATCCAGGTCAGACATGACCTTCACTCTGGAGATGATGAGAGATTGAAATTTCTTATCGATGGGTTCCATAGCCTCGCTCAGAACCCCGTCTATGCGATACTTGATGGTCACTCCTTCCTCTTTTGACTCGATATGAACATCACTGGCCCTCTTCTGGACAGCGGTAAAGATGATGGAATTAACCAGTTTGATGATGGATCCATCTTGATCAGCCAGCTTCTCGACGGAAATCACCTCTTCTTCTTCCCCTCCTTCCTTTTCCACCACCTGATGGATGAATCCTTCGGTAGCATCCTTGAGGACCTGAAGAGCTGTTTCACTCTTCCTCAAGGCCTCATGGATGGATCTTTTTGAAGCCGCATAGACCTCCACCTTCTTACCCAAATAGGCTTCGATGTCATCGATAGTCTTTATATCGGAAGGATCAGAGATGGCAATCCTGACTACACCTTCATTCTCTTCCAAGGGAATGAAATTTGACCTGTAGAGGAACTCCACAGGAAAAGACTGAACCAATTCCCGACTCAATGTGTAGGAAGAAAGGTCGATGTAGGAAACATGATATCTCTCTGCCAGTTTTTTTGTTTCTTCTTCTTCAGAGAAGAAGGTCTTTTCTCGTTTATCTTTCTTGGATTTATCCATCAGCGTGCCACTCTTATTATATTAAAAATAGGGAGATAAACCGAAAGAAGCATACCGGCCACAATCAAGCCCATGAAAATGATGATCATAGGTTCAACAAGTGAGACGAAGGTGTTAATCTTTGTCTGAATTCTTTCATCATAGACATCGGCCACATCGATCAGCATCCCCTCAAGGTTGGCTGAAGTCTCTCCTACCCGGATCATGTCCAGAGCCAACAAGGGGAAAATACCAGATTTCTGAAGCGCCTCGGATAAACTTTCCCCGTTCTTTATGCGATCGGGAAGCTGCTCTAATCTTTTGTGGAGAAATTTATTTGAAACTGCCTGATGGGCAATGCCGATCGATTCCAGCAGGGAAATTCCTCCTCCCAGGAGAAGACTTAGAGTTCGACAGAAAAGCGCAACAGCTGACTCCAACCAGATAATTCCTCCATAAGGAGTTTTCAGTCTGACACGATCCATGAGAATCAAAATTTTCTCCCTCTTTCGAATTTGAAAATAAGCAAGAAGGAACACAAACAGGATACCAATCAGCAGCAGAATGTTATTTTTAATAGCAAGAGAAAAGCTCATTAAGAAGCGTGTTATGCCCGGAAGTTGGGCCTCAAAATCTGCATAAAACTGTGAAAAACGAGGAAGGATAAAATTAATCAGGATGAGTAAGAGAAAAAAAGAAAACAGGAGAAGAAGGGTTGGATAACTCAAGGCAGCCCTTATTCTGGATTTCGTCCTGGAAACTGTCTTGGCATAGTCATTGTAACGGCTGATGGTATCAACCAGATTTCCACTTCTTTCTCCTGCCATGAGAGCAGCGATATAGACTTTTGAGAAGGTCTGATGGTAAGGAGAGAAGGCTTCTGAGAGGGATTTTCCTCCCCTTATATCATTTTCCACATTCATCAATATTTCTTTGAGGTGGACATTCTTGATCCGGCTAACGATGATTTCGATGCTCTTTAGAATAGGATAGCCTGCTCGGATGAGAGCAACAAATTCCTGGTTGAACATGATGAAGTCTCTCTCTTTGATCTTTCTCTCGAAAGGAACGACAGGGATTTTAAGCCTCTTCCAATCTCTACTGATTGATAAGACACAGAGCCCCTCTGCTTCAAAATGGGCTCGGCACTCTTGGGAGGAGGGAGCAAGGAAGGATTGGATGAATGTGTGGCCGTCCTCTTTGGCTAATCTACATGTGAAATAAGGCATAATTTAAACCAGAATTGTTCGTCAATTTCCTGGGTCTAATATTAGGTTATCCTCTATTTTTTGTCAAATATAATGGTCTTGTTTTAATGGCGGACTCTCTCTTTGTTATTTAGTCTGCCGAGAGGCGTATTTTACGGAATTTTCAGGGATTTGGATCAGGCATGGAATCTATTGGAATCAGACTTCATCACGCGTAAATATACAGTTCAAGAGTATTGTCCATGGCTTCCTTTGAAGGCAGAGCCAGATTCCAAAAGATTGACAAAATCTGAGAAAAACTTTATTTTTAAAACAGTGAAAAACAAGATTATTTCGGCCATAACACTCATTTTTCTGGTCTCTCTCCTGACACCCATGGTCAGAGAAAGAGGAATCAGCGCTACAGAGTTATTATCCATAGCAAGTGGCACAGCCCATCCACAAGAAACAAAAAAACCCAAATATGATTACATGAGCACTGTACTCTCTAGGGATACAAAGCCTTTAGGGCTTAAAGAAGACATCGCGCTGAAGAAATTCCTCAATCAGTCGAGCATAAAATGGGCAATCAGGTCTGGAGAAAGACATATCTTGGACTGATTTTTTTTATACCTATGATTCAATTTTTTGGATTCATTGTAACTGAAGAGTCAAGCAAAACCACCTACCTACGATGAAGAAAAAAGCTTATTTGGTAGTCTTTCCTGTTCTCATCCTCCTTGTTCTGGGTGTCTGGAATATCTACAAAAAAATTACATGGAAAGAACCGACAGACGGTGTTTACTGGCAAAAAAAATCTGGGAACCTGACCGCCATCAAAGTCGATGTAGACTCTCCAGCCTATCTCGTAGCAGGCATTAAAAAAGGTGATATCCTCTACTCAATCAATGATAATCCTACAAATAACAGGATAGACGTAGCCAAAAATCTTTGGTTATCATGGAAGACAGGTCAGAAGGTGACCTACCAAATCAACCGACAGGGAGAGCTTATTTTCCCTTCTTTTTATCTTACCCAAAAAGGGGCCAATCTTATTTATTTTTACCTTGCTCTTATCGGATTGACCACATTGATCATAGGCGTCATCGTCTTTCTCAATTCCAGCAAGCCTTTCTCCATGCCCTATGTCTATTTTTATTTCCTTTCCCTGACATTCTATTCTTTCTATATATTCTCCGCGACAGGAGAAATGAATACCTTGGACAGTATCTTTTACTGGCTGGACAAGGTTGCCTTTTTCCTTTTCCCTCCGCTATTCCTTCACTTCTTCCTGATCTTTCCTCAACGGAAAAAATCTTTGAAAGCGAGACCTTCTGCTGCTTACTTCCTCTATCTTCCAGCCCTTATCCTCCTCCTGCTCAAAATCCTCCTCAATCTTCCTCCCTTCCAAAAACTGAGCGATTATCTGGTTCTCAGCATCTATCACACCTCCGAAAAACTCGATCTTCTCCACTTTGCTGTCTTCTCTGTCGTAGCACTGGGCATCATCTTCCAGAGCAGTCTCAAACCAGCCAGTCCTCTGATCAAGAAGCAGTTGAAGTGGATCGCATACGGATTAGGTTTCGGAATCATCCCTTTTATCTTATTCTACATCATCCCCTTTATGACAGGTCATCTTCCTTCTAAAGCCTCAGAATTGGCGGTACTGCTTCAAGCTCTCATTCCCTTAACCTTTGCTTATTCCATCTCCAGGTACAAGATTATGGATTCTGAGGTTCTCCTCAAGAAGGCCCTCACCTTTATTTCTTCCTATGTGGTGCTCGCCACTCTCTACTTTATCGTCAGTTCTCAAACCAAAGTCTTCTCCGAAAACAGGCTCAACGCTTTGATCCTAGGTATCATGGCTATAGTTTTGGGAGCAACTCTCTTTTCTCCTCTGAAAAAGCTCTTCCAAGCTCTTATTGACAGGGCTTTCTACAAAAGGAGCTACCAATACCGCAAAACCCTTCTCTCGATAAGTAAGGAACTTTCCAGGGAAAGAAACCTTCAAAATCTTACCCAATCCCTCCTGGATTTGATCGCCAATGCCCTCTCTCTGAAATCCATCGCTCTCCTTCTCCCCTCTGACGAGAAGAAGAGATGTTTTTCCATCTTTAGATCTCGAGGCAAACTGCCTCTCCCCAACAGCCAGGTTATATTCGATACACATCTTTATCAAGAGCTTGAGCAAGAGGAGTCACTCTCATTCTATTCATCCAACAAGCTTTCCGCTTTGGGCTTTTTTCATTTCATGGCATTAAGAGTTGAAGATAAACTGATCGGTTGTCTGGGTATGGGAAAAAAGGTCGATAACACCTACCTGACATCGGAAGATTGGGAACTTCTGAGGACCATATCTTCACCTGTAGCTCTGGCCCTGGAAAATGCCTATCTCTACAACCAAACCAACCAGAGAGCTGTAGAGTTAGAGAGACTGAAAGACTACAGCGAAAACATCATCGAAAGCCTGACCGTAGGAGTGGCTGTGCTCGACCAGAAAGGAAAAATCATCGGCTGGAACCGCATTCTGGAAGGGACTTTTGGCATGAGAAAAGAAGAGGTGATTAACAAAAATCTGATTAACGTCTTGGGCAGGAAAAATTTCCGAGCCCTATTTCCTCCTGACACCCAACAAGGCTTTCGCTTGTTGAGCGAAATCACTCTGGAGATCCCCGCTGGGATGAAGAAAATATTTGATATCGCCAAGACTCCTCTTCTGGACAACAAGATGAATCCCTACGGAACAGTGATAGTCTTCGAGGACATCACAGAAAAAATATCCCTCCAGCAGCAGCTGCTTACTTCTGAAAAGTTGGCATCTATCGGTCTCCTTTCCGCAGGAGTGGCACATGAGATCAACACTCCTCTGACTGGAATTTCCAGCTATGTCCAGATCCTGCAACGAAAACTCTCCGATTCCAGCCATGCTCAAATTCTGGATAAAATCGAAGCCCAAACAGACAGAGTGGGCCGTATCATCAAAAACCTCCTCAACTTTGCCCGAAGCCCTTCTGGGTCATCCTTTTATCATGTGAACCTCAAGAAAAATCTGGAAGAAATCGTCTCCCTGATCGACTACAAACTCAAAGCCCTTAACATCAACATCGAACTCAGTCTCTCCCCTCTTCCATCCATCTTTGCTCAGGGAGAAAAACTTCAGCAGGTCTTCATCAACATCATTCTCAACGCCATAGATGCCATGCCAGATGGAGGGACCTTAAGAATCGAGCTCTCTCAGCAAAACAATGAAGCTGTGATAAAAATCGAGGACACAGGAACAGGGATAAAAAACCAACATCTGCCCCATATTTTCGATCCTTTCTTCACCACAAAAGGAATCGGAAAAGGGACAGGCTTGGGATTATCCATAAGCTATGCCATCATCAAAGAACATGAAGGTCATCTTGCTGTAGAGAGCGAGGCAGGAAAAGGCTCACTCTTCACCATCTTTATCCCTACGGATTTGGACAAAAAAAAGACCAATAAAACAACCATCAAGAATTAATAAATGGAAAAAAAGGGAATGATACATATCATCGATGATGAACCCATCATCCACGAAATCTTGGGCGACCTGTTAACTGGAGAAGGATACGATGTGGAAATGTCCTCAAATGGAGAAAAAGCGCTGGAAAAGCATACTTCAAAAGAATTCGATCTCATCCTCCTTGATCTTCTTATGCCTGGAATGGATGGGATTGAAGTTCTGAAGAGATTGAAAAAGATCAATCCCTACGTCGTGATCATCATTATTACCGCTTATGCTTCTTTGGAATCGGCTATTACAGCGATGAAGATGGGAGCATTCGACTACATCCAAAAACCTTTTAAGCACGACGAACTGCTGCTGACAGTCAAGAGAGCCATGAAGCACAAAAGGCTCCAAGAAGAAAATCTCAGGCTTAAAGACGAACTTCAGCGTAAATTTAGCTTTGAAAACATCATCGGCAAAAGCAAATTGATGAGAAATATTTTTGAAACCATAAAGGCCGCCGCTCCCACCAGAAGCACTATCATCGTCCAGGGCGAAAGCGGAACTGGCAAAGAGCTGGTAGCAAGGGCTATTCATCAGAATAGTCCACGAGTAGATAATCCTTTCATCGTGGTCAACAGCGGCTCCCTTCCTCCAGATCTTCTAGAAAGCCACTTGTTTGGCCACGTCAAAGGAGCTTTCACCGGGGCAGTAACCGACAAGAAAGGCCTTTTTGAAGCTGCAGACAGCGGAACCATCTTCTTCGACGAGATTTCCACATTGAACCTGGAAACCCAGGCCAAACTGCTCCGAGTTATGCAAGACCGGGAATTCATGCAGCTGGGGGGAACAAAAACCATGCGAGTGGATGTTCGAGTTATCGCTGCCACCAACTCGGATCTCCAAGAGCTCATCGAGGAAAAAAAGTTCAGAGAAGACCTGTTCTACAGGCTGAATGTTATAAAGATCGAGCTTCCTCCTCTCAGAGATAGAAAAGAAGATATTCCTCTTCTGGTCAAACACTTCTTGGAGATATACAGCAAGGAAAACAAAAAGGAAATCATGGGAGTGAGCGAAGATGTGATGGAAATTCTGGAGGACTATAACTGGCCAGGGAACATCCGGGAGTTGGAAAACCTCATCGAGAGAGCAGTGGTTCTCACTAAGTCAAAAGTCATCACCCGGAAAAACCTTCCTCCTTTTCTATTAGAAACGAAAAACACAGAAGTCATCAGCCCTTCCCTCAGCAATAACCTTCATCTGAAAGAACAGGTTCAATCCTACCAAAGAAAAGCTATTGTCGAAGCCCTGAGGAGAACCAAGGGCGTCCAAAAAAAAGCAGCCCGTCTTCTTGGAGTCAAGCCCACTACTTTGAATGAGATGATAAAGAGACTAAATATAGATGCTGATCATATCTTCTACGACTGACCCTCTGGATGGGATTATTGATGAATGATCCAGCCTAATCAAACTCCCCCGGTACAGCCTTGTTGATATTGATTTTAATCTTTCTGGGTTTCCCTTCCAATTCAAACTCAAAGCTTTCCTCTTTTTCGTCAATCAAGAGCTTTTTTGTTACATTTCTTCCGTCTTGATCCCAACTTACCAGGAGGGGAAAGACAAAAAGATGGCCCCTCTGGGTGAGGTTTAATCGGAGAAGATATCCCTCATCCTGCTTAAGGATGGTGTGGGACACTTTTACATCGGGAAGTATATGTGTATCAAACCAACACTCAAAAAACGGCTTCAAACTTGTCCCAGAGACTTGGTTGAAGGTTTTGATGAAATCATTTGTGCTCGCCGCTCCATATTTGTGACGAGCAAAAAACTCCCGCAATCCCTGGAAAAAAACCTCCTCGCCGATAATATCTTTGAGCATGAGCAAAGCCAGAGATGCTTTATTGTAAATGATGGATTGGAAAGCTTCAAAATCAAAATAACTGAGCCGGGAACCCATGGTAATGGCACCCCATTTGGTTTTCTTCTCTGTCCAGTAGGAAAGCTCCCTGATGATGAAATCCAGAACCTTCTCTCCATGTTTCTCACTGAGATAGAGAATAGAAGAGAATTGAGCTAGCCCTTCGCTCAACCATTGATCATGGTAGGTCTTCCATGTGACTCCTTGCCCCCACCATTGGTGAGCGATCTCGTGAGCAAGGAAATACTCTTCCCAGCGAGAAAAATCCACTGGACATTTACTGCTCAGAAAGCGATCCTTCCTTCCCGGAACTTGAGGTACCTCATTGATTACGATGAAAGAGGGAGAACTGTGTCCACCACGCGCAGACCAGACTCTTTGAACGATGGTCAATTTTTCATAAGGGAACGGACCGAAGACTCTCTCATAAAAGCGGATAATATCTTTTGCTTCTTCTAAAAACTGTCGATGAGAAATCCGAACACCTGTGGATGATTTATAAAATTTAAGAGGAAGACCAGATGAATCTTCTTGAACTTTAGAGAATTTCCCCACCAAGAAAGAGATGTACTTGATTGGGTATTGGCTCTCATAGACATAGACAGAATTTCCCATCTTTTCTATTTCTTCTACTCTTTCAATACGATTCAACTTGGACTTCTCGATCAGATTTCCGGTGGCAATGCATGTATAATCGGAAGGTATAATAATCTTCAAACGCGCCTTAAAATAATCATTATTAGCAGGAGCTGGATACCAGTAGGCAGATTGACTGTAAAGGAAGCTATCAAATCTGGATGGGGTATAGGCAGATGTCCCGCTAAATTGGGGCTCTGGTATGACATCGGTAACCTGCCTGGGCGGAATGAGTTTTCCTCTGTAAAAAATCTCAATCGAACTTGACCTTCCCAAGGGAGGAGGTTGGAAAAAGTAGATATAGATGATATTCCTCAATTTATCTTGGGTATAGAACAATTCTCGTTTCTTTTGATCAAAGACTCGGAGAATCTCTAGATCTGAATTGATCTTTAATTTGACGCCATCTAGCGACTCGACTTGGGGAAGGATATCGATTTTAGCTTTTCCTGAAAGGTAGACTTCTTTAGGATCAAAGGCAATATCGATCTGGTAGCGTTCAATGTTAAACATCTGTCCAAAAGAGAAAAAAAGCCTTCGTGTCCCTTCTCTTTTCCCTGGCGAATAGAGACTGACGATCTTGTTATTTTTCCATTGGTAAAGATACACTTCTTCCTCAGCAAAAGGTGAATAGATGTAGGAAAATTTCCCGAACTTATCACCGTCAAACTCGAAGACGGCCTCCCCTCCTCGTGGCAGAAAGGAGAGTAAAGATCCGGTGAGGGAATTCTCTATAGTGAAAGAGCGCGGATAATTCTCCCTGAATATGGCACTTGCCTTGTTCCTCTCTGCAGAAGAGGCCAGAAATCTCTTCTCATCAGTCCTGGGATGGATCTTGATGTTCTCTCGGAAAAAAGAGTCGGAAAACCGAAGATAGGCATACTCTATGCTATCCTCAAAATATTTCTTCTTATACAGCAATTCAAGCTGATGTCTTTCCTCGGGATCTGAAGGATGAAAAAATAACTTACCTTTTCCGATGATAAGGAGTGCAGTCTCCAATTCAGGAATATTGTCGTAGAAGAGGATAGCATCTCTGAAAGTAAGTTTAATGTCTACATGTTCAATCTCAATACTCTTAACTCTTTCCACTCTCGCAGAGGGTATCTGTATCTTATATACCTCTTTCACATTTCCGCTGATTTTTTTCTCCTTTATCTGCCATTGATCCTCTTTTTTATGAAGGAGAAGTTGCCATGTTTCTATCACCACATAATAGGAGTTTTCATAAAGCGCTTGAAGAAAAATATCAGGCTCCTCAACACTCGTGTTCGTCATTTGAGCCCCGTAAAGGGTAACATTTTCCATCTGCAATTGGTCGAATAGATAATTGACCCTATCTTCTTCTTCTTTACGAATCTCTGGGGAAAATCTTGATAGATAACCGGGAATATCACCCTTTCTTAACAAATCTTGAATCTCACTGATCAAATGCCCTATGTCCTGTTGTCCAGAAGAATTCTGGGGAAGGAAAAAGAGAAAAAATCCCAGGATGAAGAGTGACGCTGAAACTCTATTTTTCATATATGTATTATAACAAAAAAGGATTCTCGCCAAAACAGAAACCATGAAGCCCATCCCTTACCATCAACCATTAGATCAGCAATATTTATGCCAAGTTTTATAAAGAGAGCCCCAAAAAATTAATCAGAGAAGAAGAATACCTTTCTATCGATATCTTTACCATCTGTAAAAAAAATTTACAGATTCGGAAAAATTCCCATTTTCGTGAAAGGCTGAGGGCAGGTATTCGTCAGCATTCTGATTTTGCTCCCTGTGGAAAGAACAAGAAGAATCAATGCATCTATCACCATCGGGAAGCTCTTTCTCTCTGGTCAAGAGAATAGAATCAATCGGAAAGAGTATTCCTCCGGAAAAGATCCGCTCAATTTATTTATTGCCGGCAAAATCCTCTTCCCAAGTGATAAGACTGTGATAATAAATTCTATCTCCTTCCTCGATTCCACGAGTTATTTCAGTGATATGAGATGTAGAGGCTCCGAATGCTTCCACAGCATAGAAAACAGCCTTCTCAGGGTCAACTTGATTACCGCAGGTGTAAATATCCAACGCTCCATATCCACACTCAGGCCAGGTGTGAGTGGATATATGAGACTCGGATATAACGATAACTCCGCTTACTCCCTTGGGAGGAAACTTATGGATAGAAACGGACCACACTTGAGCTCCCGCTATTTCTGCAGCTTTGACCAAGATCTGCTGAACCTTTTCCACACTGCTGATGATTTTTGGGTCACAACCAGAGGCCTCTACGATATAATGATGGCCTATTGAAGAATGGACTTTCTTGACCATATATCCTCTCCCAAATAAGGATAGGTTAACTGTATGGCTATAGTGCCTTTCTGTCAAGAAATCATTTAGGATCAGACAATAGTCTGCTTTTCCTCCTTAACCACATTCAAGACGATATGGGTTACGGTTCTATCCACGTACTTCTTGGCAAGCACATTTTTAATAAAAAAATTCAGGTCTTCTCTATCTCTGAAATGCCCGATGATCAAGGAGTCCCATTCCCCTGTGATATCATATACAGCCACTGTACGGGGGTCTTCAGCAATTTCCTTTTGGGTTTCTAAAAGCTTCCCTTGAGAAATACGAAGAGCTATGATGGCGATCAAATTCACGCCAAAATATTCGGGGTCGACAACAGGAATGTACCCTTTAATCACTTTGGTTTCTTCAAATTTTTTGATGCGGTTGATGACTCCTGTCACCGAAGTCCCCACCTCTCTGGCCAACTCTCGAAAGCTCTTTCGAGCGTTCCTGTTCAAGGCACGAATAATTTCTCTATCCAGTTCATCGACCATAGAAAGCCCTCCTTACAATTGTCTTCATCTTAAGAAATATATATAACAAATTTGACATTTATTATTTATTTACTTGACATATATACTAATATTAAATAATATTCAATACTATTGAAATTTTTATTCAAGATTTCGTTTCGTCTGAATGATATGATATTCGAGCCTCAAGGTCAAATTCAATCAATAAAGGAGAAGCGATGAAACCCTCTCCAGAGACTTCCCTTAAAAGCTTTGGCTACAAAAATGAAGAGGAGGTCTTGGCAACAGTCTTGGATCCTTCTCACAAGATCGCCTTCGTAAGAATCATGTTTCCCGATATATTGGGTAGACATATGGATTTTTCTATTCCCAACACAGAGTTGGAAAGCGCTTTCCGGGAGGGAAAAGGATTTGATGGGTCCTCGGTGGAAGGCTTTGTTCGTATCGAGGAGAGCGATTTAGTCATCAAGCCAGAAGCAAAAACATTAAGAGTCTTACCTTGGATATACACAGGATTCGACGGTACGACCACCTGGAGAGAAGCCATCATGTTTGGGGATATTCTCACTCCCGAAGGAAAGAATTATGAAGGAGACACCCGTTATGTCCTCAAAAAGATATTGGAGGAAGGGAGGAGAGAATTCGGAATAGAGGACATGAAAGTCGGGCCAGAACTGGAGTTTTTTATCTTTTCCAACGACAAAGAGGCCATTCCTCTAGATAAAGGGGGGTATTTCTTCAGCGGACGCCATGGAGGAATTCGTAAGGAGATCCAGCTTTTTCTCAACAGAATGGGTATCGAATCCGAGTACGATCACCATGAAGTGGCCAACGGACAGCATGAGATCGATCTGAAATATCTTAGTGCTCTAGAAATGGCCGATGTTTGTATGATCTTCCGCTATATGACAAAAAAGGTGGCCAGGATGTATAATCTGTACGCCACGTTCATGCCAAAACCGCTAAACGGACAAAACGGAAGCGGGATGCATGCCCACCAATCACTTTGGAAGAATGGAAAAAATATCTTTTTTGACAAGATGGATAGCTATCACCTATCCAAAACAGCCCGCCAATACATGGCCGGATTGATGATCCATGCTCGAGAAATATCAGCCATTCTCTCTCAGTGGGTCAATTCTTACAAACGCCTGATAGAAGGCTACGAGGCTCCTGTTTACATCGCCTGGGGTCAGAGAAACAGGTCTGCCTACATCCGGGTTCCTGAGTATCAGCCGGGAAAGGAACTTGCGACCCGCATAGAGCTTCGCTGTCCTGATCCTGCCTGCAATCTCTACCTTGCTTTTGCCACAATGTTTGCTGCCGGGATAAGGGGAATAAAGAAAGGATATAAACTGCCAGAGCCCGTTGAAGAAAACATCTATCGCATGAGTAACTCCAAGCAAAAAAAGTATGCTATCAAGACATTACCCGGGAATCTTGAAGAAGCGATCAAAATCATGCAAAAAAGCAGCCTGATCTATGAAACTCTCGGTGACCATATCTTCCACAAATTCGTAGCCAATAAAAAGTGGGAGATTGCAGAATATAACAAGAATGTTTCAAAAGAATTCGACAAACAAGTAAGCGCTTTTGAAATCGAGAGATACCTGCCTTTCTTGTAATCTCCGGCGCTCCAATCAATCGCGGCAGGTATTGGATCATCATAAGTCATAGTCACTTTGCCTTGATATGTGGCAGAAAATTCCTTGACAAAAATTGTCAGGATTGCTATAAATTCTGGTTAATAATTATAATTCTAATTATTCATTATTTTAAATTTGGAGGAATAATAGATCTCCTACTTAAAGAGTTCTCGTTTCCTGTGCTCACGAAACGAGAGATCGTCCTTATTAAAACTACTTTCGTTCCGGGGGTCCTTTATTGCTCGGTAAGATTTCCTCCAAAATGACTGAATGTGTCATTCATTAGAATGGCTCTTCCAAAACAACATAAGATTGGAGGATAAACGGTGGATACCGAACGCCAAAAGGTTAAGGCCTTCATCGATAAATACGATGGTCAAAAAAGAGCGCTGATAGCTATCCTGCAGGATATACAGGGAGAATTCAATTATCTTCCTTCCGAAAGTCTGAAGCTTGTTTCAGAAACCCTGCACATTCCCCTCATCGATATCATCAGCGTAGCCACTTTTTACCGCTCTTTCAGCCTTGAACCACGGGGAAAACACCTGGTCACAGTCTGCATGGGAACAGCATGTCATGTGAGAGGAGGACCCAAAATTTTGGAAGAATTCGAAAGGAAGTTGAACCTCAAAGCGGGCCAAACCACCCTGGACAAGCAATTTAGCCTGGAAACAGTAGCTTGTCTGGGATGCTGTGCGATCGGACCCGTGGTTGTTGTGGACGACGAATATTATGCCCAAACAACCATCCGAAAAGTGGATTCCATCCTAAAGAAGTACAGGGTAAAAGAGAAGAAAAATGAAGAAAACAGAAAAAATTGAGACCATCGAAAATCTTTATAAAACCATTGACCATCATATCCAAGAAAGAAAATCCGAAGAAACACCCGTCCTAACAGTATCTGCCGGAACATGCGGCCGTGCAAGAGGTTCAATGCGGGTAATCGAATCTTTAGAAAAAGTCATCCAAAAAGAAAACCTCCAAGATCAAGTGCGTATCCGGGTCACAGGATGCCATGGATTCTGTGAGGCAGAACCAAATATCATCCTGCAACCTCAGGATTTTTTCTACCAAAAAGTCCTACCCAAGGATGCCCAAGCGATCATCTCTGAAACAGTTCTCAACGATAAAATCATCGAGCGTCTGTTGTATACCGATCCTTCCACTGAAACCAAAGCTCTCAATGAAGACGAGATCGGGTTCTACAAAAAACAAAGACGTATCGTTCTGGGAGACAACGCTCTCATCGACCCTACAAAAATCGAGGACTATTTCTCCATCGGAGGTTATCGATCCCTGGCTAAAGTGCTGGCAGAAATGAAGCCAGAGGAAGTTATCGAAATCGTCCAGAAATCCGGTCTCCGCGGCAGGGGTGGAGCGGGATTTCCCACCGGAAATAAATGGGCATTTGCGCGAAAAGCTAAGGGAGATACCAAGTACATCATATGCAATGCTGATGAGGGAGATCCTGGAGCTTATATGGACCGCAGTCTGCTGGAAGGCAATCCCCACCGTGTGCTGGAGGGAATGATCATCGGTGCTTACGCTATCGGAACTAAAGAAGGTTATATTTACATCAGAGATGAATATCCTCTTGCTCTGCACCATATCACCATGGCTATCGAACAGGCCAGGATGCTCGGCCTTCTAGGCGAATCTATTTTGGGGACAGACTTCGGCCTTAATATCCATATTGCTAAGGGGGCAGGTGCTTTCGTCTGTGGAGAGGAGACCGCTCTCATTGCCTCAATTGAAGGAAGAGTCGGAGAACCTCGTCAAAGACCCCCCTTTCCTGCTGTCAAAGGGCTGTGGAAAAAACCGACCAACATCAACAATGTGGAAACCTGGGCCAATATCCCCATCATCCTCCAAAAAGGGGCTGATTGGTTTTCTCAAATCGGCACCAACGGGAGTAAAGGAACCAAAATCTTCTCTCTGGTAGGCAAGATTAATAACACAGGACTGGTCGAAGTGCCCATGGGTTTGACTCTGAAGGAGATTATATTTGATGTAGGCGGGGGAATTCCGAGAGGTAAAGAATTCAAGGCCGTCCAGACCGGAGGTCCTTCCGGCGGATGCATCCCCAAGGAAAAGCTCGACCTACCCATAGACTATGAAAGCTTGACCGCGGCCGGTTCCATAATGGGTTCTGGCGGAATGATCGTCATGGATGAGAACACCTGCATGGTGGATGTGGCCAAGTACTTCCTTAATTTTCTCCGGGATGAATCTTGCGGAAAGTGTCTTTCTTGTCGCGAGGGAACTCAACGCATGTGGGAAATCGTCAAGGACATCACTGAAGGCCAAGGAAAAGAGGGGGATATCGAGTTGCTGGTAACTCTAGCCCGAGCCGTTAAAGACGCTTCCCTGTGCGGGCTGGGACAGACAGCTGCCAACCCAGTGCTCTCCACGGTCCGGTATTTCAGAGAAGAGTATGAAGCTCACATCAAAGACAAGAAGTGTCCCGCAGGAGTGTGTAAAGACCTCATCCAGTACCTTATCCTGGAGGAGAAATGCACAGGCTGCCTGGCCTGTCTGAAGATCTGCCCCCAGGAGGCCATCACCGGAGAGCTCAAAAAGGTTCACGTCATCAATCAAGAAAAATGCATTAAATGCGGCGCCTGCTTCGAGGCATGCAACTTTGATGCCATCATAATAGAGTGAGGAAGCCATGATTACTTTTAAACTAAACAATGTGGATGTCAAAGCTGAAGAAGGCTGGACTCTCCTGGAGACAGCCAAATTCTATGGGCTCGAAATACCTACACTCTGCTACAACGAAGGCCTGAGCGTTTATGGAGGATGCCGTCTCTGTCTCGTAGAGATAGGCGAAGAGCCGAACACCAAGCTTGTCTCTTCCTGCACGTACCCTGCAGAAGAAGGCCTGGTGGTAAGAACAGACACCAGAAAAGTAATAGAAACCAGAAGAATGATGATCGAGCTCATGCTCTCCATTGCTCCCAACTCTAAAACTATCCAGGATCTGGCATCAAAATTTGGAGTGACCCGAGTCAGGTTTAAGATTCGCAACGAAGAATGCATCCTCTGCGGGCTGTGCGTGAGGATGTGCAGAGAACAAATGGACGGTCGTGCTATCGGCTTTCAAAACCGAGGGTACAAGAGAAAGATTTCCACACCATTCGATATTCGCTCAGAAGAATGCCGCTTATGCGGCGGATGCATCTATATCTGCCCCGCCTGTCAGCTAAGATGCCAGGGGCCTCAACCCGATACAGATGTGTGTAATGCATGTCTGACCATGGACCCAACATGTCTTGAAGTCTATGATGAACTTCAATGCTGGATGTACGATGCAGGCCGCTGCGGAACATGCGTGAGGGAAGAGCCTGAAAAAAAAGATGTTACAGAAGCCAAGGAGGAAAAGAAGTGAAAAATGTCTAGCTCTCACTTCTTGACTATAAAAATGAGTAAATGAGGAGGTAACCATAATGGCTTATACAAAACTCAACAGGAGTGCTGCCACTTTAACAAAGAATAGAACAGAAGGTTCCATCAGTCCTTTCAGCGGGATGTGTGTCACCTGCGTGGATGGCTGTATCGGCATGTGTGAGATCGGAAAATCAGCCTACCGCGGTCCAGAAGTCCTCTATCCGCAGCCTTTCGGAATCATCACAGCTGCTTCGGAAAAAGAGTACCCTGTGGATCTTTCCCATTTCAGTATTATGGGGACCGCAGCAGGAGCCTATGGCGTAGAGGCGGATCCTGATAAGGCAACCTTTCCTAAAGTGACCATTGAGACCAAGATTGGACATGATAAGAGCATTAAACTCAGGGTCCCTTTTATTATCTCAGGCATGGGCTCGACAAACGTGGCCAAACAGAATTGGGAAGGATTGGCCATCGGGGCCGCCCTCTCCGGAACTATCCTGACTATCGGTGAGAATGTCTGCGGCATGGATGAGGAATCCGAAATCAGAAACGGTAAGATTATCCGTTCTCCTGATATGGAAAATCGAGTCAGGCTTTTCCAGAACTGGCAGCAGGATGGCTACGGGACAGTTGTTGTCCAGGCTAATGTCGAAGATACAAGACTGGGAGTCCATGAATATGTCATCCATAAACTGGGAGTGGAAGCTGTTGAGTTGAAATGGGGGCAGGGAGCCAAAGATATCGGGGGAGAGGTCAAGATCAAAAGCCTTAAAAAAGCTCAAGAACTGAAAAAAAGAGGCTATATCGTCCTTCCTGATCCTGAGGATCCTGACGTCGTTCAGTCCTTTGAGCGAGGAAGTTTCAAGGAGTTCGAGAGGCATTCCCGCCTTGGTATGGTGGAGGAAGAAAGCTTCATGCAAAGAGCGGAGGAGCTGAGGAAAACAGGAGCCAAGTATCTCTTCCTCAAGACTGGAGCCTACCGACCCGTGGATCTGGCCAGGGCTGTCAAGTTCTCTTCTCAGGCCAAAATCGATCTGCTCACAGTCGACGGCGCTGGAGGAGGAACCGGCATGAGCCCCTGGAGGATGATGAATGAATGGGGTATCCCCAGTGTTGAAATCTGGTCCTTGCTTTATCAATATCTGTGCAAGCTCGATGAAAAAGGAGAGCACATTCCTGACGTGGCTGTGGCGGGCGGCATTACCCTCGAAGACCAAATTTACAAGGCACTTTCCCTGGGAGCTCCTTATTTCAAAGCCGTGGGTATGGCCAGAGGCCCTATGGCTGCCACCATGGTAGGAAAGACCATCGGCAAACGAATAGAAGAAGGACAGATTCCAGTGTACGTGGAGCGCTTCGGCGACACGGCTGAAGAGATTTTCGTCACTGCACCCGATTTAAAAAAGAAATTCAAGGAAAGATTCAACGACATACCCACAGGAGCCATGGGACTCTTCAGCTATTTCAAAAGACTGAGCCAGGGCTTGCGCCAGCTCATGGCCGGAAACAGAAAGTTTGCCCTGGAATACATTTCCAGAGATGACATCGCCGCATTGACTAAAGAAGCAGCAGACATAAGCGGCATACCTTATGTGACAGAAGTGGATAAGGAGGAAGTGAATAAAATTCTGGGCAGCTAGCATTTGTTACTGATCTGACTTCTTCGTCAAAAATGACATTCCCTCCTTAGAATTCACTTCTTGCCTTGTGTTTCCAGTTTACTCTTTTCCGGCGATATGCTATAAATACGCTCTGGATCAAGATGAATATTCCATCCATCATCATCAGCCTTTTCGTCCTGCTCTTCGCTATTACTGTGCATGAAGCTTCGCATGGCTGGATGGCTCTCCAGAGGGGAGATCCCACCGCTTCAAGCTTAGGAAGAATCACTCTCAACCCTTTGGCCCACATCGATCCAATAGGCACCATAATACTCCCCCTCATCCTCGTCCTGACAGGAGTTCCCCCTTTTGGCTGGGCAAAGCCTGTGCCTGTGAATCCTTACAATTTTCGAAATCCCCGGCGTGACAACCTTCTGGTTTCCGCAGCCGGCCCCTTTTCCAACATGACTGTGGCCGCCATCGCTTTTGTGGGCATCCAGATACTTAAATTAATCAATCCCGATTTGCTCACAGGGAGAGGAGGTTTATTCAATTTGGGTTCCGGGCTGTTTCTCATCCTCTATTACACAATCTTGATAAACGTTATTCTTGCTATATTCAACCTTATTCCCATCCCTCCGCTGGATGGTAGCGGGATACTCGCCGGGTTGCTCTCTGAGGAAGCTGCACAGAAATACGAGCAGATTCGTCCTTACGGATTTTTCATCCTGATTATATTGATATTTACGGGAATTATCGGAAGAATTTTGGGCTTCATAGTGTCCATCGTAGATGTTTTTATATTCTAATCCTGATTGACTATGGTCAAAAGTAACAAAAAAAGGGTACTCAGCGGGATGAGGCCCACAGGGCCCCTTCATCTCGGTCATCTGGCAGGTGCTCTGCGCAACTGGATCAGACTGCAGGATCGATACCGCTGCTTCTACACCATCGTAACCTGGCACGCATTCAGCTCTGAATACCAGAACTCCCATGTTATAAAGGACTATACCTTTGAAGTTGCCGCTGATTGGTTGAGTATAGGATTGGATCCGAAAAAAAGCGTGCTTTTCATCCAATCTGATATCAAGGAACACGCTGAGCTGCACCTGCTTCTGTCCATGATTATCCCCCTTCCCTGGCTTCAGCGAGTGCCCACCTTCAAAGAAATGCAGAGGGAACTCCCGGATAAACAACTCAACACCTACGGATTCCTGGGGTATCCCGTTCTCCAGACAGCGGATATCATCATTTACAAGGCGGAGATCGTTCCTGTAGGAGAAGACCAGACCTACCACGTCGAGCTGGGTCGGGAAATCACCCGCCGGTTCAACCGCCTGTTCGGTGAGGTTTTTCCCGAGCCTCAAGCTCTCTTGACCGAAGTGCCCAGGCTAGCCGGAACAGACGGCCGCAAGATGAGCAAGTCCTACGGAAACGCCATATATCTCAAAGATCCCCCGGAAGATCTCCGGAACAAAATATCCACCATGATGACGGACACCAAACGGAAGCGCCGATCAGATCCTGGTGAGCCAGAGGATTGTCCTGTTTTTACTCTGCATAAGGCCTTTGTCGAAGAGGCAAAGCGTTTAGAACTAGCCCAGGGATGCCGAACAGCAGGTATCGGCTGTCTGGAATGTAAAGAAGTCCTCATCCACAGTCTCATCCGTCTTCTCACTCCTTTCTGGAAGAAGAGAAAAGAATTCGAAAAAAATCCTCAGCTAGTCTGGGAGATTCTGGACGAGGGCAAAAGAAAGGCCCGCCAGGAAGCCCAAAAGACCATGGCAGATGTGAGGCAAGCCATCGGCCTTTAGAAGCGATAGATCCACGTGTTGCGATGGAAGAGGCAAGAAGCTACCAAGTCAAGCTGGAGGCCTTCGAAGGGCCCCTAGATCTCCTTCTCTTCCTCATCAGGAAGAAAAAGATCGACATCCACGACATTCCTATCGCCACCATCACCAAAGACTACCTTGAGTACCTTAATCAGAAAGCGAAGATCAACCTGGATCGGGAAGCGGAATTCCTTCTCATCGCCGCTCTCCTCATCTATATCAAATCTCAAGTGCTCCTGCCACGGGGAAAGCCGGAAGAGGAAGAAGATCCGCGCCAAATCCTGGTGGATCGTCTGATAGACCACCAAAAAATAAAGGTGATATCAGCCCTTCTCAAGGAGAAAGAAGAAGAAGAACTGAAGAGATGGAAGAGGAGCTCTCCGCCCTCTCCCCTTCTTCAAGAAGGGGCAGAGCTGGAAGAGGTTTCACTTTTCGACTTGGCCGAGTCGTTCTTTCTGCTCATGAAACGGAAAGATTTGGAGAACACACATATAATCAAAGGCAAGGAATACTCCATCGAGGAAAAGATGAAAGAGATTCTTTCTCTCCTCGAGAATGTCGCATACCTGGACTTCTTCGATTATTTCTGCCGACAGAAATCCCTCCAAGAATCTCTGGTTTCCTTCTTCAGCCTTCTGGAACTTATAAGGGCCCGAATTGTGATCGCCACCCAAGAGAAAGTTTTCCACTCCATCAAAGTCTGGCTGCGAAACCGCCCCAGGTTGAGATAATTGTATGAAAGAAAGGCTGAGAGAACTCATCGAATCGCTGATATTCGTTTCCCTGGAACCCCTCTCCCTGGAAAAGATCAAGAATGTGCTCCAGGAATTCGAAGAAGAAGAAATCGAACTGGCCATAAAGGACCTCCTGGAGAGTTATGTCTCCAACGAGAGAGGAATCCAGATCACCCTCTCTGGAGGAGGTTATATCTTCTCCACCAAACCTGAGTTTGACACATGGATCAGGAGATTTTTTAAAGCGGAAAAAAAACACAGGCTATCCCGAGCAGCCCTGGAAACCCTGTCAGCCATCGCTTACAATCAGCCCATAACCCTGGCAGAAATCTCAACCCTCAGAGGTGTTGATTCTACCCACACGATGAAAGTCCTCCTCCAGAAAAAACTGATTAAAATCGTGGGCCGCAAGAAAGCTCCAGGAAGGCCTCTAATCTACAGAACATCTGATAAATTTCTCACCTATTTTGGTTTGAACAACCTCCAAGATCTTCCTTCCCAAGAAGAGATATCCAAATTCCTAGAGGAGAAAGAATTTGAAGAGTAGGACTATAACAATCAGGAAAATCATATTTCTCACCTTAATTGGCCCCCTGCTTTTTATGGCTCTTTATTCCCATCAAGAAAAGAAGCCAGAATTGCAAAAGCCTCCAGCAGAAAGGCACGAGCCGTATAATTTTGTTGGTCGCAGGGGAATGGTTGTTGCCGCCCATTCCCTAGCAGCTCAGGCAGGTTTGGATATGCTCAAGAAAGGGGGAAACGCTATCGATGCTTCCATTGCCACTGCCTTCGCCCTCAACGCCTGCGAACCCTTTGCTTCAGGCATTGGAGGTGGAGGCTTTATGGTTATTTACCTAGCGCAATCCAATAAAGTGACAGTCATCAATTTCAGAGAAAAGGCTCCACGGCAAGCTTATCCTGAAATGTTCATGAAGGAGGGAAAAACAATAGAAGAACTGCGCAGGACACACGGCCTGGCAGTCGCGGTGCCGGGTGCTCTAGCCGGGTGGTCATACGCTCTGGAAAAATACGGCACAAGGAACCTTTCTCAAGTTACCTCGAGAGCCATAGAGATCGCGGAGAAGGGTTTTGAAGTCAGTCAGACCTTCAGCACTATCAACAAGGATGAGTATGAGAAACTCTACCAGAACGCAGGAGAACAGAGCTGCTATCTCAACCAAGGCCTTCCCTACGAGCCTGGAGACATCTTCCGCAATCCTGATCTTGCCCAAACTCTCAGGATTATCGCTTCCAAAGGCAGTGAAGAATTCTACAAGGGAAAAATCGCCAGAAAAATTATCAGAGCTGTTAAAGAGAAAGGTGGCATCATGACCCTTGAGGATCTGGCTCTTTACAAACCAATCGAACAGCAGCCTCTAAAAGGAACATACAAAGAATACAGCATCTTCACCATTCGCCCTCCTAGCTCGGGAGGCCTTCATATCATCCAGCTGCTCAACATCGCTGAAAACTGGCCATTGAAGGAATGGGGTCAGAACACTATGTCGTATATCCATCATTTCTCTGAGGCCCTCCGCTTTGTTTTTGCCGACCGTGCTCGCTATCTCGGAGATCCAGAGTTTATCTCCATTCCTCTAGTAGAACTAATCTCTAAGAAGTACGCAGCTTCAATCGCGTCGCAAATTAAACCTGATCGAACGCTGGATTCATATCCTCATGGTAAGTTTGATGAAGAGGCGAACAGAAAGGAAAGCACAACGCATCTCTGTGTGGTGGATGAGCAAGGAAACATCGTCTCCCTCACTCAATCCATCAATTACTTTTTCGGCACAGGAATCGTTCCTGAAAACACAGGCTTTCTCCTGAACAATCAAATGGCCGATTTTTCTCCTGATCCCCTTTCCAGCAACGCTGCGCGGCCTGAAAGACGACCGGTCAGCTCGATGGGTCCCCTTATCCTTTTTAAAGAAGACAATCCATATCTTGTGCTCGGGTCTCCAGGGGGAACAAGAATTTTCCCCTCCCTCACCCAGATCATTCTGAATATCATTGAATTCGGCATGTCTTTGGATGAAGCCATCGAAGCCCCCCGCTTCTTCACATATTCGGCCCAAGGAAAACCGAAGAACCTGCATCTGGAATCCCGTATCCCTTCCTCTGTCATCCAAGCGCTCGAAAAAATGGGCTACCCAATAATTGTTCGACAGGACTACGATAAGTATTTTGGAGGAGCTCAGGGAATTCTTATTTCACCAGAGGAAAAGATTCTATTCGGCGGAGCTGACTCGAGAAGAGACGGCTCTGGAGCTGGTTATTAAACAGAGAGAATTTTATCATGAAAAAATTTCTAATGAGTGCCTTTATTGCCTTGCTTTGCTTTAGCCTCCCAGCCCGGAATCAAACAGATGAAAACCTTATCCTTTTCGAACAGCCAGTCCTGATTACTTCTGCTGGTCAGAGTGCCGAAGTCCAGCTGGCTTCTGTCCTGGCTAAAAGAGCAGGTCTTGAGGCAACCCTCTCCAAACTGGCCAAGGCTGAAAAGCTGCAAAACATAAAAACCGTTGCTCTGGTCATCGGAGCGAGTTTGAAAGGCATGGGAGCAGCTGGACTGGATGTTTCAGAAGAAATGAAGAGAGTCAACCTGCTCATGGAAAAGGCTCAAGAGAAAAACATTCCCATTCTCTGCCTCCATCTGGGGGGAGAAGCCAGACGGGGTCAACTCTCAGATGAGTTCATCACGGCCTTTCTCCCATATGCTCAAATGGCCATAGTGCTTAAATCCGGGAACAAAGACGGACTGTTCACCACAATCTGCGGGGAAAACAACATTCCTCTTATCGAGGTGGAAAAAACCATCGATGCTCTGGAACCCTTAAAGCAGGCATTCAAGAGAGATCAAACCTAAGATAATGAGCTGCATGGTTCCCATAACAATGCTACTGGTTCCGCATAATAAGTCTGCAATGTCCGCATAATTTTCTATTATGTAGATTTCGTTCTCCAAAACAGGCGAACATAAAGAACCGTTGAGTCAATATTCCGAGGTTATGTAAAAATGCCTGAATGGGTGATCTTTTTGCTCATGGTGGCTATCTTTGCTCTTCTCGCCATGGTATTGAAGCTTCCCATCGGGGTATCACTCGCTTTCTCGGCCTTGTCCGGAGCGATCCTGGGCGGCGAAGGAGTGGCACTGCGTCATCTTATCGAAGGAAGCTTCAGCTATTTTGACACCATCCTGATCATCGTCACCGCCATGATCTTCATGAAGGTTCTTCAGGACTCAGGCATTCTGGACACAATCACATCCATTCTATTAAGGGCGTTTTACAAGAGAAAATTCCCCCTGTTGCTGACGGTTATGTTCATCGTCATGTTTCCGGGAATGATCACCGGCTCTTCCACCACAGCCGTGCTCAGCACAGGAGCGCTGGTAGCTCCGGTGTTGATGAAGTTAGGACTCCCCAGGGTAAAAACCGCGGCGTTGATCGCCATGGGAGGAATTTTGGGCATGATTGCTCCTCCAGTGAACATTCTGGTGATGATTATGGGCGGAGGTGTTGACATGCCCTATGCAGGAGTGACCGTGCCTCTCCTGATAATCGTTATTCCTCTCGCCGTTTTCATTTCCCTGTGGATAGGATACAAGGATACCAAGATCATCGAATATGAGGAGATGGAAGCCATCCTGCCCCCTTCTTACGCTCGCCAGTATGGCTTCCGGTTGTACCTGCCTCTGCTCGTCGTTTTCCTTCTGATGATCGGCCAAGGGCTTCTGTCCAAAATCATGCCGGATCTGGGGATTCCGGCTATCTTTTTTTTGGGCAGCCTAGTGGGCATTTTCTGCGGAAGGCCCTTCAATTTTTTCAAGGCCACCCAGGAGGCCGTCCAGGAGGCCATGCCCATCCTGTGCATTCTGGCGGGAGTTGGAATGTTCATCCAGATCATGACTCTGACCGGAAGCCGAGGCTGGGCGGTCATATTTTTCCTTTCCTTGCCGCCCGTTCTTCTCTATTTAGGGATTGCCTTAAGTATGCCTCTGTTCGGGGCAGTCTCGGCTTTTGGCTCTGCCTCAATCCTGGGCGTCCCCTTTATATTAGCCATGATAGAGAAAAATGCCGTGCTCACCTCTTCGTCCCTTTCAGCAGTAGCGGGGCTGGGAGACCTTATGCCCCCGACAGCCCTAGCGGGCATATTTGCCGCTCAGGTAGTTGGCGAAAAAAATTATTTCCGAGTGCTTCGGTATTGTCTTGTGCCAGCTCTTTCTGAGCTAATCCTGGGAATTGGAATCTTACTCCTTGTACCCATTCTGGATAAGGTGATATAAAAATGGTGCAAATCATCTATCATCTGATCGTCATCTACCTGACTATCCATTTTATCTGGTACCTCTTTCGTGAGAAAAAATTCTGGAGTCAGGTGAGCACAGCCATCGTACTGATAATGTTTCTGCTACGGATTCTTTTGATCAAGTAGACTATGGGTAAAATAAAAAAGAATCACCTATCGGCCACCGCCCTCTTTTTCTTTGCTTTTATCCTCAGCCTCTTCTCTGGCGCCTCCTTTCTAGAGATGCACAAGAAAGAATCCATCCTTCCTAGCGAAGGGCTCACTGAGCGGAGAATGCTCAGTTTTTATTTACCTGAACTCAAAAGCACCCCGGGTGATACGGATGTCTTTCTATTCCAGGGCCAGAAAAAGGGAGGAAATCTTTTGATTCTGGGAGGAACACACCCCAATGAACCAGCCGGCTTCATAACAGCCGTGGTACTTGCTGAGAACATCAAACTCTCCTGTGGAAAAGTGGTCATCGTCCCTCGAGCCAACAACAGCGGCTTCACTCATAACGACCCCCAAGAAGGCAATCCTCAAAATTTCTTCCTGGAAACGAAAAAAGGCTATAGAGTCTTCCGCTACGGATCCCGCCTGACCAATCCCATCCACCAGTGGCCGGATCCAGCCATCTATGTGAATCCTGCAGGGCAGAAACTTTCCGGAACGGAAATCCGCAACCTCAACCGTTGTTACCCGGGGAAAAGGAATGGGTATCTTACAGAAAAAATCGCCTATGGCATCATGGAGCTTATCCGCAGAGAGGAGATCGATTTAGGCCTCGATCTCCATGAGGCTGCTCCAGAGTACCCGGTGATAAACGCCATCGTCTTCCACCCAAAAGCCGCAGAGCTGGCAGCATTAGCCCAGATGGAGCTGCAACAGTATGGATTTGATCTCCGCCTGGAAGCTTCTCCCGCCAACTTGAGGGGACTGAGTCACCGCGAGTGGGGTGATCATGCGGGAATCAAGGCTGTGCTACTGGAGACAGCCAATGCATCCCAGGGAAGACTCAAAGGAAAACCCTCCTTTTCACTCATCGTGGAAGGGAAAGACAAAAACTATGCCAAGGCTTCCAAAATTGGGCGTTTATTTGTTCATTATCCTGATGAGGGCATTCCTCTCAAGCAGAGAGTAGCCCAGCATTTGGCTGCAGTAGCGGCTCTGATCAGAAGCCTTGAAGAACTCGAACCAGAGAAGACCATCGACATCCAGAATATGCCATCCTACTCAGAAGTTCTCGACAGGGGTATCGGTCATTTCCTTCACCCTCCAAAAGGAAGCTAAGTCAAGATTTTACCTATATTTAGATTGACAAAGAGGCTCAACTCATATAGTATAGTGGATCATTCATTTTCCAAATGGAAATCATCGTCGCCAAACAGTCGGGATTATGCTACGGAGTGAAGCGAGCTCTGAAGATTGCCCGAAGAACACGCCAACAAGAAAACGGAGGAGTCTACACCTTCGGAGAAATAATACACAATCCCCAGGTCATTGCCGATTTGAAGGTGCAAGGTATTTACCCCGTTGAGGATCTGGACGCCCTATCGAGCGGCACCGTGATCATCCGAAGTCACGGAATCTCACCTGATATCTACAAGTTGCTGACAGAGCGTAAGATGGAGGTCGTGGATGCCACTTGTCCCATCGTTAAGAAAATTCAAAAGCTGGTCTCACGTCTAGCCAAAAAAGAAGACGAGATCATTATCGTCGGCAATAAAGAACATCCAGAAATCAAAGGCCTTATCGGCTATAGCTTAGGCAAGGGTATGATCCTGGAGAATGAATCACAGGCCAGGAGTTTACCTTCCAAAAAGAAAAGAGCGGTCCTGGCACAATCAACCCAAGATGTCTACCTTTTTACTCATATCGTGGCCGTTCTTATCGAAAAAACAGAAGAACTCAAAGTCTACAACACAATCTGTAGCTTCACTCAAACTCGACAGAAATCCACCTCAGAACTGGCATCAAGCGTGGATACTCTTTTCATCGTGGGAGGAAAAAACAGTTCCAACACCAACAAGCTTTACCAGATATCAAAACGAATCCTGCCTAACACATACTTCATTGAAAGCGCAAAGCAAATCACATCTCACATGCTTGAGGGAGCAGAGAAAATTGGGCTTTCCGGTGGAGCATCTACTCCCCCTGAAGTTATCCAAGAAGCTGTGATGAGAATAAAAAGAGCTTCGCCCGCCAAATTTCAAGGGAGAATATGATCCGATGACAGAACCAACAAAAAAATCGCAAGATGAAGAAACCATCTCCTCTGAAGATTACAAGAATCTTCTAGAACATTACCAATTCAATGCCCGAGAACTGACCCCTGGGAAAATCGTCAAGGGCAAGGTGATCAAAGTCACTGGGAATCATGTGATCGTGGATGTAGGTTTCAAGTCCGAAGGCATCATTCCCATCGAAGACTTCAATGAAAACATGGAAACAAAAGATATTCATCCGGGAGATACAATGGAAGCTGTTTTGGAAAGAACCGATATAAAAGAAGGATATCTTGTCCTTTCTCAGAAAAAAGCCTTGGCCTTAAAAGCCCTGAATGAGCTGGAAAAAGCTTACCAACATAACGGCTGGATTCTGGGGAAGGTGATCGAAAAAACAAAAAATGGGTACTCGGTCAATGTCGGCATCATGACCTTCCTTCCCAACTCACATGCTGATATCCGAGCGGTCAGGGATCCAGAAAAATTGTTAGGCAACACTTTTAAATTCAAGGTCATCAAATTCGACAGAAAATCTGAAAATGCTGTCCTTTCCCGAAAGTTGTTCCTCCAGGATGAAAAAGAAAAAAGAAAAGGTCGGGTGTTCAGCAAATTAAGTAAAGGAAAAAAAGTTAAAGGCCAAGTCAAATCCCTTACCAATTTTGGAGCATTCATTGATTTAGGGGGAGTAGAAGGCCTGCTTCACATTTCAGACATGTCTTGGGGAAAAATCAATCACCCTTCGGAGATGTTCAAGACAGGGGAAGAAGTTGAAGTTATGGTACTCGATTTTAACGAAAAAGAGGAAAGAATATCTCTAGGATTTAAACAGCTCACGCCTGATCCTTGGGAAAATGTCGATGAAAAATACAGTATTGGACAAAAAGTCCCAGGAAGGGTGGTGAGCCTTACTGATTTCGGCGCCTTTATCGAGCTGGAAAAAGGGATAGAAGGCCTAGTCCATATTTCAGACCTCACATGGTCACGCAAATTGATTCATCCTAAAAAAGTTCTTTCCCCTGGAGAAGGAGTGACCGTGACCATTTTGGATATAAATCCTTCCAAGAAACGGATATCTTTGGGGCTCAAGCAGACCACACCCCATCCCTTAGAGCTCTTGAAACAGAAATTCAGCCCAGGGTCTCGGGTGAAAGGTAAGATAACCAGCCTGACCGACTTTGGCGCATTCATGGAAGTAGAAAAAGGAGTGGATGGTCTCATCCACATCTCCGACATATCCTGGGAAAAAATCAAGCATCCTTCTGAAAAACTGAAGGAAGGCCAGGAGATCGAAGCAGTCATATTGAATATCGATACCGAAAAACAGAAGCTCTCCCTAGGCATCAAACAGCTGGAAGGAGATATCTGGGAGGATTTCTTCCTGCGCCAGAAGGTGGGAGATCTGGTCAAGGTGCATATAGTTCGCATCACCAACTTCGGCGTTTTCGTAGAGATAACTCCAGGAATCGAAGGGGTTGTCTTCCTGTCTGAGCTAGATGAGAAAAGGATCGAAAATCCTGAGGAGGCTTTCTCTATAGGTCAAGAATTTATGGCCAAAATTATCAGGATGGATCAAAAAAAGAGGAAACTTTCACTCAGTTTCAGACAGGCCCAGTTGGAAATTCAAAAATTAGAATACCAGAAATATATGCAAAATCAAGAGGATAGACTCACACTGGGGGATATCATGAGAGATCAACTCAAGAATATCGGCCCCCCGAAAACAATCAAAAAGGAGGAAAAAAAGGATGATTAAAGCAGATTTAGTCAACAAAATAGCAAAGGAGATGAGCATCTCCAAGCAGGAAGCTGAAACAGGAATTAATCTTTTCTTTCAAACCATAAAAGAAGCTCTGCTCAGGGGAGAAGAAATAGAGCTAAGAGGTTTTGGAAGTTTTCGTTTCCGAAAACGGGGGTCCCGCGCGGGGAGAAATCCTAGAACTGGAGAACCTGTCCTGGTCCCGTCAAAAAAAGTCCTCTATTTCAAGCCAAGCAAAATCCTGAAAATCATGATCAATAAATAATGGAATACATCACCGCTCCATGGAGAGAGGATTATGTGAAGAAGATATGCAAGATGGACGAATGCATTTTCTGCCGCGCTCTCAAGCTTAAAAACGACAGGAAAGCCTTTATCCTCTTCAGAGGCCAACACAACTTCATCATGCTCAACAAATACCCTTACACCCCAGGACATTTGATGATTGCTCCTTACAGACATATCGCTTCCTTCGAGCGAGTTAAAAAGGAATCCACCGACGAGATGACAGAGCTACTCAAGCTCAGCCTGAAAATTCTGAAAAAGAGCTACCATCCACATGGCTTTAATACAGGAATGAACCTAGGGCGAAGCGCAGGAGCAGGAGTCTCCGAGCATTACCATCTCCATATCATTCCCCGCTGGACAGGAGATTCCAACTTCATGCCCTTGGTGGGAAAAACCAAGGTGGTCATCGAAGACCTGGAAATCACATACCGAAGACTCCTCCCTCTCTTCAGCAAGGAGAAGGAAGCCAGGGACGAGTCAACTCCCTGAAGGACTCATCATATAAAAGGGAAAAAAAGATGGATTTCGAACTCACCGAAGATCAAAAGCTTCTCAAGGAAATGGTCCGTGATTTCGCCCAGAATGAAATCCGTCCCATGATAAAAGCTCTGGAAGACAAACACTCCTTTCCCAGTGAAATCCTGAGCAAGCTGGCTGATCTGGGGATATTAGGCATGACTGTTCCTGCTCAATATGGAGGAATCAAAACAGATATGCTTTCCCTGGTCCTTGCCCTTGAGGAATTAGGGCGAGTCTCACCCTCTGTGGCAGTGATCGTAAGCGTGCACTGCTCGCTTTTCTGCTATTCTATACTGAAGTTTGGATCGGAAGAGCAGAAAAAAAAGTATCTCCCGCAGGCTGCAAGCGGCAAAATCCTAGGAGCTTTCAGCTTGAGCGAGCCAGGAGCTGGATCGGATGTCACCAACCTGAAGACCAAAGCCGTCCGCAAGGATGATGTCTATATCCTCAACGGCACAAAAGTATGGGTTACAACCGGAGCAGAAGCTCACGCTTTCATCATCTTCACTCGATGCGAGGCGAAGCCGGAGAAGAAAAGGCTGAATGCGTTTATCGTGGAGAAGAGTCTACCCGGAGTCCGGGTTTCCAAAATCGAGGAAAAGATGGGGCTCCATTCCTCTGTCACAGTAGAGATCGTTCTGGAGGACTGCCGAGTGCCTGCAGAGAATCTTTTAGGCAAGGAAGGAGAGGGAGCATCCATTGCTCTCCACTGTTTGGATGGCAGCCGAATCGGGATCGCGGCCCAATCGGTGGGCCTCTCTTCCCAGGCACTGGAGGGGGCAGCCAAGTACGCCAAACAGAGAGAAGCCTTCGGGAAGAGCATCTCAGAATTCCAGGCTATCCAGTTCATGATTGCCGATATGTCCACCCTCATCGAAGCGGCTCGCTGGCTCGCCTACAAGGCTGCCTCTCTCAAGGATAAGGGAAAACCCTACGGAAAAGAAGCTGCCATGGCCAAGCTGTTTGCCTCTGAGGCGGCCAACAAAATCGTCTACCAAGCTCTTCAGATCCACGGTGGATACGGCTATTCCAAAGAATTCTTCATCGAACAGCTCTACAGAGACGCCAGGGTACTTTCCATCTATGAAGGCACCTCAGAAATACAGCGCCTGGTGATTTCTCGACATCTGTTGAAAGAGAGCTGACTTTTTTGAGAAGCTGATGATCGATTAACCAGGATCGAGGTAACAAAATGTTAAAAACCATGAGAAAGAACCTCAAATCTTTAGCCCCGACTCTCTGGATCGTGATCGCCGCCTTTATTATCGCCATATTTGCTGTATGGGGCGGCGCAGGCCGACTGGGAGAAGCCAGAGCTGCAAACACCATCGCCTGGGTGGGAAAAGATAAGATTTCCGGCGATATTTACTACCAGAATCTCAGGCAACGGCTGGAATCACTGAAAAGAGAGTACAAAGATCTGAACACAAATTTTATCCAACAGCTCAATATTCCCCAACAAATTTTAGAACAGATTATCCAACGATCTCTTCTTCTTCAGCAGGCTCAAGACATGGGCATAGATGCCTCACCCGAAGAGATTCGCCAGAAAATCATAAACTACCCCGTCTTTCAGAAGGATGGACAATTTATGGGCTTCGAGGAATACAAGAAAATCCTGGATTGGAACCGGATTCCCGTCTCTCAATTCGAAGAGAGTCTGAGAGAAGAAATCATCATCGAAAAACTTATCAAGGTTCTCACTGCCGCAGTTACCGTTACCGATGACGAACTCTGGCAAAATTACCGGAAAAACAATGAGAGCGCCAAACTAGAATACGTGATTCTAGAAACTGAAACCGTAGAGTTAGAGGAAGAGCCCACTATAGAGGAGAGCCGGGCCTATTTTGAAAAGCACAAAGATAAATTTCAAATCCCTGAAAAAAGAGAAGGAGATATGGTTTTCTTCAAGATAGAGGATCTAAAACCAGATATTTCCCTTGAAGATTCAGAAATCGAAGAATACTATCAAAACAACCTGGCGCAATTCCAGGAAGCAGAAACCATCCGAGTCAGCCGCATCTATCTGTCTTATGAAGGCAAAGAGCGAGAGCTGGTGAAAACTGAAGCTCAGGTTATCATGGAGAAACTTCGCTCGGGTGAAGATTTTTCCGAATTAGCTAAAAAGTACTCCCAAGACGAAAAGGCTAAAGATGGAGGCGACTGGGGTTCTTTCGATTGGAAAAGGCTTACCGAAAGAGAACAGGATACAATCGCAGGATTATCCGCAGGAGAAATCTCTGATCCTCTCGAGCTAGAGGATGGTGTCGCACTGCTCAAAGTCACCGAAAAAACAGCCCCTCAGACCAAGCCCTTCTTTGAAGTCAAGGATAAAATCACCTCCATCCTGCAAGATAAAAAAGCCCGGGAGCTGGCCGAAGAGCGAATCTCTCGACTGCAAAAGATGGCCAGAAAAGAAAGAAACCTGGATGTAGCCGCCCAGAAAATGGGAACCATGATCAAAAAGACCGGTCTCCTCAAGGAGGGAGAAGGAATCGAAGACATAGATCCTTCAGCCTCCATCAGTCGCGCCCTGTTTAACCTCCAAGTAAAGGAGATTTCCTCTCCTGTCTATACCTACAAAGGATTAGGAATTGTCCAGCTTAAGCGAATAGTCGCTTCCCACCAAGCTACATTCGACGAAGTACAAGAAGAAGCCAGAAAAGAGCTCGTCACTATCAAGAAGAAGGAAAAAGTCCTGGAAAAAATCAAACAGGCAAGAGCAGAACTGGAAAAGGGGAAGAGCCTCGAATCTTTAGCTGAAAAATACAACCTTGAATACAAAACAGCAGAAGAGCACAAGCGGGATCAATACCTGAGTGTGGTGGGGGAAAACGAAGAAGTGGACCGCATCGCTTTCTCCCTGCCTATCGGCCAACCCAGCGATCCTGTCGAATTCAAAGATGGATATTTATTGATCAGAGTTCAAGACCGAAAAGAAGTCACCAGAGAAGAATTTGAAAAGAATAAAGAGGAGGAGCGGGAGAATCTCCTCCAGGAAAAAAAGAACAAATTCCTGCAGTCTTATATATTCAAGCTGCGCAATGACAAGGGCGTTAAAATCAAATATGATCTCTTTCTTAAGATAAACCAGGACATTCTTTCCCGCTTCCAAGAAGAATAAGCAAAAAAAATCAGAGCCATGCACCAATCTACTGAGATCAATAACATGTCCTTTGATTTCTACAAATTATGAATAAATGCCCAAGACGAGCATGATGATTTTGCCTGTTTCAAGGGGGAGCTCTGATCGCCAAAAACCGAGAAAAGAATGAAACAAACCAGACTCTTTCAGGCTGCAGAAAAAGTGGTCAAGCAATCCTTTAAGCTTCGCCGGGGGGAAAATTTCTTGCTGGTAACCGATATCCAGAAGCTAGAGATAGCTGAAGCGCTCGCCTATTGGGCGAAAGAGGCTGGAGCAGAAACCACCTCCTATCTGATGATAGAAACACTCAGACCCATCCGAAGGCCAACCCGCCTGTTCAAGGCGATGGCCAAGAGGGCAACAGCCATAGCATATATGCTCGATACGAGGATCGAAGAAAAACCCTTTCGAAGCTATCTGGTGAAGGTGGGTATGGCTCATAGCCGTATCTGCATGATGCCGGGGATTAATCAAGAGATGATGGAACGGCTGGTCAACATCGACTTCTCCCAGATGAGCACCTTCACCAAGAAAGTGATAAAAGCTCTCAAGAACGCAGATCAGATTGTGGTCTCCAATCATCAAGGAACAAGGATCGCATTCAGCGTCAAAGGAAGAAACTGGATCAATGATAATGGTGATATCAGCCGTAAAGGAAGCCACGGCAATCTTCCCGCCGGAGAATGCTTCACCGCTCCAGTGGAGGAAAGCTTCAACGGGAAACTGGTCATCAGTCTCATCGATGACAAACTAGGTCGGGGTGTGATGGAGTTCGAGAAAGGGCGGTTGATAAAGTGGAGCGGAAAAAGCATAAAGGCCATCATCCAAAACATAGGTAATGATCGAAGCGGCCTGATCATAGGCGAATTCGGCATCGGAACCAATCCAGAAGCCAAGATCACTCCCAATATGTTGGAAGCGGAAAAGGCCTTCGGCACGGTCCACTTTGCCATCGGCAACTCCTATGGTCTGGGCAAGAACCGAAGCCCCCATCATTACGATGCCCTGGTGGAGAGAGCCACCATCGAAGTCAAAGGCAAAATCATCGCCAAGGATGGAAAGTTTCTTATCTAAAAAAAGATGAAAATCTCTGAACAAACCCAAAAACCAGATCCCGGGATTTTCAACGAAAGACATGAGCCCCTGGATTCCAAGAGTAAGAGCAATGGAAAAATTGTTAAAAGTCCTTAATAAAAATAAACCTGTCTCAATCGTGGTTCATAACAATCCTGATCCTGATGCCCTGGCTTCGGCAACAGCACTCAGGTTCATACTGAAGAAAGAAGGGTATAAAGGAGTCCGAATCTTTTACGATGGACTTATAGGGCGAGCAGAAAACCAGGCAATGATAAAGCATTTGAAAATTCCTTTATCACAGACAAAAAAAATAAAATCGACAAAAAAACGTCAATTTATCCTAGTGGACTGTCAACCCTTTACAGGCAACGTGACTCTGCCGCCGGACATTAAGCCCGTTGCTTCCATAGATCACCATCGCGAACAGAGAAAAACCACTCAACTGCCTTATTCTGATATCCGCCCTCAATACGGCTCCTGCTCTGCTATTATCTATGAATATTATTCTTATCTTGAAAGTCCCTTGCCACGAGACATAGCCACGGCACTCTTCTACGCCATATTCAGTGAAACGCAGGGACTTGGAAGGGAAGGAAGCCAAGCAGATAAAGAGGCTTATCTTAAGCTTCTTCCTCAAATAAGCCTAAGCCAATTATCGAAAATACAGTTTCCAGCGTTATCCAAAGAATTTATAGCAAATCTTTTTCGTGTCTTGCTTAATACTTTTTATTATAAAAATCTAGCAGGTGTTACTCTCGATCAATTGCCTTATCCCGATTTTGTGGCTGAGATGGCTGACTTTCTTCTGAGGATAAAAAATATCAGTTGGTCGATCTGTATGGGATCTTACAAAAGTCAGCTCCTCATTTCTGTCCGCACCAAAAACATCCATGGAAGTGCTTCAAAAATCATCAGAAAAATAATTCCCGCTTACGGAACAGCTGGAGGCCATGATATGATTGCTGGCGCTCAAGTGAAGATCAAAGACGAAGACAAGAAAAAAATCATGTCTATCAAGAAAAATATATTGAGAAAAATGCTGAGAGAACTGAAACACACTCATGTCAACAATCTATTCAAGTTGATCACTAATGAAGAGTTTCATCTATTATGAAATTCCAAAATTCATTCCTGCATTTTTTTCTTCAAGGTTACAGCAACCCCCTAATACGAAATTTTTTAGATCAAAAAAATATTTATTCAAGAGGATCATTCCTCACTTCTGAGAAAGAAAGAAGCTTAAACACAAGGAAATTTTCATGATGAGTGAGCTAGAGCTGTTCAATCCTATTATTATTCTCAACAATCCTTATACATAAATCAGGAGGTTAATTATGTTCGGCAGAGGAGTCACATTAATTAAACTTTTCGGCTTTGAAGTCAAGATCGACTTTAGCTGGCTATTACTCGGTCTCCTTATTACTTGGACACTTGCCCAAGGATTATTCCCTCATTTTTATGAAGGTTATCCAACCCTGACCTACTGGCTGATGGGTGTGGCAGGGGCTTTGGGTTTACTCGTCTCCATTGTCTTCCACGAGCTCTGGCACTCTCTTGTAGCCCGAAGGTTTGGTTTGCCCATGCGAGGTATCACTTTATTCATCTTTGGCGGTGTGGCTGAAATGACGGAGGAACCGTCCAGCCCAAAGGTCGAGTTCTTCATGGCTGTGGCAGGACCTATTTCCAGCGTTGTTCTAGGTCTGGGTTTGTTTGGTATCGCTTTTCTGGGGGATTCCTTGGGATGGCCCCAGCCCGTTACTGGAGTGATCAATTACCTGGCCCTACTCAATCTTATCCTGGCTGGATTCAACCTGATACCCGCCTTTCCACTTGATGGAGGTCGGGTGTTGCGTTCCGTCCTCTGGGGATGGAAGGATAACATTCGCTGGGCCACCCAACTCTCATCCAAAATAGGAGGCGGTTTCGGCATCGCTTTGATCATCGTCGGGTTGCTCGAAGTCATCACTGGAAATTTCGTGGGAGGAATATGGATGTTCCTGATTGGGATGTTTATTAGAGGAGCTTCCCAGACGGCCTACAAGCAGCTCATCCTGCGCCGATCTTTGGAGGGAGAAAAAGTGCGGAGGTTCATGAAATCCGAGCCAGTGACAGTTTCTCCGTCCCTCTCCATTGAAGACTTGGTTGAAGACTATATCTACAAGCACCACTATAAAATGTACCCAGTAGTAGAGGGTGGAAAACTGATCGGATGCGTCACTATCAATCAAGTTAAAGAGATCCCTAAAGAAGAGCGAGATAAACGCAAGGTGGCAGAACTCGCCCAGAGCTGCTCTGAAAAAAACACCATCGGCCCGGATGAGGATGCCATGCAAGCCCTCTCTATCATGAGGAAAAATCGTGCCAGCCGTCTAATGGTGGCTGAGGACGGTAAATTGGTGGGAATGATCTCTCTTAAGGACATGATGGGACTTCTATCCCTCAAAATAGACCTCGAAGAATAGGAGTTCGTTGTGAGAAGAACACTCCTCAAATGAGATTATATTTATCCCCATGAAATGCTGTCGATAATGGAGGAATGATTATGCCTTCATCTCTGAGGAAACTGACCAAGGAAATTCGGCGTTGCCAGAGATGCGAAAGAAGCAAAACCAGGATTCTTGCCGTACCAGGAGAGGGTAGCCCCAGAGCAGACATCCTTCTCTTAGGGGAAGCTCCGGGAAAACAGGAAAACAAGACAGGTCAACCTTTCGTAGGGAGAGCAGGGATTTATCTTGACAAGATATTAGCTGATCATAAATTAAAAAGAGAACGCTTGTTCATTACTTCGATACTGAAATGCTACCATCCCAATTCTCCTAAAAAATCACAGATCAAAATATGCAAGATTTGGACTCTTCTACAGATCGAAGCAGTGAACCCTAAAGTAATTCTGGTCATGGGAAGGCATGCTGCATGGGGATTGTCCAAAATAGATCTCCTGAGCAAAGATCCAATCCAAGGCGAATGGAAAGGCATCCCTTCTATAGTCACCTGTCATCCGGCCTCTGCCATGCGCTTTCCGCAACGTCACGAACAATTCATTAAAGCTACCTCTATCTTACTAGATTTACTGGGAAAGAACACAGACATCTAAATTTTTATCGGGACAGAGAAGAACCATCATCAGAGTTATAAACATACGGCTAATTCCATACTATAAATATGCCATAATAAATTTATGATGCTAAATCACTAAACAGGAGAAAGAGCATGGATTCACTCAAAAATTTAAAATGCGTTCCTTGCCGGGGTGGAGAACCCACCCTTACCGATAAACAAATCCGGGAGTTTCGCCCAGAGGTCCCTGAGTGGAAAGTGGAAGAGCACAATAACGTCAAGCGGCTGGCACGCAGCTTCATGTTCAAAAATTTCAAACAGGCTCTGGATTTCACGAACAAGGTGGGGAAGATTGCCGAAGGGGAGGGCCATCATCCTGTGATCGTTACTCAATGGGGAAAGGTTAAAGTTTCTTGGTGGACACATAAAATCAAGGGACTGCACCGTAATGACTTCATCATGGCTGCAAAAACAGACAACCTGTACTCCTCTCCAGAATAACACCCCATTTCCTCAAGCACAGGAAGCATTTCTGCAAATCGTCTCTTGCCTCGAGAGTAAATCTCACCCCGGGAAAATAAACAGATGATAACACCAGTAAAGGTAGAGCTCCCCGCCTTTTCACCTAAAGAATCTGAGCAGAGAACTGAGGATAGCTTATAAATCGAGGAATTCTACAATCTGATCAGTTCGCTAAAAAGACTCTTTACCCTTCTCTCTAAAGTATCTCTGAATCTATCGACAGGGTCTGGTGACCCTTCTTTGATATCTGCTGAGATGTATATCGGCTCCCCAACATTGATCCTGATCTTGACCGGAACAAGGAAGGGGTAATGGGTTCCGAACATGGCCAGGGGTGTAACTGGTACGTTTATGCCTTCCTCTTTGAAAAGATTGTAAGAAATAACAGGAACTCCCTTCTTGAAAGCACTCACATAAGGGTGGAGGCTCTTCTTCATGATTCGGCCTCGCCCCTGGAGGGCGATAATGGCTCTTCCCTTCTTAAGATATTCCTGACAGGTTTTAACAGCCAACTTCTTTCCCTCATAAAGATCCACGGGAATAGTTCCCACCTTGGAGATGTTTGTGGAGATAAAATTAACTAGACTTGACTTTATGGGATTGAGAAGAAGCTCTACACAGGGGCCGAATTTCTTCAGATGGCGGCGTAAATGTTTTCCGATAAGATAATTGAATTCGTTTTTATCAAAAATCATCCTGTTGGCTGTAAAGAATATAGGCCTGGGCACGATTTTGAAAAGAGTGGCAATGTCCTTAAAGGTCCCGATGTGGTTTCCTACGATGATGTTAGGACCGTTTTTAATGAAATTCTCCTTTCCCTGAATGACGATTTTTTTGCCCAAAAGAGCGAATGTACTCAATGCATTGATAACAGGATGAAGTCTTTTCAATTCTTCTTCAAATGTGGCCATATTTATATTCCTGTCACTATTCTATGTTAATTTCCGCAAAAATTCAAAACACACTGGAAGC
>CAYVAT010000014.1:64376-66814 GCA_964449165.1 uncultured Eubacteriales bacterium | reverse complement strand
GGGATCTGATTTGAGCGACGAGGAAATCATGTGGAACTTTCAGGGTGAGATTTTTGATTCCAAGCTCGATGAAAAATTTGAAATCATGTATATGCAAGGAGAGAAGTATGAGCCTTCTCTGGAAGGTATTGGCTATCACATCCGTATAAAAGAAGATAAGACCTTAGATATTGAGAAGAGAGTCTATAGAAAAAACATAGGATTTGTACCCGTCAATTTCCCCTTTATAAGCTAGCTACTAAGAGTATTTAGTAAATTTGGCATAAATCGCTGAAATTAAAGAAATTTGGACCATCATGTATTTGTTTTACTTTTTTCCAAAAAATACTTGACATTCGGAATGATTTGTTTTACTTTTTACTATTAAATAGGATTTTGGAGAGTTTCATGAAAACAATATCAAAAAGAGAAGAACAAATTCTCATCGCCATCTGGAGCCTCAAAGAATCCGCTTACCTCTTGGCCATAAAAAACCATCTATCAAATATCATGGGGACCGACTGGTCAGTCGGCGCCATCCACAAGCCTTTGATGAAACTGGAGAAAGAGGGCCTTGTCGAGTCCTACATGGGGGAAGCAACGGCCAAAAGGGGTGGAAGAAGCAAAAAGATCTACCGGATTTCAAAAATGGGGCTTGATACCCTCAAAACGATCAAAGAAGAGCATGACGCTCTTTGGGCCAAATTCCCGGTCATGAAAAAAGCATAAAAAAGAAACATGGAACAAAAAAAGGATGCCCCTCCCCTACTCGGTGAGAAATTGCTGAAGATCTTTCTCCCAAAGGGGGAAAGCGAATCCGTTGCCGGTGACTATGAAGAACTCTATGCAGAAATCGCTCATGCACGAGGAAAATCCAGGACTTTAGTCTGGTATTGGATTCAGATCACAAAATCAATCTGGGCAGGCATCACCTTTAAAATTTGGTGGAGTTTGATCATGTTCAAAAGTTATCTAACCATTGCTTTGAGACATCTCATAAGAAATAAAATCTATTCGTTCATCAATATTTCGAGTCTGGCCATCGGGGTAGCCTGTTGTGTCCTCATCCTTTTATGGATTAATGATGAGGTACGGTACGACAGGTTTCATGAACAGACTAAAAATCTGTACAGAGTCGTGAATGACCTTAATTATGGTCCTAATCATCAAATCACAGCGGGCACAGCCTATCCCTTGGGGCCGGCCATGAAAGAAGAAATCCCTGAGGTCAAGGAATTCGTCCGCCTCCTTCGAACAAGAAGTTTATTGGTCGCTCATGAGAAAAAAAGATATTATGAAGAAAATTTCTATTTTGCCGATCCTTCTCTATTCACAATGTTCTCATTCCCTTTTATTAAAGGAGACCCATCCACACCCCTTTCTTCGCCATCCTCGATTGTTATTACTAAAGAGATGGCCTTAAAGTATTTTGGGCACCAAGATCCCGTAGGAAAGACGATCCAAACACAGAATCAGAATGATTATATTGTGACAGGTGTCATCGAAAATATTCCAAAAAATTCCCATCTCCAATTCGGCTTTATTGCGTCGATCGAACGTGCCGTGGCCATGGGAGCCCGCACCCATTGGTCAGGATGGCTGTACTCCACCTACGTTTTGCTCCAGCCGAACACATCTTTCGAGGAATTGAACGCAAAGCTGGAATCATGGATCAAAACCAAAGACTCTGAAGCATCCCGCTATTATCTCCAGCCTCTTTCAGATATTCATATGTACGGATTGCAGGGAGAGGGCGCCATCCGCCCGTTAACTTTTTTTTCGACCCTTGCGTTGTTGATCCTAGTAATTGCCTGCATCAATTACATGAACCTGGCTACTGCGAGAGCCGGAACGCGGGCCAAAGAAATCGGATTGCGCAAGGTGATGGGAGCTAAAAAGCACAACATTTTGAAGCAGTTTCTGAGTGAATCTGTTTTGTTTGCCTTTTTTGCCTTGTTGATATCTGTTTGCCTTGTTGCCCTATTTCTCCCGGTTTTTAATCAGATATCAGGTAAAGAGCTGAGTCTGGATCTGGTACAGAACAAATTCCTGTTTCTTGGGATATTGGGCACCACCCTGTTAACAGGATTTCTCGCCGGTAGCTATCCGGCCTTTTTCCTCTCCTCTTTTGAGCCGGACCGGATACTGAAGGGAACTTTATACGCCAAGAGAATCGGCACAGGCACCTCATCCATCCGAAAAGGCCTCGTTGTTTTTCAATTTGTTCTAACGATCGTGCTCATAATCAGCACAACCACTGTGTACAGGCAGATGAGCTTTATCAAAAACCGGAGTCTGGGCTTTGATAAAAACCACTTGATCTACGCACAGCTGCGGAGTGAAGGCAACCTCTGGGAGCAGTATGATGCGCAGAAAATAATGTCAAAATACAAAACGCTCAAAAACGAGCTTTCCCAGAACCCGAATGTCCTGGAGGTTTCCTCGGCAAGCTGTTTGCC
>CAYVAT010000014.1:60709-64276 GCA_964449165.1 uncultured Eubacteriales bacterium | reverse complement strand
ATCATCGGGGTGATAAAAGACTTTCATTTTGCTCCGCTTCAATACGAGATTGAACCGCTGGTACTCCATCTGATGCCCTATCAGTACTGGATGTACCAAAACTATGTTTTTATCAGACTAAGATCAGACAATGTCCCACAAACCATGGCATCCCTAAAAAAGATATGGGATAGAGCCATCCCAGAATATCCTTTTGAATTCCATTTCTTAGACGAAACCATCGATGCGAGGTACAGGTCGGAACAGCGTCTCGAAGTGATTCTCAGGATCTTCACATTCCTGGCGATTTCCATTTCCTGTTTCGGGTTGTTCGGGTTGATATCCTTTACAGCCGAACAGAGGACCAAAGAGATAGGAATCCGCAAAGTGCTGGGAGCATCTGCTGGAAGTGTAGTTCGGCTCATGACAAAAGAATTCGCCGTGCTTGTTATTTTGGCCAATATAGTAGCCTGGCCTGTGGCTTATATTGTGATGACAAAATGGCTAAGGAATTTCGCCTATCGAACAGAGATCGGTTTTGAAACCTTTTTATTCTCAGGATTTATGGCCCTGATTATCGCTATTCTCACAGTTAGCATCCAGTCCATTAAAGCGGCAATGGCCAATCCCGTGGATTCTCTGCGGTATGAATGAAGAAAAGGAATCGGATTCAAGAGATTAGAGGATGAAAAGAAGGGGAATTTCTGTCATTCATACCTTAGTGAATCCACCGGATTAGCCACGGCTGCTTTTATGGCTTGGTAGCAGACTGTAAGCAGCGAAATGACCACAGCCAGGCTCCCAGACAGCAGAAAAGCTTCCCATGCGATATTTGTCCGATAAGCAAAATTCTGCAGCCAGTTGTGGATGGCAAAGTAAGCCACCGGCCAGGCTATCAGGTTGGCAAAAAGAACCCACCTTATAAATTCCTTGGAGAGAAGAAACATAATTCCGGCGACTGAAGACCCCAGGACTTTTCTGATCCCGATCTCTTTTGTTCTCTGTTCGGCTGTAAAAGAGGCTAAGCCCAACAATCCCAGGCATGAGATGAATATGGCAATGATTGTCGAAAATATCAGAATCCTTCCCATGCGCTGTTCGGCAAGATAGCGATTGGAGAGTCGTGTATCCAGAAATTCATACTCAAAAGTATAATTGGGGAGCAAGTCTTTCAGGGTCGTTCTTATAAAACCGATAGTACGCGAGATGTTGTCGGACCGGATGCGGATGCAAATATTATCCAAAGCCCATCCCATTCTCATCATAAGGGGCTCGATCTCATCATGAAGAGAGCTGAAGTGGAAATCCTTTATGACACCGATGATTTTTCCTTTGAAATCGTCCCAGTAAACCCTTTTTCCCAGCGGTGACTCGAGGCCCATGGCTTCGACCGCGGCCTCGTTAATGACACAGCTATCTGATGCATCAGTCTGGAACTGTTCGGAAAAAAAACGTCCTTCGACCATTTCCATGTTAAAAGTCTTCAGATAATCGGCATCTACCCCCATCACATTAATGCCTGGAAAGTTATCGCCATCTTGCCTTCCATCCCAACTGAAATCATAGTCGGCAATGGAGCTCTGTTTGATGTCGGGTGTTGTATTAGCCCGGGTCATACTGATAATGTTTAAGTCTTTGAGAAGCTCTGTTTTGAAAGGGTTGTAGTTTCTGGCGAGCTGACTTCTCATCGGAAGAATAACGACATTTTCTTTATTGTATCCCAAATCCTTTTTCATCATGAAATCCATCTGGCGAAAAACCAAAAGAGTTCCGATAATCAAGAAAATGGAGAGGGAAAATTGGGTGACAACCAGAATTTTTCTAAACATGGCACTTCCGCCTCTGGATCTGATGGCGCCTTTCAGCACTTGAATGGCCTGGAACGAAGAAAGGATAAGTGCGGGATATACACCGGAGAGAATGCCTGTGAAAAGGGTCAATCCGATAAGAATCAGGATGAGGTTTGCTGAATAATTCATAATGATCGGCTTTCCTGCCAGGTGGCTGAACGTCGGGAGAAGCAGATGGACCAGAAGCAAACCGATTATTAGGGCAATAAAGGAAAAGAGAATGGACTCTCCCATAAATTGCTTGATGAGCTGAATACGGTTAGCACCAACGACTTGACGAATACCGACTTCTCTGGCTCGGTTGGCTGAGCGGGCTGTTGAGAGATTCATGTAATTGATGCAGGCAATAAGGAGGATAAAGGCGGCCATACCTGCAAAGATATATAGGTATGTTATCAAGCCTCCCCCGCCGAGGGAGTAAAGATGAATCCTGACAACCGGCTGGAGATGGAGGACTGAGCTAGATCTCGGGATATGTTCCTGAATGAGGCCGGATATTTTCGCTTCCACCTCTTGAGATGATGCTTTTTCTGTGAGCTGGATATACGTCCAGTAATTGTTATTTCCCCAATCATTCATGTTATAGCCGAATTCGCCGAGTAATTTGAACGGGACAAGGCAGTCAAATTGCAAATGAGATTCTTCTGGAATATCCTGAAGGACACCGGTCACATTCAAATCGAGTTGTTCTCCCACACGCAGAGTTTTGCCCAAAGGGTCTTCTCCGGCAAAATACTTCTCCCTCATTTCTTTCGAAATGACTATGGAATAGGGATCCTCCAGGGCAGCCTGAGGAGTACCCTCAAGCAAAAGGAAAGAAAACATCTTCAGGAAGGATTCTTCAACCAAAGCCACTCTTTCCCTAAAATGAATTTCCTCCCTTCCTATATCCCAACGAGTTGGCGTGTGTCGTGCTGAATCGACGATCTCAGGGTATTGTTCTTTCAGTAGCGGTCCAAGGCCGGAAGGAGTGGCCGCGAAACGGAAGACCTTTCCTCCTTGTGGAGATTCCTGGAAAATCCTGTAGAGCTCTCCCGCATTTTTGTGGAACCTGTCATAACTCAGCTCGCCCTGCATCCACAAAAAAATGATAAGACAACATGCTATACCGATGGCCAGACCGGTGATGTTGATGAATGAATAAAATTTGTGTTTTTTGAGGTTGCGGAAAGTGATTTTCGTATAGTTTTTAATCATTTGGACACTCCAATAGAATGAGTTCGATAATAAAACCGGTAGGGAGCGGATCAGTTGACCTAAAAACCACAAATGTGCCACTCCCCTTCCTTTATTGACGTAGAGGTTGTGAAAGACTTCGAGCATGGCTTGTCGGAGGGGGGACCGCTCTTCCAGAGGGATAAACCTCAAGAGCAGCCATAGAGCTGTACGGAGAGGAGTCGGCTTATCCTTCATTGATAGCTTTTTTCCTTGGATGAGGGGGGATAAATCCTTCCCACATAATATCATGGAGTTTCTTAGATTCGGCTAGGGCATGGAGTCCTTCATCTGTCAGACTGTAATATTGAATGGCTTTGCCTCCTTGTGTGTGTCTGGGTTTTCCCGTGTAAGTTTTCAGGAGGGCCTTCTTTTTTAGCTTGTCCAGCGTGATATACAGAGACCCGAAGGCCCAATCTTTGCCCGTATGTTCAAGCAAGAAATTGCGGATATTAACCAAATAGGCCGGATCTTTTATGCGGAGTATGGCGAGCATGAATAATTCTTCTTGTTTTGTGAGAAA
>CAYVAT010000014.1:48940-60609 GCA_964449165.1 uncultured Eubacteriales bacterium | reverse complement strand
TTTCAATCTATTAAGGGGGATTAATGTTAAAAATTTATTTTAAAACTGCCTGGAGAAATCTTTTAAAACACAAAGGATTCTCTGCTGTTAATATTTTTGGCCTCGCATTTGGCGTGTCATGCTGCTTGCTTATTTTCCTGTATGTTCAGAATGAATTAACCTACGATAGATATCATAAAAATTCTAAGCGCATTTATCGTATCAGCTCAACTTATATAACTTCTGGGGAACCCGTAAGGTTTGCAGGAGCCTCCCCGGCATTAGGACCACGTCTGAAAGAAGAATTCCCTGAGGTTGAAGAGTATGTCAGGGTTTTTCCTGCATCGCAATCACTCTTCCGGCAGCCGGAGAATGATATAACCTTCTATGAGAAAAACATTGTTGCGGCCGATCCAAGTCTGTTTCAAATCTTTACTTATGAATTCATCAAAGGAGATCCTGCGACATGTCTGGCGGATCCCAAAAATATAGTTCTAACCGAAGCGCTTGCCGAAAAATATTTCGGGGATGAAGATCCTACCGGGAAAATCCTTCAAGTGGATAGTGACGATATGATTGTCACAGGCGTTATAAAAACGCCCCCGCAAAATTCACACCTGAGAATAGATTGCATTGTTTCTTATTCGCTGCTCCCGGAATCTTTAAGGTTAAATCCTTCGATGTATGAACTTTTAGGATATACATATGTTCTTCTTCCTGAAAATTACGATTTGAACAGGTTCCATGAAAAATGGCCTGCCTTTTACGATAAATATTGTACTGAGGATGCCAAAATCTATGGTCAGGTTTTTCAGCCTAATTTTATCAAGCTCACTGATATCCGTTACGGTTCCACGAATTTTCGTTTTGATGTACCGGTTGGAAGCAAAGCATATCTGTATGCATTTATTTTCATCGGCATTTTTATTCTTGCTCTTGCCTGTATCAACTACATTAATATGACCACCGCTCAAGCTGCTACTAGGGCCAAAGAAGTCGGGATCAAGAAAGTATTGGGCTCGGACAAAAAAAATTTGATCTTCCAGATACTCGGTGAATCTTTTTTAATTTCTTTTCTGGCCTTAATCCCAGCATTCGCATTGCTGGAGCTAGCCCTCACGTTCGTTCCTTTTGAGCAATTGCTTGATTTTAATATAGAGTTGAATTTTCTCAAAAATCCTAGCCTTCTTATTGGCACATTAGGATTTTTTCTATTCATCGGTCTCGCTTCCGGCCTGTATCCGGCGTTTTATATAACGTCCGTTATGCCAGTAAAAGCATTATCAGATAAATTTAAATCCGGGATAAAAGGGTTGTTTATTCGAAGATTTTTGGTCACTTCTCAGTTTGCCATTTCTATCGGAGTGGTTGCCCTCATGCTGTTCATGAATAATCAGGTTAATTTCATGCGGAATCGGGATCTGGGATTCAAGGATGAAAATGTCGTTTCCATTCCGATACGGGATCCGTCTGTGGCTGAGGCAGTACCTGCCCTGAAGGAGGAGCTGCTAAGGTATCCCGGAATCCTCTCCATAACCACTGGAAACAGTGTTCCCGGTCTACCCTCTTCCGGGCTATACATGTTTGAAGGAATGGATGGGATAGAAGAACATAATTTTAATGTTTTTTGGGTTGGATATGATTATGTTGAAACATTGGGACTCGAATTGGTGGAAGGACGGGATTTCGACAGGCGTCATACCTCTGATCCGGATAATGCGCTCATCGTCAATGAAACGCTTGTGAAGGCAATGAAATGGAAAAATCCTCTTGGAAAACGAATCACCCAGAACCGGTTCCAGGCTGAGGTTATTGGCGTGGTCAAAGATTTTAATTTTCGTTCCCTTCATAATGCAATAGAGCCTTTACTGCTTCGAATGCAGCCCAGTCTAGGCGGACGCCTGATTCTGAAAATTGAAGGCCATAGTGTTGTGAAAACCATGAGCCTCCTTGAGAAAAAATGGAAAAGTATCAGTCCGAATTGGCCCTTTGAATATTCATTTCTTGATGAGGAGTTCAATAAGCTTTACGATGCCGATAAACGTCTAAATAAGCTTGTTAAATTATTCTCATCCATCTGTGTACTGATCTCGTGTCTGGGCGTACTGGGTCTTTCATCATTCAATTCCATTCGACGAACAAAGGAGATTGCCATTCGAAAAATCCATGGAGCCTCAGCTGCCAGAATTGTCTTGATTTTGTTCAAGGAGATATTTTTTCTAATTATCACGGCATCAGTTATCATCTTTCCAGTATCACTCATTTTGATTAACTTATGGCTGCATAATTTTGCCTACCGGACAGACATCAATATATTTTTATTTGTCGGAACTGCTGTGGGCGCTATGCTGGTTGCACTATTCGCTGCAGGATATCATTGTATAAAAGTCGCAACTGCAAATCCTATAACGTCGATCAGATATGAGTAACTCCTTTAAACATGGAGTGGAAAATTTAATCAAGGAGAATTGTCATGAAAAGAATTACCAATGTAACAAGAAGAGATTTGCTGACTAAAGTTTTTCCGGCTTGTGCAATAACATGTTTTGCCAGCAGCAAAGCATCTTCTCTGACACTGGGACATGCAAAATCTTTTCAACAGGAAAAACACATGTTTGACCTGGAATATCCGAAGAAATTGACGTACAAGCAATATTTAGCCGCGCAGTACAGAGCATATATCAGGTTGGCAAAAGCTCTAGAAAAAGAATTCGGAAAAGAAAAAACAATAGAGCTACTAAAGAAATTCACCACAGAAAATCTGTTACAACTCGGCAAGGCTCAGGCAAAAGAAAAAACAGATCTCAGCTTGAAAGGCTATACCAGACAGTTCAATCCAACAAATTATAAAAATCTCCTGACTTTAGAGATTGTCGAAGATACCGAAAAAGCATACGAGTTAAAAGTGACCGAATGCATCTGGGCAACAACTTTTCTCGATGCGAATGCAGGAGACATCGGATATGCAGCCGTCTGTTATGGGGATTACGCATGGGCTGAAGGATTTAATCCCAAAATTAAACTGGTCAGGGATAAAACTCTAATGCAGGGGCATGAATACTGTAATCATCGGTACATCTGGACAGGATAATCTGTGGGCTTTAAATTCATAAGCTTCATTCATAACGGATTGAATCGATGGGATTGGCCGATGCGGCCCGAAAAACCTTGAAGGACACAGCTACAAGAGCAAATAGAAGGACAGTTCCTGCCGCCAGCAGAAAAGTATCAATCCCCACTTGGATACGGTAAGCGAAATTCTGGAGCCACCTGTTCATCACATACCAGGCCACAGGCAACGCTATGATGTTGGCCAAAATCACCCATTTGAAGAACCTCCAGGACAGCATAACTACAATATCCACAACCGATGATCCAAGAATCTTTCGAATACCGATCTCTTTGGTCTTTTGCTCGGCAGTGAAAGACGCCAATGCGAGGAGACCCGAGCAGGAAACGACAATAGCCAACAAAGAAAAGATTCCAAAGAGATGTCTGCTCTTCTCCTCGTTTTGATAAAGCCGTTCAAAATCTTCATCGAGAAATGAATAAAGAAATGGCTGTTCGCCTCTGTATGGCTGGAGCTTCTCTTCCAAATACCCCAATGTTTGGCTAATATCTTTAGATTCTATTCTGACAGACATGTGGAACAGCCACGGTCGATATATGTAAAAAGCGACCGGCTCAATTTTGTGATGCAGTGATCGGAAATTAAAATCCTTTGTAACTCCGACCACTGTTCCCCAATCTAAATCACCAATTTTGAACTTTTGCCCTATGGGATTCTCCCATCCTATCTGCTTTGCGAGGGTTTCATTGATGATATAGGAACGGCTGCTGCTGTCGTTGGCATACTCTGGAGAAAAATCTCTGCCTTCCAGCAGCTTAATCCCGTAAAAAGACAGGAAGTCATAATCCACTGCCATGTATGGAGAAATCCACTGCTCTTCGGGACTCTTGCCTTCAAAGAATATTTGATTTCTCCACAGCGGGGTTCCCAATTTACGCGTTGATGCTGTGATGTCTTTTATTCCTGGATATGTCGAAAGGTCCTCTTTTATGGCGTCAAAATGCTGTTGCATCTGTTCTGTCATGGGCAGGACGACAACCTGAGCTTTATCAAAGCCTGTGTCTTTATTCCTCATGAATGCGAACTGTTTGGAAACCACAGTTGTGCAAAAGATCAGCATGATGGAAACAGCGAACTGTACCATAACCAGGACCTTTCTCAGTTTGTCGGATTTTTTTTCTCTGAAAAATGAACTTTTAAGAACGACTACAGGTCGAAAAGAAGAAAGGACAAAAGCAGGATAGATACCGGCTAATACTCCAGCCCCAACCAGAAAACAAATGATCCCGACTCCAAATATCCAATTATTCAAATAATTGAAGGATATGTTGATGGCCAATGTGTTTTCAAGCACTGGTTTGGTCGTTTGAACGATTACTATCGCAAGAAAAAGTGCACAAATAGAAAAAAACAAGGACTCACCTATAAACTGCCGGATCAGCTGTAATTTGTTTGCGCCGATAACCTTACGGACTCCTACTTCTCGAGCACGGCTAACTGAGCGGGCTGTGGAAAGATTGATAAAATTGATACAAGCGACCAGCAGGATAAAAATCATAATGATGGAAAAGAAATAGATATACATAATATCGCCCTTCAGCCAGTTGATTTCCCACATGATGTGCTTGGAGCGAAGATGGATATCTACCAAGGGCTGAAGAAATAAAGACACATGATCTGCATTATGCCTAAAGTATTTCTGGGTATGTCCTGAGAGTTTGCTCTGCAGCGCGTTTGGATCCGCATTTTGCTTGAGAAGAACATAGGTCGGTGAGTAATGATCATAATTATCCCACTCGACAGGTTGACTCCTCATCTCCATGATTGAAACCAGCATATCAAATTGGATGTGGGAGTTTTCAGGCACATTTTCAGCCACACCTGTGATTGTATAAATCTTGGAATCCGGGCCCTGAAGGATTTTGCCCACAGGATCCTCATCTTTGAATATGCGCCGAGCTGTACTTTCTGTTATGACCACTGTGTTCGGCTCCAAAAGCGCAGTCTGGGGATTGCCCAGTAGCAGTTTAAAAGAGAAAACTTTAAAAACACCAGGATCGACGATCAGAGCTCGAGGAATTTCAACCATCTCATCTTTGTGCTTGACCCAGATGGTTCCCATATCGACGAAATTGACTGCCATACTTACCTCTGGGTATTCCACAAGAGTCTCCCCCATCCATGGAGTAGACTGCCCGAGGTTCTTCTCATCCTGTCCTTCAAAAAATTGCCTCTCTACCAAACGATAGATGCGGTTTCCATTTTTGTGAAAGTTGTCAAAAGAAAGCTCAAACTGGAGATATGTGGCAATCACTATGCAACAAGCCATACCAAGGGCAAGTCCGGCGATATTGATGAAAGAATACCCTTTGTGCCTAATTATGTTCCTCCAGGTGGTTTTTATATAATTTTCAAACATGTTTGTTTTTCCTCATATTAACTAAAAGATTTCGGCTTCTCAACATAAGCCAAATCTTTTTTTGAATTCTTATTTCAGTTATCTAAGCCTATTTACTATTTTGATCAGCAAAAAATATGCCATATGTATAGCCTGAGGTTTCCATACGCTTATAAAATACTTGATGTCCATTTACGAACGATATGCGTACGCAGATGAACGAATTTGAGGTTATGCTTCAAGAAAATCATATAGTTTGAGGATGGCCTGCATTTCTCAGCAGCATATCCGGAAAGCTTTACTTCAGATCTATTTCCGAGCCTCTCCCCTACTCCTTATATTCAACAGATTTTTTTTCTTCCGTTTTTTCTGTTTAAGCAGTACAAGGATTGTAATATTTCTTGTTGATTAAAATAAGAAATATAGGATAGATTTAATACGGATTTAACAAAGAAAATGCTGACTCAGATTGAATTTCATGCCCTTACCAGCGATCGATGGTCTGATCTTGAGGCGCTGTTTGGAGAGCGGGGCGCCTGCGGCGGCTGTTGGTGCATGTGGTGGCGTTTGAAACGATCTGAGTATGAAAAACAGAAGGGAGAAGGCAATAGGAAAGCCATGAAAGCCATCGTGGATTCTGGTCAGGTGCCTGGTATTTTAGCCTATGCAGAGGGGATGCCTATAGCTTGGTGTTCTGTTGCTCCTCGGGATAGTTTTTCTGTTCTCAGCCGCTCCCGAATCCTGAAACCTATTGACGAAACACCAGTGTGGTCCATCGTGTGTTTGTTTGTCGATAAGCGCTTTCGCAATCAGGGATTGAGTGTCAAGCTCCTGAGAGGAGCTGTAGAATACGTAAGAAAACAGGGCGGAAAGGTGGTAGAGGGTTATCCTGCTGAGCCCAAGAAAAACAGAATGCCCGAGGTCTTTGCCGCAACTGGACTGGCCTCAGGTTTCAGACAGGCCGGCTTTGTGGAGTGTGCCCGTCGCTCGGAGACTAGACCTATAATGAGATTCTACATTTCCAGAGATTGACTGGCCTGACCCATTCCAATTCCTGAAATCCCGAACAGAAAATCGTTGAAGAAAACAAATTAAATGCATTAAGATGGGATGAATGAACATTATAGAAACCCAAAGCCTCACGAAATACTACGGAAAAGATAGGGGAATAATCGACCTCAGCCTGAAAATCGAAGAGGGAGAGATATTCGGATTTATCGGGCCAAATGGGGCTGGCAAATCCACAACAATCCGCACACTACTCGGGCTGATTTTTCCCACCTCAGGAAGCGGCAGGATCTTCGGCATGGATATTATCAAACAGACCAAGGAGATTAAAAAACATGTCGGGTATATGCCTTCAGAAGTCAATTATTATGAAAAAATGGATGTGCATGAACTTCTTGAGTATTCGGCAAACTTTTATGCCACAGACTGCAAATCAAGGATAAAAGAACTGGCAGAAGCTTTCTCCCTGGACCTTGACAGGAAAATTGTCGACCTCTCCCGGGGTAATCGGAAGAAAATCTCGATCCTACAGAGTCTTATCCACCAGCCCCGATTATTGATTCTGGATGAGCCGACAAGCGGTCTGGACCCTTTGATGCAGGCAAAATTCTTCGATATTCTCAAGGAAGAAAACAGCAGGGGTACAACCGTTTTCCTCTCTTCTCATACCTTGAGCGAAGTCCAGAAAATGTGCAAGAGAGTGGGGATTATCAAGGAAGGAAAAATCATCGCAGTGGAAGATATCGAGAGCCTCAGGAAAAAACAGCTTCGTAAAATTCAGGTCGAGTTTGCCCATCCAGTAGAGAAAGACGAAATCAAATGCGTAGGCGTGACAGCTTCTCAGGCCCACAGAAACATCCTAAGTTTCATGTTTTCAGGTAAGATGAACGACCTTCTCCACGCTTTAACCGGAAAGGATGTCAAAGATCTGATCATAGAAGAACCATCTCTTGAAGAAATCTTCATGCACTATTATTCGGAAGAAGAGCATAGCAAGAAAACCTGAAGATGAAGACAACCACAAACATATACTTTGAAGAATTGAAACGCTACCGGAATTCTTTCATCGCCTGGAGTATATCCATCAGTCTCCTGATATTGATGGAGACGGCTTTCTACCGTTTCTTCATGAAAGGGGATATCCTGAAGCTGATGAAAGGCTTTCTTGAGAATCCGATCATGAAGAATATGATAAGGGCCTTTGGAACGAATGTGGATATGTTGACCAATGTCTTGGGGTATTATGCCACCCGCAATGCGATTTATATCATACTCCTTGGCACATTTTTCTCGATAATGCTTGCCGGTAAGATTCTAGCCCTGGAAGAACGTGAAAAAACCGCCGAATTTCTTCTGACCAAACCTGTAACAAGGTTGGAGATTGTCTGGAGCAAATTGGCTGTATTCCTCACTTACCTGATGCTTCTGAATGTTGTTATCCTGTGCATCGGATTCATAGGCCTGGAAGTCTTTAAAGGGGAGAGTGATTATAGTCCGGTGGCCTTTCTTATCTACTCGTTTTACTCCTTCCTGCTGATGTTGACTTTTGGGGCTATCGGTTTTTTCCTCTCCTTGTTGATAAAAAGAGGCCGTTCGATTACCAACATTTTGATCGGCGTCGTATTCGGGGGATTCTTTATTAACATCTTATCAAAAGTCACAGCTTCCACAGATAAATTCGGATATTTGAGCCCTTTTAAATTTGTCGATACCGGAGTTCTCCGTCCCGACTACAGCCTGGAATGGTGGCGTGTGCTTTATTTCCTGGGACTATCCCTCGTGCTCATTACCCTCACGTTTGTCATTTATAAGAAGAAGGATATCCTGATATAATCAAAATCAAGGCCTCTGATATTATTATCACTAGCTGGCAAGTATTGTGCCTATTTTAAAGCGAGTATCTCCCTCTTCTTATCAGTATTTAGAAATGTACTGAAGAAGGCCTCCGCTAGTCTCAAGCTGGTAAATATCCCACTTCTTATCCTTGCTTCTAGGTTGCTCGATCTTCTGTGCGATGACGACTTTTTCTCCATCAGTACGCAGGTTTATCGCACCGAATATAGCAATGCTTCGCTCTATCTTTTCTAACTGTTTGTTGAACTTATCAATAAGACGCTGCTTCTTGCGTTTTTCTTTCTCAGTATCGGTAGGAGCTTTATCGATTTCAGCTTGCAAACTCTTGAGCTGTTTTTGCAAGATATACGGGTGCTTGATCGCCTCCTTGGCAGAACGAGCGAGTTCGGTGCTGAAAATCATGGGACGAATGCCACGCGAACAGGAGCCTATGGTCCCAAGAGTATCGGCACGAGGATGGGAATGCGGTTCGTTATCACCGCTGGAAATCACAGTGGCGATGGGGTTGGTGGCCAAAAGATAAGTACTGGAGAAATCTGCGCTGCCGTGGTGGCACGATTTGGCAATATCTACTTCAAAAGTCCGGCGTGCAGCCTCGATAAGCAGACGTTCCTCTTCAACGGAAGCCGGAGGCGCAGCTAACCCTGTGTGATAGCCGAGCAAAAGGTTTTCAGATGGGATGTTAAGGTCACCACCAAGTAATATCCTCACGTTACCGTATATGATGCGGAGCACAATAGAATGACCGTTTTTAGTCTTGGATGTGCTGCCGAACCATTTTAGTCTTGGCTTGTTGTTCCTGTCTCGTTCGACAACAGGGCCTAGTACCTGGATTGTAAGCTCATCATTTTGACCGTATCCCCGCATATACCTGTTCTCAACACTGAGCATTTGATAATCACTGAATTTACCGAGAGAAAGACCTTTCTCGATCATCATGGGATACTTCTTTTTCTTCCAGCGAGAAGGAACAGATAAAAAATCATGAAGATCCTCGGTAGACTGAATGAGGTTCGTTAAGTAGCTTTTTTTTCCAGATTTTGCCTTAGCCCCCAGACTGTTTTTGCCTTTACGCTCCATAATGCCATTATGATAAATCGTCTTGATGGTAACATTTGGATCGTCAAATATGGTATCAAAACCAGCATAATGATCTGCGTCGGGATGCGAAATGACTGCTGACTCGAACTCCCAAGGTTCCTTAAAGCCACCGTACCGCCACCGGAGAAATCTATACATATTGTCTCCTATGCCAGCATCAATGAGTATGTGCTTATCATCAGGTGTTACCAATAGGCAACCATCTCCTTGGCCTATGTCGACAAAGACGACCTCTAAGATGCGGTCCTTTTGTATAAAGTCTTGGTGCATCCAACCGTCAACACCACGGGCATGGACCTCACAGTAAGGACCGTTCTTCCCATCCTTCAGCCGAAGCCAATCACCCCATAAGAGGTGTTGGATTGGCTTTTTTCCGTCAGGCTGTTTATAAACAACCGCGGATGGATACCCTGCAAAATGTGTTTTTGTGGCCATTATTTCCCCCTTTTTTTGTTATAATCATTTTGCTTTTATTCTGATGCCTACTGTCCTTTTTATACCATCCCTAAATCGCTGCACCCTCAATTTTTTCTAATATCTTGTTCAAGTCTGCAGATTGATAGATTCTTCTTTCCGCACCAATTATATTCGCCGGCCTGATTTGACCATCAAAGACTTCACTACAGGTTGTATCAGATAACTCCCACTTAACAAGACGAATATTCCCTTTGTCAATTTCAAGGCCAGAGATTCCATTTGTATGAACACAACAGCCATCATTAAAGTAACAGGGTATTGGATTTTCTTCTAAACGAGAGGTGGTCTTCTCTTTTCGTAATTCTTCTTTTGATTCTTTGATGATTTGCTCTATTCTTTTTATAGCTTCTTTTAAAAGTAATTTTTCGGCCAGGTCTGTTGTTTTATCTAACTGTTTTTCAAGCTCTAATTTTTTTTCGAATAACTGATAAGTTTTTGAATAAGATTCAAACATTCCCCGGTGTGTGTGTCCAGCAATCAAAAGAATCTTATTGGCTTTTGCCCACTCAAATAAATATTGATCACGCTTTGAACGAATCTTGTTGTTTTCTGCTGCCCGATTATTCATGACTTTGAAAACGTTTTGTGCAAACTTCCAGAATACTCTGACGTACCATCTGCTAGTTATCCAAGCTTCTCTATCTGAATGATGATCGCCTTGGTGACCGTGTACCACAATGATTTTATCTCCAATGAATAAAGCTGGATAGACCTCTATGTGCCCCAAAACTGGCACCAGGAATTTATCTACATTACCCTTTTCTGCTAGATCACAATCATGATTACCGTAAATACGATAATATCTGCTCTTTTCAACAAATTTTTTTTCTATTTTAAACGCTGTATTCATATAACAATCTATTATTTTTTCATAATCACACTCCCATCCTTCTTCTACATCTCCTGCTAGAACCAGCTTAAAATCCCTATCGAAATAATAACTTAAGGCATAACAATATAGAGCTTCATTACGTTCAAAATCATCACTACCTTTTTGACGATCCCCTTTATGAACATCGCTGAAAAAAATGAACCTGTCATTGTTAATATCAAATGCAATTTTATTAGTTTTTGATTTTTTTATATCTTCATCGAGCCTTTTAAAAGTATGTTCTTTCTCGCTGTTCTTCATTGTAACCCTTCCTTTTATTTAGAAAATTTTCTCTTTTTATTATTTTTTTCAATAACTAAACGATTTTTTGTTTTATAAACCCTTCTGCTGAAAGAACTTTAAAAAAGTCATGAGAAAAATATCATCAGAAAATATATTTGTCAAGGTTTCGTTGGTTTAGAGCCAGATCATCTAGAGCTTATTGCTTTAAGCAAACTCTGTATTGCTTCAATCTTATTCATCAGTCTTTTTTCTATGTGTCTTTCTGACAGAAGAGTGACAATGTATGTATTGAGGGAAATACCTTCATCCTCTGCCCCATTGGAAAGGGCTGCATGCAGGCTTTTAGACATTCTCAAGCGTAGTTGTCCACTATGAGAAACGAATTTTTCAGGTAAAGGCAAGGGCTTTCCAGCCTCTTCCATTGCTTCAAAATAAGCCTCTGCTGCAACATTCAACTCAGACAATGCTTCTTCTTGTGTTGCTCCAAAAGCGCTGAGGGCTTTTATCCCCGGAATTGAGGCAATAAAACTATTATCCTCATCACTCCATTTGATGGAAACTGCATGTTTATTCATTATTTACTCCATAATGTTTAAATTATTATCTTCGATAAAATCTAATAATTGTCTGACCTGATAAGGCTTTGCCATTCCATCCTTCATTTTTTG
>CAYVAT010000014.1:0-48840 GCA_964449165.1 uncultured Eubacteriales bacterium | reverse complement strand
ATTTGGAACCATTTGTCAATTTTTATTTACTTTTGCTTAAATTAAATAATAGTGTTTCTGATCTGTGCTAAAAGGATGACGTTACTAGGAAGAAGATATTCTCAATGATATCCGAGTTTAAGAAAGATATTTTAGTCAGCAAATCAATTTCTTCATAGCAGCAGAGAGTTAAAAAAAAGAGTTGATATGCGGAATGCTTAAGACTATACGAATACGGACATAAATTGTTCAAGAATGGACACCTTTTGCTCTATAAAACGGGAAAAACTCCAAGAGAAAGGGTTGGCATATTTTTTGCTTTATATATGATCGAATTGTTTGCCTATACATGAGAGATAATTTGGTTTGCATTTTGACAGCTCTGGAAGAGATCATCTCAAATGCATTACTGATGTTGGAGAGGAGCTTTAGCTAATTGTCTCCTGGAGGTTCAATATGTTCTGGAATCATCTAAAAATTGCATACAGGAATTTTAAACGGCATAAATTGTATTCTTTTATCAATGTATTCGGATTGGCGATCGGACTCTCTATCTGTATGATCATAAGCTTATGGGTGCTGCGGGAATTGAATTATGACAGTTTTCATAAGAATGCCCATCGAATATACAGGGTAGAACGGGAATTATTCCGCGACAACCTGTACAGCAGATGGCCAATCACAGGCGGCAGATACAAACAAGCCCTGATCGACGATTATCCAGAGATCGAAAACGCAGTGCGTTTCTGGAGAAGAGAATTTGCCATTAAAGACTACAAAAACTCTATCCACAGGCAAGAAATGTTTGCCGTGGATAATTCCATTTTTGAAATGTTCGATTTTGGCCTGGAAGAAGGAGATGAGCAGACTGCTCTTAAAGAGCCCAGAACAGTGGTTTTAAACCACGAAAATGCAGTTAAATATTTTGGGACAGGAGATGCCGTCGGAAAATCTCTCTCCTTTGAATGGGAGGGGAAACCGGTTGATTTTAAGGTAACGGGAATCTTAAAAGAAGTGCCTGAAAATTCCCATATTCATTTCGATATGCTCATCTCTATCTCTTCCTATAAAGAAGAGCCATATACCGATTGGCGAAGCAATTATCTGTATACCTATGTTCAGGTTAGGGAAAATACATCGAGACAAGACCTTGAGGAGAAGCTGAAAACCTTCGTCACCAAAAGACTCGAACCAGAGTACGGGGATTTGCTTATTCAAGGCCGAAGTATCCATGAAGTACTCAAAATGCATCTCTTTCCCATAAGAGACATCCATTTACATCCCACTGCTGATTGGGAGGTGGAACCAGGAGGAAACATCCTCTCGGTCTATATTTTTTCCTCTATTGCCATCCTTATCCTGATCATCGCCTGCATGAATTTCGTAAATTTATCCACGGCCAGAGCCAGCAAAAGAGCCAAAGAAGTGAGCCTTCGCAAAACTATAGGAGCAGAAAAACGCCAGCTCAGAGTCCAGTTTATCCAGGAATCTGTCCTGTTGGCTTTTGCTTCGCTCTTTCTTGCGATTGTTATGAGTTCGCTGTTCATTCAAGCCTATAACGGGATTTTCGCCGAAAATCTGTCGCTATCAGTCTTTTTACAGCTAAAGAATCTGATCATTCTTGTGGGAGCGACCTTTGCCGTTGGCGTATTAGCTGGTTTGTATCCAGCTTATTATCTGACCAGATTCGAACCAGCCGGAGTTTTAAAGGGAGGTCCGCTTACAGCAGGCGGAAAGTCTGTTTTTCGCAGGAACATGGTTATCATCCAATTCAGCATTTCAATCATGCTGATTGTTGGAGTGCTCACCGTTTATAAACAGATGAGATTCATCCAGACCCGGTCTCTGGGTTTTGATAAGGAAAACGTGGTTATCATTCCCGTAAGAAGCCAGCAGATCGCTCAAAATTATGGGGCTTTCCGGAACGAGCTTAAGCAAAATCCTCAGATCATATCTGCATCTGCTTCATCCGAGGTTCCCGCCGATTCCCATTACAGCAATAGCTACGTCAATCCTCCAGAATCAGATGAACCCATAAGCATGATTCTCTTTTCAAGCGACTACGATTATGTAGAAACTTACCGGATGGAGGTCATTGCGGGGCGGGCGTTTTCAAGAGATTTCAGCACGGATACAGAAGGAACCATAATGCTGAATGAATCCGCGGCTCAAAGAATCGGCTGGACACCTGAAGAAGCAGTCGGGAAAAAACTGGAAGGAGGATATGCAGACAGTCCAGCTCAAGTTGTCGGCATCGTAAAAAATTTCAATTTTAAATCTCTCCGAAGGGAAGTTGAACCCACGGCATTATTCCTCTATCCAAACTATATTCGTGAGATCTCAGTCAGAATCATGCCCGGTGATATCGGGAAAACTCTGAATTTTATTCAAACGAAATGGGAAGGCGCTTTCCCAGGGGAACAGTTTGAATACAGTTTTCTGGATAATCGCATTAATCAGCTATACGCGAGTGAAAAGAAAATGCAGAACATTTTCCTTATCTTTTCATCTCTTTCAATTCTGGTTGCCTGTTTGGGACTCCTCGGCCTAGTTTCTTTCACTGCAGAGTTAAAGATTAAAGAGATCGGTATCCGGAAGGTACTCGGCGCTTCAACGGGAAGTGTTGTACTCCTGCTTTCTAAGGAATTTATAAAATGGATTGTACTCGCCAATATCGTTGCTTGGCCTCTGGCATGGTTCATGATGAATAAATGGCTGCAGAATTTTGCCTACAGAGAAAATATCGGATGGATTATCTTCTTATTGTCCGGTTCTATCACCATGTTGATAGCAATATTCACTTTTATTTTTCAGACCGTTAAGACGGCTTGTGCCAATCCTGTAGACAGTTTGAGATACGAATAGGACATAGCTGCGTTTTGTCAATCTATCCATCTCACTTTAACCCGTATTCCCTATATTAAAGCAAAAATTGCTTAAAAAAATCACCATAATGCGAAACCTGAGGTCTATGAGTACCTTGAAGAAAAATTGCAAGGGAACTGCTTTATCATGCAAAAGAGAAGCTTAAGACTGGATTGCACAGCAACGGAATCCTGGCTATTCTCTTTCATAAAGTGGATATGGGGAATATTTAATTTTGTTCGAGTATTGTCAAATTTTTTAGTCAGATTAACTGGCTGATCTACAACTATTACAGAATTTATGTCCTAAAAAAAGGACACAGAGGAGAGAATTGTATGATCTTTTAACATCGGTAATATTAAGAGAGCCATGGGGTGAATAGCCTGCAATTATAATTAATAAGGGGACTTATAAGAGTCTGGCAGGTGAAAAAGCACTTATATTTAAATTGGCATGTTTGTTGCAAAAAAATTTATGTTGGATCAGTAAGAAAAGAGAGCAAGATCAGAGAAGAAGGAGAAATAAAGTGAAAAAAACAGTTTTACTTTTCATCGCGATATTTGTTCTTGTCTTTTTTGTTTGTGCCTCGAACCCTGTTTCAGCTTCCGGTGGAACGAAAAAGTCCTCCAAGGGCTCGATGTATGTGACCGGTCAGGTTGGCCTTAATTCTTATGTCGAAACTGCCGAGCCCTTTGATTCCATGCCCTTTCCCGTAGGTGCGAGTTATGAGTTTTTTATAACAGATAATATTGGATTGGGCGGCACGGTTATGTTTGATAAATGGTGTGATTATCTGGGACTCTATTGTGGGAAGTTCACTTTTCGAGTGATTAGACCGTCATTGGATATCACATACCACTTCAGGACGGAGGAAATAAAAGGCTTGGACTTCTTTGCCGGAACAAATCTGGGGTACAGCATTTTATCTGTCAGTAACGAATTATGTAATGATTATCCAGGTGATCTGCAGAGCGAACCTCTTGTTGCTCCCTTTATAGGGACACATCTTTATTTTTGGGAGGATGTTTCAGGTTTTCTTGATAAAATTTTGGTTACCTTTAAAGTCTCTTGGTCTTTAACAGGAGATTTTTCAGGCATATACGGCGCAGTAGGCATTACCTATAAGATTAAATAGGCAAACGGACATTCACTGTTAACAAATGATACATGTATGTTTCATAGTTTAAAAAATCCCAGGAGATAACATTGGCATGTTTATTGCTGATTAAAATAGGGAATGTAGGTTAAGTCATATATTAAAAGATGAAAAGCAATCAAAAAGTAAACCGAGCTTTCTCTCTAAATTCAAAATATTTTTTTGGGAGGAAAACATGAAAAAGCTTTTGTGTGTAGTTTCGTTCGTTCTATTGGCTTCAACTGCTGCGTTTCCGGCCTCAAGCCAGTTCGCCATCTCGGGCGGGTATTTAAAGTACACAGGGGACAATAGCGATCTGTGGTCAGTGGGATTCTATGTATCTGGACATGGCCTTATTCAAGTGACACAGGGATTTTATGTTGGGCTGGAGGGCGCTTATCATCGTTGGGGAATCGATGATAACTACTTTCAAGATTTTAACGATTATTATTCGCTCTATGGAATTGAAGCTACGATTTCGGGTAGCGCTAGCAATATCCAGATCTTCCCCTGCATTAGATATGAGTTCGTCCATGTCGGAAGCCTTCGGCCATTTATTCACCTAGGAGGCGGACTTTCCATCATGAATGCCAAGGCTGAGTCTTCGGTGTCCTTCCTAGGATATACGGACTCAGTAAAGGTAGATAAATCAGGGACTAGAATTGGAGGGAATATCGGAATCGGGGCACGTATTCTCACTTCAAATACCATGGGGGTTGAAGCTTTAGCCCGCTTTAATTTATATTCTGGGGAAGGCGGGGGAACCGCGAATTGGTTCACCATTGGAATAGGATTGTCTTTCAGGCGCTAGAATTGCTTGAGACGAAACCTGACTGGATCAGTTGATCTGTTTTCATAGATCACTTATCCATTTTTATATCTAAATTTGATAGAAATGGAGAATTTGTATTTAATATCAATAAGTTAATCCTTTTCTTTCTTCAAGGTAATTCTGCTGCTTTTAATACTGATGTTTCCGCTCGTTTCAATGCGGATTGAGACTGCGCCCTTAGCCAGCCCCTTAGCCAGTATAGCCCCCAGCTTTTTGGCTTGGGACTTTATATGATAAACCGGAAATTCTGAAGAAATTCTTGCTCCTGGCAGCACAGAGATCACGACATTCACATCTTCAGGGAGGGAGAGGACGACCGGTTCATAAGTCGTCAGGAGCTCAATCCGGCTGTTTTCTGGCAGGTTCTCGATCTGTCCAACCTCAATCCGACTGCTGTTCCCGTGTACAATGATCGATCCTGACGTCCGTCGCAGGATGACGCCATCATAGGAATTTTTGATGTTTACATCCCCGGAGATACCCTCGGCCTGAACGCTCGAAGAACTGCCGTCGATTCTCAAGGCTCCTCCTATACCGGAGGCTTCAACCCGATTGTAAGATGTCACAATGGAGGCGTCTTTCTTTATCTCTGTCGCCTTCACGCTTGCAGACTGGGAACGCACATCCAGCCATCCGCCAACATCAGCGGCGACAACTTTGTTGTAGGAGGATACAATAGTAGCGTTTCCTTCAATATCGCTAACCGAAACCGAGGATGACGGACTCTCGATTTCGACTGAGCCACGGACATGCGAAACATTGACGTCGTTGTAAGAACTGCGTATAAAAACATCCCCGCCAATATCATCTGCGGTTACGGCACCCGAGCTGCTCGAGACTCTGAGGCTTCCTCCAACACGGCTTACAGACAAGGGGTTATAGCTGTTTGCGATCCGAACCTCCTTGGTGATATTGTCGGCTATTACCTCACAGCTCGGCCCCTTGATGGAAAGAAGTCCCTTTACGTCCCTCACTTCGATCTTACCGTAGGAGGAAGTGATCTCACAATCGCCAGCTACATCTCTTCCTTCCACTTTGGTACTTTGCGAATTGACGGAGAGTTTTCCGCCGATTGTATTAAAACGTACGGATGCATAACTGTTATTAACTCTTGCATCTCCTTCAATGTCGCTCAGACTAACTTCGCCGCTTGGATTCTTGATGTCCACCGGTCCTTTGAATCCGGAGATGTCCACCGAGCCATAGCTGTTCTGGAGTTCTAGTTCTCCGCCGCACTTATCCAGACGGACTTTCCCAGATCGGTTAGCCACTCGTAAATTTCCATTAATTCCTCCGATGACGACATTGCCGTAAGCATTTTCTATCTCAAGGGACTGCTGGGCCGGAACGCGAATCGATAAACGGGCTGAATAGGACATTTTGAATATAAATCTATTCCCCTTGTAAAAACGGCGGTAAATCCCTTCTTTAGGGGGTTTTCCACTCTTGCGGAACTCATCCATGGGCGAACTCAGTTTTAGCTGCAGACCATCGGCGTAAGGCTCGAGAATAAGCCGTGTTTCGGCCAGGAAAAACTCGACAATTTCCTCGTCATCATCACTGACTTCAACCACTCCCTCAACCGTGACTGTGTTTTCGTCTCCTGCTGTGATCGTCAGATCAGTTGAATATGTGTTGATGTAGAGCGTCTTTCCAGGTCCGGTGGCCGCCGCTTTCGTTAATTCCCGTGATTGTTTATTTTTGAATGGAGAGTTTGCCTCGACTACGGCTACAGCCGCCAGAAAGATAGATACCCAAATGATAGTCATCAATCGTCTATTTTTAGTCATGTTGACCTCCTTAGTTTCGTTTTTTCATCATTCAGGCGCAAAACCTCGACCAGGGTTTCCTTTTTATCCTGGAGGGCTGCTATCAAATATCGGCGGATATGGGCATTGGCCGGATTAGAGGCCAGGGCCTCCCGGCACTGCTCGATCTGGGCATCGATGGTCTCGAGGCGGTCCCTGTAGAGAAAAACAAGCTCCAGATCTAAGCTTGCCATTCGGGGAATAGCCTGTTTTTCCAAATCCTGGATGGCGTTCAGGTATTCCTGTTCTTTTTGCTCAACCCTGGCCAGAGCCTTGCGGGCCAGTAGACCGGAAGACGGAGTGTGGCTTTTAAGGCCGAAGTAGATTCCGAGCCCCACGGCCACAAGAAGAACAACCCCTGCGGGAACAAGCAGCAAGCGTCTCCATGGGAGTGAAAGCCGTTCATACCTGAGGCTTTTCTCAGCCTGTACTCTCGTTGAGAGTACGCGATTTTCGGCCAGCTTCTTCCGGAGGTTATCCTCGATGCGGCTCCAGAGATGAGGAGCATCAATGTGGCGCCTAAGGGTTTCAGCCATGGACATGACGTCCTCATCAAGAAGAAGTGCTTCCCGACAGGTTGAACAGGTAGCTGCATGCCTCCTGAATTCGGTCTCATCCATTTCGCCCTGGTCGTATTTTTCTAGATAACTGCAAGTCATGCTTTCACCTCCTTACAGGAAATCATAAGCCAGGCTCTGAGCTTAGAGCGAGCCCGATGAATGCTGGCTTTCACAGCGCCTATGCTAATCCCCAGGATATCGGCGATTTCATCCTGTTTGAACTGTTCAACAGCGAATAGTACGAAACATGCCCGCATTCGGTCAGGGAGAGAAGCGATCGCCTCCCCGATAGAGTGGTAAACTTCAGATGATGAATGATGGGAAAGGCCTGCTTGGTCTAGACTTCCGGTCAGCTCCGGACCTCTCTTTCTGAGGATGTCATAGCAGGAATTAAGAAGGATCCGAAACAAATAAGTACTGAACCTTGAGCCGCTCCTGTAGTTATGGATTCCGCGATGGAGCTTGAAGAAAGTCTCCTGGACAGCATCCTCGGCATCCTGATGCCTGCCTAGCATTCGGATTGCCGTGCGCAAGAAAGGCTGTTCATAACGTTCATAAAGCAAACGATAAGCCATTAAGTCACCATCCTTGCATCTTTGAACGATGATTTCTTCATCCATCCAGGTCTTTAACCTTTCTCAAACCAACGTCTACTCATACCATTTTGTAAGCTTGTTTGTCATCTAGTTAGACGGAGTTTTTTGAAGAAGGGTTTAATCACAGGCAAACCTTTTCACTACTTCCGGCGTCTAATAAGTTTGAATCCAATAGAAATGAAATATATCGGGAGTTGGCAGATAAATGCGGCCTTAATGCTGTCCTCACATGGTATTTCTCGCAGTTCCTTAAATCCCCTCCGATGTTTACTGCCAATCTTATACTAGGGAGAGCCGACATATTAAATAATTATCTTAAACTGGCTTACAGAAATATCTTCAGACATAAGAGATATGCCTTACTTAACATCATCGGTTTAGCCGTGGGGCTGGCCGCTTGCCTGCTCATGGCCGGCTATGTCATTCACGAGCTGAGCTTCGAGACCATGCACCCTCTCAGGGATCGAATCTTCAGAATAAACGGACGCATCCCCTTTGGTGGGAGAATTCTTCTCAATGCCGTAGTTGGAGCCCCTCTCGGTCCAGCCGTTGAGGAATCTATCCCAGAAATCGAGGAAAGCGTTCGCATCCTGAGAAGGCACAATATGCCGGTGCAGGTTGAAGATAGAGACTTCAAGGAAAAGAAGATGTTATTCGCCGAACAGGATATTCTGGAAGTCTTCTCCATTCCTCTCCTTCGAGGTAACCCAAAAACCGCTCTTGAAGCACCGTTTACCGTTATCATCGACGAATCCCTGGCCAAGAAATATTTCGGAGATGAGAATCCTTTCGGAAAATCCATCCGGCTAAGACTCCAAAGGACGCACGACTTCCAAATCACAGGTATCATGAGGAATATGCCCTCCAACACCGTCCTTAGGGTACCGATGATCGCCTCTTTTGCAACTCTCCATCAAACCCACGGCGAGGTGATTAGGCAATGGGAAAGCTGGGGTATAATCACAACATTTGTCCGTCTTCGGAAGGGTACTGATCCGGCAACCGTCGATGCAAAAATCACGGATATCGCCAGATCCCATCTTGATGAAGACGAAAAGGATGCCTCTTATTATCTGCAGCCGCTCGGCAGAATCTACCTCGATAATGCGTCCCTCGGAATGAACAATGACCTTGACAACTCGGGCAGTATCACCCGGTTGTATGTTTTTTCGGCCGTTGCCCTGCTTATCCTGATTATAGCTGGCATCAATTTTATCAACTTGTCTACGGCAAAAATCACCGGAAGAACAAAAGAGGTAGGGATCCGTAAGACATGCGGAGCCGTCCGTTCAAATCTCATAAAACAGTTCTTGATGGAATCAATCTTCCTCACTGCTATTGCCATGGGAATTGGGCTCATCCTCTTCTCTCTGTTTAAACCCCGTCTAGACCAGTATCTAGGGAAAACGCTCAATCTGGGGATTCTCTCGACACCCTGGATCCTTCCCGCTGTCGTTGCCATGATTCTTACCGTTGGCTTCCTGGCGGGATTCTATCCGGCTTTTTTTCTCTCCCGATTTCCGGCAGCGGTCATTTTCCGGTCAGGAATTCCCCGGAGACTTTCGAGCTCCGGGGGGCGGAAGATCCTAGTAGGAGTGCAATTTTTCATTGCCTGCGCTCTGATTGTCTGCACTCTTTTTGTCCTCAAACAGGTGCAGTATTCTGAAACAAAAGACCTCGGATACGATAAGGACAATCTGATCGTTCTGAGCAACCGTGATGCCTCCCGGCTTAAGAATGCCAGCATAATCAAGGATCAAATTCTTAGCCGCACCGGGGTTCTGGCCGCGGCTTGTGTAGATAAGTTTCCATCGGCTCAGAATCGCAACATCTCTACTGTCCAGATCAAAGATAAAACAGAAGAAGAAGGCACGATGGTCCAGTCCCTGGAAGTGGATGCAGATTTCATCCCAACCATAGGATTGAAGCTTGCTGAAGGGAGGTATTTCGAGAAAGGGCGAACCGCTGACGAAAAGGCCGTTCTGATAAATGAGACGGCAGCTCAGAGTCTTGGTCTCGAAGACCCAATAGGGAAATTCCTGTACCGGGGAGATAAAGCCTACCGCATCATCGGTATACTTAAGGACTGGAACACAAATTCGATCCATTCCCGGATATATCCCACCGTTTTATTCCACTCAGATGAAACGGCAAATGAGCTTGTCATCCGCCTCCCTTCAGAAAAACCAAAGGAAGTTATTTCCCGGATTCGAGAAGTCGTTTACGAGCTTCAACCTGAACAAATCTTCGATTATGCTTTTGTCGATGATCTCCATCTCAGAGCCTATGATGAGGAGAGACGGTTGGCATCGCTGCTCATTTTCTTCTGTGAGTTGACCATTTTCGTGGCCTGTCTCGGTATCTTTGGTCTTGCTGCCTACAGCACCGAAAAACGGACCAAGGAAATCGGGATTCGTAAAGTCCTGGGCTCCAGCGTCTCTGCTATCGTCATCCTGCTTACTGGTAGCTATACCCGGTGGGTGATCGTGGCCAACATTTTGGCCTGGCCGACAGCCTACTTTGCGGTAAACAGGTGGCTTCAGGCCTTTGCCTACAGAACGTCGGTGGGTCTCGGCCCGTTTATTGAGGCGGGATTGATAACTCTGGCTGTAGCCCTGCTTTCGGTTATTTATCAAACCTTGAAGGTAGCACTGGCCAATCCGGTTCATTCCTTGAGGTACGAATAAAGACCGAAGTAAGTTAAAAAACCCCAGCAGGATGATAAGATAATGGTTCCTTTTGTGGAGGAAAGAGATTGAATTGTAAAAGACTATTTGAGATAGGTTCGGGCTCCAGCAAAATGGTTCCTGAAATAGCTATCGGTTAGAGAGTTTTTTCGTATTTTCTTGTTTTTTCCCGGAGCATGGATAAATGTTTCATTCCCGATATAAATTCCCACGTGGGAGATTTTCTGACTCCGTGAGGTGAAGAAGAAAACAAGGTCACCCTTCATTATCTGGCCCTTATCGACCGCTGCACCGGCATCATACTGTTCCTTTGAGGTGCGCGGCAGGTTGAGGCCGTTCATCTGATAGACTGCCATGGTCAACCCACTGCAGTCGAAGCCATCATCAGTTGATGCACCACCCCAGGCGTATTCCACTCCGATAAAACTTTCTGCCGTAGCGATAAGATTGTCTCTCAAGTAATCCTCACCGAACAGACTTTGCTTGGAAACGGCATAATCTTCGGGTTTAACGATGAAATAGTCTTTGATCACGGAATCTCTGAGCAGGCTTTCGGCTTTTTGGCGGGCGGCCTCGCTTGAGGGAAAGTCTCCGAAGCGGACCTTGTAGAGTCCTGACTCATGCCTGAAGTAATAGGTATTCAAACCCTTCTGGCTCAGCTCATTCGTCAGCCTGCGAGCATTGTCCAGAACAGTGAAGGCTCCTACCTGGACTGTGTATCCTGTCCGCGCGAGCCTTTCTTTTGCAGGCAAAGGTTTAGCCGGAGGAATAATCCGCGCGCGTTCCCGGCACCCGGATATCCAGATGAGTCCGACTATCAAAAAAAAATAAAACCCATATTTCAAGATGACCTTCATCTTCTTTTTCTAGGCATTAATTTGGAACGTCCTTTCCATTCTGTTTCATTTCAGAGCCAACTTGCACAGCTTCCCCGAGATCCAGCCAGCTGTTTTTTTTACGATGAAATTCGACCAGACTGTGCCAGCGATGAAATAGCCTGTTAGCTGCTTCATCATATAGCCGCAAATTTTTTTCCAGATACATTTTTTTACAGCGTATTTGGTGACCGTTTTCATATCCGCTCCGGCCAAAGCAAGGGCTGCGGTATTCACGACACATTCCATAATCCCCATGTAAGCCTCTACCTGCAGCTTCAACTGGATCATGGTCTGGGCTATTTCCACATATTCCACGATCGCCTGCCCCCAGCCATGTTCACCGACACCAACAGTTTGTCCTGTTCGAGGATTGATCCTCCACCAGGTCACCCATTCCCGCCCGTCAATCTTAAAAGACCGTTGGGGAGCCAGGACGATATAGCCCTGCTCAAGGTCCTGCCGGATACGCTCGAGGGAATCGGGATCCAGTTTCAGACCTCTGTAAGCTTCTTCCTCTTGATTTTTCAGGACCAGCCAGTCCTTATCCCCGGAAAAGACAACACTTGTGTTCTGGACATTCTCATCGAGCCCGACCAAGAAGGCTTCGATGTTAGTGTCCAGGACCCCCTGTTTCATACGGATTTGGAACGGATTGGCGCCAACAACCCCAACATCGTTTTTAACGATATCCAGCCGGGTGAATCTGAGGAGATCTCCCTGGGGATTCTGCCCTACTCCCGAATAACAGCTTAAGATGTTTGGATGATCAAGGAAAGCAAGCCCGTCTTCCAGCGCGAATTTACTGCGGGCCAGAGCAAAGTCGTAAGCCTTTCCAGGTTGGGGTGTTATTTCCGCCATTTGAGCCAGGGCTTTCTGGGGTTCGAGCTCATTCAACTGAGGGAGAAGGTCAAGCAGGAGGTCTCTGTTATGCAGCAAATTTTCAATCGATAGATATTCGATAAATTCTCCGGATAGCGAGCTGGTGAGAATCAGAATTTCTATCTGGCTGAGGATGCCCAGACAACGGGCCATACGATGGGTTTCTTCGATTACGGGATGAGGGATGGTTTCTTTTGTGCGCTGGGCTGGGCCTAAAAGATCAAAGACTTCACGGCGTGCAGTGAACGGCGGCTTTCCGGGAGAACATATTTGGTACTCGATCCACTCGGCAGTAAGATAGGAGTCTTCTTTAGCTTTTTCCTCCTTTTCTTTGCCGCCCAAGGCGCGCAGAAAGCTTCGCTGGAAGGCACTGATTCCCCCTGCTTTCTTTTTCTTTTTAATCAACTCGCCCGTTTCATCGAACAGGATTCCCACGGTCTCCTCAGAACCTATATTCAGGGTAGGTGCCCAGGTTTTCTGATTGAGAAGCGTGCTCTTCAGGCTTTGAAGAGGATCCTTTTCCTCAAACAGATCTTTGTCCAGGGGCCAGTCTAATGGATAATGGCGGACAACAATCTGCTCACCTAAAAATTCGCAGGGCTGCAGGGTGTGTTCAAGCACAGACTTTTCATAGAGCTTTCCATCCTTCCACTGCTCGATAACAAGCCGGATGTGTACCTGGTGGAAATCCTCCTCATCCAGATCATCAGGATCAAACCAGCTTTCGGCTTCAGCTAATGCCTGTCCCACGCGAGAATCAGGAAGAGAAGGATCCATATTGACCCAGGCCTCCTCTGATTGCCACTGCACCCACCAATGATCCTGCAGAGCTTCGATCTCAAAGCTTTCCTCATCTGAAATCATATCTATTCCTGACTTTTTAACGGCTTCGGCTATGGCTGCTGCCTGTTTTTTTGCCCGCTTACGGATTTCTCCTTCTATGCGTGCCTGCTCTTCCTTTTCATTCTTCAGGGTTTCCTTAAGTTCGGAGCTGTCCAGTTGGTATTTTGCGGCGAATTCTTCAGCGAAATCGTCAGATGCCTGTGGCTGAGGCCTTATGTCCTGATAAGAAACTGAGGATAGGATTCTTTTAAGTTTACCGAGAAGCTCTTCTGCTTTTTCTCTGGAGAGTGTTGCTCTGGCCAGCCGCATTTCATGTCCTGACCGATCCAAAAGTTCATAAAGAAGAAGAGCCCGGTCCAGGCTGTTTCCCAGCCGGTCCATCAACACTCCTCGAGGCCCACGCAGGGATCCTGCATAGGGGATAAGATATGTCTCTCTGCATACCCAGCGAAAGATTGCTTCCGGGTCATTCCCTACCTCATCCACGACAGCCTGGGGATCGAAAGTCTTCTTGTCGAGGTCGTCCTCAGCTTCCTCGAGCTGCTCGAACATGCTCTGGAGCTCGCCGATGGCCAGACTGATATCGGCTTCTGTGGGCAAGGGCTCGCGCTTGAACTCCTGTCGTGCGTCTTCTCCTCTGGAAGTATTGAAAAGAATGAAGAAAAACGAAAGAGCAACAACAAGGAAGATGGCTGTTTTTATTTTTCTCATGTTCCCTCTTCTTTCATTCCCGGATCATCCATTTCTCCTGCTCTTTGACAAGAGTCAGCTGAAGTGCTTCATCGGCTTTGACAGTGATTGTCGTCTCGAGAGGTTCGGGAGCAAGCATCAGGCGAAGTGTGTAGGAACCTTCCATGATTTCAACGGGTTTTCCTCCCACAAAACCGCTTGCTTTAACTTCGCCTTTGTCATCAACGACAGCAAACTCTACCCGCAGGGTTTCTTCGAGAGATGTGAAGAGCTCTCTTGAGTCTTTGGCGTCAAGATACTTTCCCTTCGATGATCCGGCAATAGCCTCAAGCTCATCGCGGGCCTCGGCCTCCTTAATGTCGAATCCGACAATGTGCAACCTGAGATCGAGCCCTAACTTCTTAAGCGAAGGAGCTATGGAATGAATATCTCCGCCGCAGCTTTCGATTCCATCGCTTATGAGAATGATGGTTCCCTTATCGATATCGGCAAAATCCTCTGCCGCTTGAAGAACGGAATAGACCAGAGGTGTCTTCCCTTTGGGCTTTACCGAATTGATGATTTTAATCATCCTGCCTTTTTCGAGGGGCTCGATGGGAAGCGCCAGCTCTGTATCCTGGCAGGCACGCTTGTCTCTCAGGGAATAGCGATGGCCGTAAAGGCGCAGGCCGACTCGAATTCCTTCTGGAAGGCCTGTGATAATCTGCTTCAGCACCTTACGGGCGATCGAGATTTTACTTTCTCCCTGAATCTGACCCCACATCGAGTTTGAAGCATCCAGAATCAACTCCACATCATTGATAGTCGTTTTTTCCGCTCCTTCCTCGAAAAGTATCTGTACGGAGCCTTGTTTTTTGACTTTTTTCTCCTCTTTCTTCTTCGGCTTTGGCTTTACCTCTTTCTTCAGTTCTGCCATGACCAGGTAAGGGACAGGTGAAGTGAATTGCTCGAAGATTGTCCTGGCGCTTTGCTTAATCTGTTCATCAGAGGGTGAGTGATAGAACTGGCCTCCGGTTGAAAAGGCGATTTCACTGAAGATTTGATTGAGAGTATTTCCGAAGTAGTCTGATTTTTTGTGCCAGCCAGGCTGGACACCAATGACGGAAAAGATAACGCCGGTATCCAGGATAGCGTCCCAGAGCTCGATATAATCAAGCAGCCATTCGCTGGCCTTCCTCTGGCTCACCAGGTCGTCAAGGACCGCGATCACTGCCCTGTTACCGTCTTTAACCTTGATCTCATCGATGGCTGTCATAAGCCCTTTAAAGGTATCCGTATTCCCAGCACCTATGACCTTACTCTCTGCAGCGGCCTTGAGCTCGGTGGGATCGCGGGTAAAGTCAGAGAGCATGAAGACATCATCCGTGTATTTCATCAATTTTAACTGCAGCCCGGCTTTCAGGTTTCCCAGGTATCCTCTGAGCACGCGTTTGACTACGGGGACGCTCACCTTCATGCTGCCGCTGTCATCATAGACAAGAACGACATAAATCTCAGGCTGAGTGATCTTCAAGAAATACTGCCCAGGCTCCAGACAATAAGTCAAGACATTGACATCCCCTGTTGCCCGCATTTCAGTGGGCGAAATGTCCAGCCCTTCTTCAGTCTGTAAAACGAATCGGGGAGTCACGATTCCGAATTTTGTGAAGGAGATTTCCACTTTCTCGTCTCTGATATCGGGCAGGGATATCCGGTAGAAATCCTGATCCTTTTGAGAAACTTCTCCTCCCAAAATCGTGCTGAGAGGCAGGTTCTGGGCCTGCTGAAGAGTGTTATTAGGTTCCTTTTCCTTGAGTTGAGCTTCCTTTCTCATCTCTTCGGCAGTCCTCTGCGATCCTCTCACTTTGAAATACCCCTTGATAAAAACCTCTGCGATCTCGATCTCCTCCTGATTGAAGCCTTCACTGATTTGCATTTTCAGGTATTTTGCCTGGGTCGGCGGCACATCGAATTCCTGGTAGCTTTCGGCTTCTGGCTCAAGTCTTATGGTCACCAGCGGTTCAAATCCCGATTTGGGAGTATAGTTTGAGATAGAGAATTTGATCTCTTTGGGAAAATTTTCTTCTCCGAGCTGAAACCCTATTTTATGAATTTCCGCAAATCTCCCTTGAGGAAAACAGAAGACCGCCTCCTGAGGTAGTTTGGCCTCTGTGAGGTCAAGATAATAGGATTTCACCTTGTATTCCATTCCGCCAAGGGTGTGATCGATCATGCGCTTGAATTCATAATCCGGCGGAGGGGATGGACGGTAAATCACAGCAGCGCCTCGTTGATAAGACAAAAGATCCTGAAGCTTTTTTTCTGGAGGATTTTCCGGATCAAGGGGAGTTGCTTTGAAATCAGTGAAGAGATAGCTTCCGCCGCCAACCTGGCCCACAGGAGTTATACCCGATGCTTCAATGCCGATCCTTCCTTTCCGGGAGCGTCGGTCTTCTATGTCGAAGACAGTCTGATTGTCCACTATAAAGAGAATGCGGTCTGAAACAGACATCACCTGAACACCCATACATTTCCCGACTTTATCCTCAGGAATCTCCATCTCGGCGAAAGCGAGAAGCTCAAGGCCCTGGGGTGAAAAGAGCGTGAGCTCGTACCGGTCGTCACTCTTATTGTACCCTGCGCGGTAATAATGGTCGGGATTTTCATAGCCAAAAACTAGACCGAAATACCTGCCCAGGCCTCCTTTCCTGGTTGTGGGGAAAACCCTGACAGAAAATGTGCAGTTCTCCCAGTCCTTGTTTTCAGTCAGGAGCAAAGCAGCTGATTCTTCTGTTGAATGATCGCAAGAAATCCCAGAAAGTTCCGTGAGGACAAATCCCCAGTTGCTTTTTTGTGGTTCTGCTTCAGGATCATCCAAAATTTTCCAGTTGTCGAGACTGCCGGATTTAAAATCTTCGAAAAAGGATATTTCCGGAATCTTAGCGGCTTCCTCCTCAGGAATCTGTGCTTGGGATGGGCCCGGCTCTTTAGCATATTGTCCATAAGCGAATATCTCACTGATGTAAATCCACCTTCCCATATTTTCGATCCACAGCTTTTCCTGCTCGGGATCGATTCCGCTCGGCCCGGAAGAGATAATTTTTATTTTTAAAAATTTTCCCCTGATAGGTTGAATATCAAATTCCTGATAGCTGTTCTTTTCGGGCTTTATCTGAAACGTTCCTACCGATTGAAAACCTTCCTCTCCTGCTGAGGAAATGAGGAATTCTATCTTTTCCGGGAACCACATGTCGCCCAGTTGAATGCCGATCTTGTGGATTTCCGCTTCTTTTTCTTCGGGAAAAGAAAAGACAGTTTCGTAGGGAAGCTTCTCTTCTTTTAAATTCAGAGGAAATGCGCCTCCGCTGTCAATTTTTGCTGTTTCGATCGACCTCTTGTGGTCGATGAGGGCCAGAAGACTTTCATTCTCGGGAGAGACGAGCTTGGCTCCTTTCCAGAGAGAAAGAAGATCCTGCAGAGGCTTCTCCGCGAGGGATTCAAGAGCTACGGATTTTACGCTGATGCTATCAAAGAGAACTTTCTCTGAATGCAGATTGGACACCGCTAAACCGCATTGACCCTGCCTGTAGCGCCCGTCATCGACATCGAATAGTGTGTTTTCTTTTATGCTGAAACGGATACGCGAACCCGAAAAATCAACCCGAAGAGGAACATTCTCGTACTTAGGGAATTCGAGCTGAGCAGAATCGAGAGCCTCAAATCCGTCGTCTGTTCTGCAGGAAAGCTCAAAGCTCTTCTTTTCAGTGTCGTATCCTGCCCAATAGTAGTGCTCAGGGTCTTGATAACCGAAGATGAGACCGAATGTAATTCCTTCATCTCCTTCGTCCCCAAAAAGGATGCAGCTTGTCTGAAGAGTGTAATTTCCCCAGGATTTCTCACCTGTAAGAAGCAGGGAGGATGCTTTATTCTGCTCGTTTTTAATCCCTGAGAGTTCGGTTAATTGGAGATGCCACTGGCTGGGGGATTTCCGTGCATCTGGATTGTCCCAGACTTCCCATTTCATCTGCGGGTTAAGCAGATTATCTTCCCGGCACACAGGAACAACAGGTGCCTTGCCTGCGGTATCTGCCTGGTTTTTTTCTGTATTCGCCTGCAGAGGAAGAAAAATGAGGATGATAAAAACAACTAATATGAATTTTTTGGTCATAACTCCTCCCTTCTCACTTTTTTATTGGAGAAAGATCTATATTCTTCTCACTCTCAAACCCCCGGAAGTACAATTCAGAAAGGAGAGAATCTGTTTCATAAGCCAGTTGGAAGCGCACAAACCTCTCAGGTGGGACAATAAAGGGATCTGGAGGCCTGTGGAAGAGAGATGAGGTGAGCTCATCGTCAACATAGATTTTTTCATCTTCTGAGACAAGGATAAATTGCTGCTCTTTCATGATTTCCACACCACTTCCGACAAGTGATTGTATCCCCAGATCAACGAGTACTGTGGGACCTTCTCTCTTTATATCAAAGATCATGATCTCCATCGTGTCCCCGTCTCGATGTGAAGCCAGGGGCGGGGGAATGCTGATTTTCTCTCGGCTTCCAAGAGGAAGGTTGAATACCTTGTTTTGAATGCGTATGCCGAGATTTTCAATCTTTGCCGAGCTGGGAATGAGGAAAACAACTTCCTGGCTTTGGTAGACTTCGGGTGTAAATCGGATGAATCCTTCATCCGTGGTCGTACCGCCAACAGCATAATAGAGATACCCTCCGTCTGCAGTGATCCAGATGTATTCTTCAGGATCAATCTGGATGATGTCTTTGATGTTTTTTCCTGACAGGCTCTTCCCGCTGATGTGGACTTTCGTGTAGTGCCAGCCTTCGGGCGCAGGTTCCTCCTGATACTCATCCACAAAGGTGACAGAATGGGCAGCCACCTCCACAAGATCGCCTTTTATCTGGCTGAGGACCTTGCCCGGAGGTCCTCCCGTTCCTCGCGCCTGTTGAAGATCTCCCTGGATAGGGATGAGAATATGTCCGTATTCATAGTCAAAAAACTGAAACCCGAGGTTTGCGACATCCTCGGGTAGCAGGAAGACGAATCGAATTCCGCGGACATCACCATGCTTGGGAAGGACAAAAGCTTCCTTGAGATCCGTTCCTCCCGGAACTTCCTCGGTCAATGGATGGAGAGAATAGGCCAGTCCATCGGCAAGGCAGTAGATGTGGTCTGATAATTTTCTGACCATGTAGGCCACATCGACTTCCACATATTCATCTTTTTCTTTCTTCTTTTCTGTCAACAATTTCACGCCCATGGTATGATCCTTCTTCTTTTCCAGCTTCTCCTTTTCTATTTTTTGTTTGGGATGGATGTTTACCCATCGGGTTTCAAGGAGTAAAAAGGTCCAACCTGCAGGTGCTTTCTGACCTTCCAGTTCTTGATGGAATGAACTTCCCTGGATGCTCACCTGCACCGCCTTGTTGGTTGTCTGTTCCAGGGTATCCATGTTTTTTGTGATCCCTGAATCGCCTTTAAGTATGAGCTGGAAGAGGAAAAGAAGGAGGGCGGAGAAATAGATTACCCCTTTGAATTTGCGCTTAGATGACATTGTCCCTTCCTTTAATTCAATCCTAAAATATTTACTCAGCTTTTTTCATATAACAACTTTGCGGACTCTGTCAAATGATAACCCCATATAAAGTGCAGTTTAAGCAGCAATATAACCAGCCTATAGCTCTGGTCTGCGGTCTGTATTACCAGTTATAAATTCCTTCCACTATTGTTTTGTTATTAAAGGAAAAAAGTAGTAAATTAAGGTGAAACCCCTGATACTACGGCCAGAAAATAAGTACATCGCGACCAAATTAAATAAGATTAATGAGAAAGGAGATGAGTATGGAAGAGACATCCAGGGAAGATCAATACCGGAAGATTCTCGACACCCTGGCACCCTGCGGCCTCAACTGCCGCAAATGCTTAGCATTTTCCCAGGGCGAGATAAAGCTTTCCAGCCAGAAATTAAAGCAGCTCCTGGGAAGCTTTGACCGCTATGCAGAAAGATTCTCCAATTTTCTTCCAGTGTTTAAAAATTATCCTTCCTTCAAAGAGCTTCTTGATTTTCTCACCAAAGGAGACTGCCTTGGCTGTCGCAAGGGGACATGCAAGTATCCTGCATGCGGCGTCATTCACTGTTTTAGGGAAAAAGGAGTGGACTTCTGCTTCCAGTGTGCTGAATATCCCTGCGAAAAAACAAATTTTGACCCTGACCTCAAAAGGAGATGGATCCAGATGAACGACCGAATGAAGGAGGTCGGAGTAATCAGGTATTTCGAGGAGACAAAAGACTTGCCTCGCTACAGGTAGGAAGCTGCTTTTTATCATTTTTGACCGAATCCATGGGAATTGACCAGTGTAATCCAAAATAATTTCCGTCGATTTTTCATACCTCTTCAGATATTATGGAGTGCTGTAAAACCATGATCAGAAGAATTTTGGACCTCTACCGTCGGGCTTATCAAGGCCTGCCCCGCCAGGCCTGGATTCTGTTCTCGGTACAGCTTATAAACGCTGCAGGGATGATGGTGCTCTTTTTCCTCAGCCTCTACCTGACTCGGCGGCTGGGCTTTACGGTTACACAGGCAGGCCGGTCGATCTCTATCTTCGGGATAGGATCACTCACGGGCGCCTTTCTGGGAGGCTGGCTTTCCGACCAAATCGGATCCACCAATGTCCAGAAACTCAGCCTCCTGTTCAGTGGCATCTTCTACATCTGGCTTGGCCAGCTTCGCTCTCTCTGGAGCATCGATTTGATGATTTTTGTTTTGGCTACAGCCTCCGGCCTGCTTTATCCGGCAAACAGCACCTCCATGGCCAGGACCTGTCCTCCTGAAATAACGGCCAAGGGATTCGCTCTCAACCGTCTGGCCAACAACATCGGCGCCACCATAGGACCGGCAGTGGGCGGTTTCCTGGCGCTCCGCAATTATGGCCTTCTCTTCTGGGTTGACGGTTTAACCTGCCTGGCAGCGGTCACTCTGTTTTCCCTGATCTGGAAAAAACCCGAACAGCACCTTCGGTCCATGGTAAAAAATCATATCCCAAGCGGACGTTCTCCCTGGCGAGATGCCCCATTTCTCTGGCTTCTGCCTCTGGTTGTAGTCTGGGGATGCATATTCTTCCAGCTTTTCGCCACCTTTCCTCTCTACATGCGCGAGGTTTATGGTTTAGCTGAAAACCGCATAGGCCAGCTGGTTATGATCAACACGCTTTTGATCGTGAGCTTAGAGATGCTCCTGATCCACTGGATAGGAAAACGGTCCCTGGCTCGCTTTATCGCTATCTCTTTTCTTCTGACAGGGCTGGGATTTTCCTTGATGCCGTTCGGACGAGGTTTTTCTTACGCCGCCCTGACTGTTGCGATCTGGACTTTCGGCGAAATGCTGAGTATGCCGCTTTTGGGCGCCCTGATCGCCAATCGGGCAGGGTCAATAGGCCTGGGCCGTTACATGGGATTGTTCAGTTTCGCCTTTTCCCTAGCGATGATTGTAGGCCCTGTGATTGGGACTGCTGTCTACGGCCGGTTCGGACCCACCGCACTCTGGCTCGGTTGTGGTGGAGTCGGGTGTTTCCTATTCGCGGCCTTTTCCCTGCTCAGCAGGTCATTGACAGTCAAAGAAAAAAAGGAATGATGTATACTTATTATTACTTGGCCAAGCCAGAAATCCAGCTATCAGCGTATCAAGGCATTGAAGAGCAGCTTAAATGTGCCGTGGGTCTGACTCCGATGCTGGGTCCGGAATCCTATGAGAACCACCTGGCCTTTGCCATGTTTAGCAGAAATCATGGCCGCTTTCCTGGATAGATGCTTTTCCCCGATAAGCCAGCCGCTCTGAAGGATATCCCTGTTGGCGTAGCGGACAATGGTTTCATACCGTTCATTGTGCTGGCTTGGGATGATCTCGAATGCCGGGCTGAACCAGAAGAGGACAAGACCCTCCTGCGGCATTCCATAGGCCAGCGGATGGTGGTTGTCGAAAGTCACCTTTAGCGTAGAGCCCGGACAGAAAAACTTTTTTGAGCTCAGATTATCCACTGCGTTCCGCACGCTCAATCCGAACTTTTCGATAGCGAAGCTGCATGCTTCACCGAGAGTGACCAGCGTCCCTCCCTTCTCTACAAACGCTTTAAGCGTTTCAACTCCTTCTTTTCCGATACCGCTTCGGTACTCGGGGGGATATTCTGGCATAGGGCCTCCCCAAGACCTGACTCTCTCACCGGTAATCATGCCTGAGGAATCGTTGGGAAGAATGATGACATCATACTTTGAGTTGAGGCCGCCCTTCTTTATTTCAGCATCCATTAGCGTTGTGTAGGGAAACGCAAACTGCTCTAGAAGAAAACGAGTCCAGCCCTCATCCATGTTTCCGCCCCAGTAACGTTGATACATACCGACACGCAGCCTCTTGACAGCGTGGGTCCCTTTCTCTGAGTTCCCTCGCAGTACCTCAAAGTCTACTCCTGTCTGCTCTGCCACATCTTTGAGGATATCTTCCTGTGCACCGGAGACGATGAAATCCCCGGGATTGCGCTCTGAGGTTGCTTTGTCTGTCCGGCGTACAGCTACTCCTCTGTCAAGAAGAAGGTTCACCGCCTTGAAGCTGTCATTTAACCTGCCGTCAAGCACAAATTCCGAACCACCTTCTGCGACCTTCCCTGAGATCGGGATTTCTTCATCGATTATCTGGAAATCACCACTTGGCAATTCGTCAATCGGGTCGACACGCACACCCATGAACTCGTTCATGGTGTGGGAGGCCAAGTCATAAGGCCGGATGGGAGAGCCATCTTTATCCCTGGTCCACTCGCTGTCTGGGTAGAGAGTCCGGCCGAGCAGGTTCCTGATCAAGCCCATCTTGGGCTGCGCCAGAGAAATGAGGAATGAGCTTTCCGGATAGATCACGCCACCAGAGATGAATTCCTTGCGCGCCTGTTTGATCTCGATGCCGGATAACAACAGCTTGTTGACCATCTTCACCGCAGTCAGAAGATCGTGTTGAGTAGCCGGTATCACGTAGGCAGAGGGCTTACACTCAGCGCCCCGTTCTGTCTGGCGTTTGGCTTTCAAGTAGGCGTTCCAGAGTACGGTCTCCTTGTTTCTTGCTGCAAGGTCCAGAAGTGCCCAGGCCGAGATCTTTTTCTGCTCAACGATGTCCCTGAGTTTCCACCAGCCTCCCGGCCAGGGATTGGGGAAGGTGCTTTGGGCCTCATATTCTGGAAACTGAAGGGCTCGGCCCCGGAGCTGCTCTGGATGGATATAGATAGGCGTGGCCAGTTTTGCACTGGCCGATTCGGTGAGCATCCCGGCTATGTTGTGGAAGGGAGTGATCCAATGCCATCCGAAATGACCCCAGCCGGGAAACTGGGCAGCGTTGAGGATGCCTTTTTTCCCTGCCTCTTCCAGTTTGTAGGCGATATGAGCACCATACCAACTGTGCTCCCGCCAGATTAGGGGATCAGCGTAGGGACGGATAGGTTCGCAGTAAGGGGGGATATAGAGCCGGGCGCCGTAGCTCCCCATCTGGTGATGATCGATGTAAGCCTGGGGGATCCAGTCCCGGTACATGATCTTGGCCGCGTAGACCGATTCGATCATGTTGATGTGGTCACCATCCCGATTGTTGTCATGACCGACATACTTATGATACAGCCAGGGAAGGCTCAGACCTTCATACTTTGTGCCCAGAGTTTTTCGATACCAGTCGGTAACCATGATCTGACCGTCTGGGTTAAAACATGGAATCATCAAGAAGATAACATTATCCAGGATCCTTTGAGTCTCCTCATCACTCCTTTGTACTAGGTCATAGGCCAGTTCAGGTGCCATCTGAGTGCCACCGATCTCGGTAGCATGGAGGCTCATGGATTGGCAGATAACTGCCTTGCCCTCTCTGACTAGTTTTTTAATCTCTATCTCTTCGATTCCTCGCGGATCGCTAATCTTGGCATTCACTTCCCGCAGCCGGTCCAGATTAGCCAGATTCTCTGGAGATGAAATAATGACCAGTAGAAAGGGATTACCCATGGTGGATGGACCCATATCGATGACCTCGAGTTTTCCGCTTTCTGTCTCCAAAAGCCCGAAGTACTCGACAATTTTGTCCCAGCGTGCGATCTTTTTATCGCTGCCGAGTTGAAAGCCAAAGAACTCTTCGGGAGAGGTGATCTTTTCTTGTGCCTCGGCGATCAGGACCATTAATCCCAAACCAATAAGCACAAGTGCAAAGTAAACATAAATAGTGCGCAGGAATGTTGTCTTTTGTTTCATTGAGACCCTCCTTGATTGAGATATAAAAATTCGATCCCGGGATTCTGCTTAAACTTATGGACATGAGTTTTTTCATGTCTGAATAACTTATTATTATTTTTAATCGAGCATTCATTTCAACTAAAAATTTGACTCTATTCCAAAATTAATTAACGATACCAGTTGTGAAGCATGAATTTCAAGCCTTTCTCCTATCAAGACTGAGGTGTTTCCAAATATCATAATTAGGTATTTATAATGCAGGTTCTTCTGGATTATTCATGAATAATCCAGGTTATTTGTTAGAACCGAACAAGACACACCAGATCACATATCAACTCTGAGGATTTTCCTGAATGAACAATTTATACTCTTCATGCGTCTTATTAAAGGAATAAAAGAATTTGCCTGAAAAATTTTATTAAAACAGGTATATTCCCAGGTATATTCCTAATCTATCGATTATTTTTAAAAGGAGGAAGATTATGCAAAAATCCATCCAGTCCATAGCAATAGGGCTCATATTTTTGTTTCTCTCTAGCCTTCAAATGATAGCTGCCAGCGATACACCTGACGCATGGCCCAGGAGAGTGCTCATCACCAACGACAATGGAATCGATGATATCAAAATAGTCAAACTTGCCCAGGCCTTTGCCCGGATTGCAGAGACTTATGTTGTTGCACCTTCCCAGGACCGAAGCGGAAGCACGAATTTTATTTCGGTCTTTAGAAAACGAAATATCAAGATACAACCACGATCATTGGGAGATGGGATAAAAGCTTACAGTGTTGACGGCTATCCGGCAGATTGCGTCCTGCTGGGCATCTTCGGTCTTATGGCAGAGCACGCTCCGGATCTGGTTGTCTCGGGTATCAATGGTGGACCCAATCTGGGCCTGGATTGGTTCGGGTCAGGGACCATCGGGGCGGCACGTACAGCAGCAGCTTGCGGCGTGCCTGCCATTGCGGTTTCAGGATTGAGAACTTCTTGTCAGCCATGTATCGAAGCCGCAACTGCCTGGATTGTGGAGCTAGCTCAAAGTGAATTCGTCCGGAAGCTTGAGCCCGGACAGTATCTAACCGTGAGTATTCCTCGGAAACCCCCCTCAAATATCAAAGGCATTAAGATAGTTAAAAGAGCTTCCCGTTCAGGCAGCCCGATTTTCATGAAAGCTGAAACGGCTGTGAACGAATCAGACGAGCAGGAATGGATATATAAAGGGTGGGAAGCGTCGCTTCCAGTTTCGGAAGAAAGCGATGTGGCTGTCTACGATTCAGATTACATCGCCATTGTACCCATGCAAGTTGATGAGAATGACTTCCGGTTCCTTTCCAGCCTTCAAATGAAAAGCCATAAAATACCGGGATGGCCTCCCTCTTTGTTTAAAAAGTAATAGTACTTTTAAACCCGTTCGACAAAATTCAATTTTTTAAACGATTATATAAGAGTTGTCTTATCGCTTTAAACTCTTCAACCACTCCTGCATTCGTTCCTGCATTTCCTCATCTGTGAAAACCCATTTATGACTGGCGATTGACCAGCAATGTCCAAAGGGATCCTTCACCTTGCCATTTCGGTCACCCCAGAACGCATCCATCATCGGCTCCAGCACTTCACAGCCAGCATCAACGGCTTGATTATAAAGAGCATCGCAGTCATCCACATAAAGCCACATACTGGCACTTGAGCTTTCTTTGGGCCCCTGTTCCCAATTTCCGGGCCAGGAATCCGCCATCATAAGGTGCGAATCTCCCAGTTTAAGCATGACATGCATAATCCCTTTGCCATCAGGCGTGAGGACAGGGGGTGCGGCGATTTCGGCCCCAAAAGCTTTTTTGTAGAAATCAACGGCTTCCTTACAATCTCCATTAAACCAGAGGTTAATGGTGATAGTATGCATCCCTTCAGGTACTGGTTTAGGAGCTTTTTCTGCCATGTTGCCTCCTTGACTCGATTTTTCCGATTATCATAACAAATAATCCCGCCAAATGGTATGGAAATAATAGATCAACCAAAGAGATTCTGAATCGATCTAAGTATTTCCAAGAGAGGACAATATAATCAGGAAAAAATAAACTTTTTCTCAAAACTGACAGTAGAAAAGAGGGGAAATCAGGGACATGTACCGGAAATTCAAGGGACAAAAAAAATCGGTACATGTCCCGAATTTCCGGTAACATGTCCCTTGATTTCTGGATAAGAATAATTTTTATCTTCACTTTATCTCTAAAATGGATAAAAATCAGAAAAAGAAGAAAAAATGAACAAAAAAAAGCTATGGTTGCTCCTTCTCTTGTCTTTTTTCCTGATTATCATCCGGGTAAAAATGCATCCTCTGGATGAGGGTTCGATTCCTCCGGGTCTGGGAAATCCCGTGGTCCACAGGATAAGCGAAGATGTTTATGCTGTAACCGGACTTTATCATACGGGAATAGGAAAAGGATTTTACACCAATGCAGGCATAATCTTCACCTCCAGAAGTGTCATCTTCATCGACTCCGGGATGACCATCTCATCGGCTGAGTTTCTCTGGAAAACTGCAAGCGAGTGGATGAAAGGAGACGAAAAGCTCTATCTAATCCTGACTCACCATCATTCAGACCATATTTTCGGGATGAGAGTCTTCAAGGAAAAAGGAGCCAGGATTATCGCCCACAGCATGGTCAAGGAGGAACTCAAGGATGATAACGGCTATTATAAACAGTTCATCATAAAGCGTATGGGCTGGGATTCCAAAAAAGGCGATGAAATCCTCGGCGATGTAGTCCTCTATGTTCCCGACCAGACTCTTGAGAAAGATACAATCCTCAATATCGACGGAGAAGAAATTCTTATTCTTGTCACACCAGGACATGTACCTGATGAGCTCTGTGTCTATCACCCAAAGTCAAAGACTCTCTTTGCCGGGGACACTATCTATGAAGGCTCTGCGTTAAACACCAGATTTGGAGGGCCAGAAGAATGGAAGACCTGGATCACCCAGCTTAACAGACTAAAAACACTGGAGATAGCAACTATTATCCCCGGGCATGGAAAGCTCTGCAACAAATCAGAAATAGATCGTAATATTGATTATCTTGAAGAAGTGCTGAAAAAGAATAAAGATAAAAGCGGAGTCACTACCTTTACACGTTAGCAAACAGAATATTCATCTAAATTGACTTTCTTAAAAAGAAGCTGAATATGTTCTATATCGGACACTTTATGTTTCAGAAACGCACATGTGATTTTTTGAAACCTATTATTTATTAGAGGAGGCTTTATCAACCGGACTGGCACATTTTTTGCTTTCATGATCATACGAACAGTTACTCTGTCTTTCTGGAGTGATTTAGCATTCATAATGCATTACACAGAAAATAGACACGCAAAATACAAGCGATGGTAAATCCATAGAATGTTCTGAGGAGGAGTTTATGTTAAAAAGCTATCTGAAGGTTGCCTTACGGAACATATCGAGGACAAAGCTCTTTTCCTTGATCAACATAGCAGGCTTGGCTATCGGGATAGCAGGAACGCTCATGATATTGATGTATGTGGCCAACGAATTGAGCTATGAAAACTTCCACAAAAACCGGAAACAAATATACCGTGTCTCTGTCGAATTCGGAGAAAGAGGCAGTACGATGAAGTTTCCAGGGGCGATGCCAGCGTTGGCACCTGCGCTGCTTGAAGAGACGCCTGATGTGGTCAATGCAGTCCGGTTTGAACGTGATGATCATGCCACGCTTGAATACAATCAGAAAAAGTTTAATGAACAAAACTTTTTCTTCGCTGACCCCTCTGTCTTTGATGTCTTTTCCTTCACCATGATGAGAGGAAGCACAAAAGAAGCCTTAATTGATCCTTTTTCCACGGTTATCACCAAGAATATGGCCCAGAAATATTTCGGGCAAGATGACCCGATTGGTAAATCGATATTGTACAACACCAAATATCCCCTGAAAATCACTGGAATCATAGAAAACATCCCAGCCAACACCCATCTGAAATGTGATTTCATGGTGTCCTATTCGAGTCTGAAACCGATGGGCAAAGCTCCGGAAAGGCCGTGGAACGTCTTCGGTGACACATATGTCTATCTTTTAATCAGGAAAGGAACATCCCTTAAAAACCTTGAACAGCAGATTCATAGTCTTCTCCAAAAAAACACGAGTGAGAATTTTGCGAAAATAATCAATTTCAGCTTGATGAGACTTTCAGATATTCATCTGAAGTCTGAGACCATAGTGGATCTGGCACCAAGAGGCAATCTGACCTATGTCTATGTTTTCTCCTCTGTTGCAGCCCTTGTCCTCCTTATCGCCTGTTTCAATTTTATGAACCTCTCCACTGCCCGTTCCTTGAAGCGCATAAAAGAAGTAGGCATGAGAAAAGTCCTGGGCGCCAGGCGGTCTCAACTCATCAAGCAATTTCTTGGAGAATCTCTAATTATCACATTACTTGCTGTTATTTTGGCCTTTGTCCTTTTTGAATTATTCTACCCGATTCTGAACTCATTCCTTGAAAACAGACTTTCTATCAGCCAGCAGAATTTCAAATGTCTTTTTTTACTTGTTCCTCTTGTCATACTCATTGTCGGTATTCTAGCAGGGAGCTATCCGGCTTTTTACCTTTCGAGGTATCAACCTATCCAAGCAATGACGGATCGTTTTGCGCCTTTTCCCAGTAAATCTGTTTTCAGAAAAATCTTGGTCATCGCTCAGTTTACCATGGCGATCATTCTGATCATAGGAACGATGATTATCTTCAAACAGCTGGATTTTATGAAAAACAGCGACCTCGGCTTTAAAAAACAAAATGTCGTGCTGATCAACTTCCAGCCACGAAATCCAAACTTCAAGGAAAAATATCCTGTACTGATGAATCAATTCAAGCAGTATCCCCAGATCGTCAGTGTATCGGGCGCCTACACAGTGCCTGGCCGGTTCAGCAAAGAGACCAAAACCATACAGAAGGAAACAGAAACAGGGATTGAACGGTTTTCTATACAAGCCATAGCTGTTGACTATGATTATGTTGATTCTATGGGGATGGAGGTTGTCCAGGGAAGGAATTTTTCAAGAAAGATGCTTACCGACGAGAAAAGTGCCATTCTCTTGAATCAAGAAGCTGTCCAAATGTTCAATTTAGCCCAACCCATAGGAGAAAAATTCATGGTTCCAGGACGCGAGGGACTCAAAGAAATGACGGTTATCGGTGTTGTCAAAGATTTTCATGTCTATTCTTTGAAGCAAAAAATCGAAGCTCTTATGCTCTACATCAATCCTGACTACTTCTTCTCCATCGCCGTGCGAATCCGTCCGGAAAACGCTCAAAAGACTATAGCTTTTCTGGAAAAGACATGGAAGGATATCTTTCCGGACAGCCCGTTTGATTATATTTTTCTCGAGGATGCCTACCATCGGCTGTATATTTCCGAAGAAAAAATCAGCCAGCTTCTGACCCTGTTTTCTGGACTCGCTGTATTCGTTGCCTGTCTGGGCTTGTTTGGGCTGGCCTCTTACATGGCTGAACAGCGGCATAAAGAAATAGGCATCCGAAAAGTCTTGGGAGCCGATATCTCCGGTATTTTGCTTTTGTTATCCAAAGATTTTACCAAAAGCGTGCTTATCGCCAATGTCATTGCATGGCCTGTTGCCTATTATACAATGAATAAATGGTTACAAAATTATGCCTATCGTATAGGCTTAGGGCTCTGGATGTTCGTTGCTGCCGGATTGTTGATTCTGGCTATTTCTCTCTTTACAGTCAGTTATCAAGCCCTTAAAGCCGCCCTGGCAAACCCGGTAGATTCTATCCGGTATGAATAAATGTCCCCCTGAATCATTCTGATCTCTAAACTCATTGAATAAAATTCCGTATAATACTATAAATTAATAGAGGTGTGTCATGAAAGCTTTTATCCGTGTGACACTGTGTTTGCTTCTGATTATAGGGTTTATTTCCTATACCGAAGGACAAAAAGTCAAAACTGTTGACAAAGTCAAGGTCATCCAGAACAAGAAAAAACCTCAGCCTCCTCCAGGTGTTCCATCAAGAGTCAGTTTTGATCTGGAATCCGTTATAGGCAAGTCGGATGACCCTGATAAATCATTCTCTGAGGTCTCCAGTTTTGTCGTGGACGATAGCGGAACCATCTACGCCCTCGATTTCAAAGACCGAAAAATCAAAGTGTTTGATAACAGTGGTCATTTTATCCGCTCGTTCGGTGAACATGGTCAAGGCCCGGGGGAGCTGGATATGCCGGCCGGAATCCATCTCACTCCCGATAACAAATTGATCATTGAGGATGCCACAGCACGGAAGCTGGTCTACTTTACTCTGGAAGGCGCTTACATCAAGCATATATCCTTAGCGGATAGGATGGCCCTGGTCTCGCTCCTCATGGATAATGAAGGAAATTTTATGGGAAGGGAAATGATGGTTGAGGGAGAAAAGATGTTCTTCGAGATCAAAAAACTCGATCCAGAACTGAAATCCTTGTTTCCTCTAGATAAGATCGAATTTGCCATTCCAGCTCCGGGATCTGGGAACAAAATTAACTTAATGGACATGTTCTCTGCCTATCAATTCGACAGCTCCGGAAATATCTACTACAGCCGCAACCGCGACTACGAAATCAAAGTCTACACTCCTGAAGGAGAACATTTCAAAAGCATCAAAAAGGACTATGAGCCGCAGAAAGTCACTGAAAAAGATATCGAGGAAATACTGGAGAGATTCCCCGACATGGGCGCAGTCAACGTGCGTGAGATGTTCGAATTTCCCAAGACATTTCCACCTTTCCAGTCATTCACTCTGGATGAGGATGGCCGGATCTTTGTCCGCACATGGGAGAAAGGGAAAAATAAAGGTGAGTATGTATACGATGTCTTCGATACCGAGGGAGTATATATCGCCAGTTTTCCGTCCAAGATGGATATCCGTGTCTGGAAAAATGGGGAAGCCTACTCTTACGAAGAAGATGAGGAAGGCTTTAAGATCATCAAAAAATACGGAGTCCGCTGGGAACGTTAGTTAAGCCAGTGGACAAAGACCAAAATCCGGATGCTAATCTCACTTCAGCTTCCGTATTATGCGCAGGGCGCATTAATCATACATTAATCAAAAAGAAAAGGAGGAACACTTGAAAAAACCAAAAAAAATTGCTCTCTTAGCCTTTATTATTCTCCTGCCGCTCGCCGTCTCCTCTGGTATTGACATCAAGGATACCAAGATGTTGAGCCAGCCGGCTATCAGCGAGACTAACATTGCATTCTTTTATGCAAACGATCTCTGGGTGGCTGATATCGATGGAGCCAATGTCCGGCGCTTGACGTCTGTTGAAGGCTCTGAATCTAATCCAGCCTTCTCTCCTGACGGCAAATTCATCGCCTTCAGCGGCGATTACGATGGCAATGTTGATGTCTATGTTGTTCCTGTTGAAGGCGGTGTCCCCAAGCGCTTGACCTGGCATCCTGGTCCTGATATCGTACGCGGATTTACTCCGGATGGCTCTGCTGTCATCTTCGTTTCTATGCGCAATGCTTTTGCCAGAAGTAACTTCCAGCTCTATACAGTATCACTCGATGGCGGCATGCCAGCTTTGATCGAACTGCCAAAGGTTTTCCGCGCCTCCTATTCTCCAGACGGCAAGCGCATTGCCTACAATCCGCTGCCTGAAGCTTTCCGGGAGTGGAAGCACTATCGAGGAGGCACCCACTCCACGATCTGGATTTATTCATTCAACGATCAATCCGTGGAGAAGATCCCTCAGCCTGAGGCAGGCTGCAATGATTTTATCCCGATGTGGATGGAGAACAAAATCTATTTTCTTTCAGACCGAAACGGTGAGTTCAACCTGTTTACATTTGATGTTGACACCAAGGGTATCGAACAGCTAACCCGCCATCAGGACTTTCCTGTTCTGTCTAGTTCTGCTGAAGGAGGAAAGATTATCTACGAACAGGCCGCCCAGCTGCATGTTTTTGACCTGAAGTCTGCCCAGAGTCAAAAGCTGACTATAGGAGTGGCCTCTGACCTGCTCGGTGTTCGACCGCGCTATGAAAAGGGTTTCAGGTACATCCGCAATGCCGATATTTCTCCTTCTGGGGCGAGAGCTTCGCTGGAGTTTCGCGGAGATATCGTGACTGTGCCTGCAGAGAAAGGGGATCCTCGGATCCTGACCAATACGCCTGGTTCCCACGAGCGTTCTCCGGCCTGGTCTCCGGATGGGAAACACATTGCTTATTTTTCCGACGAATCGGGAGAGTATGAGCTTCACCTTATCAGCCAGGACGGAAAGGGCGAGCCAAAAAAATTCAAAATTGACGGGAATGGCTTTTACAACACGCCTGTCTGGTCACCCGATAATCAGAAAATCTCTTTTGTGGATAATTCCTGGTCGCTGTACTGGATCGATTTGAAGACCGGGGAGATCAAGAAGATAGGATCTGAGTACATGTATGGACCGGAAGGCTTGAGAACCCTCAGCTCTGTTTGGTCTCCGGATTCCAAATGGATTGCCTACACCCTGAACACCCAAGCCTATATAGAGAAGGTTTATCTGTATTCCATCGAACAGGATAGATCTTATCCAGTCACGGACGGTTTGAGTGAGGTCATCAACCCGGTTTTCGACAAGAGCGGGAAATACCTCTATTTCTTCGCCTCGACAGATGCAGGACCCGTGAAACATTGGTTTGCCATGTCCAGCGCTGATATGCGGATGACCAGTTCCATCTATTTAGCAGTATTGAAGAAAGACATTCCCTCCCCGCTGGCCAAAGAAAGCGATGAGGAAAAGGGAACTGAGAAGGAGAAAAAAGAGAATGAACAAAAAGCAGAGAAAGAAAAGCCAAAGAAGGAGGAAAAGGAAGAACCTGGTTTTTCTGTCGACTTTGAAGGGTTGAATCACCGAATTGTGGCCCTTCCCGTCCCAGCAGGAAGTTATCTCAACCTCCAGGCTGGAGAAGAGGGGCAAATCTATTATCTCGAATCTCTCCCAGGCAGCTCAAGGTTTCCTGGAAGTGCAGCCAAGCTCAACATGTTCGACCTGAAGAAACGCAAAACCGAGACTCTCGTCTCAGGAGTCAATGGGTATAGACTCTCTGCCGATAACAAGAAAATACTCTACTGGACCAGAAACACTATAGGCATAGCATCTGCGGGCAAGCCGTTCAAGCCAGGAGAAGGAAAAATCAATACAGATGCTATCGAGGTCCTGATAGATCCGAGGGCAGAATGGAAACAGATCTTTTACGAAGCCTGGCGGATCAACCGCGACTACTTTTATGATCCCAACATGCATGGTGTAAACTGGGAGGAGATGAAGAAAAAATATGAGGTTTTTCTCCCTCATCTTTCTTGTCGACTCGATCTGAACAGGCTGATTCAGTGGATGTGCAGCGAGCTGGCTGTCGGTCATCATCGAACCGGCGGCGGTGATTTCTTGGATGAACCAAAACGTGTGCCCGGTGGACTCCTCGGCGCGGACTATGTTATCGCCAATGGACGTTACCAATTCAAGAAGGTTTACGGAGGGCTGAATTGGAATCCCGAGCTGAGATCGCCGCTTATCGAGCCTGGCGTGGATGTCAAGGAAGGCGAATACCTGCTGGCTGTACAGGGTAAAGAGCTCAGGCCACCGACAAACTTATTCAGCCTGTTCGAAAACACGGCCGAGAAGATCACCGAGATCACGGTCGGCCCTGACCCCGATGGAGCGAATGCTCGGACAGTGCAGGTTGTACCTCTCAGAAGCGAATACGCTCTGAGGAACCGCAACTGGGTAGAAAGCAACCTGAAAAAAGTCGATGAGGCCACTAATGGGCGGGTAGCTTATGTCTATGTTCCGAACACAACTACCCTGGGACACACCTATTTTAAGCGCTACTTCTTTCCTCAATCTCACAAGGACGCCATCATCATCGACGAGAGGTACAATGGTGGCGGCCAGGTGGCTGATTACTACATTGATATCCTCAGGCGTCCATTAACTTGTTATTGGAACACACGCTATGGTGAAGACATAAAAACACCAAGTGCCTCTATCCAGGGTCCAAAGGTGATGTTGATCAATGAGCTGGCCGGCTCTGGAGGAGATCTTCTTCCCTGGATGTTCCGCAAGTTCAAGCTCGGCAAGCTGATCGGTAAGAGGACCTGGGGTGGTCTGGTCGGAGTTCTCGGATTTCCCGTTTTGATGGATGGCGGTTATGTGACAGCACCAAACCTCGCTATCTGGACTGAAGACGGCTTTATCGTGGAAAATGTCGGAGTTCCTCCTGATATCGAAGTTGAGGAACTGCCTGCCGATTATATAGCCGGCCGTGACGCGCAGCTTGAAAAAGCCATAGAAGTTATCCTGGAGGAACTGGAGAAGAATCCCCCCAAAAAGCCCAAGCGGCCGCCATATCCAAAGAAATAGCAGAGGGAAGCCAACTTTCTAGATTTTTTAGCTTCAGGGTAGAATAATCTCATAAAATACGCTTGACTCATCTACTTCGGCAATCTGCGTATCGAGGCTCAACTCCCCAGCTAATGCGAGAAACTCGTCTGGCCGCACTGTTGTTGCCGTGAAGCCGTCTTTACACACGATGACACCGTTTCGTGTTTTTTTGTAGTCAATCTCTCCCAGGAGTCCGGCTTCTGACTGCATTTTGAACCACTTTAATCTTTCTTCCCAAAATTTATCAGAGTAGCTCGAAAATAAAACTCTCCCCCATGGTTTAGCCACACGAGCACTTTCACGAAGCAAATCTCTTTGATCCACATGGAATGCCGAAATCCCGTTCTGGATGCAGACTACACAATCGAAAACTCGATCGCTAAAAGCCATCTGCACTGCGTTCATATTCATAAGGCGGCAATTGGAAATGTTAGCGAGCATCTTGTTCGCCAGAACTAAGCTGGCAAAAGAGGTATCAATACCGATGACTGTTCCGGCTCTTTGAGCGAGCGCAGGAAGTATTCGCCCGTATCCACATCCGAGTTCAAGAACAACATCACCAGCATGAATCTTTTCCAGGACATAATCGATCTCTGCTTTTAAATACTGTTGAATCCGGGGTGAGGCAATCTCATAGCACCGTTTCAGTTTCTCGGCAGAAAGCTTGTCTTCGTAATAATCACCCATTGCCTTATCCAAAGAAGATATATTCTTATCATTACCTCTACTGATTGAGCAAGTTCTTATTTGGCAAGGATGGACAGCAACCGCCGCTGGCAATGAAACCTTGACTAAAACCGGTCTTTCTCTAATAATGCCCTTGGCCGTCTCAGTACAGTCGGTGAGGAGTCCGGTTTCTGATGCGCAAATGGCTGTTTTTCCTGGCGATTCTGGCGCTGGTCTATATCATTTCCAGGATCAACCGGACAAAGAAAGAACGTTCCCCATTTTTCAAGCGCCTCAATGAAACATTCTCGATTATCGCCTGGGTTCTGCTCACGGTCTATGTCCTGTTTTTCCTCTACTGGCTTTACACCAGGATTTTCAAATAAAAGAGCTGTTGTGCAAAAGCAGCAGAGCTTTCCATAGAAAAGGATGTAAAGGTTGTGTGAAGGATTTAAAAGGATGAAATGGGATGAGAAATTAAGAGAAGGAACGCACTAAAGCGGAATGCATTACAGGCCCTTGCTCATGGCTTCCAGGAAATCCGAATTTTTCTTTGTTTTGGACAATTTTTCCAGCAATAACTCCATGGCTTCTACTTCACTCAACTGACTCAACACTTTCCGCAAAATCCAGATTCGATTCAGTTCATTGTCATTGATCAGAAGTTCCTCTTTTCTGGTCCCAGAGCGGCTGATGTCGATGGCTGGAAAGAGCCTCTTGTCCACAAGACGCCGGTCAAGATTGATCTCCAGGTTACCCGTTCCCTTGAACTCTTCAAATATGACCTCATCCATACGGCTTCCAGTGTCGATCAGGGCAGTAGCGATGATGGTCAAACTTCCTCCCTCTTCCACTTTTCTGGCGGACCCGAAAAACTTCTTTGGCTTGTTCAAAGCATTGGCATCGATTCCGCCAGAAAGCACTTTTCCAGATGGAGGGATGATGGCATTGTGGGCTCGTGCCAGTCGGGTAATACTGTCCAGTAAGACTGCCACATCTCTCTTGATCTCAACCAATCTTTTGGCCTTTTCCAGTACGATGTTGGCCACCTGTGCGTTTCGAATGGGAGGTTCATCAAAAGTCGAAGCCACAACTTCTCCAGTTATGCTCCTCTGAAAGTCAGTGACTTCTTCCGGCCTTTCTGCTACCAGAAGAACAATCAAGAAAATTTCAGGATGGTTCTTTTCGATCGACTTGGCAATTGTCTTCAACAGTGTGGTTTTACCAGCGCGAGGGGGAGAAACGATTAAGCCCCTCTGCCCTTTCCCAATGGGAGTGAGCAGATCCATGACTCGGGCATTGAGATTTTTGCGTTCTCCGTCTTCCAACTTGACCTTTTCAAACGGATACAAAGGAGTTAGGTTTTCGAATTGAATATTTCTTCTGGAATCGAGAACGATATCTGGTTGGGCAAAGTTGATGGCTTCGATCTTGATAAGAGCAAAGTACTTCTCTCCGTTCTTAGGAGGCCGGACGATTCCAGAAATGGTATCTCCAGTGCGAAGCTGGAATTTTCTTATCTGTGAGGGGGAAACATAAATGTCATCCTGGCTGGGCAGATAACTGAATTCAGGCGCTCTCAGGAAACCAAAACCATCATCAAGACACTCCAGCACTCCTTCAGAAAAGAGCAGGCCGTTCTTCTTAGCTTGAGCTTCCAAAACCTTGAATATTAGGTTGTGCCTGTTGGAATCTTCTGTCTCATCATCAGAAATACCTAATTGAGAAGCAAGTCTCTTTAATTGAGCTGTTTCTTTCTCTTCGAGTTCAGCTAAATTGTACTCTTTCATTTTTTTACCTCTTTTTTGTTAATTTAATACTTTGTCTGTGATTTTGATGAAATTATATCTTTATTCTTTTGAAATCAATGAGTTAGAGGCGGCTCCTGGGAACCCTCTCCTGTACCTTGCCTCTCAGAAAGCTCTGCAGATAGAGGAACTTTTTCTTTCTTTGGCTTCTGAGGCAAGGATTTGGTCAAGGCAATCTCCAGGACTTCATCCATCCTCTCAACAAAGTGGATGGTCATATTTTCCTTTATGTTCTTAGGAATATCATTCAAGTCGGGCTTGTTATCCAAGGGAAGGATAGCTTTGCGAATGCCCTCTCTGTGCGCGGCCAGCAGCTTCTCTTTGATTCCACCTATAGCGAGCACTCTTCCCTTCAGGGTGATCTCCCCTGTCATGGCTACTTTCTTGCTTACTGGAATCTCCGTCAACAGAGAAATAATAGATGTGGCGATGGTTATCCCTGCAGAGGGACCTTCTTTGGGAGTAGCGACTTCAGGCACGTGAATATGAATGTCGAAGTTTTTATGTAAATCCTTGGCTATGTTCAGCTCAAAAATCTTCCCTTTCACATAACTGAAAGCGGCTTGGGCCGATTCTTGCATGACTTCTCCGAGCTGGCCGGTAAGGGTAAAGTTCCCCTTGCCATGCACTTTGGTCACCTCAAAAGTGAGAAGTTCTCCTCCAAATTCGGTCCATGCCATACCGATGGCCACCCCCACCTCATCCTTCCGATCAATCTCATACCGTCTGTATCTAGGAATGCCCAGATATTTTTCCAGATTTTTGGGAGTGACCGATTCCTGGTGTGACTTTCCTTTGGACACTACTTTCTTGACTACCTTGCGGCAGATGGATGTGATTTCTCTCTCTAGGTTTCTGACTCCAGCTTCTCGAGTATATTGGCGAATGAGCTTCATGAAGGCTTTATCCGATATTTTGAGGTTATTCTCTTTAAGACCGTGAATCTGTATCTGTTTTGGCAAGAGGAATTTTTTGCCGATCTGGAGTTTTTCATCCTCTGTGTAACCGGGAATACGGATGACTTCCATCCTGTCAATCAAAGGCCTGGGAACAGGTTCCATCATATTAGCGGTGACGATGAACATCACTTGTGAGAGGTCAAAATCTGTGTCGATGTAGTGATCCAAGAAGGTGCTGTTTTGCTCAGGATCTAAAACCTCCATCAAGGCTGAGGCGGGATCCCCTCTAAAGTCCACACTCATCTTATCTACTTCATCCAAAAGAAAGACAGGATTTTTTGTCCCTGCCCGTTTGACCATCTGGATAATTCTTCCCGGATAGGCGCCGATGTAGGTTCTGCGATGACCTCTGATCTCAGCTTCATCACGTACTCCACCAAGAGAAAGACGGACGAAATTTCTTCCAGTGGCACGAGCTATAGATCGCCCCAGAGAACTCTTCCCTACTCCAGGAGGACCGATAAACCCAAGGATGACTCCCTTGGGATTTTTCACCAGCTGACGGATAGATAGGTACTCCAAAATTCTCTCTTTGACCTTCTCCAATCCATAGTGATCCTCATCCAGTATCTTTTCTGCCCTCTTCAGGTCTCTTTTCTCTCTCGATTTTTTCTCCCAGGGTAAGGAAATAAGCCAATCGAGATAATTGCGACATACAGTTGCTTCTGCAGACATGGGAGGCATGGCTTCTAATCTTTCGATCTCTTTGTAGGCCTTTTCTTCAGCATCCTTGTGCATTTTCGCCTTTTCCACCTTGCGCTTGAGTTCTTCAATCTCATTAGGCTGATCCTCTTTCCTATATCCCAAGCCAGGAGGAAAGACTTTTTGCCCCGGCTCCCGGAAGGGGCTTCTCCTACGGGTCTGTTTCTTGCTGCTCCCTCCTCTGAGTTTGGAATGAACCTTTAGGATCTCGTTCTCTAAGACGAAATTCAGTCTTTGCATCCTCTCCATGGTGTTGATGGTCTCCAGCAGATTCTGTTTTTCCTCCAGAGGAAGATAAAGATGAGAAGCGATGATGTCAGCAATTCTTTCCGGGCTGTTATCCTTCAAAGCAGGAACGATGGATTCGAAATTAGTATGTTGGCTCAGTTTGAGATAATCCTCAAAGAGAGTCAACACACGTTTGAGGATTTCTCTGACTTCTGAGCTGTGGACTTCGATCTCCCTAATTTCTTTGGCTAAAACTTGATAAAATGGATAAGTGCTGAGATATTCGATAATCCGTGCTCTCCTTTTTCCTTCAACGATCACTTTGACGTTCTTGTTATCCATGTTGATTGCTCGGATGATCTTGGCAATAACCCCCATGGAATAAATATCCTTGGGAGTGGGATCGTCCACAGAAGCGTCCATCTGAGCCGATAAAAAGATCGTCTTGTCTTTCTCGACAGCCATCTCCAATGCTTTGACAGAGGATGAGCGTCCGATGATGAAAGGGACAAGAGTGGAAGGGAAAACAACCAAATCCCTCAAAGGAATCATGGGAATATTTTTGATCATTTCTGATTGATCACTGATTTTTTGCATGGATTACACTCCAACAGCTTGTTTTAAACTTTGAAAATCGAGTTCATTCCTCTCCACCATCCTTTTGGTGATTTTGATCCTGGTTGTCTTTTTTATGGTGGGAAGATGAAACATTATATCCAGCATCAGATCTTCGATGATGCTTCGCAAACCCCTCGCGCCCAATTTTTTATCGATTGATTTCTGAGCAATGGTTGTCAGAGCCTCTCTGGTGAACTCAAGTTCCACGCCTTCCATCTCAAAAAGCATCTGAAACTGTTTGATGATGGCGTTCTTGGGCTTGGTGAGGATATCCACCAGATCCCTGACCTCAAGGTCCTGGAAAGTGGCTACCACTGGAATCCTCCCTACAAGTTCGGGAATCATTCCGTATTTGATCAAGTCTTGAGGAATTAAATGATCGTATATCTCCTCTGTTATCTCTTTCCTTCTGGAGGCAAGATCGGATTTGAAACCCACTTCCGTTCTTCCTAGTCTTTGAGAGATGATCTTATCCAGACCGATGAATGCTCCGCCGCAAATAAACAGGATATCTGTTGTGTCGACAGCAATGAATTCCTGATAGGGGTGTTTTCGTCCTCCCTGAGGCGGAACATTGGCAACTGTTCCTTCTATGATTTTGAGCAATGCCTGCTGAACTCCCTCGCCCGAAACATCTCTGGTTATGGACGGAGTGTCGCTCTTGCGGCTGGTCTTGTCGATCTCATCGATGTAGATGATCCCTTTTTGAGTCTTCTCGATGTTACCTTTGGCTGACTGGAATAGCTTGAAGACTATATTCTCCACATCCTCACCCACATATCCGGCTTCCGTGAGGGAGGTAGCATCAGCTATAGCAAAAGGAACAGATAATATTTTGGCCAGGGTTTGGGCCATCAAAGTTTTGCCAGTACCTGTAGAACCGATGAGAAGAATGTTGCTCTTGGTAAGTTCCACATCCTTATCCAGTCGACCCTTAAAGTTTATTCGTTTGTAGTGGTTGTAGACAGCCACAGAAATCTTCTTCTTGGCCTTTTCTTGCCCGATAATATACTCATCCAGAGCCTTCTTGATCTGAGAGGGGACGGGAAAACGCGTCTGTTTTTTATCTCTTTCTAATTTTTCTGTAAAAATAATAGAATGAGCAATTTCTATGCAATTATCACAGATGTAGACTCCTCCAGGACCGGCAATCATCTTCTGCACCTGAGACTGAGTACGGTTGCAGAAATTGCACTTGGCAGCGGTTCTTACTTTTTGCTGGTAACTATCATCCATGATAAGCTCTTAAAAAGGGTAAGATACCTGAAGAACCTTCCTATTTTTTGGATTGATCCCTATTCTCTATAATCGCGTCAATGATTCCGTAATTCTTGGCCTGAGCTGGAGTCATGATAAAATCTCTTTCGATATCTACTTGAATCTTTTCCTTGGGCTGTTTGGTATGCTTTGTTAAAATCTGATGGATATTTTCTCTTATCCTGAGGATCTCCTTTGCCTGAATGGCAACATCTGATGCTTGTCCATGATATCCCCCGGTGGGCTGATGCAAGACGATTCGCGCATTGGGAAGGGCAAACCTCTTGCCCTGAGTCCCAGCCGCAAGCAGCACAGCAGCCATGCTTGCCGCTTGGCCCACGCAGATGGTTACAATATCAGGACTTACGAATTGCATCGTATCATAAATGGCTAAGCCCGAGGTTATGCTACCTCCAGGCGAATTGATGTAGAGTGAGATCTCTTTTTCCGGTTTTTCAGCTTCCAGGTAGAGAAGTTGAGCGATAACCAGGTTTGCCACATCATCGTTTATCTCCGAGCCGATAAAGACGATATTATCCTTAAGGAGACGGGAGTAAATGTCGTATACGCGGTCAGTTTTTCCATCCTGCTCTATAATTAAGGGGATTAATGTCATAAGAAAACTTTTATTTTATTATAGCGTTATCAACCAAAAAGTCAACCGCCTTCCTGAAAAGCAGCGTCTCTTTCAGCTCTTCGCGCCTTCCTTCTCGGTTGAAGTTCTCGATGACCTTTGCCAATGGCAATTGGTTGGATTTGGCAATGGTTTTTAATTCTTCTTGCACCTCCTCATCAGAGACTTTTATTCCCTCCAGCCCAGTAATTCTGTCCAAGATCAAATGATTCCGGATATTCTGCTCTGCCTTTTTTCTCCCTTCCTTCTTAAGCTCTTCTACTTCCTCCTTCTTGAACTCTTTCTGGGGTCGGGAAGAAAGAATCCTTCTCATTACAGCTCCGTACTCCTGATTGAGCAAGGTCTCGGGCACTTCGAAAGGTGATCTTTGGTAAATTTCTTTTATGATTTCCAGAGCCATCTCGCTTCTTATTTCCTTCTCTTTTGCAGCTCTAATATTCTCTTTAATCTCTTTCTTGAGAGCCTTCAGGTTTTCATATTCGCCGAGATCTTTGGCAAAATCGTCGTTTATCTCAGGTACCTTTCTTTCTTTTATGGAAACAACTTTTAGATTATAGGCAATCTTCCTCCCGGCCAGCTTCTTATTCTGGTGCTCTTTATCATGGACAATCTCAAAATCGCAATTATCTTCGGGCTTTAATCCTATCAAACATTGATTCAAAACGGGTTCATTGCCTTGGTCGCCTGCAACGATGACTACCTTCTCGGTAGGAAGGAATTTCTTTGCAACGATGTCCCTTCCTTTAACTTCGGCTATCACATAATCTCCTTCCGCCACTCCTCTTCCAGTAACAGGCAAGTACTGGGCTGCCTTTAACCGGAGTTCTTCCAAAGCTTTCTCTATTTCTTTAGCTGAGACAGAGACGGTTTTCTTTTTAACTTCGATATTCTTATACTCAGGGAGTTTGATATCGGGCCAGATATCAAACTGGGCCTTCAGACGTAAAGGTTCTCCTTCTTTGAAATGGATTTCATTGACTACAGGTGCTCCAATAGGCCTGAGGTTTTTGGATTGCAGCTCTTTTTCCAACGCTTTGGGAGCCAGGGAATTCACCACCGCCTCTTTTATCTTGGGATAAAACATGCGCTTGACCATATCCTTGGGAGCCTTACCAGGTCTGAATCCTGAGATCTTTGCCTGATGGGCATACTGCTGAAGGATTTTTTCCCACTCCTGCTTAACCTCCTCAGTATCCACCTCAACCTCTATCTCTCTTTTCCATTCACTTAGATTTTTGACAATGCTCTTCATCTCGCCTGGTACATCCTTCCTGATCTTATTCCTTTACATTAAAATAGAGTGGGCAGAGCGGGACTCGAACCCGCACTCCTTCAACAGGAACTAGGTCCTAAGCCTAGCGCGTATGCCAATTTCGCCACCTGCCCTTATTTTATTCTCAAGACCTAAGATGAATCTTAAGATGGCTCTGAACAATGCAGTGCACGGGCATGAGCGAAGCGTGATTGACCTTTGGGTGAAGGATTAAGTTATATTATTTCATACCATATTCAATCATTTTTGTCAATCTTAACGTAAGCATCCTTATTTCCTTATCCCCTATTCCTCACCCTTTTCAATTCAGTATATATTTAAATTCATCACGCTCTTAAGGATGCTTCCAATCTCAACAGACATCTCTGTCCTCGAGATACAAGTATTTCCAAATCCATGATGAGTGAAGATATTTCATCCATACACAATAAAAGCTGAATCAAAAACATTTGACAAGGCTGAATCAAAAATGATATTCAGCTATAAAAATCGAAGACCAATCTAGAAAATATCATGCTGTTCTTAAAATCCCCTGTGTTCAAAAAATACTTTCTTCCCGGTTTTGTTTTCCAATCAGTGGTTATTGCTGGAGGCTATGGAACAGGACGAGAGCTGGTCGAATATTTTCTTAATTATGGACCTCTGGGAGGTCTTCTAGGAATGTTTCTAGTCACCACGGTTTTATGGTCTGTGCTTCTGGCCGTGACTTTCGAATTCTCGCGAAAATTCCGGGCTTACGACTACAGAACATTCTTCATGAAACTGATGGGCCGCTCCTGGGTGATCTTTGAGATTCTTTATCTGGCTCTGTTGTTTATCGTTTTGGCTGTTATCGGTTCTGCTGCTGGAGTCTTGCTTAAAGATAACTTCAGTCTTCCCTATCTTGTGGGAGTGATAATCATGCTGGCAGCCATAGGCTTTCTCACCTTTAAAGGCAGTCTTCTGATCGAAAGGTTCCTCTCCAGTTGGTCGTTTGTTCTTTATTTTATCTACGCTGTTTTCTTAGCTGTGGCTCTCCTCAAATTTGGCCCTGAGATTCGAAACAACCTTAGAGAGGCACTGGTACTTCCTGGATGGGCTTTGGGAGGTTTCAAGTATGCTCTCTACAACATGGGAGTCATCCCTGCTGTATTCTTCTGTCTTCCTCATATCGAGACAAGAAAAGAGGCTTTCTCAGCCGGACTCATCGGAGGACTCATCGGTATTTTCCCAGGATTTCTCTTCTATGTGGCTGTACTCGGTCATTATCCGGGTATCCTCCCTCAAGAAGTCCCGGCCATCTATGTTCTTAAAAAGACAAATATTCTCCTCCTGCTCATTTTCTATCAACTGGTCCTCTTTGGAACTTTGATTGAAACCGGAACTGGATTTATCCATGCAGTCAACGAGCGGATTCGATCAGCGCTTCGATCAAGAGGAAAAGAGCTCCCTGCCTGGGCAAGACCATTAAATGCCCTTATCCTGCTAGGTGCAAGCTTGGGGCTTTCCACTTTTGGCTTGATTAATCTGATAGCTAAGGGATACGGAAGCATTAGCTGGGGATTTTTTGTGGTTTATTTTCTTCCTCTAATGAGCCTTGGAATCTACAAAATCTTCAAGAATCGATAAACACTTCTGCTCTTCTCATCCTTTCAAGTTCATCTGATTCTTACTTCTTTTATGAAGTGGCTAGGGGCGGAGGCAGATCTTTCATCAGCATAAGACCTGGAGCAGCCTCCACCACCTTAGGAATGGTGTTGATGGTTACAGCCACCGTCCCGATATCACCATGAACCCCTCCGATAATCTTTTGTTGTATCCTGGGCTCTCCCTCGATAATGATTTCGTCATATTCCTCGTCCACAGCGGCGTTTGCACTGAACTGCAAAGTGATCTTTTCCGAGTTATCTTTTTTCCCGAAGGCCACACTGGTGAGGCCGATCACATTTCCGGGCTTGACCACACCCAAGCCAGTCTGGGTTTCTTCCTCATCTATGATCGAAGTCGGAAGGAGTTCCACAGCCTCTATGGGTTCCCAACCCAACCCGGCAGCGATCATGTGAATCGACTCCAGAAGACCCACATGGCCGGTGATATCCTTATTCTGGATTTTTTGCTGAAAATCCTTTTGTGTCAAACCTGTGCCAATCTTTTTCTGGAAAGGAATACGCCTTTTGGAGGAATCCATCATACGGGTGACTCTAACAGAATCAACTTTGAGACAGGGCGCAGTTAGGATGAGAGGCAATGTATCCATCAAAAAGCCGGGATTGATTCCTGTCCCGGTAACAGTCACTTCCATTTCTCTGGCTAGATTGTCGATGTCACGGGCAAGATCAGGTTCCCGCTTCCATGGATAGGAAAGCTCTTCACAGGTGGAAACAACATTCATGCCTGCTTTCAAACACTGAGTGATTTGAGGAAAGACTTGCTTCAGATAGGAAGAAGTCGTGAGCACAACAGCCTGCGCCTTAACCTCTGAGAAGACCTTATTGGCATCGCTTTGGATGATTACACCCGTCCTCTTGGGCTGATCGAAAAGCTCTCCCAAATCCTTGTTTACCAGCTGAGGATCGATATCGATAGCACCGACCACATTCATGCTCGTCTTTTCATCCAATGCCTGAGCGATTTTGCGGCCCATAACGCCACATCCATAGATCAAAACATTGATTTTTTCCATGAACAGCTCCTCTTTATCGAATCAATCTTGGAAGGGAAAGTATTCCGCGTTCCCCTTAAAAAGCGCATCAGATATATTCTGACCTTAAAAGAATAGTGACATGTCTTATCCTTGTGGAATATTGTATTTTTCCCACCTCTGAGCAATCCTTTCCACTGCATCCAGAGATGCCTGGATTTCCTCATCGGTATGAGATGAAGAAACTGCACCATAGCCGTGGAAAACGTTAAAACCTTCCTCAAGCATGGCCAATTTAAAAATTTTTTCTCTCATCTCCACATCACAGACTTCTGGATTCCAAACCTCCTCGGGAGAAGATAATCGATTGGCACTGCCACGGAGAAATTGAACCCCCACCAGAGAGCTATGCTCAGCAATGGCATTACCTCCACCCGTACAACTGACCTGGAATCCATGTGCTAAGAAGATTTCTTCAACGGCTGTGCGGACTTTCTCCCCAAGCCTGCCTATTCTGGGATAGATATCCGAAGCATGTTTAATGTAATATTGAATAGAGGTGATTCCTGCCAGAATGACAGCAGGATGAGCAGAGAATGTTCCTCCATCAAACCTCACTCTTTTATCTGCTTTTGCCTCCGGTCCACAGAGCTTTATCACATCCTCTCTACCGGCAACTGCACTGAGAGGCATCCCCCCTCCTACGGCCTTGCCCAGGACAGTCAAATCTGGTTTGATCCCATACAGTGTCTGAACTCCACCCGGATGAAACCTGAATCCTGATACCACCTCATCGAAAATCAGGAGGGAATGGTTGTTCAGAGTAAGTTCTCTGGCTCTTTGAAGGTATTCCTTTGTGGCAAAGATAAAACCTCCAGCTCCGATAAAAGGTTCTATGATAAAACAAGCGATTTGGTCACCGTAGTCTCTGAATTTTTGCTCAAGATCTTCTTGATCATTGAACCGCGAAACCAGAATCATGGAATCCATTCCGGCAGGCAAACCCGCGGACTCGATCTGGTCAAGCCCTTGTTCATAAGAGGAAATTCCCTTCAGAGCATAGGGATGGGCACCATGCCATCCTCCTCCCACTTTCATCACCAGCTCCCTCTGAGTGAAAGCTTTGGCCAACATGATGGCATACATAGTGGCCAGTGTTCCGCTGGTAGTGAAACGAATTTTCTCAGCTCTTATCTGTTCAAGGATTAGGGCTGCCAATTCTCCCTGATGAGCCTCGGGAAATCCCGTGGTTAATCCCCGGCCACTCTGGAAATAATCTCTGAGGACATCTAGGATAAACCTTGGGTTGTGTCCTAATACATTGGCGAAATGTCCCTGCCAGAAATCAACGTAGGTGTTACCATCGACATCCTTGATCCGAGAACCGCTACAAGATGAGATATAGAAGGGAAAAGGATCAAACAAGCGGAGGTTGTGGCTTCCGCCTCTGATTTGATATTGAGATGCTCTGTTAAAGATCTTCTCTGACTGCTGATGCTTGGCTTTATAGCCAGCAACTAGATCTTCCATTAGAGTTGCTTTATCCATAACTCAACCTCTCCTCAACAACTTGGATTGTAAGGATTTTCAGAAGAGACTAAGCCTGATCTTTGCCTGAGCAAGGTGGCATTACCGTAACAATTTTTTCAGTTTTTCCGCAAGATCTGGATCAATGGTGAGGAGCACGTCATAGACTTGCCGTGCACTGTAGTTGTCCTTTAGATTGAGATATGTGATGGCGAGATTATATTGAGCCGAGGCATTATCTGGCTTGAGCTCAACGGCTTTTTGAAGAGGCTCTAGAGCAGCCGAGAACTTTTTCTGGAGCATGTAGCCTACTCCGATATTGAACCACCCATCAGCACTATTCGGGTCAAGCTCTACGAATTTTTTAAACGCCTCTACAGATTCTTGATATTTCTTCTGTTTAGAATAGCAGAATCCGATCATATAGTAGGATGACTCATAATTGGGATTGACGGCCAGCACATCCTGAAATGTCTGGATGGCCTCATCATACCTTTCCAGTTTCATATACATAATTCCCAAATTATAGATATTGATCTCGCTTTTTGGGTTCAGTTGAATTAACTTCCTGGCAGCTTCGATAGCTTGGTCCTGTTGACCCGCTTGATCATACATCATGAGAATTGTTCTGTAATAAATGGGCGCATCTTCAGGATTGAGCTCAGCCAATTTTTTATAAATTTCTTCTGCCTCCTGGTAATGGCCCGCATTCTGGTAGGCTTGAGCAAGGTTGTAGTTAGTTTTGATATCTTGAGGTTTCACTTCCAAGGCCTTAAGGAAGGCTTCGGCCGCTTTTTCATATTCTTTCAATTCCATCCGGCTCAATCCCAGACGCAGATAACCCATCCATGGGTCTTCAGGGGAAGAAACCACATACTTCTCATAAGCTTCGGCTGCTTTGGCAAAATCCTTGAGCTCTTCATAGGCATTTCCTATGTAGGAGTAGGCTTCCTTGTTGTCAGGATTAAGCTCAACCGCCTTCTCCAAAGCAGAAATAGCTTCCTGGTAATCCCTCGTCCTTAAATAAACAATCCCTAAACCATAATAAGCACTGTCACGAGTATTATCCAGCTCAATGACCTTTTTGAAAGAGGAAATAGCGGCTTCATAATTTCTTTCTTTTGTGTAAACTGAAGAGAGAAGAGCATGAGCCTCAACATCCCGCGGATTAAATTGTATGACTTTTTCCAGAAACCTTTGCGCTTTCCCCGTCTCGTCCATTAAAGCAAACACTCGTCCGGCAAGAGAAGCTCCTTCCAGAGTTGAAAAGTAATCCTCGTACTTCCAGTTTTTAAATTTGGTCTCTTTCCCCTGCTTGGAGAGCTTTATCAAGGTGTTTGAGGGAAGGACAAATTTTGATCCTCTATCCAAAAAGATGATCATTCCCATAACTTTCCCGTTCATATCCAAGAGCGGGCCTCCACAAAAAGTATCTGGCACGGCAAGAGATGTGCTGATGACTCTTTCTGTTAATGAGAGATTCAGGAAATTCCTAACCTCTCCCTCGGAGAAAATAATATCTCCTGATTCATTGCCTCCAAGGGCGATAATCTTTTTTCCCGCAGCCAGCTCCTCAGATTTTCCGATAATCAAAGGTTTCAGCTTTCCCTTTATTTTTACTGTGGCAATATCAAAATTCCTGTCAACATCCAAAATCCCCTCGATCTTGACTTTCTTACCATCATAATTTCTTCCCTCTGCTGAGGCGATCGCACTAACCGTATGATAAGCTGTAACCATAACATTTTGGCCGATAACAATTCCTGTGGCCCTGGATATCACAACCTTATCCTCTCCATAGGTGACGAAGGACACAACTCCTTCCTTGCTCACTTCCATGACTGATGAGGAATCCATTTCCTGTGAGAAAAGCCCAGAGGAAGAAAACAAAAGGAGAATAAAGATGATCATTGCTTTTCTTGTATTGAATTTCATGAGAACTCCTCCTTTAAACCTTATGATAGATCACAGATGGCTAAAACAAATTTACATGTTAAAAAAGACTCTGTCAAATTCTTTAAGAGTAGAGGAAGCATCCTTATTACCGTGAAAAGGGTGAGGGACCAGCAAGCTGATTTCCCCAGCGAGGAAAGTAGGAGAGGAACCATGCCCGTTCAGTCCTCAC
>CAYVAT010000013.1:0-68921 GCA_964449165.1 uncultured Eubacteriales bacterium | reverse complement strand
TACATCTTCTCCAGGGCGGCGATTCGCTCTTCGACAGGAGGATGAGTACTGAAGAGTTTGTTCACCTTCCCTCTGTGTTCCAGAAGGGGATTTATGATATAGAGGTGAGCGGTGGCTTTGTTGGCTGCTTCCAAAGGCTCTCGATCTGCGGAAATCTTCCTGAGGGCAGAAGCCAGTCCAGGAGGATAGCGGGTAAGAAGCGCACCATTCGCATCAGCCAGGAATTCCCTCTTCCTTGAAATCGCCAGCCGGATCAACTGGGCAACAAGCGGCGACACAACAGCCAGCACCAGACCGACAACTATAATGATTTCGGCACCGCTCCCCTTGCCCTTGCTCCTTCCTCTTTTCCTTCCGCCACCCCAAAAGAAGCTTCGGAGTATCCAGTCGCTGAGCAGGACCACAACTCCGACCATGACAACGGCCAGTGTCTGCACCAGGACATCATAATTTTTGATGTGCGACATTTCATGGGCGATGACCCCTTCCAGTTCGGCCCGGTTCAGCTTTTCCAGCAGTCCCTTGGTCACCACAATCACGGAATGTTCAGGATTTCGCCCAGAAGCAAAAGCATTGGGCGCTGTGTCATCGATGATGTAACAGCGAGGCTTGGGAAGGCCAGCGGCGATGGCCAATCCCTCCACAACATTGTAGAGATAAGGATAATCCTTTTTCTCTACTGGCTTGGCCCGGCTTATTGCCAGGACGATCTTGTCACTGGCATAATAACTCCCCCATGTCATCGCTACTGCGATAACAGCAGCCAAGACCAATCCATAAGGGCCTAAGTGCGTGAGCTCTCCAAAAGCCCAGGCCAGAGCAAAGATCAAGCAGAGAAAAAAAAGGACCAGGAAAAAGGATTTCCACTTGTTGCGGGAGATCTGTTCATACATTTGATGCCGGGTGTTCGCTCTCTAAAGACTCAGCCTAGAATTTCACCTCCACAGGGGCTCTGGCTTCGGGCTCTTCGATCTCAAAATATTCCTTCTCTTTGAAGTTGAACATATTGGCCACGATGTTGGAGGGGAAGACTTCCTGCTTAACGTTAAACTTCATCACCGAATCATTGTAGAATTGACGGGCATAGGCGATTTTACCTTCTGTGCCGGCCAGCTCCTCCTGAAGCATCAGAAAATTCTGGTTGGCCTTCAGCTCGGGATAATTTTCCACAACGGCAAAAAGAGACTTCAAGGCACCGGTAAGCATGTTCTCTGCTTCACCTTGTTCTTTCACGGTTCCTGCGTTTATGGCTTTGGCGCGGGCTTCAGTTACATTCTGGAAAACCTCCCTTTCGTGCTTGGCGTAACCCTTGACCGTCTCCACAAGGTTGGGGATGAGGTCATAGCGCCGCCTGAGCTGAACATCGACCTGAGCCCAGGCGTTATCGCAACGGTTCCTCAAATTTATCAGGCGGTTGTAGACCCCGATAGCAAAGAACAAGACCACTGCGATGAGGATAATTAAAATCCACAAGGCTACCATTCTTTTCTCCTCTATGAAATTGCTTCTAAATAATAAACAATTCCCGGCGAAAAATGTCAAATGGAATTATTTTTATGGCATCCGATAATAAATACGAATGAGATCATCTAAATATTTTTTTGAATGCAAGCAAAGGGAGGACCGTCCGGGAAAGCGGTCCCCACAGATTTTCCTTTGCCCCGAGTCGATTTTCATTGACACGTTCTTTTGACAGTGTTATATTCATAACCCGTCGAATCAATCACGGGACATTTCTCTATAAAATTTAAAGGAGGATCTTTCAAATGGCTTCATTAAAGGAAAAGTTCGCTTCAAAGCTCGACCCCGTGCGTGGAAAAGTTACATCGCTTCTCAAAGAGCATGGGGATGTCAAAATCTCCGATGTCACTGTTGCCCAAGCCTATGGTGGAATGCGCGGTGTTAAATGCATGGTCACAGAGACCTCAGCTCTGGATCCTTTCGAGGGAATCCGTTTCCGCGGCTTCAACATCCCTCAACTGCGTCAAAAACTGCCCAAGGCTCCAGGCGGAGAAGAACCCCTTCCCGAAGGAATCTTCTACCTTCTCCTGACAGGCGAGCTCCCCACCGAGGAAGACGTTAAGGAGATCACCCAAGAGTGGCAGAAGCGAAGCCCTCTTCCTGATTATCTTATCGATGTCCTCAAAACCATCCCTAAGGATACTCATCCTATGACTCAGTTCTCCCTGGGTATTCTTACTCTTCAAAAGGAATCCATTTTTGCTCAAAAGTACAGAGAAGGAATGAGCAAGATGGAGTACTGGGATCCCATGTACGAAGACGTGATGAACCTTCTGGCCAAGCTGCCGCATATCGCTTCTTACATCTACCGCAGAAGCTACAAGAATGATGAGCATATCCCTGCTGATCCCAATCTTGATTGGGGAGGAAACTTCGCCCACATGATTGGCATCGAAAAAGAAGAATTCAAAGAGCTGATGCGGCTCTATCTCGTGCTGCACAGCGACCATGAAGGCGGCAATGTCTCTGCTCACACCACTCACCTTGTCGGTTCAGCCCTTTCCGATGCCTACTATTCGCTCTCGGGAGGGATGAATGGCCTGGCCGGTCCCCTCCATGGTCTGGCCAACCAGGAAGTACTCCGATGGATCATGGACCTCATGGAGAAGCTGGGCGGCGTCCCCGACAAAGAACAGCTGAAGAAATATGTGTGGGATACGCTCAATGCAGGGCAGGTTATCCCGGGATATGGACACGCTGTGCTTCGCCAAACCGATCCCAGATATGTAGCCCAGCGCGAGTTCGCTCTCAAACATCTTCCCGAGGATGAAATCTTCCAAACAGTGAGTGCTCTCTATGAGATCGTCCCTGATATCTTGAAAGAACACGGCAAGGCGAAAAATCCCTGGCCCAATGTTGATGCTCACTCCGGCTGTATCCTCTATCACTACGGAATAACCGAGTTTGACTTTTACACGGTTTTCTTCGGATCATCTCGAGCTATAGGAGTTCTTTCCTCGCTGATCTGGGACAGGGCTCTCGGACTGGCTATCGAAAGACCGAAGAGCGTGACTACGGATTGGATTGCGGATCAGATCAATAAGTAAACAGCAGAGTAGATTACTTTCCAGGAAACAGAGAGAGCAGCGGAAGAGGTCTTCTGCTGCTCTCTTCCTTCTTCAGATAGGCCGAGCAAACTGATTTCATGCTTTCTTCTTCAATACGCTTTAAATCCTGCAGAGGGAGGATTCTACTTTAAGGGGGTATAACACATGGAGTACAAGATAGGTCTAATCGGTTGCGGAACAGTCGGGCAAGGACTTCTGGAAATACTGGAGAAGAAAGGCGGATACCTGGCAGAGAGTCTTGACTTCCGGGCAAGAGTGGTCGCAATTTCAGACAAAATCAAGGGCTCTCTCCTGCTCCCGGAAGGCATCAATCCGGCCAAGCTCCTTTCCCTGTTGAGAGAAGGAAAAAAGGTTGATGATTATCTGGAAGGAGAAGAGAATCCCGCTGCTGGCATGGAGCCCCTGGAGATGATCGAACGATGTGGTGCGGATATCATTGCTGAGCTGACCTACACGGATATAAAGACAGCAGAGCCAGCAACGAGCTACGTTCGGAAGGCTCTCCTGGCGGGGATACATGTGGTGACATCCAACAAAGGCCCTGCCGCCCTCTACTATGAAGAACTTAAATCCATAGCCAAAAAGAACAATGTCTTCTTCAGGATTGAGGGCACAGTGATGAGCGGTACTCCAGTCTTTCATCTTATCGAAAACGGCCTGGAAGGAAACGAGATCAACGAGATAAAGGGCATCCTCAATGGAACCACAAATTTTATCCTGACCAAAATGGAAGAGGAGGACATGGATTATGAAGATGCCCTTAACCTGGCTCAGGAATTGGGCTATGCAGAGGCCGATCCCACCGCAGATGTGGAAGGCTACGATGCTCTGGCCAAGATCGTCATCCTCTCCAATGTCCTCTTGGGAGCCAACCTCAAACCTTCTGATCTAAAAAGAGAAGGAATAAGCTCCATCTCAAAACAAGACGTCAAAGAAGCCCTCGCCTCAGGAATGAGGTACAAGCTTATCGCATCGGCCAGGAAAGACAAAACAGGAGTGGAAGCCAGCGTCTCGCCTCAAAAGCTTCCCCTTTCCGATCCTCTGGCCGGCGTAACGGGAGCAAACAACGCACTGACCTTTGATCTGGATCTGATGGGAAAGGTCACCATCCAGGGACTAGGAGCAGGAAAGATAGAGACTGGTTATTCTATCCTCTCCGATATGCTGGCTATCCACCGTCATCTTTCAAAATAGACTGAGCATGCCGAAATCTATTTTTCTTGATATTTTTAATTTAAAAAGCCAATCAAAAGACATATCTGATTCTCTATGACTTCAAAGGAGGAAAGCATGCATTTTAAGCTTTTATCGGATAAGGACTTGAAAGCCATGGATGCCCTGATCGACTCTTACGGAGGGGCAAAAGAGATTTCCAGCAAAATAGAGTCCATGAGGGATTACCAGACCAGGAAAAAGACGGCAGCAGATAAAGGCTACGGGGAAATGCTGGAGCGAGCAGAAGAATATGTGAAGAAATTTGCCAAGGTGGAGGACTTTATAAAGAAAGAAGGAATCACAACCAGCAAGGAGGGTATCTGCACAGCTCAAGTCTCCGGCTTTCAGGGAGCCCGTCCCACCTTTGACTGCATAAAAAGAGTGGCTGAGAACGGGGATGTGCTCTTTCCCACCGAGATGATTTCTGTGGTCGGACTGACGGAGAACTATGTTTACAGCGGAGACCTTCTGGCAACTCTGGCCATGGCTGAAAATATTCTAGGAGCAAGCAAGTTCTGCTCCACCAACCTCCTGGGCACCCCACTTCCTGAGGAGAGGTTTTTGAGAGTGGAGAAAGTCACCGGCGAGAAATTCGAAAGAAGGGATCTGGGTGAAGGTTTAAACCAGATCATCCTGAAGAATATGGGGACTCCCTTCGGCAATCTCGGCGGGGTGGAAGTGGGAAACAACAACCATCTCGTTTATCTTGACGGAATCACCCGGGCCGCGCTCGAGACAGGCGGGAATTTCTACCTCAATCCCAGCTGGTCAACCATCGTGGCAGCCTGCTATTACGCCCGGGAAATTCCCAACCTCTCCTTCAAAATCTCCATGCTGCTCTCCACCCAGAACACCATCCAGCTGCGGATGCTGCTCAACATCTTCAAAGAATACATTCGAGATGACGGCTCCACACCTATCTACGAGATCAACATCGGAAACGCCGCCACTCCGGAAACGTTCATCCAGTGCGCAGAAGAGATCGAGGCCTCGGGCCTTCCCAAAATCTATCTAGCTGCCCATCTCAGGATCAATCCCGACCTGGGAATAGCTGATTTCAACTGGACAGAGAACGCCTATAAGGTACTCGATGCTGGAAAAGATCTGACCATAAAATACGAAAGCGATGGCGAGTCGAGGCCCTACGATACCATGGAAGCCTATTTTCTCCCCGATGAAGAAAGAAACGAGAAGGCGGATTTCATCGGCGATGTGATCTATCATAAATGTGTCCGCTGTGACAAAGACGCTAAGGAGATCATGAGAAGAGGCCATAAGACAAGGTTTGCCAAAATCTCCTACAGAGAATAAATCGGGACTAAACCAGGAGAAACTAGATGGATATGGGCATAAGAAACAGAGTGGCTCTGGTGGCAGCATCCAGCCGTGGCCTGGGAAAGGCCATCGCCCTCCGGTTATCCAGGGAAGGAGCAAAGGTCTTTATCTGCGCCAGAGGAAAAGAGAAGCTCTTAAAGACAAGGGATGAAATCATCTCTGAAACCGGAGGAGCTGTTAAGGCCATCGTGGCAGACGTTACAGATAGAGATCAGGTCAAACAGATGGTCCAACAGGCAGTGGACGAGTTTTCCGCTGTGGATATCCTGGTCTGCAATGCTGGGGGACCTCCGGCAGGCTTGGTGGAAGATTTTACTGTGGACGACTATAGGCAGGCCTTAGAGCTCAATCTTATGAGCACGGTTAATCTCTGTTATGAAGTGATGCCCTTGATGAAAAAACAGAAATGGGGGCGGATCATTACCATGACTTCCATATCGGCCAAGCAACCCTTGAAAACCCTGATTCTTTCCAACACGGCAAGGGCTGGAGTTCTGGGCTTTTCCAAATCCCTCTCAGAGCAGTTGGCCCCCCATGGAATCACGGTAAACTCGGTCTGTCCGGGTTACGCCAGGACGGAAAGAGTCGAAGAGCTGGCCAGGGCATTCGCCAAGAAAGGAAAAGGGAGCGAAGAAGACTTCTACCGCGCTGTGGAAGAGAACATTCCTCTGGGAAGGTTGGGCAGGCCGGAGGAGATCGCCGATGCTGTGGCCTTTTTGGCCTCGGAGAGAGCCTCCTACATTACCGGAGTTTCTCTTCAGGTCGACGGCGGATGGGTGAAAGGACTGTTGTAAACGGGGACAACTAATGAGGAGGCTGTCTCCAAAAGGAAGGGTGAGATGAAGAATCCAAAAAAAGAACAGGACCAAACATTCTATCCAGGAATAATCAGAGAACTTCCAGAAATCGATACACCTCTGGAAGGAATAAGAGGCTGGGCCATCCAGAGCAAAGATAAGCAAGTGGTTTTTTTCGATATCCTTCCCATAGGAGTAGTCCCTCCCCACTCTCACTGCGCTCAATGGGGGCTGGTGGTGGAAGGAAAAATGAGGCTGACCATCGGAAAGAAAACCAAGGTTTACAGCAAGGGAGACTGGTATTTCATCCCTGAAGGGGTTGTGCATTCAGCAACTTTCCTGACCAGGGTTCATGTGATAGATGTCTTTGACGATCCCAATCGTTATAAAATCAAATGAAAGAAATTTCTAGAGGGACGCAATGAAAGAATTATTCACCAAAATCATGCAAGGATACGAGGGATATACCATAGGAAAAATGATGGGTTATATCAGTGATCCTAAAGTCATCTCTTTCGCAGGAGGTCTGCCCAGCCCGGATGTCTTTCCTCTCGACCTTATCCGCAAGGCTGCAGAGACATCACTCAAACAAGACTGGGATCAGGTACTCCAGTATTCCTCAGTTCCCGGAGAAGATGATCTGATAGAGGCGGTCATCGAATACCTTAAGCGGGACGATATCCACATCGAACCAGAAAATATTCTCATCACCACCTCCGGACAGCACGGCATCGACCTGATAGGCAGGCTTTTCCTGGAACCCCAAGATCTAATCGTTTCAGATCTTCCCACATTCGGAGGCGCTTTGGCTTCCTTCGAGATGGAAGATGCCAAATACATCGCCCTCGATATCGAGGAGGATGGATCTGATGTTAAAGGCATGGAGCAGGAGATAGAACAATCCATCAACCGGGGCAGAAAGCCCAAGTTCATCTATGTGGTTCCTGATTTCCAGAATCCCTCCGGGATAACCATGAGCCTTGAAAAAAGGCTTTCCCTTCTTTCCCTGGGCAAAAAATTTGGAATCCCCATCGTGGAGGACAGCCCTTACAGGGAGCTGCGCTACAGAGGAGAGACCATCCCCTCTATTTATTCTCTGGACAAAAACCAGGGAAATGTCATCGGCATTTACACCTTCTCCAAGATCCTCTGCCCTGGCCTTCGCGTGGGATTCAACATCGGTCCTCCGGAGGTTATCCAGAAATTCACTTTCATAAAGGGAGGAAACACACTCAACACTCCAAAGCTCAACCAGGATATCTGCACAGCCTTTCTGCGCGAATATGACCTGGATGCCCACTTCGATAAAGTCATCAAGTACAACTCCGAGAAGCTGAATTTCTTCCTCGAGGCCTTGGAAGAGAATTTTCCCGAAGAAATGGTGGTCAAGTGGACAAAATCCGAAGGGGGACTCTTCCTCTGGATCACAGGCCCGGAAAATATCAACACCACCGACCTCTTCTACAAAGCCATCGAAGAGAATGTGGCTTTCGTCCCGGGAGAGGTGCTCTACCCTCAAGACTTTCGCCGCTTCAATACCATGAGAATCAATTTTTCTTACCCCACCAAGGACCAGATTGCCGAGGGAGTAAGAAGGTTAAGCAAAGTTATCAAGCGGCATCAAGACCAGAGATAAGGAAAAAGGGACAAACAGCTCTCTTTTTTTAAAAAAAAGCAAGTGGCCTTTTCTAAGGAGATGGACGCATGAGCAAGGAGCAAAAATATTCACCCGGTGTTCAGAAGTACATTGAACAAGCCAAAAAATTCCTGGCTCAAAAACAGGAAGAGCTGAAGCGGGTAAAAAAACTTAAGTTCGACACCATAGCAGTCCACGGCTTCTACACAGTGGAGGAAGCTCTGAGCCAGAACCAGGGGGCTGTCATAGAGCCTCTCTACCTTTCAACAGCACAGGCCTACCGCGATTCTGATGAGCTGGAAGCCGCTTTAGCCTATCTCATCCCTACCTGGTGCTACACGCGTTTTGCCAATCCAACTACCTACTATCTGGAATGTCTTCTGGCTCTTCTTGAAGGGTACCAAACTGGCTGCGAGACCTCCTGTGTGGTGACGGCTTCCGGGATGTCAGCCATCATGCTGGCTGTGGATGCCCTGCTGGTCAAGCAAAAACAAGGCCCAGAAGAAATAAATTTTGTCTCATCCATCCAAATCTATGGAGGCACTTACCAGCATTTCTCGATCCGCAAGATGAAAGAACGGGGAATCGATGTGCGATGGGTGCACCATCCAGAGGACATAGAAGAATGGAAGGCAAAAATCGATGACAACACACGCTTTCTCTTTGCAGAGGCGCCGAGCAATCCTCAACAGGCTTTCTGCGATGTGAAGGCCTTGGCAGATCTGGCCCACTCCTGGGATATTCCCTTCATCATCGATTCCACCTGTGCCACTCCTGCCCTGATGAGACCCATCGCCTATGGAGCAGATCTGGTCATCCATTCCCTCACCAAATCCATGACTTCAGGGGGACTGGCCATGGGAGGGGCTTTGATCAGCCGCAACCCCATCACCACCAAAGTCAGGAATGACAATCCGCTTTTCAGAGAAAGGTTCGCTGAATACATAAAGTTTCTTCCCTTCCGCGATAACGGGCCGGCAGCATCTCCGATGAATGCTCTTTTTACCTTGAACGACCTGCGCACCCTGCGATCGAAAATGGATCTTCTAAGCCAGAACTCAGAGAAGGTTTCTGAATTCCTCAGCCAGCATCCTAGAGTATACCAGGTCGACTATCTGGGACTTCCCAGCTTCCCTCTCCACGATCTGGCCAGAAAATACATGAAACTGGTTGATTCGGACGACGGAGAGGGAAACGAGATAAACCGCTACGGCCACCTGTTGAGCTTCCGGGTGGATGGTCCTGCTCAAAACGCCCGCAAAGTCTTCGACAGCTTCAAGATAATCATGAGAGCAGGGGACCTGGGCCGGATCAAAAGTATCGCCACAATCCCGGCCATATCCACCCATCTCCAGCAAGGCGAGCAAGCCCGCCAAATGGCGGATGTCCCCCCTCAGATGATACGGCTCTGCGTGGGAGCCGAAGATCCGGATGATATTATCAGGGATCTCGACCAGGCCCTCCGCTCTGTTTAAGGCCTAGAGGTTAAAGCAGACAACCTTGGGTTCGGTCATCTCAAGCAGAGCAAATTTGATTCCTTCTCTTCCCAGCCCGCTCCACTTCACTCCTCCAAAAGGCATCATATCGATGCGGTAATCTGTGGAGTCGTTGACCATCACCCCTCCCACATCAAGCTCTTTGATAGCTTTGAAGGCACGGGTGAGGGAACGGGTAAAAATCGCGCCATGCAGGCCGTACTTGACGCTGTTGGCTGATGAGATGGCCTCATCAAGGGAAGAGACTTTATACAGGCTGACCACAGGACCGAACACTTCTTCGCAGTTCAGCTTGGCTTGGTCGGGCATATTCTTAAAGACCGTGGGGTCAAAGAGTGTCCCATTTCTGCGCCCCCCACAGAGAAGTTCTGCCCCTTCCTCCGAGGCCTCCTTAACCCATCTCTCCACCCGCTCTGCTTCTGATTCTGTGATCATAGGGCCCATGTCTGTCGCTTCATCCAGCTGGTAACCAATTTTCATCTTCTTGGTCTGCTCCACAAACGCTCTTTCAAAGCGATCATAGATGTTTTCGTGGATATAGATACGCTGCACTCCGATACAATTCTGTCCCACCGCCCAGAACGCTCCTGAAACACAGAGCTCCACAGCCTGCTCGAGGTCTGCATCATCCATGACGATGACAGGAGAGTTTGACCCCAGTTCCATTCCTATTTTCTTTAACCCGGCTTTCTTAACGATCTCCTGCCCTGCTTCGGTGCCTCCGGTGAAGGAAATCATCCTGGGCCTTGGATCCGTGACCAAGGCATCGCCGATTTTGGAGCCGTAACCGGTGACGATGTTCAATACTTTCCAGGGAAGGCCGGCTTCTATCATGGCCTCTCCCAGCTTAAGCGCAGAGAGAGGAGTGACAGTGGCCGGTTTGAGGACTACGGAGTTTCCTCCCGCAATGGCCGGCCCTACCTTATGAGCTACCAGGTTCAAAGGGTCATTAAAGGGAGTAATGGCCAGGATAACTCCGATGGGAAACCGGTAGTAGTAGCCCACTCTGTTTTCAGATCCCTCTCGGCTCGAAAATGGCACGGTCTCTCCCACCACACGCCTTGCCTCCTCGGCAGAGATGGTGATGGTATCGATACAGCGGCTTGCCTCTTTTCTGGCCTCTTTGATGGTTTTGCTTCCTTCAGTGGCGATGGTCTTGGCGAATTCTTCGGAGCGTTCTCTGAGTATTTCTGCTGTCCTGTAGAGGATGGAAATACGCTGGTGGACGGGCAGATCGCGATTGATTCTGTATCCTTGCTCAGCCGCCTGATAAGCGGCTTCCACATCACTCTTATCTGCGGAGGGAACAGTGTCGATGAGTTCGTTATTGTAGGGGTTGCGGACATCGATCTTCTCATCCTTTTCCACCCAATTTTCTCCGATAAGCATTCTCATTGGACTTCCTCCTTACAAAAAAATTCTATTCCGCTAAACACACTGATCCTCCAGCTTATCACAACACCTGACTCTCTTGCTATTCTTAAAGCTTCAAGAACATCCACGCTTTGGAGTAGGGAACGCTGCTCATCAGCACTCCCTTCTTCTCTGTCACCAGCAGGTTATCGCTGGGATTATAGCCAAAGCCATTCTCGGGATCATAAAGGCCAGGTTCCACACTGAAGGTCATCCCTTCTTCTAAAACAGTGTAATCACCCAGAGCGAGCCAGGGTGCCTGGTGCCCTTCCATCCCCTCTCCGTGGGCAGGCCGATGATAGATGTATTTGGCCACTCCGTTCTTGACCTGGTACTGATGGATCTTGAAAGCCAGCTCAGAACAGGTCTTCCCAGCCATGGACTCCTCCTCCTGGATCCGGACACAGTCGGTCACCACTTGCCACAGCTTCTCCCGATGAGCGTCCCAGGGAGCGATCTGGAAATAGCGGTAGAGCTCCCCTCCGTAGCCTCCAACCCTGACCACGCCAGATATCTGCAAAGCATCACCTTTTTCGATCCTCTTGTGGAAGAACTGGTTGGGATGGGGATAGGCTGTGGCCACACCTGTGCGGCAGCCTATGTGCACGGAAATTCCCACGGCATTGTGAGGCTTACCGTCTCTCTTTACATCCTTCATGATCAGATCAGTGCCGTATTCTGAAGCCGCATGTCCCACCTCAAAGTCTGTGGCATCTGTCCCCTTTTCCAGAAGATAATCACGAGCAAAAGCGTGGATCTTGCTGAAGTAATTCATGGCCCTCTGAGTGAGAGCGATCTCTTCGGGGGTCTTGACTATCCTCATCTTGAGGCAGGCCTGGCTGATATCGACAAACTTGGCCTGAGGAAGGATCTTCTTGATCTTTTTCATCCTGGAAGGAGGAAATTCTTTGTCCACTCCGATGACCTTATCGGCATATCCTCTCTTTTTCAATCCTTCGAGCAGCCACTCAAAAAGATCAACGGTTTTCCCCTGGACCACTTTTCCCTTTTCAGGAAAACCTCCCTCGGCATGGAGATAGTCAAAGTAGTAATCATTCTCTGTAGACCACCAGGACGAAACCAGGTCTCTATCCAGACCCGGGTGATACCAGTAGATCGCATCCTTTTTGACCGGGAAGAGAACATAGAAGGGACGTTCCGTAGTACTATGAAAGAGTCCGGTAAAGTAGATCAGGTTCCACCGATTTTGAAGGATAATCGCTTCAATGCCCTTCTCGGCAACTTTCTCCTTCAGCCGGCTCACTGTCTTCTTGTACCATGAGAGGGGAAGCCGGTCGAATGCCGCTTCCTGGGGATGGTCTGGGTTCTTAATCAGCAGGCTTTCCGAGCCCTCCTTCTGAGGAAAAGAAAAGGATCCGGATTTCCTGCCTAACCCTGCGGCAGCAAACCCATAGCTTAGATTCTTCATAAAATTTCGCCTCGAAATTCCCATGAGACCTCCTTTCCTCACTAATAAAACACAATCCCGGATAAGTCAACACATTGAATTTTCAGAGATATTATTTTAGAATTACACTATATGGATAAGATCAGAATTCTGGGAAATCATAACCTTCGGCTCAAAGGAAGAGTAAAAATCAGCGGAGCCAAGAATGCAGTGCTTCCAGCCATCACCGCCTCTCTCCTGACGCGGGAAAAGATAAAGCTGAAAAACACACCCAGAGTGAAAGATGTTTTCACCATCCTGACCTTGATGAAAGAGCTGGGAGCAGATTACAGCATCAAGAAAAATTCTCTCTCCATCCAAACCAGAAAGATCCGCTCAGAAGAAGCCGCCTATGAATTGGTTCGGGCGATGAGAGCCTCCATCCTTGTCCTCGGCCCCTTGATTGCCAGGCGGGGAAGAGCTGTTGTTGCCTTACCCGGAGGCTGCGCCATCGGTTCTCGTCCCATAGACCTTCATATCCACGGCCTGGAAAAACTGGGGGCTACCATCAGTCTCCAGCACGGCTATATCCAGGCTGAAGCGAGAAGGCTTCAGGGTTCGGAGATCGAATTCGAGAAGAAAACCGTAGGCGGGACAGAAAACCTGATCATGGCCGCTTCCCTGGCTCGGGGAGAGACTACCCTTAAAAACTGTTCCGTCGAACCGGAAGTAACCAATCTCTGCGAGCTTCTGCTGAAAATGGGAGCGAAAATCGATGGAGTCGGTGAGGAGACCATCCGGATTAAGGGAGTGGATGATCTGGGAGGTGCCGTCCATGAAATCATCCCTGACCGTATCGAAGCCGGCACTTTCCTGGTGGCAGGTGCTTTGTCTCGAGGGGACCTCTCCCTCACCAAGGTCCGGACCGATCATCTCGACACCATCATCGAAAAGCTGAGATACTCAGGAGCAGTGATAGAAAAATTAAACCTCAATTCTCTCAGAATCAAAGGAAGCCCCCGGATCAGGCCGCAGGATGTGACCACCTCTCCATATCCAGGCTTTCCCACCGATATGCAGGCCCAGTTCATCATGTTGATGACTCAGGCGGAAGGCACATCCATCATAACAGAGACCATCTTTGACCGGCGGTTCAGCCATATAAACGAGCTTTTGCGTCTGGGAGCTTCTATCGAAGTCTCCGGTGATAAAGCCATAGTCAGAGGAAAAACTCCCCTTTCAGGGGCAGAGATCATAGCCACAGACCTGAGGGCCTCAGCTTCCCTCGTCCTGGCTGGATTGATCGCCAGCGGAGAAACCATGATCAACGAGGTTGAACACCTGGACAGGGGTTATGAGAGAATCGAGGAGAAGCTGAAATCCATAGGCGCCCAGATAGAGAGGATAAAAGACAGGGAGACACCATAAAAATGGACGAGTGCATTTTTTGCAAAATCGTCAATAAAGAAATTCCCTCAAAGATTGTTTATGAAGATAAGGACATTCTTGCCTTTAACGACATCAACCCTCAGGCACCCACCCATATCCTGCTTATCCCCAAAGAACACTTCGGTTCCTTAAACGCAATTCCAGAGGAAAAGAAGGAAATTCTCAGCTATCTTCTTCTTAAGGCTCGCCAGATTGCAGAGGAAAAAGGGATCGCCCAAAGCGGCTACAGGATCGTACTCAACACCGAGAGGGACTCTGGACAGGAAGTCTTCCACATACACCTGCATTTACTGGGAGGAAGAAGGATGCATTGGCCTCCCGGATAGTCTGGGAAAAAGCATAATTTATCCGGGAAAAAAATTACCACAGGAGGTAAAAAATGGAAATCACCTGGTTAGGACATTCAGCAGTTAAAATCAAGGGCTCAAAGACAATATATATCGATCCCTTCTTAACTGATAATCCTGCTGCCTCTATTACCCCCGAAGAAATCACAGAAGCAGATGTAGTGGTGGTCACCCATTATCATAGCGATCATCTCGGAGATGCCTTCGCCATCTGTAAAAAAACAGCAGCCACCCTGGTCTCCATCCATGAAGTGGCTGTGGAGGCTGAAGCAGAGGGCATAAAAACAGAGGGGATGAACATAGGAGGCACAGTGGAAGCCAAGGGAGTCACCGTCCATATGGTCACCGCTCTCCATTCAGCCGAAAAAGGGGATCCATCAGGCGTGGTTATTGAATTGGATGGAAAGACCCTCTATCACGCCGGCGATACAGGCCTCACCTATGATATGAAGCTTATCGCCGAATTCTTCAAGCCCGATTTGAGCTTTATTCCCATAGGAGATCGTTATACCATGGGTGTGCCTTCTGCTGTGAAAGCCGTGGAATTTATCCAAACCAAAAAAGTGATCCCCATCCATTACGGAACCTTCCCCATAATCGAATCCAATCCTGAGGAGTTCAAACAGAGAGTCGGAAACATGGCAGAGGTTATCATCCTCAAGCCAGGAGAATCCTATACCTTGTGATGCCAAAACGCCCATGATTGAGGGACCACCCCGCAAGTGGCATATCTAATCGATGGCAACAACTTAATCGGTTACCTCTGGCCCTCACATCTCAGAGAGCCAAAAAGCAAGTACATCTTGATCTCACAGCTGTTGATTTTCAAGCACCTGAAAAAGACAAAAATCTATCTGGTCTTTGATGGCCCCCCTCTTCCAGATTTGGAAACTGACAAGCTCCAGAAAAAATCGCTGACTGTCATTTTCCCGTCTTTAGAGGAAAATGCAGACCAGGTGATAAAACGAATCATCGAGAAACAGACATATTTGAGGAGATTCTTTGTGGTCAGCTCTGACCGCGAGATCCGCCGTTTTACCAAGGCCAGGGGAGCAAAATCCCTCAACTCGAGAGAATTTCATCGCCTGTTAAAAGCTTCGCTCAAAGAATACAGGAAATCTTTGGAGATGAAAAAAGAAGAGATCATACTTTCGCCTCTCGAAATAGACCATTGGAGCAAAATTTTTGAGAGGAGGAAATGATGGATATCGCTATAATCGGTGCCGGCAGATTGGGCACTTCCCTGGGTTATGCGTTCAGGAAAAAAGGATACACGATAAAAGCCATAACCTGCAAAAGCATCTCTTCTGCAAGAGAGAGTCGAAAAATCATCGGACAGGGAAGAGCGCTCACCGATAACAGGGAAACGGCAAGTAAAGGAGAGATTGTTTTCATCTGTGTTCCGGACGAAGAGATCGCGAAGGTTGCCAAAGAGCTTTCCCGCTCAGATTTCAATTGGTCAGAGAGATACGTTTTTCATTGCAGCGGCCTTCATCCCTCTCGAATTCTCTCTCCTTTGAGGAAGAAAGGGGCCTTCACCGCTTCCTTCCATCCTGTCCAGTCTTTTCCTTCCAAGAGAAGCGAGGAAAGCCAGTTTAAGGGTATCTATTTTGGCCTGGAAGGATGTGCGGAATCCTTGTCTCTAGGCAAGGAAATGGTGCGTCATCTTGGTGGGAAAGTCATCATCCTTGAGGCCTCCGACAAACCGCTCTACCACGCGGCCTGCAGCATCGCCTCCAATTTTTTTGTGGCCCTGCTGGAGATAGCCACCTCTCTTCTCCAGCAGATGGGACTTAAAGAAGAATCCTTCCAGATTCTCTTCCCGCTGGTGAAAGGTACTTTACATAATGTAAAAAAATTTAACATCGAGTCCTCTCTGACCGGGCCTCTGGTTAGAGGAGACCGGCGTTCGATAGAAAAACATATCCAGGCCTTGCGCTGTTTCCCGCTCTATCAAGAGGTCTACATTACTCTCGCTAAACAAACCTTGGAAATCGCCAGAAAAGAGGGAAAGCTTTCTTCTCAAAAAATCAAGGCATTGATGAGCTTGCTGGAAGATAAATGACCTCTTCCTCAAGCTCGATGTTGAATTTATCTTTCACCCGGCCTTTCAATTCCTGGGCCAAAGCCCGAATATCTCTGGAAGAGGCATTCTCCTGGTTAATGATAAAATTGGAATGTAAGCTGGAGACGGCTGCCCCACCGACTTTAAGCGCCTTGGCTCCAACCTGGTCCAGAAGATAGGCAGCTGCAACTTTCTTCCCATCGGGAAAAACAGGATTCTTGAAATAACTTCCGGCATAGGCTGTATTCTGGGGCGGATGCTTGTTTTCTCTGCTCTTGAGATTTTCCTCGATGGTCTCTTTTATCCTCTCTTTCTCACCTGGTTGAAGGATAAAGACAGCCTTCAACAGAAGAAGATGTTTTCTCTTGAGAAAACTGTCCCTATAATCAAATGCAAAATAATCCCTGCTGACCCTTATCTTTTTACCTTCTTCATCGAGGAGAATGGCTTCCTTCAAAAGATCTCCCATGCTCTTCCCGAACGCTCCAGCATTACTGAAGACAGCTCCTCCCACAGTTCCTGGAATTCCAGCTAAAATTTCGACACCGGCTAAGCCTCTCTGCAGACAAAAATCAACAAGCTCATTCAACGATGTACCTGACAAGGCTTCTACCTCTCCTCTCTCCTTTCTCAGGCTTATACCTTTGGCTGCGTTCTTGATGATGATACCGCGGAATCCTTGATCATCAAATAAAAGATTGCAGCCTGCTCCTATGACATAATAGGGAAAATTGGATTTACGGCAGATCTTGACAGCTCTCACCAGTTCCGCGAGTGTTTCGGCTTCGAAAAAGTAATCGGCTCGACCGCCTATCTTGAAATGGGAATATTCGCTCAAAGGAACAGACCTTCGGAATGACCTTCCAAAAGCCCTCATGAAAAGGGAGGAGAAATCTTTCTCCGGAGCCATGGACTCATTCTATACAATGTCATCTAAAAAGTCCAAAAAGGTAAGAGTTGAAACATCTCTATCTCAATGATAGAGAAGGAAACATCCATTTCTATGATGAGGGATATAATTAGACACAGCTCCGGTTCCTATCCATCCTCGCCAAGCCGAGATTTAAATTTGGCACATATTTTGCTACCATTTATTTGGTAATAATATTTCAGATATTGACTTTTATCTCATGTCAGGCTATTATGCATAAAATTCTGTAGAGAGGTCATAAGATGAAAGGAAGAACACTGACCATAGTTGTCCTCATCCTCTTTATCCTGCCTTTTTCCCTTCTCGGCCAAAACACGGCTGATGAACTGTACATCAAGGCTGTCACCACACCTGATACTGCTCAGAAAGTTAAGCTTCTAAAGGAATATATCAACTCATACGGAGGTAAGGGGACAAAATACGAAAATCATGTTTATGCTCAGCTCTGTCTCACTCCTTATCAGGGTAAGACGCCAAATGAAACCATAAGCTACGGAGAAAAGGCCTTGGCGCTCGGCGGCCTGGATGATTTTACCAAGTGTCAGATCTACATCGTACTTTCAGGAATATACAGCAGCCTCGGTCAAAATCTAGATAAAGCCCAAAACTATGCCCTTCAGGTTGTCCAAATCAGCAAAGCGAACAAGAATAAAGAATCTACCCCTGAGCCTCCAGAACAATGGAATCAGCTTATGGGAGCTGGGTATTATGCCCAAGCCCAAGCCTTGGAGAAGAACAAGGACCTTAAGGGCTCGGTCGATTCATACATAAATTCTTTCAAAATCTTAAAAAATAAACAGATCGCCAATGATCTAATGAAGGTAGGGAAATCCCTTTATGATTTCAAGTTTTACAATGATGCAGAGAAAGCTTTTCGAGTGGCCTGTGATACTTTAAAAGATTTCGCCAGCTGCCTTTTCTATGCCAAGACTCTCTATCGAACTGGGAAAAAAGACGAAGCGCTCACTTATTTCAAACAGGCCTACGGCCAACAAAAAAGCGGTGAAATTGCCTACAATATAGGAATCATCCTGGCCGGAAAGGCAAAAAAAGATCCATCTTTCCAGCCAGAAGCTATAAAATACTTGCTGGATGCCAGCTTCCTCTCCCCCAAAAATTCTGAAAAAGCCATGTCCCTGGCCGAAAGGCTATTCTTCACAGGAAACAGCAAACTCAACTACAACGAGAAGGTCAAAGAGCTTAAGGAAAAAACCGAAGAACTGGATGCTCTCACAGAAGAATTCAACAAGAAATTCGGAGAGAAAGTTGAGGAGGACCTGAGCGACCAGGAAAAAAAAGAAATGAAAGAAACCCTGGCAAAAATCAAGAATGAAGAAGCAGCCATCAAGAAACTAGAGGCCGAACAAAAGGAAGCCTTGGCAGAATTTCAAAAGCTCATCGATCAAGCCAAGAAAAGATTAGGCATCAGTTAAATATTATTCTCTAATCCTCCATCTTCCTGATTCCACCCGATTGCACTTTTCCCTGACCTAATATATTATCTATAGGCAGGATGAGGGGAAAAGAACATCCCTTGACATCCTTTTGGGAGGAAGCAAAGCCATGAAGTCCCTTTCTTTGCAAGAAGCAGGAAAAAAAATTAAGAACCTGAGGGAAGATATAAAATATAACGAAAAAAAATACTATGTGGATAATGATCCTCAGATTTCCGACTATGAGTTCGACCTTCTGGTCAAAGAGCTCGAAAAGCTGGAATCTCAATTTCCCGAGCTCATCACCCCTGAATCTCCCACTCAAAGAGTTGGCGAACAGCCTATCGAAGGATTTGCCTCTGTCGCCCACGGTACTCCCATGCTTAGCTTGGACAACTGTTACAGTGTTGAGGAATTAAAAGAATTCGAAGGAAGAATAAAAAGGCTTCTTCCCCACCAGAAAATAGAATATGTGGCAGAATTAAAGATAGATGGCCTGGGCATTTCTGTCGTATACCGGGATAGGAAATACACCCAAGCCGTCACGCGCGGTGATGGTTTTCGAGGAGACGATGTCACCTCCAACGTGAAGACCATAAGGAGTTTTCCCCTGGAAATCGACAATCCACGTGAAGTCGAAGTCCGAGGAGAAATCTATTTACCCTTTGCTTCCTTCAACAAAATCAACAAGGAAAGAGAAGAACAAGGCGAGCCACTCTTCGCCAACCCCCGCAATGCTGCGGCAGGATCTCTCCGTCTCCTCGATCCTCAACAGGTGGCATCGCGGAGGCTGGACGCATTCATTTACTCTATCTTTACCGACGGCGAGGAACAAGAAAGCCAATGGGAAAATCTCCAGATGCTGAGGCGATTGGGATTCAAAACCAATCCTTTCTCCTATCTTTTTTCTTCCCTGGATGAAGTCATCTCTTTCTGGGAAGAACGGACCGAGAAAAGAGACAGTCTTGATTATGATGTGGACGGAGTGGTGATCAAAGTTAACTCTACCAAACAGAGAGACATCCTCGGCAGAACGGCCAAGTTTCCCCGCTGGGCCATCTCATTCAAGTTTCCGGCCCGTCAAGCGACCACAAGGATTGAAAAGATCATCGTCCAGGTAGGTCGCACCGGAGCCTTGACTCCGGTCGCCATCCTTGAGCCTGTTAAGCTTTCCGGAATAACTATCAGCCGCTCCACACTCCACAATGAAGAGGAGATTAAAAGAAAAGACATAAGAGTAGGAGATTACGTCCTCATCGAAAGAAGTGGAGATGTCATCCCAAGAGTGGTTTCAGTGATGAAAGAAAGACGAACCGGAAAAGAACGCAGATTCTCTTTTCCCACCCACTGCCCGGTCTGTCGTTCTGCAACCTTCAGGCCTGAGGGAGAGGCCATTTCACGCTGCATGAACCCATCCTGTCCGGCTAAACTGAGAGAGTCACTCCTGCATTTTGCCTCACGAAGAGCCATGAATATCGAGGGATTGGGCGACTCATTGGTGAGGCAGCTCTTAGAAAAGGATCTGATCAAGAACATTCCAGATCTCTACTCTCTTACACACGAAGACCTGGTCAACCTGGAAAGGATGGGGACAAAAAGCTCAGAGAACCTTTTGGACGAGATAGAAAAATCCAAGCAAAGAAATGTGGACCGCTTGATCTTCGCACTGGGCATCAGGCACGTGGGAGAGCGGACAGCTCAGACTTTGGCCAGCCATTTTAAAAGTCTGGACAATCTCGCTCGTTCGGACAATGAGGACCTTATCCAGCTTGAGGATGTGGGACCAAAGGTGGCGGAAAGCATCGTTTTCTTCTTTAGCCAACCGGAAAATGTGGAGCTTATGAATAAACTCAAAGGAGCCGGCCTTAATTTCAGATCAAGAGAAGAAAAAGGAGCCGAGAAACCGCTTGCTGGCCTTACTTTTGTGCTCACCGGCAAGCTTACCATTCTCACTAGAGAGGAAGCGGCCGAGAAGATCGAAAAAAAGGGCGGAAAGATTTCCTCCTCGGTGAGCAGCAAAACGAATTATGTGGTGGTCGGTGAGACTCCAGGCTCCAAACTGAACCGTGCCCAAAGCCTGGACATTCCTACTGTCAGCGAGAAAGAATTTTTAAAGCTTATTAAGGAGGAATAAAGGGAAGACAACGGACAATTTTTTCGTTACGGAAAAAAGCTTATCCTCTACTTTTTCTTTTTGCCGAAGATATCCATTGACAGGATATCTTTTAATCCCATTTTCTTTTTTTCTTTCTTAAGGGGACTTGATTCCTTGCTGGCAATGGGGTGATCGGGGTCGAGGCTGAGGGCTTTTTCAAAGCGCTTTTTCGCCTTCACCGTAAGCCCGGACTTTTTGTAGAGAAGCCCTAATCCCACATGCGCCTCTGGATTCCACGGATCTAATTTTACGGCACGCATAAAATGTTCCTCGGCCCTTTTATGATAAGCTGGAATCTTGGACTCTGCGAGGGCAAGGAGCAAAAAATAGCTTCCCTTTTCCTTTATCAGTCGTGTTGCTTCTTCTAAAAGAAGCATAGCATCCTCATACATCCCTTTGTCGTAGAGAGTCTTTCCCTGGCGAAACTTAATCTCTGCATCCTTGACCACATCTTTTTTTCTCTCTGGAGAAACAGATTCCATCTTGGAGTCATAAACGTGCCTTTCCCCATCGTCGCTGAGAGTGCGGTAGGCTTTGGTGATCGAGGCAAATACTTCCTCGATTTTCTGTTTCATATCTTGGGGAAGTGCCTGGTCAAAAAGGTCTGGATGGTAGGTGCGAGCCAGCCTAAAATAGGATTTTTTTATTTCCTCTTGGGAAGAAGAAGGTGGAACACTCAAAATCTGATAATAGTTCATCCGAGAAAGATTCTCACTCAGGCTTATGACATTTTCAAGCTTTCTTCTGACATCCTCGTCTGTTTCTTCCTTTTTCTTCTCTTCTACTGTGGGTTCCTTCTCTTTTTCAAAGTCGATCAAATCCAAGCAGTAAAAAAGGAAGAGATTCTTCCAGAAGATTTCTGGATTCATCTTGGATTCAGTAAGAAGTTTTTCGCTCATAGATGAGCCATCAACATGCTTCAAGACGTCTCTTTCATCCTCTGCCAGACGGTAGAAAAACTCCCTGTTCTTGGTAAAGGGGACTCTCTTGGCCAGAAAGTCCTTCAGGGAAGGATCGAATTTCATCCTCCTTATCCCGTCCTCGATCAAAGCAGCAACATCGATCTCCACATCCTGGGCTTTATCCACAAACTCATCTATTTCTTGAAAACTCAACTCTCCCTCAAAGAAGGGGAAAATGTTCAAAGTGATCTCTCTCATTTGATAGACGAGGCCATCGCTCAGATCCTTCCTGGATATAAGCCCTTTTTTTATCAATGATTCTCCCAAGCTCTCTCCGGGCTTGATGTATTCATCAATCCTCTCAAAATCTTCCTTGGGAAGCTTCCCTAATCTGAATAGAATTTCGCCCAACAATTCTTGTTTCTGATTGGTCTTGGCGTGGATGAGAGCCCCATCCTGGAAGAAAAAGTATTTTTGGATATCTTGATGGCGAAAGACAAGACGACCGCTTTTTTTGTTAAAATGAATATCCTTTAAATAACAAGCGACATGTTCCATCTCAGTTCAGACGATACTCCTCTCCTTCTTAAGCATGGAAATCAAGGGCATACCACCGATTTCAGAAGATCGGCATATGTCTCTGATTTCCTCATCTTTTTTACCTAAGAACCATATCATACCATTCATTTTCTTTATATATTATATTCTTCCAGAGCGGAATTGCAAAGGAGGATAAATTGTGTTAATTTCTGCATCATGAAAGCGGGATTGGCTCAGATTGCCCCTGTTCTGGGGAATGTCCGCAAAAATTTCGACCTCCATCTCCGTACAATCGAAAAAGCAAAAAAGAAAAAGGTCGATCTCCTGATCTTCCCCGAGCTTAGTTTGACAGGATATACTCTCAAGGATCTCGTGGAAGAGGTAGCCATACGTCCAGAGAAGGATCCTGTCTTTTCAAAGCTCAAGACCTTGAGCCGCGATCTTTCTCTTGTTGTCGGTTTTGTGGAGGAGAAGGAGAAAGGGCTTTTCTACAATTCAGCGGCTTTCCTCTCTGGCGGGAAGATCCTGCATATCCACCGCAAAGTGTTCCCTCCTACCTACGGGATGTTCGAAGAAATGAAATTTTTTGCTTTGGGAAAAAACTTCAAGACCTTTTCTACGCCTTTTGGCAAAATGGGAATGCTGATCTGTTATGATTTTCTTCACTACGGGTCAAGCTACCTCCTCTTTGCTGGCGGATCTGAAATCATCACCGTTATCAGCGCAGCACCAGGCCGCGGTTTCTCAGAAAAAGAAAAATATGAGTCAAACCGGATGTGGGAGGTGATGGGAGAAGCTATCTCCCGTTTTTCATCAGCCTTTCTTTTTTACTGCAACCGGGTAGGTTTTGAGGACGGAAAACATTTTTCCGGCGGTTCGTTCATCTTCAACCCCCTGGGTCAACTTCTTGCCCAGGCCTCCTATCTGGATGAAGAGCTGCTGATCCAGAAGATCAACCTGGATGATATCCGGGAAACCCGCAAGAAATGGCCTTACAAAAGAGACGAAAAACCCGAAATCATTCTTCATTCACTCCAAAGGATCATCCAAGATTATGAAGATTAACCCAGGTTTTGTGGAAAAAGTCCTTACCTCCTTTATCAAGGAGGAGCTGGCCAAGTTTCATTTCAAAAAGGGTATCCTGGGTCTTTCAGGGGGCGTGGACTCTTCTGTCTGTGCCTTCCTGGCTGCCAGGGCCCTCAAGCCGGACAATGTGATTGCTCTCATCCTTCCCTACGGAAAAGCCTGCCAAGATGATATCCGGGATGCTCAAGAGATAGCGAAGCTAGTGGGCATCCGCTCAAAAACGATCGATATCTCTCCCATGGTGGATGCCTACTTTTCGAAATACCCCACACCCAGCAGGATTATCAAGGGAAACAAGATGGCCAGAGAACGAATGTCCATCCTCTATGACTTTTCTGCCCGAGAGAAAGCGATCATTCTGGGCACAAGCAACAAAACAGAGCTCCTCCTGGGGTACGGCACAATTCATGGCGATATGGCCTCCGGCATCAATCCTCTGGGTGATCTGTACAAGACTCAAATCAGGCAATTGGCCGTCCATCTGGGTGTTCCCGAGAAAATACGAAAAAAAGCCCCATCAGCCGGGCTCTGGACTGGCCAAAGCGATGAAGGAGAGCTTGGCCTTCCTTACGAGACCATGGATGAGATTCTATTCCAGCTTGTTGACCTGAGGAAATCAAAAAATGATGTTATCACAGCCGGCTTCAAGAAAGAGGATGTAAAGAGGATCATCCATCTGATAAAAAATTCTGAATTCAAAAGAAAGCTTCCTCCTATAGCAAAAATATCCTCCCGGACAGTCGGCCATGATTTTCTCTTTCCCTATGACTGGGATAAATAGAGGTCATGGTCAACGCAGAGGAACCCCAAGAGCAAAAAAACAAGGGAAAGCTTTATATCGTGGCCACCCCTATCGGAAACCTCGAAGACCTGACCTTGAGAGCCTTGAGGATTCTGGGTGAAGTGGACTGGATCGCCTGCGAAGATACCCGCCAGACAAGGAAATTGCTGGGCAGGTATCAACTCAAAAAGAATCTGATAAGCTACTACCAACCAAAAGAAAGACAAAAGGTCCCCAAAATTATCAAGCTGCTCAAAGAAGGACGCGACATAGCCCTTGTCTCAGATGCCGGTACTCCCGGTCTCTCCGATCCTGGTTTTCCTCTGATAAAAAAAGCCATAGAAGAGAAAATCAGTATCGTCCCCATACCAGGAGCCTCTGCCCTGACCGCAGCCCTTTCTGCCTCCGGACTTTCAACCCATAGATTCCTCTTTATCGGATTTCCACCTCCAAAAAAGGAAGCCACTCGAAAACTGCTCTCCTCTCTGAAGGAAGAAGAGGGGACTCTGGTTTTTTATCTTCCCTTACGAAGGCTCTCCTCATTTTTAAGCCTGACCGCAGAAGAAATGGGTCCAAGACAGGTTGTTATAGCCCGAGAGATGACCAAGATGTATGAAGAATTCTTAAGAGGAACCCCTGGAGAACTATTGGTGAGCTTGGAGAAGCGGAAATTAAAGGGTGAATCCACCATCCTTGTTCAGGGCTCCAGGGAAAGGGCATCAAAAAGAAAATCAGCAAGAAACATATCAGGAGAGTAACTTCTTTTTTTCTCTAATGTCAGAAGTCTTATCTGCGTAAATCCCTGTATCTTCCCAAAAAAAAGTATTTTCATCCGGATATCCTCTTTATAGATCAAAATTAAGCCATATAATGGCTTTTTCAGCAGGATTTGCTCTCATTCAAGACAAATCAGCCTATTTTATGTAAAAATTAAAAATTTTTTTAAAATTACTTGACAAATAGGCACTAATATATTATATTGTTTCTTGACTAAGATTTAAGGAGGTATTTAAAATGGCGATCATCAGATGGGATCCATTTAGAGATCTTGTTTCTCTGCGAGAAAAAATGAATCGGCTTTTTGAGGAAACTTTCACATCTCGAGGCGAAGAAAAAGATCTTGTTGCCGGCACATGGACACCTTCAGTCGATATCTACGAGACCGAGAATGCCCTTATCCTTAGTGCTGAAGTTCCTGGAATCGACGAGAACGACATCGAGATCAAGATAGAAGATAATACCCTTACTCTCTCTGGAGAGAGAAAATTCGAAAAAGAAACTAAGGAGGAAAGCTACCACCGAATCGAACGTGCTTACGGATCCTTCTACCGTTCTTTCACTCTTCCCAACTACATCAACCAAGACAAGATCGAAGCTCATCATGAAAACGGCGTCCTCAAGATTACCATGCCCAAAAAGCCAGAGTTAAAGCCTCGAAAAGTCAAGGTCCTCAAAACAAAATCCGCAGAGAAAGCTAAGAAATAAGCGAATATTCTGAGCCCTGGGCCCTAGAGCTCAGGGCTCTTTTTTTATGCCTAATAAAACATCTAAGCTTGAGCTAAAGTCAATGCCCTGACTTCCTTGGCTCCTCCTTCTCTGAGCACAATACTGCATTCGCGCAGAGTTGAGCCTGTTGTAAAAACATCATCCACAAGGATGACTGTTTTCTTCTCGATTCTCTCTCTTTTTTTAAGGCGGAAGACTCCTTTGACATTGCGTCTTCTCTCTTCTGCTGCGAGCGAAGTCTGAGCAGGTGTCATCTTAAATTTTGTCAGGGCATCCTCGACAAAAACCAATCCTTGCATCCTGGCTATCTCCCGGGCTATGATCCCGGCCTGGTTAAATCCCCGCTGTCTTTTCTTCTCAGGATGTAGAGGAACCGCCATAACAACTTCTGTCCCTTCCCACAGCTCTTCGCTTTTTCCCAAGGCCTGGTGGGCAAAAATGGCCAGTCTCTTCCCCAACACTTTATATTTCCGGTATTTGTAGAGAAGGATAACATCCTTCAATATCCCTTGATACCGACCGCAAGAACGATGACGGGAGAAAGGAGGCGCACTTTTTATGCATGTTGAACAGAGGTGGGGTTCTCCTAAATAATCGAAAAAACGACCGCAGCACAAGCAAAAACAAAACCGAGGCCTTTTCATGCTTGCCAGACAGGACTGACAGACGATTTTCTCATGGGGCTGCTCAAGCAGTGCGGAACAGATGTGACAACGGGAGGGGAAAAAAATGAGTTCTGTTAATTTGGCGAGAGAAGAGTATCTATCTCGGAGAGAAATCACGGGGATTCTCTCTCAGCCTTCTCCTGACACTGAATGCAATAGAGAGCCCAAGGGATGGCATTCAGCCTTTTTTTACCTATTGGCTTGTTGCACATCTGGCACATTCCGTATGTGCACTCTCCGATTTTCTTCAAGGCTTCATCGATCATAAAAAGCTGTTTTCTTTCCGAGTCAGAGAGGCTTAAGAGGAATTCCTTGGTGTAAGATGTCTCAGCCTTGTCCCCCACATCCTGAGCAAAGTTGGGCTCCACTTCTATGCTCTCTGTGTAGGCCTCATTCAGTTTGTCGATGATCTCATTCTTCCTGTTCAACAGCTTCTTCTTGTATCGCTCTTTATCTTGCTTTTTCACTCTTAACCCCCTTATTTAACATAATGACTTCCTTTCATGATGGTCAAGGCACGATAAATCTGTTCCAAGAGAAGAAGACGCACCAGTTCATGAGAAAATGTCATTCGAGAAAGAGACAGCAGAAAATGGGCCTTCCTTAAAAATCTCTCCTCCAGCCCGAGAAATCCACCCACCACAAAAGTGACAACCTTAGGAGTCAGGGATACTCTCTGCTCTAAATATCGGGCAAATTCCTCAGAATTCATTTCCTTTCCTCTATCAGAAAGGCAGATAATATAATCATCTCCGATGTGTTTTTCAAGACCTTGGGCTTCTATCTTCATTATTTTTTCGGCAAACCTTTCTTCAATACCTCTCGCTTCCTTGGTTTCAATCAGTTCACACTTTTCTAACTGATTGATTCTTCTGAGATAGAACTCCTCCAATCGTCCGATTTCTTTGTTCCGTGTTTTTCCTGGCCACAGAATCTTCAATCTCATAGTGGAACGCTGATTTACCTCCCATCTCGAGAAATATTACTTAAAAATTTACAATAAAATAATGCCTATCCAGTCAAATGTCAACCATTTTTTGTAGAAAAATATTCTCTGAGATTTTAATTTGTCTCTCACCTAGATTATAGAGAAAACCGGGGATTAAGGATCTTACTGACAGTAATAAAAATGGACTGTTTCTTGATTTTCTATAACATGGAGTTATAAAAGATCCAGATAAGCCAATCTTCTCCCAATGTGACTTCTGCGGAGCTCTACTCCTTGAAGAAACACGATGAAATTAGAGGATCAATAGAAGAGTTTCTGTGCATCTCCCCATAATTTTTCCAGAGAGTAATACTCTCTTGCTCTTTTGGAGAAGATGTGCACTATAAAACTTCCATAATCCATCAAGATCCATTCGCTATGTTCCTTGCCCTCGATGCTCAAAGGACGGATATCTTTCTTCTTTAATTCCTCTTCGACACTCTCATAAAGAGCGATATTCTGCCTGAGCGAGTTTCCGTGGGTAATGACGAAGAAATCGGTGAAAGAGGAAATGCCTCTTAAATCGAGCACCACAAGATCCTCGCCCTTCTTGGCTAAGCTGGCCTTGACCGAAATCCTCACTTCAGGAGGAAGATTGCGCTTGGTCAGCTTTTTAGTCTTTTTCTCAATCATTTTTATCGCGATAGAGACTGTTCTCCAATATGTATTTTTCCACGGCCTGTGGGACCATTCCTCGAATAGATTCTCCGCTCCTTATCTTTTCACGGATTTCTGTGGAGGCAACATCCACGCTGTTCATGGATAGAAGAAAGAGCCGATAGTTCTGAAGCATATCTTCCCTAATCCTTTCCGATTCTGAAATTTCAATCATCCTCTCTCGATAATTCTCTTCCAGAACACTCCTGGCATTTTCCAGCCTGTATCCTGGACGGCTGACGATCACGAAAAAGCACTGCTGGAGAACTTCCCTGTATTCCTTCCACGTGTCAATCTCCAAGAAAGCATCTATACCCAGGATGAAAAAGATTGAAGCCTGAGGATAGAGTTTCTTCAGCTTCTTCAATGTCAGGATGGAGTAAGACTTTCCCTTGGCTCGAATCTCGATCGAAGAGGGAATGAACCGAGGGGAGGAGGCAAGAGCTAATTCCACCATCTTCAACCGATCCGAAGGTGCAGCAATCTCCGAAGATTTTTTGTGGGGAGGGATGTAAGAGGGAACGAAGAGAATCTTGCTGAGATAAAATGACCTCTGGACCGTATCTGCAACCTTCAAATGCCCCATATGTATGGGATTGAAAGTGCCTCCGAGGACTCCTATTCGTTCCATCAAACCCGTCTCTCGTCTCCGGGAAAATTCAGAGTTTCTGCCATTTTTGCCACGAGCCCTCTCAACCCGACTGCCTTCAAGGCTGAAATGGCAAAAAAGGGTAATTTTTCTCTCCGAGCTAATCTCTCCACCCTCTCGAGTCTCTCTTTTTCCTTGCCCAGAAGGTCTATCTTGTTGGCTGTTAATATCTGGCTTTTCTCAACCAGCTGAGGACCGAAAGCCTCGAGCTCTTTCATCACCGTCTGGAAATCCTCGACAGGATCTCTCTGGTTGTAAGGGGAGACATCGACCATGTGAACCAAAATTTTTGTCCTCTCCACGTGCTTCAGGAACTGGATTCCCAGGCCATGGCCCAAATGAGCTCCTTGGATGAGACCGGGAATATCGGCGATGACAAAGCTTCGGAATTCATCTACATCCACCACCCCTAAATTAGGCACCAGAGTGGTGAACGGATAATCGGCGATGAGGGGTCTGGCTGCAGAAATTTTGGAGATGAGCGTTGACTTTCCCACGTTGGGAAAACCGACAACCCCAACATCAGCGATGAGTTTAAGTTCCAGAATAAAGCTGTGCTCCTCTCCTTCCTTCCCTTTCTCTGACTCTCGAGGAGCCTGATGAGTCGGAGTGGCGAAGGAAGCGTTTCCCCTCCCTCCTTTTCCTCCACGGACAGCTAAATACTTCTGATCAGGGGCGGTAAAATCGAAAAGAACCTCGTCTCTATTCTCTTCTCTGACAACGGTTCCAACAGGGACTTTCAGGAAGAGGTCTTCGCCGCTCTTTCCCTGGCGATTCCCCCCTTCCCCGTGTGCACCTCTCTGGGATTTGATTATGGGATGAAACCGGAAATAAGCCAGTGAATTGATGTGGCTGTCGGAAACGATATGGATATTTCCTCCATTTCCGCCCCGGCCCCCATCGGGTCCGCCACGAGGAACCCCCCATTCCCGGCGGAAACTCATACAGCCGTTGCCTCCCTTGCCAGCTCGGAGGGTCACTTTAACTTGATCAACGAACATGCTTAAAGAGGCTCGGCCCTCCTTCTAGGAAGGAAGGACGGAAACGAATTTCTGTCCTCTTCCTCTTGTCTCAAAACGGACAAAGCCGGTGATTTTGGCAAAGAGAGTATCGTCTTTCCCCCGACCTACGTTTAAACCAGGCTTGAAGGGCGTTCCTCTTTGCCGCACCAGGATAGAACCCGCCTTGACAAACTGGCCTCCTGAACGTTTCACGCCCAGCCGCTTTGAGTAACTGTCCCTTCCGTTTTTTGCACTTCCGCCGGATTTTTTATGCGCCATCCTCTTACTCCTTTGTCCTGGTCACTTTTCTGGAGGAAGGAGCTTTCTTGGCTACCTTCTGTTTTTTCTCTGGTGTCTTCGAGGCTCTGGTTTTTTTCGCCTTCGGTCTCTTTGGAGTCTTCTCTTCCTCCTTCTTTTTGACCTTGGGCTTCTCGACAGGAGCTTTGGCCTCGGCGATAATCTGTTCAATCTTCACCCGAGTCAACTCCTGACGGTGTCCTGTTGTCCTTCGATACTGCTTTCTTCTCTTCTTCTTAAAAATGATGATCTTCTCATCCTTGAAATTTTCCACCACTTCTGCTTTTACCTGGGCCTTATCGACCAGAGGCATGCCCAACAGAACACTATCTCCGTCTTCGACGAGAAGGACTTCCTTAAAGACGACTTTCTGTCCCTCTTTTTTCCGGAGTTTCTCCACCTCGAGAATATCTCCCTCCTGGACTCGGTACTGTTTTCCTCCTGTTCTAATAACAGCAAACATCCTTCTGACCTTTAATGAAATTTATTGTAAAAGGAATCTAAATTTAACATATGGTTATTTTTATGTCAATCACCCTTCGGCTTGACAAAAAATCTCTTCTCGATTTTAATTAGAAAACAACGGGCGGTTAGCTCAGCGGTAGAGTACCGGTCTTACAAACCGGGGGTCACTGGTTCGAACCCAGTACCGCCCACCAGAGATATAAGGGGAAAAACGAATTTCTTATCAATTAGACAAAACATATTGTTCTTTGCAGAGATATGCACCTAGGGGGTTATTTTTAAATCACCCCTGAAATCATCTTTTAAGGCTATTTACTCACAGAAAATATATCTATTAACATGTTCTCGCTGTTTGCCCGTTATAAGGAGAAAAATCAGTATTCCCATCAAGAACTAAAGACTATCTGTGTTGAAAAAGGAGGAGATATGAGTGTCAATGAACTTTTTAATCTTGCTATTCAGGTGGAAGAGAAAATGTCAGAATGCTATGAACAGATTGGTCAGTTATGTCGTGTTGGATCAATTTCAAGAGAATTAATGATGCTCTCTAAAGACGAGACAGACCATATGAGGCTTTTGATCACCGGCAAAAATTATTTAAAAGAGACGCCTGATGCATTCAGTCTGAAATCAGAAAGAATAACTGAGTTAAAAATTGGATTATACAGGGTTATCAAGCTCATTGATGATGTTCACAACAAAAGAATCGACTTACAAGAGGCCATAAATGATGCTGCAGAGCTGGAAAGGCTTTTTGAGCAATTTCATCTAAAAACACTTGCAGAAGTAAATGATGCATCTTTAAAAGAATTATTTGAGAGACTCTCTGCTGACGACAAGGTGCATGCAGAGCGATTAGTAGGCGTTTTAACTAAATTTTATAATTAAAGCTAAAAAAACGGAGCCCTGCTTCTGTTCTAATCCTCTTTTTGTCAACTTGCCTATTCAAGCATTCATTCAGAGCCTCAGAAGATTATGGTTGATAAGAAAGTAAATACCCCAACATTCATTGACGACATAGCTTTCTTGTGCTATCATCTTTTGCGTTGAAATAAAAGAGACCTGTCCGCTTCCAAGAAGAGGCAGGGATCACAAAGGATGAGGGAAAATTTCAACAGGTAAAAATGACATCCCTCCCTTATTACAATTCCAATATTAAAGGAAGCCAGAATGAATATTTATGTAGGCAATTTGTCACGGGAATCCACAGAAGGAGATTTACGAGAGGCTTTTGAAGCCTTCGGGCAGGTCACATCTGCCAAAATCATAACAGACAAGTACACTGGCGAATCGAGGGGATTCGGATTCGTCGAGATGCCTAACTCCAGCGAAGCTCAGTCCGCAATTTCCGGGCTCGACGGCAAAGATTTGAAGGGGCGAACTATTAAGGTCAACGAGGCCCGCCCTCGCCGTGACGACCGCCGAGGTGGATTTGGGGGAAAAAGACGCTTCTGACAAGAGGCACTCAGAGATTCAAGATCATAGCCGAATTCCACATCAAAGCATATATGAGGGTTGCTTGACCAGCTCATTTGCCTCTACAAATCCGTAAATACACCTATCATTCCAGTTAAAAAATGGAAAATCCCTCCTGAAAAGCACCTAATCTGCCTCGTGATTGTTTGTTAAACGTCAGGCCACTCGATCATTGGCCTTCCATACAAGGCAGAGGCAACTTGAGTTGAATTTGAGAAGTTGTGTTCAGCTGTTAAATTCCAAAAAAGAGTAATGAAAGAAAAAATTTCAGAGCTTTAAGGAACGCTTATGTGAATTGACGGTCCTTGGAAAAGACGAATGAGGAGAAAGATATTCTCAAAAGTGAAAAAAATTTAAGTATTAAGGGAGGTTACAGTGAAAGAAATCGTTGAATTGATTGCCAAGTCATTAGTGGACAATCCAGAAAAGGTTAAGGTTTCCCAATTAGACGGAGAGCAGAGCTCGATCATTGAATTAAAGGTTGCTCCTGAAGATGTGGGTAAGATTATCGGAAAACAGGGAAGAAATGTCCAGGCTATCAGAGTTATTCTCGGTGCTGCTGGAATGAAGCTGAAAAAAAGATTTAATCTCGAATTAATCGAAAAAGAGTAATCGGGCAAGCATAGAAGGATAACTCTCTTTTGGCGCTTATGTTCCCATAATTTCTCGAAAATGTAAGCCATAAATAGCAAGTGTAATTGCTAATCTGAAGAAGCGGGGATGCTTTAAGAAGATTCCTGTGAGCCTTTCAACCCTGTTTTTGCCTCTGCTCTTCGTCATACTAGTCTCGGCTCAGCCCAAAAATTTTGTGCTTTCTTCAGCGGCCATAAGAAGCGGCTGCGGACTGGAACGGAAGAGGCCAGGTCAAATCATTTAATGGAAAAAGTGGTGCTGACTTGGGATTTCCATCGAGTCTTTGTCTCTTCCGCATCGAAATAGATAATATAGTTACCTGGTTTTAAGGAGTGAACTTCAAGAATGATAAAGGATATTTGAGTATGATTCTTGGGATCTTGGCGAAGAATAGAAAAAGGTATAGGCATGATTTCACCTGAAGATTGATCCATCACACGAAGAGAAATCTTCATGTCTGGATATTGGATTTGAGGAATGTAACTGCGAATCACCGCTGTAAGCTCTGGAATTCCTTGCTCTATTTCTTTCACAACAGGCGCAAAAAATTTGAGGTTGCAGGAATACAAGTCTATCAGGTCGATAGATTTTTTATCTTCATCCTCCTGCTCTATAAGACCTCCTTTCAAATAGACCGGACTTTTTTCAGACACAAGTAGCAGAGGAGAGGAGAGATTTAAGCCGGAATCTAGAGGTCTTTGAATGATAACCGGCGAAGAAGACACTGCTGATTTTCCCGTTTTCGTGTTTCGTATGACAATGCGGGATGTGTATTTGCCGGGAGGAAGAGAGGCAAGAGAATAATAAAAAATGTCATTTTGAGGTAATTTAGCAAGATTTATTCTCCAACCCTTGAAGGAAAAGAGATCGTCCTTCTCATCGAAGATAAGATTAACGAATTCAACCTTTTTTCCGGAGAGCTCGCGAACCATTTCAACGGGTATTTTAGATATGGTAGCAAGTCCAGATATTCTTTCAGCCGAAAAAGAGATGGTTCCCACAGGAAAACTAAGAGGAGCCTGATATTGTGAGCTTTCTTCCAGGGCCAATTCTATAAAATCTAACTCCTTTTCGAACTCAGATAGCTCGCTGAATGGCTTGGGATTGAAATATCCTGCTTGAGAGCGGACTTTGCATCCTTTTCGCCTGACTTTTACTGTTATTTTATGATATTTTCCATCCCATTTCTCCCCTATGTAGTAACCCAGCACATAAAAAGAGCTGGTGGCACTTTGAATCTCTTCCATGAATGTCTCGTAGCTGTTGATGTTGCCAAAATACTTTCCTCCTGTTCCTATAGCCATTCTCTGGAGTGAAGATTTTCCAAGCTGACCCTTATCCTGAAAGCCATATCTCTGATTTAAGTCCATGCTTGTTCCTTCTGCATATATAGGGTAAACAGAGCTGTTCGACGCGGCTAAAATCTTTATCATCTCTTCGTATCTATCGTTTAGGTGTGTATCTGCAATAGCACCCTTAAAGATTAACTTCCGTGAGTGATATGGGGATTTTGTTCCGCCACCTTCAAATATTGAACCGGGAATCCCGGTTGAGAGATAAAGAATATTCTTACGTCCTTGTACATGGCTGAGTGCTTGGCCTAATTCTTTCATTGTTCTAGAAAAATTTGACACGTGCTGTTTGAAATAAATCCTATCATAGCTGAGTTGAATAAAATCATTTTCTAAACTTATTTTCTCAATCTCCGGTAAATTAGGATTTCTATCGATTTCACCTACCATTTCCCAGTATTTTTGCTCCACGTCTTCTGCTCTTCCCAAGATACCTTTTATGCCCAACCCTTCAACAGCTTCCCTGACTTTTTTGTGATTGGTCGTTAAGTTCTCATGAACAGTCAAATACTTGGTAATGGAATAAGAAAGAACCCCAACCTCATCAGATGGGTCCAATTGATGATCAATAAAATAGAGAGCTGCTTCCTTGGCGTTTTTTATCCCTCTGGGAGAATTGAATGCAAAATCAAAGAAGAGAAAAAATTTACGATTTAAATTAGTGCGAGATGGGATTTCTTCTTTTTGTTGCGGCCTTGGCTTGTCGGAGGGCATGAAGAGGGTGTGTTTCTCAATATCTGTGATGGACTGGAGCTTTCCGTTGTCGTAAAGCTCAAAATCTTCTTTTTCTAAATTTATCACAGGTTTGCCGTCGCTGTCCGTGACATAAACCTGGACCAGTTTTAGAGTAACACTCACTTCATATTCCATGACTTCTTGATCTTTCTTTTCCTGTGAATAAGCGGAATTCGATACATAACCATAAAGAATCATGAGAAAACTGGGAAGGAGGATGATAAAGGAATTTTTTTTATTCAATATGAACATCCTTATTTGCAATCAATTTTTCCAGCTCGAGTCACCTTTGCTTATTCCTTCAGCAAATCTCATGCCAGAATTGATTAGAGCCTATACCTGTCTCCTCTATACAAGACTGTAATCTTTTCAGGACATGTGTATTCACCTAAAGAATTTCAATTTTCTATAATTTCTATCCACTGACATCCAGAAATAAGAGTATCACATTCCAAAAAGGCAAGGTCAACATCCAGAAAAGAGAAACAAATCAACCGAAACCTTCAAACCACCGAGTTTAAAGATAAGGAAAGACTCGAGCAGCCTTCTCCCTAAATCACTTGCAATACGCAGTTTCTAAGAGTAAAAAAGAAGTGTGAAAAAGATACACTGCTGGCCTCTTCTTGCTGCTTCCATTTTAGCCTCCCTAGGTGGTGTTACAGCCTTTGTTTTTCTTTTTGTTCTGGATTTCAACATCTACTGGCTCATCCTTTCTCCCATCATCTTTGCCATTTATCAGTGGCCTGCAGTGTATATTTACTGGCTCTGGAAAAAAAAGAAAAAAACCTAAAATTTTTCCCTGAGATCGAAAAGATCCAGCAACCCCGCCTGATATGTCGAAAAAAATCCTGAATCTCTAAAGCTGATCCTCTCCATCCTCGCTGGGGAAAATTCGCGGGCTGACGAGTCAGCTTGCTTGACTGCTCGGATTAGGTGTCGGTTCCTGTCCATTCGAAGCCCATAGTGGTGGGTGGGAGGGTCTTGGCAAGGATGGATAGGAACCGACACCTTTATTAGCTACGACTGAAATGGAGATTCTTCCCGTGAGGACCGCCCCTAATTCTTGTTGACCTTGCATCATTTAACTGATAAGATTTTTGCGCTCAAATGTCCATCAGATATACACAATCCAAGAAATAAGAGGGGAGAAAATGAGATTCTTCAAGACAAAGCACTTTCTATTGGTTTTTATTCTATCTGTGACCATCCTTGGTTTCGGACAGAACACTCTTCAAAATCGCATCGATGAGATAGAAAAGCTGCTGGATAATTCTCTTTCCTTCTGGAAAATGACAATCCAAGATATCCCTGATGCAGAAAAGGTTAGCACTGAAGATGCTTCATGGCAGTCGATAAGAACAGGATCCACAGTCCGCGACAAAGCCTTCTGGATGCGCCATCGCTTCGAGGTACCAGACGTCTTCTCCGGAGTCTCAACCCAAGGAAGCGAAATCATCCTTTCCTGCCTCTTTCGGGGTATAGGGGTGGTCAAAGGCAAGTTCTTCCAAAATGAGCAGCTCAAGGAGAGCTTCCAGCTCGAATTCGGAAACCAAGTCGAAGAAATCCAAAAAGCCTTTGTCCTTACCCAAAAGGCGAAACCCGGAGAAAGGATGCTTCTGGCTTTCCACTTCGAAAACACCGGCTTTTTGCCTCTGATCAAAAGAAAAGAAGCTGAACCAGGTACATTCCTTCAACTTCAAGAAGCCCGATTTCTTGTCAAGAATGCCCAAGAGCCTTTTCAATGGCTCTCACGGTTCTTGCTGGATCTTAAAATCGGAGCCATCCTTCTCGATATGCAAGCTCAAAAGAGTCCAGACCGCAGAGGTGATAGACCTCTCTCTGAGCAGTACACCCGCCTCATCGATTCAAAGGAATTTCAGAACCTGAGACAAAGGTTCCAGAAGGCTGTCATGACCTTCGATCTGGAAGCCCTCCGACAGGGCGACCTTTCAGAAGCAAAGGCTTCTCTCCTTAAATTCTACCAACAAACAAAACCTGTTTCACAATTTTCAAATAAATATGAAATCGCTGTTGTGGGAAACTCTCATATCGACCTGGCCTGGTTGTGGCGGTGGCGTGAGACTGTGGAGGTTGCCAAAGAAACTTTCTCTGCCATTTTGGACAACATGGAGGAATACCCTGATATTATCTATGCCCAGAGCCAGGCCCAAGCCTACAAGTGGATGGAAGAATATTACCCTCAAGTCTTTGAGCGCATCAAGAAGAAAGTTCGGGAAGGCCGCTGGGAAATAGTGGGAGGCATGTGGGTTGAGCCGGATTGCAACCTCATAGATGGAGAGTCCTTCATTCGGCAGATTCTCTACGGGAAAAGGTATTTCCAGCAAAAATTCGGAGTCGATGTGCAACTTGGCTGGAATCCCGATTCATTCGGCTATAACTGGAATATGCCCCAATTCTTCAAGAAGAGTGGTATCGATGCCTTCATTACCCAAAAAATAAGCTGGAACGACACCACCCTCTTCCCCTATTTCCTCTTCTGGTGGGAAGGCCCGGACGGGTCGCGAATCCTGACTTATTTCCCGCCGACAGGCTACGTAGGCCAGCTGATGGCAGAAAGGATGTCAGTCGGCCTCAAACAGTTTGAAAAAAATACAGGATTGAGGAATGTCCTGATCCTTTACGGGCTTGGAAATCACGGCGGGGGGCCCAACCGCCAGATGCTCGATCGTCTTACAGAATACAAAGAGCAGACCATATTTCCCAAGGTAAAACATCTCGGAGCTTCCAAATATTTGAACGGACTTCCCAAAAAAAATCTGGAGGCACTTCCTGTATGGAAGGATGAGCTTTATCTGGAGTACCACCGAGGAACCTATACCACCCAATCTGAAACAAAAAAATTCAACAGAAAATCTGAGGTTCTTCTTTCCCACACGGAAAAACTGGCCTCCATATCATCTCTTTTCGGCAAGGAATACGACCAAGCTGGACTCAAGGAGGCCTGGGAAAAGGTCTTGATGAATCAATTCCACGACATCCTCCCCGGCTCAAGCATTACTCCTGTCTACAGAGACGCTAGAGAATCCTATCTGGAAGCCTACCGCACTCTTAACACAATCCTCCACGAAAGCCTTCTTCATCTCGCCCAGAGAATAAATACAGCAAGAGAAAATAAAGGAACACCGCTTCTCGTCTTCAACTCTCTCTCATGGGCAAGGGATGGAATAGTCAAAGTGAAAATGCCGGACTCCTTGCAAGCCGGAGCCTTGGTTTTCGATGACCAGGGAGAAGTAATCCCCTCCCAGGTACTTTCTTCTCACAAAGGAAAATTTCTCTGCTTCATCGCCAGAAATATTCCCTCTCTGGGATACAAGGTCTTCACCATCCAGGAAGGAAAGAGTTCTTCCTACGAGAGTTCCTTGAAAGTGAACAAGACATCCTTAGAAAATCGTTATTTCTCCATCCATCTCCATCCAGAAACAGGAAACATTATCAGCATATTCGACAAGCTGGCGAAAAAAGAAGTCCTCTCATCAGAAGCTTGCGGAAATGAACTCCAGCTCTTTGAAGATAAGCCCGACCGATGGGATGCATGGAACATCGGTTATACTGGGCGTAGCTGGAAGCTGGATAAAGCCGATGGTATCAGAATCGTCCATGACGGGCCAGCCCTGGCCTCCCTGGAAGTGGAGAAACATTTTCTGGGTCTTTCCAAGGCCCGCCGGGGACCGACTCCTGACTTCCCCTCTTCTTTCTTTTCTCAGGAGATCGTCCTCTACGAAAATCTGCCCCGGATCGACATCCACATGAAGGCCGATTGGTGGGAGGATCACATCCTCCTCAAAGTGGCTTTCCCAGTCGATGTCAGAAGCAACTGGGCTACTTATGAGATTCCTTTCGCTTCTGTCCAAAGACCCGCCTCCCGCAACTCAGATTGGGAAAAAGCGCGCTTCGAAGTCTCTGCCATCCGCTGGGCAGATCTCTCAAGCGAAAATTACGGAGTCAGCCTTCTCAATGATTCTAAATATGGCCACGATATCAAAGACAATGTCATCAGACTCACCCTTCTGCGCTCTCCGAAGTGGCCTGATCCCATGGCCGACATGGGAAAACATCGCTTCTCTTATGCTCTCTATCCCCATCAAGGCGACTGGCGGAAGGCTGATACAGTCCAGAGGGGCTATGAATTTAACTACCCTCTGATAGCCCTCTTCGTTGATTCTCACTCCGGCGAACTCCCACCTTCGCATTCTTTCATTAAAGCATCTCCCTCAAACATCATCCTGGTGACCGTGAAGAAGGCAGAAGACAGAGAAAGTCTTATCCTCAGGCTTTATGAAGCAGAAGGAACACCCACCCAAGCTCAGGTTGAATTCTTCCGATCTCCGAAGAAAATTTTCGAACTGGATCTTATGGAAAACCGGCAGCAAGCTCTCTCTTGGGAAAAAAATGCTCTAACCCTCAAATTTGGAAAATCGGAAATCAAGACCATCGAAGTCGTATTTTAGAGCCTATAAAAATTACCAAGGAAGCCATTTCCTTGGCAGCTAATAATAAGGAATATAATCAATCCCAGCAGCGGTTGCTGTCCATCCGAAGCCCATGGTGGAGGGTGGGAGGGTCTTGGCAAGGATGGAGGGGAACCGCGGCCTCACTACCTAACATACATTTTTCAGTTTATTCCTTGATATGATGAACCTTGATATTCCCTAAACTCAAGAACGGAGGCCGATGAGGATCAAGATAGCTCTGGTTTTCTTGGTTTCTTCCAAAAAAGGGTTAGCCACTATGTTTCTGAATCCGAGGTGGTATCTCCCTTCGACGAAAAAAAACAGGCGATCCTCTATCTTGATCTCAAAACCACATCCGAACACAAACCCGAAATCAAAGCTGCGGGTATCATTCTTAAGATCCACTGGCTCCTCTCCTCCGGTGACAAATTCATGGGAGAGTATTGAGGAGAATTCAATTCCTCCCACAACATAAGGCGAGGAGTTATACAGAAACTTGCTTCTGAAGAGAATGGGAAGACTGAGGACATTCAGCTTGTATTTTGCCTCTGAGTCTTGGAAATAAGACGATTCAGATCGACTTCCTTTCTGGAAGTAGAGAATATCCAGTTCCAGCAGCATGAATGGATTCAAAATTTTTTCCAGTCCGATTCCAGCCGAAAATCCTCTTTTATAATCCCACTGGATATTTGCTGACTCAGGCGAGACATCATACCAGGAGATGTTCATTCCTCCCATTATCTTAAAATCAGCATAGAGGGGGAAAATAACCACAGTCCATAAAAGAAGCCGGATAGCCAGATTGATTGGTTTTTTCCTGATTCTCATCCCATACCCGGCTGGCCGATGGACTCAACTCCTCAAAAGGCCTTGATACCCACAATTAAGAGAAGAACATGAGTTCTTAAAGAAGAAAATTCCTCATAATCTCCATTCATATTCAACGAGCCATAATGGAATCGCATCTCCACAAAAAGGTTCTGGAATTCTTTCATTCTTACCTCAACACCGCAACCCAAAACAATCCCCAGATCTGATCCTCTTGTCAACTCCTTTATATCCCCTTGCTGCTTGCTTTCTCCGATCCTTCTCTCAAACGAATGAGATAAAACAAGCGAAAATTCACTCCCGCCTAGCACATAAAGAGGTAAGGAAGCTTTGGGTTTGAACCGAACGAGAAGGGGGATACGAAGAGTGCTCATGCTGAAGGTCAATTCTCCATTTGTGGGCTCGCCTTCCTCAATCCGGGTCCCCTTCTTCTGCACGATGAATCCATCAATCTCAATAGCAATCTTCTGACTCTCGGACAGATCAAACTCGAACCCACCGCCCACGCACAATCCCAATTTTTGGCTCCATCGGAAAGTGCCCTCACTAGCCTTGGCTGAATACTTTAAAAGATTCAATCCCACCATAAGCTTGAATCCGTCCGCATAGAGACCAGACAAAACGGTTAGCATCAAAATGATGAAAAGAATTTTTTTGGCCAACTTTCCTCTCTCAATCAACCTCAGGATAAGCCATCATAATCGGGTCAAGCTTACTCATGATAGTGGATATAATCAAATATGATTATATGGACATTGCCCATCATTGGCAACTCTATAGAAAAACGCCCCCGACGGGATTTGAACCCGTGTTGCCGCCTTGAAAGGGCGATGTCCTAGACCAAGCTAGACGACAGGGGCGTTCATGACGTGGTGAGCCGTGCTGGACTCGAACCAGCGACACCCGGCTTAAAAGGCCGGTGCTCTCCCTCTGAGCTAACGGCCCGAAAGGAAAAAATAATTATAAGTATACAGAAAAAAAGTCAATATCAGCCCACGGGCTCGAATTGGATGATGACCCATCTTCCCTTGCGATCGAGGCCCATGGCTTCGTCTCTTAAGTCGTATCTTCTCAAATAAAATTTATAGGTCTTTTCTTCTCCATCCTTGCTCACAATCTTCACATCGACCTCTTTGGAATGGATATTACCTGTTAAATCTCTGACATTGGGAAGCTCTCCCGCACCCAGGGAAAAGAGAGTTATTTCTTCCTCTCTGGCCGCAGCAGCTTTGGATTCGTTGTATTGCTTCTGAAGCTCTTTGTGTTCTTCATATATTTCATCATACTTGGTCTGGAGTTCGTTTACCTTTGCCCGGGCTGCATTCCTCGCCGCTCTCGTCCGGGCATTTTCCCGCTCAAACTCAGCATCATCCAAAGCATCTCTTGCATCGAGGGTGACTCCTACATGATCCTCCAATTTCTTCTTAAATTCCAATTCCTTCTTATTCAGCTCTGGAAGCGATGCAGGCTCAATAACTTCTTCGCTGACGCTGGTAATATTCCAACTCTTAACATCCAATGTCAGTGGCTCCAGTGCCATGGTGGACATGGTTGTTAAATCATTCAAAGAAACAGCATGAAAATATCTTTTTAGAAGGCCCTCTTCTGGATTATGCTTGCAGGTTTGCATGATGAACATGAGAAAAGCTAATCCAAGAATGATTGGAATTTTTCTTCTCATTCTTCCTCCTTCTTTTCTTTATGATTTAATTTTTCTCATTTTACTTTTTTTTCCAGCAAAAAAGCAAGTTTAAATACATTTTTGATTCCTGAATAATGTCACCCAGGATCAGTGAAGATATTTGTTCGGCCTAATATAATATTTGGAAGTCGTTAAATCCATGGGTGTTATAAACACAGGATTTTTAGGAACTGTGACTGAAGATGGTTTGCTCGATCTTTATGATGGAAAGCTGAGGATGATGTCTGTCGACGGTTCTTATGAAGATTTCAAATGCGATGAGTGCACCGATTATATCCGTGAGCATGTTGAACCCTAGACCTATTTGAAGTTCCCTTATGCGAAGAAAGCAGGTGAATTTTCTATGGATCTGGATAATCCAAATGGGATTTATCGGACCAATACACTGGCTAGAATCAATGTCGTTGATAAAATCGATACGCCTCTGGCTCAAGCTGAACTTGAAGAATTCAGAGAAAAATTCAGCCGTCTTGCCCAACAGATGCTTCGATTTCAAAATGGAAAAAATCCCTGCAATATTCCAGAAAACATATGCTTACTAGATGTGGGTACGGGAATAAGAAAAAGCAACTGATCCCCATTAGATTTGCATGCCTTCTCTCTGCTTACTAATATTGACTTCTGACTACCCGAACAGTTATCATATGAATTCCTAAAAGGTAGATTCATAGAAAGCCAGAGTAAGGGCGAATATGGCGTCGGCCAACATAAAAATAGCCAAAGTCATTCCTTTACTTAGAAGAAACGCCCCAGAAAACTAAAATGACCTTAAAAGAAATCAAGGAACTCCTTCAGGCTGAGGTCATCAGCGGAATTGACTGTCTTGACATGGAAATCAAATTTGCAGGAGGATCTGACCTGATGAGCGATGTCTTAGCTTTTGGTAAACCAGGAATTCTGCTTCTGACTGGTTTATCCAATGCTCAATCTGTCAGGACAGCAAATATAATAGATGCCAAAGCTATTGTGTATGTCCGGGGCAAAAAGCCAGATAAAACGGGAATCGAGCTAGCCAGAGAAAAAAGAATCCCCCTTCTATTAACCAAATACATGATGTACACAGCTTGTGGCCTTCTCTTCAGTCATGGTCTTCCAGGTGTAAGTGGCCTCTCCCCAAAAAAACGATGATGAGCGACAAGAATAAATTATCTCATCGCTTTGAAATCAAAGGCGGTGATTTCAGCAATGGAGGAAGGACATCCACAAGTATCAAAGAAATTCTCCAGGAGATTGGTATCGACCATTCTGTCATCGTCCGTGCAGCCATCGCCTCCTATGAGGCAGAAATGAATGTTGTTATGTATGCTCACAGAGGTGTGCTCACTCTGAACATTACTCCTGAGAAACTTCATTTTAAGCTCGAAGACGAAGGTCCTGGGATTGAGAATGTAGATTTGGCCATGGAGAAAGGTTTTTCGACCGCCACCGAGGAAATGCGAGAGATGGGATTTGGCGCAGGCATGGGACTTCCCAATATTAAAAAAAATGCTGATAAATTTGAAATTTCTTCAATCCCTGGCAAAGGAACGTCATTAGAGATAACGATCTGCCTGGATAAAACAGAAAAAAAATGAATCAATACTTTCATTCCATCCGGATTGATCCGGAAAAGTGTCATGGCCGTATGAAATGTTTGCGGGTGTGTCCCACTCAAGCCATCAGGATCAGAAATGGAAAGTCAACCATCATCGAAGAAAAATGTATCGATTGTGGAGAATGTATCACAGTTTGTCCTCACAACGCCATCATCCCTTTGACAGATCCCTTTGGAGAACTCACTAAATTCCGCCACACAGTTGCCATGCCCTCTCCTGCTCTATATGCTCAATTCGGAAGAGAAATTCTGCCAGAGAAAATCCTCGTCGGATTAAAAAAACTGGGATTCGATGATGCTTTTGACCTGGCGTTTACCTGCGGAGAAGTTAGTTTCGCCATCCAGGAATATCTCCGAGAATATAAGGGTCCCAAGCCGCTTATTTCTAATGTATGTCCGACTATCGTGCGTTTAATCCAGGTCAAATATCCAGGCCTCATCGACCAAGTTATACCCATTGATACTCCACGAGAATTGGCTGCTCGAGAAATCAAAAAGGAAAAATCAAAACAACTAAAACTTAAAGAAAAAGAGATCGGAATCTTTTATCTCACACCATGCCCGGTGAAAATGATATCTATCAGACAGCCTGCAGAAAGAGGGAAATCTTACATAGACGGAGCCATCTCTATCTCAGACATTTACCCACCTCTTCTTTCGGCTATGGAAGGCATAGAAAAAGGCAGCTACCGGAAAGCACTGGAGAGCATCTGCATTCTGGGAATTGGATGGGCAATGGTTGGAGGCATCTGCCGAACCTTGAGAATGAAAAACTCCCTGGCTGTTTCAGGTCTAGCTGAAATCTTAAAAGTCTTTGATGATATTGAAAGAGGAAAACTGAGAAACATTGACTTCGTCGAAGCCTATTCTTGCCCTCAAGGGTGTGTCGGAGGCTCTTTGACAGTGCAAAATATTTATATTTCTTACAACAAAATTCTGAAATTGATCGAGACCTTAGAGTTCGAACAAATAAAAGCTTGTCCAGACATCAGGGAGGTACGAAAGCTCTATAACCAGAAATACTTTTTCTTAGATGGAAAACTGGAGCCCCGCCCCCTCAAACCTCTCGATAAAGATTTAGCCAAAGCAATAAAGAAGAGAAAAGAAAAAGAGGATATCTACGAATCACTGCCCAAAATTGACTGCGGAGCATGTGGTGCTCCCACTTGCTTAACCTTTGCTGAAGACGTGGTTAAAGGAGAAGCAGAACTCACTGACTGTATTTTCAATCTTCCCCGAAGGTTAAAAAAACTCACCCAAGAATTTTCAAAATTGCTTAATAAATCTGCTTTTTTAACTCAATCCAAGTCTACCGTCAATAAAACAAGCAAAAAAGGAAAGGCGATAAAATGAAACTTAAAGAGATCATTGAAAAATTACAGCTTAAAGTTTTGACAGGCCAAGATAAGTTGGATGTAGAGGTTACAAGTGGATACACGAGCGATCTTCTTAGTGATGTGATTGCCAACAGCAAAGAAAACAATCTCTGGATCACTCTTCAGACCCATCAGAATATTATCGCTGTGGCCAAACTGAAAGACCTGTCTGGAATAATCATAGTCAATAACCGAGAACCTGATGAAAACACGCTTCAAAAAGCAAAGGAGGAAAATTTGCCCCTCCTTGGCAGTGAAGAAATGGCCTTTGAAGTTTCGGGTAAATTGTATGAATTGATAAGTTTAAAAGATTAATTCATGCTCAGACCTTTCAAAGCGGACTTGCATATCCACACCTGCCTTTCTCCCTGTACTGAACTGGATATGTCTCCAAAGAGAATACTCAAGGCGGCAAAGAAAAAAAAAATAGATATCATAGGCATCTGTGATCATAATTCATCTGAAAATTCTCTGGCCATAATGAACGCTGCCAAGAAGATGAATATTAATGTTTTCCCCGGGATGGAAGTGACCTCTCAAGAAGAAGTTCATGTCTTGGCACTTTTTGACGAAATAGAAAACGCTCTAAAACTGCAGGAGCATGTCTATGATAAGTTGCCTGGAGAAAATGATGAAGAAGCCTTCGGGATGCAAGTCATCGTGAATGAAAAAGAGGAAGTGCTTGGTTTCAATAATAAACTCTTGATTGGAGCTACGACTATTCCTCTTGAAAAAATCATCAAAATCATTCACTCTCTCGACGGAATAGCGATCGCCTCCCATATAGATAGAGAATCTTTCAGCATCATCGGCCAACTGGGGTTCATCCCGGATAATTTGGAATTGGATGCTTTAGAAATTTCTCCTGCAATCACTTCCGAAGAGGCAAAGAAAAGGTATTCAAAGGATTATCCGATCACCTGCTCTTCAGATGCCCATTATCCCGATGATATCGGAAAAAGCTTTACATCATTCTTGCTCAAGGACGGCACAGTGGCCGAAATAAAAAAAGCCTTGAAAAATGAAGATGGGAGAAAATTAATTCACTAACCTGAATAATCCAGGCTGAGGTTTTGATGGAAGATCTCTCTTTGCACATTCTAGACATCGTCGAAAATTCTGTGGCAGCCAAAGCCGATAAGATTGAAATAAGGATAAAAGAAGACAAAGAGAAAGATTTTCTGTCTATCGAAATCACCGACAACGGTATGGGTATGGATAAGCAAACCATGGAAAAGGTGCTTGATCCCTTTTACACTTCTAAAACGGTTCGCCGATTTGGCCTAGGACTGTCTCTCTTATCACAAGCCGCCAATGCAGCAAATGGTCACCTCTCCATAAAATCCAAAAAGGGAGAAGGGACTAAAGTCAAAGCCGATTTCCAGCACAGCCATATCGACCGGAAGCCTTTGGGTGATATTGGACAAACAATCATAACTCTTATTTTGGGGAATCCTGAAATAGATTTAATCTATGTCCACAAAAAGAATAGCTACAAGTTCTATTTAGACACAAGAAAAATAAAGGCTCAGCTCAAGGAGATGCCTATCAATTCTCCTGACGGGATAAGAATGATTAGGGAAAATCTAAAAAAAGATAGAAAATAAGAATAACAACTCTTAAAGAAAAGATACAGAACATCACTGAATTGAAAGCACCAAATAGATTGATTTATTTCCGCCACTTCTCCTGCAGAAAAGCAGACTAGAAAAACAGGGGGAATGAGATAAGCTCGATGTTTTTCTTAAATCCGCAATCAACCAAGGAGCCATCGAATCAAAACGGGTTAGGTAGTTGGAACAAGTCGGATTTAGTGGTCACTTCGGGATGGACTATGCATCGTTGCCACCCGGCCATACATTTTGGCCTGCTTCCTTTTTTGATTTGCGGCCTTAATGGCAAGTTGGCGGTCTACCTCATCCTCGATTGTCTGGTGAAATTCGCAGCTCTCGCAGCGGTAAAGCCTATCGCAGGATCGCAGAGCAATTTCTCCACTCATAGTATATCTGCACTGCTTCCTTCCTATTTGAGAGTTAAGTTTGTCAAGAAAAGGTTTAATCCTTGGATCATTCCTGAATTCCTCTTTTTTCATCATTGCTGCATGAAACTTACACGCATTATTGCATTGATAACCGAGCGTACACATCCGTTTTTTTACTAAGCCAGCTTGCATCCAGATGCATGGAGTTACAATTTTCTCTTCAACTATTGGTTCTTCAACAGGCGGTGTAGGTACTATTTCAACTTCGTAAGATCGGTTGATTATGGTTTCAAGATAGTCCAGCTCAAAAGGTTTTGGTAAGTAGTCAAGCGCACCACCACGTATAGCCTCTTTTGCAGTATCAATCGAGGGATAAGCCGTGATGATAATAACTTTTGCCTTCGGATTCTTCGCTCTAATCTCCTTCAGCACGGAAAGCCCATCACGCCCGGGTAATTTAAGATCGACTATCATGACGTTGTAATCTTCTAAATTAAATTTTTCCAATGCGTTATCCCCATTATTGGCGGTATCAACTTTATGGCCCCCGTCAGAGAAGTAATCGGATAATGCCTCCCGCATAATATCCTCATCTTCTACAACCAACATAGTTTCTTTTTTCATTGTTAACCTCCAATTTTTGTTTTTTTAGTCAATTTCCACCAGGACAGCTTTGGCGACAGTGACTATCCTATTGGAATTAGTCATCTCATTTCATTTATAGTGCAAGCAGCGTGCCAAAATAGACGCAGTTCAAAAATTTTTTTAGGAAAAGCGCTAACGCTCTAAAAATAAATGATTTATGATAAAGGACAAGATTGCCGAAGAATGGCCAAAAAATGAAAAGGTGTTAATTAATTGGACAATTCGTGTCTAATTTATGGACAGTATAATTATATTTTTTCAGCTTGTTATAAAGGGTCGTCCGCCGAATACCGAGTATCTTAGCTGCCTTTGAAACATTGCCTTTTGTCTCTTCGAGCACACTAATGATGTGATTTCTCTCGACCGCCTCGATGGTTTTTCCTTCTTTAGGAGCTGGGTGAATAATTTCATGTGGAAGTTCGCCCAGAGTGATTGTCGTATTCTTCGATATAATCACACCGCGTTCGATCATGTTCTCTAACTCTCTAACATTACCAGGCCATGAATAATTCAGCATAAATTCTACTATTTCAGGAGAAAATTTTTTGATGCTTTTATTATTTTCTTGAGCATACTTCTTCAAAAAATGCTCTGCCAGCGGTAGAATATCCTCCATCCTATCCTTAAGCGGAGGGAGGTCTATAGTTACCACATTCAACCGGTAATACAGATCCTCTCTGAATTTCTCCTGCTCAACCATAGTTTTCAAATCTCTATTTGTGGCAGCAATGATACGTACATCAACACCAATTTCTTCATTACAACCCACTCTGGTAATTTTCTTCTCCTCAAGTGCTCTTAGGAGATGGATCTGGGTGTTGGGATTTATCTCGCCTATTTCATCAAGGAATAAAGTGCCTCTGTCTGCAGCTTCAAACTTGCCTTTTTTTCTTCCTATTGCCCCTGTAAAAGAGCCCTTTTCGTGGCCGAAAAGTTCACTTTCCAGCAGACTTTCCGGAAGGGATGCGCAACTTGTGGCGATGAAAGGTTTGCTTCGACGCGGACTTTGATGATGAATAGTCCGTGCAATGACTTCCTTGCCCGTTCCGGTTCTCCCAATAATCAGTATGGTGGCATTAGTCGGCGCTACTGTTTTAATAAGTTCAATTATCTTCAACATCTTGGGGCTCTTTGCGATGATGCCCTCAAAGTGGAATCTTGCTTCAATCTTCCGCCGAAGAGATATATTTTCCTCAACCAGATCCTGATGTTCCACCAGATTCTTTATGATAAGTTCGACCTTTTCCGGGCAGAACGGCTTCTCTACGTAATCATGAGCGCCTTCTCTGATCGCGGTTATCGCTGTTTGAATCGTTCCATGGGCTGTTATAATGACCGTTGAGAGTGTTGGAACTATTTCTCTTGCCTTTTTCATCAGTTCGATACCGTCCATGCCCGGCATGATGAGGTCAGCAAGCATAATTTTGATCTTTTTCTGTTTGATTATCCGGAGGGCTTCCTCTCCAGAGGAGGCAATTTCCACTTTATAGCCAACACTGCTCAGCCAATCGCGGAGTGATTCTCTTACTATATCTTCATCATCAACTACGAGTATTTTTGTCTTTTTCCTCATTCATTACCTCCAGATATATCGTGAATGCTGTACCTATGTTGGGTTCACTTTCTACTTCTATCTTTCCCTTATGCTGCTCAATAATTCCATGAACAACAGGGAGTCCTAGCCCCACACCTTTGCCTTTTTCTTTAGTAGTGAAGAAAGGCGTAAAAAGTTTGCTTAAGTTTTCTTTGGGAATTCCCACTCCTGTATCCTTGATTTCAATCCTAACAGTATCTTTGAGAAACTGATTGATTTTAACGTTTTTAGCAACCGATGTAGAGACTGTCAAGTTGCCCCCCTCAGGCATCGCCTGAATCGCGTTCATGATGATGTTTATCAATACCTGTTGGATTTTATCAAAGTCCGCAAGAACAAGAGGAAGCTCAGTATCTAATTCCTTCTCGAGCTTTATGTTTTCAAGGCTGATTTGATGTCCGACTAATAACAAAGCGGCTTCTACTACTTTATTTATTTCGACTGGTCTTATGGCCGGTTCTGATTGGCGGGCGAAATCGAGAAGATTTCTGATTATTCGGGTAGTCCTATCCAGTTCTTTTTCCATTTTCAAAAGCTGCTCTTCAGTTTTTCCTGTCTGCAGTTTCTTTTCTTTATACTTCTTGATAAGAAGCTTGATATAAACCATAATACCGGCCAATGGATTATTCACTTCGTGAGCAACGCTGGCAGCTAGCTGACCTAAAGAGACTAGTTTTTCAGATCTGATCAATTCTTCCTCTGTTTGTTTGCGCTTGGTGATGTCTTCTCCTGAGCTAAGAGTGCCAACGATATGACCTTTTTCATCTGTGAGTGTCGTATTGTGCCATGCGATAATCCTTTCCTCACTAGATCTAGCCAGAATTGAGTTTTCGTAGTCTTCAGCTTCCTGTATTTTTCCTGCCATCACTTTTTTAAAAGTATCCTCTCTTTCTTTTTTCTCTGCTTCAGGAACACATAAATCAAACCAGTTTTTACCGATGATCTCTTCTTCTCTGTAACCCAAGACATCGCACCCCTTCTTGTTGATAAGGGTGACTATTCCCTTGTCATTAATAGCAATGATTATAACTCCCGCAATGTTGAGGTACTGCTGTGCTTTGTTTCTTTCCTGGCGCAGCTTCCCCCATAATCCTTTATGTTTGGTCAAATCCCTGAAGTTTTCTATAGCGCCAATTATCTCATTATTGCTGGATCGTAATGCTGAAGTCGTTATGTTTACAGGAACCTTATTCCCATCTTTGCTGGCAATCATAATCTCATAATTGTGGACTGTCTTTCCAACTTTTAAGATCTCTTCTAAAGGACATAATTCTTCACAGAGATCGGTCTTAAGAATATGACAACATTCCTTATTCAGTACTTCCTCTCTCTTGAAACCAGTAATTTCCTCAGCAGAACGGTTAAACGAGGTGATCCTGCCATTTTTGTCTACAGTAAGCACTCCCCCTTCCATGCTCTCTAAGATATTTTCTAAGAATTCTTTTGTTACTTTATCTTCCTGTCTCAAACCAATTTCTCCATCTGATACCATTATATAATAACAAATTCTTTAGTAAAGATTTTTACTTCCGAGGAAGTATTACCCCTGTTTTTTAAGAAACGGGATATATAACATTAGGTTCATAAATTCTTCTTCAAAGCCAGCATTTTTGAATTTCCGCATCATATCCTGGACCTCTTTTTTAGATTCACAAATAACACAATCCCATATGTATTATTTTTTCCCTTGACACTGCATTATTTATATATTTAAATATGCGGTTAAAAGAAATGATGCATATAAGACGCAGAAGTTTCACTATGTTATTATACTCTGTCAAATAATGGTTCTTTCCACAAATGCAATATAAATACAAGGATGAAAGTGAGCTCTTGAAAGCATTCGCTCACCCTGTACGTCTGCAAATAATAGAGCTGCTATTATTAGGACTCCACAATGAAGGATGTAGCGTTAGTTCAATACAGAAAATATTAGGCATTCCTCAACCTACAATTTCTCAGCACCTTCAGATATTAAGGAACAGAGGTATAATTGATGGAAGCAAAAAGGGAGTAGAAGTATGTTATAAAGTTATTGATAAGCGTGTTGTTAAAATCTTACAAATATTAAAAAGATAATTATTCCCCTTGATATATCTAATTATCAAGATAATTAAATACAGAAGATGGCCGCAATTGAGGAGTGTCAAAATTCAAATAATAAGGAGGAACGATGGCTGAAAAGATAGGCGTATATGTGTGTAAATGTGGACCAAACATAGGAGACAAGGTAGATGTAGATGCTATTGCCAATGAAGTAAAGGGCATCGAGGATGTAGCAGTGGCAAAGAGTCATAATCTCCTGTGTTCAGTAGAAGGGCTAAAATTTCTCAAAGAAGAAATAAAGAATGAGAAGCTTTCAAGAGTTGTGATTGCTGCCTGCACTCCAAAGCAGTACGAGATTAAATTTATGAGGGCTTGTGAGGAAGCAGGGCTGAATCCTTATCTTATGCAGATGACGAACATAAGGGAGCAGTGTGCCTGGGTTACCGCTGAAAAATCTGCTGCAACTGAAAAAGCAAAAAGTCTTGTTATAGCTGCAATAAACAGGACTTCTTTACAAGAACCTATAGAGAAAAAGGAAATTGATATTCAGCCTGATGTTCTAGTAGTAGGGGGAGGGGTAGCTGGATTAGAGGCATGTCTATCACTCGCACAGAAGGGCAGGAAGGTCTATCTCGTGGAAAAGAGCCCCTGTATTGGTGGGCTTACAGCAAGATTTGAAGAAGTTTACCCAACTTTGGAGTGTGCACCTTGCATGATAGCACCTGAACTGCAAGAAGTCCTTCAAAAAGAGAATATAGAAGCATTCACTTATAGCGAGCTAGAGGAAGTTGTTGGGTCGTTTGGGAATTTCACTGTCAAGGTTAAGAAGAAAGCCCGATACGTAAACGAAGAAGCCTGCATTGGATGTGATGCATGTTTTGAGCCGTGTCCTGTGGAAGTGCCCAATGAATATGATGAGGGATTGTCATCCCGGAAAGCAATATATATTCCGTTCGCTGGTGGTCTTCCTAATGTGCCTGTCATAGATAAGAATAACTGCAAGAGATTCAAGGGAGAGGAATGCAGCATCTGCAAAGAAAGTTGTTCCTTTGACGCCATTAATTATGATGACGAGGACAAGACAATTGAGAAGAACGTAGGTGCAATTATTTTAGCTACGGGCTCTGCACTTTTTGATCCCAAAGAACTTCCTCAATATGGATATGGAAAATATGACAATGTATTAACAGCCATGCAATTAGAGAGGTTGAATGCCTCAAATGGACCAACAGGAGGGAAGATTCAATTAAAGAACGGGAAGGAGCCAAAATCCATAGCTTTCATTCACTGTGTTGGCAGGAAAGAGAAGGGCTATTGCTCAGGCATATGCTGTATGTATTCACTCACCTTGGCCCATCTTATGAAAGAAAAATTGCCCGCGGTAAAGATGCATCACTTCTATACTGACCTATGTCTTCCGAAGAAAGAACATCAAATGATGCATAAGAAGGCTGTGGAGAAAGGTATAGAGTTTATAAGAAGTGGAGAGGATGTGACTGTTACTGATGAAGGAGAAAAAATAAAAGTGGGAACAAATGGAAAAGAGATATCCGTAGATATGGTAGTACTTGCACCTGCAGTTGAGCCTAACGAAGATACTGAAAAAATAGCCGAACTCCTTGATATAGCCAGAGATGACCAGGGCTTTTTTGCTGAGGAGCACACATTGATGAAGCCTTTTGCTACAGCACTTGAAGGCGTTTTTGCAGTAGGGAGCTGTCAGGGACCAAAGGATATTGGAGATGCAGTGGCTCAAGGAGGAGCCGCTGCAGGAAGAATACTTTCAAGACTTATACCTGGTGAAAAACTTGAGTTAGAAGCAAAGGTATCAGAGATAAGTGAAGATTTATGCAGTGGCTGTAACGTATGTATTGTTCTATGTCCATACTCTGCCATATCTCGGGATGTAGAAAAAAAGATTGCAGTTGTAGATGAGACTCTTTGTAGAGGGTGTGGAACTTGTGTATCAGCCTGTCCGTCGGGTGCAGCGAGAGCAAAGCACTTCACAAAGGAGCAAATATTTGCTGAAATTAAGGGGGTAGTAAGATGAATGAGCCAACAATCGTTAGTTTTCTATGTAATTGGTGTTCATACGAAGGAGCAGATAAGGCTGGGGGCGCACGATTGAATTATCCTGCGAATGTAAGAATCGTTCGGGTTATGTGCAGCGGTCGTGTAGATCCAGAGCTTGTGATACAAGCATTAAAAGAGGGCGCAAGCGGAGTGTTAATTTTAGGATGCCATCCCGGGGACTGCCATTACAAAACAGGAAACTATAAGGCACTTCGGAGAGCACATCTTTTGAAGAATACCCTGAAGCAGCTGGGGATTGAAGAAGAAAGAGTTAGATTGGACTGGGTTGCAGCAGGCGAAGGAGAGAGATTTGCAAAAGTAGCAAATGAAATGGCAGAAACTGTAAAAAATTTAGGTCCCCTAGAATTATCCTAAATAAGTAGAAATGATGTCTATTTTAGAAGGAGGCAATTATGGCTAAACCAAAAGTAGCATTTTATTGGTGCGCTTCATGTGGTGGATGTGAGGAAGCTATTGTCGACCTTAATGAGGATATATTAAAAGTAGTGGAGGCAGTGGATATAGCGTTCTGGCCAGTCGCACTGGACTTTAAGAAAAAGGATGTGGAGGCGATGGGCGATGGAGAAATAGCAGTGAGTTTCATAAACGGTGCTATTAGAACAGAAGAACAGGAAGAGATGGTGAAACTATTGAGAAAGAAATCTGGGCTTGTAGTCGCGTTTGGGTCCTGTTCTCATTTAGGTGGAATACCAGGGCTTGCAAATTTTTGGAATAGGGAAACAATTTTCACGAGGGTTTACAAGACAGTACCCTCTATAGCAAACCCCAATGGGATAGTGCCACAACAAAAAACAAATATTCCTGAGGGTGAGCTTACGCTTCCTGAGTTCTATGATACAGTCAAGACACTGGACCAGACAATCGATGTTGATTATTATCTTCCTGGATGTGCACCGCCACCAGATTTAATTATGAATGCGGTAACAGCTATATTGGAAGGTAAGCTTCCCGAAAAGGGAGCAGTTCTCGCACCTGATAAATCCTTGTGTGAAACTTGCCCACGTGGAGAGACAAAACCGGATAAACTCTCAATAAAGGAAATAAAGAGACCCTACGAGATAATACCAGACCCTGAGAAGTGTTTTTTAGAAGAAGGGCTTATCTGCTTAGGCCCTGTAACCAGGAGCGGCTGTGGTGAGAGATGCATAAATGCAAATATGCCGTGTCGCGGATGTTTTGGACCGACAAAGGAAGTAGTAGACCAGGGGGCAAAAGGATTATCAGCAATTGCATCCATAATAGGCGTGGAAGAAGAAGAGAAGATGACAGAGGAAGACACGAAGAAGTTAATCGACCAGATAGTAGATCCGGCAGGTCTTTTCTATATGTATAGTTTGCCTTCTTCGCTGTTAAAAAGGAAGAGAATGGCATAGATGAATGCTTGGAGCAATTTTTTATTGTTTGTTAAGTTTATAAGACAATTTACATCACTTTGAGGAAAAGGGAGATAAAATGGCAAAAAGAATAACGATAGACCCAATAACAAGGCTTGAAGGTCATGGGAAGATAGAAATATTTCTTAATAACGAGGGAAATGTGGAGAAGGCTTTTTTTCAAGTTCCTGAGCTGAGGGGATTTGAGAAATTTTCTGAAGGACGCATGGCAGAGGAAATGCCGAGAATCACTCCCAAGATATGTGGCGTATGTCCCACTACCCATCATATGGCATCTGGCAAGGCGCTTGATGATTTGTTCCATGTAACCCCTCCGTCACCGGCCAAGAAGATAAGAGAGCTTATTAATTCTGCTTTCATGGCTGAAGACCATACTCTCCACTTCTTCTTCCTTGGGGGACCTGATTTTGTTGTTGGACCACAGGCACCCGCAGGAGAGAGGAATATTTTGGGAGTCATTCAGAAAGTTGGTCTTGACGCGGGCAAGAAGGTTATAGATATCAGAAAGCGGCTGCGCAACATCATTACAAAGCAGGGAGGCAGGGTTATTCACCCCGTATGTAATCTTCCTGGGGGTGTATCCAAGGGGGTTACCAAAGAAGATAGAGAAGAATATATCCAAATAGGGAAAGATGCGATAGAATTTGCCAAATTCGCTTTGAAAGCTTTTGAAGACATTGTTCTCAAAAACAAAGAGTATGTAGATGTCATTGTGGGAGATATTTACAAACACAAAACATATTATATGGGACTTGTTGATGAGAACAATAAAGTCAATTTTTATGACGGAGATATTAGAGTAGTTGACCCTGAAGGTAAGGAGTTTGCCAAGTTTAAGTCTCGGGAGTATCTGAATCATATTGAGGAGCATGTTGAGCCGTGGAGCTACATAAAATTTCCATATCTTAAAGGTGTCGGCTGGAAGGGATTCGTTGATGGAAAGGACAGCGGAGTTTATCGAGTAGCTCCTCTTGCAAGACTCAATGCGTCCGATGGTATGGCAACGCCACTGGCTCAAGTAGAATATGAAAAAATGTATAATATCTTGGGTGGTAAGCCAGCACACAACACTCTTGCCTATCATTGGGCAAGGCTAGTGGAGCTTCTCTATGCAGCTGAAAGGCTTTTGGAGTTAGCCCAGGACGAGGAAATTCTCGACCCCGATGTTAGAAGTATCCCAACCGCTGTTCCTGATGAAGGGATTGGCGTAGTAGAAGCACCAAGAGGTACTCTCTATCATCATTACAAGACAGACGATAAAGGTGTTCTTACAGACGTCAATTTAATTGTTGCTACAGTTAACAATGCTGCTTCGATATGTATGTCAATAGAGAAAGCGGCAAAAGGGCTCATAAAGGAGGGAAAGGTATCTGAGGGATTACTTAACATGGTAGAAATGGCATTCCGTGCATATGACCCTTGCCTTGCCTGTGCTACTCATTCACTGCCCGGGCATATGCCTCTCGAAGTCAACATTAGAGATCATAAAGCGAATATAATAGACACTATCAGAAGGTCGTAAAAATATTTCGATCTCTTCACGCTCATTACTGTGGATTGATATTTCCCGTCTTCAAAAATGGAAACTCTTATATTGGGAGTTGGAAACCCAATTCTGACAGATGATTCGGTAGGCATCTGTGTGGCAAATGAGATAGAGAAACTTTCCCTTCCTGATATTGAAGTGATAAAAACAAGTCTGGCGGGAATTTCACTGCTTGACTATATTGGTGAATACGAGAGACTTATCATCATCGACTCCATAAAAACAGAAAAAGAAACACCTGGCACCCTTTACAAACTAAACCTGGAAGATATAGGCACTTTTTCAACTCCATCATACTCACATGGAGTGAATATTAGAACTGCAATTGAACTCGGAAGGAAGCTGGGATATAAAATACCTCAAATTATTGAAATTTATGCAATAGAAATAGAAGATAATACTACGTTTGGCGAGGAATGTACTCCTGGGGTAAAAAGTAAAATTCCGGGAATTGTAGATGAAATAACAAAGATAATAAAATCTGATTCACCACCCTCTTAATCCTCAACACTTCTCAATTCCTCTTCTTCAAATGTCGTGACAGGGATACTATCCTCAAGGTCCTTTCCAGGAATGTATTCGAACACATCCTGGACCGCCTTTCCCGCTTTCCTGAAAATATTTGCAACCGGGATATCGGCGGGACACACGTCGCTACACATCCCGCAGCTCACACAGGAAAGGCCTATATGGATCATCCGACCTATCTGAAAGGCTATGGAGCCCGGGGGTATTCTTACGCCCCCCTTCTTGCGCAGTTCGATTTCATATTTTCGTGCCTCGTATTCACTTCGAGAAGAATCAAATTCACATAAGCGGCAGTAACAAATCGGGCAAACCGACCGACATCCATGACAGCCAATGCACGTACTGAACATTTCTACCAGCCCATCTAATCCCGATAACTTTTTCCCCAGATCGGCCAGCATCTTTTCTTCGTTTTCCTTCCGCAACTGCCGGATAGCTTCGGTTCCTTTTGTCTCCAGTTCAGATTCCTGTATTTTCCCATCTATCCCCTTCAGTAGTTCAGCTCCCTTTTCGGTATTCGCGAACAATTTGCATTCTTTGCCCGTATCCTTCTCGCCTGCTATGGGTATGACAATGTCGGCTTCAGCCGGAACAAAATGCTCACAGAACGAACACGTGTCCCGGATCCCCTCAGGTTGTTTTCCATCAGCTACCACCGACCAGTAATCCTTAAACAGCTTGTCCTCGTTCTCACGAACAAATGTTTTCAAAGGATAAACTCCCGGACAAACCGAACTGATTGTTATGATATTGTCCAAACTGCCCTGCTGTCGTTTTACAAGCTCCACAAACGCTCGCTGTTCGCATGGACGCAATACCACCGCAACAGGCTTATCGAACGGTCCCTTGGATGTGAGGCGAGAGAGATACTCACCCGCGTTGTATGGCATGACCGGAGAAAAAGGGACCGCTTCCTCTATCTTTTCCGGATCAGAGATCAGGCTGTAGCTGACCCAGCCAGACGTCCTATCTCTCCTCAGCACTGCCACACTACGCACGTTCTTGCTGTCCAGAAGATAGCGCAGAAAATCTCTGGTCCCGTCTGAAATCGCTTTATCTATTTTCAACATCTTAGTCATTTCAAGTCTCCAAGCATGCGCGGCCGGTCACAGACCATTCATTTGTCCTCTACTTCAACCAATTCACCCAGCTCGAATGTCCTGAGCGGCTGTTCCTCATCAGAACTTTTACCCGCAAAATAGTCAAATATCGCCTGAGTTTTCTCGGCTACGGCGCTGAATACTTGTCCAACCGGTATGTCCACCGGGCACACATCTTCACACATTCCGCAGGACACGCACGATAAGCTCATGTGCGACATCCGGCCCAAATGGAACTGCAGAAGGTCATCTGTACACTTCATCACCCCTTGGGCCTGCACACGATCAAGATATTCCGCGCCTGTTTCCCGGAAAGTATCCTTATCAGAAAAGCAGAGCCGACAATAGCATATCGGGCATACACTGCGGCAGTTGTGACATTCTATGCACCGGCTGAACACCTCCAGCAAACCGTTCAGTCCTTTTACCATTTCCTTTGTTTCTTTCAGAGCTTTTTCCCTGGCGGCTATACGCTGCTTCTGCAACTTCTCTGTTTCCTTTACCCATTTCCCGGCGTCTTTTTTCTTATCAATGGCCAGTTTCTCCAGCACACTTTCACCGTCATCGCTCATGGGAATAAACAACACTTCTCCTTCATCTACACCCATGGTTGCAGCGTGTATATCAACATCCTGGGCCTGTTTATCTCCAACAACACTGAATGACGTACAGATTTCGCAAAGTGGCCGGAGCTTCGTGCCGGCGCTGGACGGATCTTCCAGGTAATCGGAGAGAGGTGTTACGCCATTACAATCCACACTGATAAAGAAAACGTTCTCCAAATCCGTCTGCTCCAACTTGGAAAGCTCTACAGCAGCCCGTATTTCGCACATCCGCATTACGGCGGCGATTTTCCTGCTTTTCCCGTGCCGAGTCAGAGCCTGCAACACCTTGCCCCCTTGAACAGACATCACCGGGGGCATTATCTCGGCCCTTTCCAGAAGGTCGGCGTTATCCGTCAAAACGTAGTTATATCCTTCGTTTGTGCGTATTGGCACAAGCACAGCCTCAAAGATTTTCTTCTCCAGCGAGCTCTTTAAAAGCCCGGCTATAGCTTTACTCGTCCCTTCAGCTGCTTTGATTACATGCCCTTCTTTCATCGCAATATCTCTATCACTTCCCTGTAGATTTGTTTTGGTGTAAATTGCTGATGCATTGCCGCTCCAGAGGGGCAAGCTGCTGCGCAATTCCCGCATCCCTTGCAGAGCACCTCATTAACCACACAAACTCCTCTCGATTCATCATACTCGATTGCGCTGTAACAGCATACCGTCAGACAAGTTCTACAGCCCGTACACAAATTCTCGAATATTTTCGAAGTCTTGGCTTCTGTTTCCAGTTTTCGACCCGGCACCAATGAGGAAAGTATCTTCCCCGCTGCAGCTTCTGACTGGGACACGGCGTCACGTACGGTTTTTGGTCCTGAAACAGACCCGGCCAGGCATACTCCTTCGACGGTTGTAGTGACCGGGCTTATCTTCTCGTGTTCTTCCGTAAGAAATCCTCCCTTTCCCTTTTCAACACCGAGCATTTCGGAAATATCAGAAGTGTCTTCTGCCGGTTCTATTGCGGGCAGAAGGACCGCCATGTCTACTGTATCAACTTTACCGTCGTGATCTATTTTGATATTTTTATCGGACTCCTTCAGTTTAACTGTATCTGTGCAGACAAACTCCGCCCCCGCATCCCGGGTCTCCTCGTAGAACGCCTGCGCTCCAGAGCCCGGAACACAGAGATCCTGATAAAAATGCTTTATTGAAACGGCCGGAATCTTTTCTTTCAGATAGCGCGATATCTTCATCCCCGCTCTGCAGCACACCTCTGAGCAGTACCCTTTCTCTTTCCGACCAACGCAATGAATAATCCCAACACTTTTCGGTTCTTTTCCGTTTTCGAGCTTAATGTTTCCTTTCAGATTCATTTCTTCAACCTCGGGGGCAGTAACAACATTTTTTATCTTCCCGTACGCGTATTCCTCCAGGGTACCGGGATCGAAAAGGTCTGCACCTGTGGCCACTACAACAGCTCCCACTTTAAACTCTCGAGGTTCGGATTCTCCTTCGCGGACAGTAACTACAAAGTTTCCGAAAAAGCCGAGGATTTTCTCCACTTTTGTACCTGTTAGCACCTCGATATTATCGTCTTCTTTCAAGCTCTTGACGCGCCTTTCCGTAATCTCACTGCCTCTGATCATATCCGGAAAGAGCTTCTCGTATCTTGAAACCATTCCTCCGAGTTCTGTATTCTTTTCGACTAGAAACACTTTTCGGTCCGGACTGCTCAGCAGCAGGGCTGCCGACATTCCCGCTATACCTCCACCTATGACCAGCACATCTGCATTACATTCAATTTCTTTTTGTTCCAACGGCGCGTGATACCGGACACGTCGAACAGCCGCTTTCATGTGCCTGATCGCCCGTTCGGTAGCTTTTTCTTTGTCTGGAGTTATCCATGCGATCTGCTCTCGAAGATTGGCCATCTGCATCAGGAAAGGATTCATCCCACCTTCTTTACATACGCCCATAAAAGTCGCTTCATGCTGTTTTGGGGAACACGCTCCAACCACCAAGTGTGTCAGCCCATGTTCTTTTATCTGCTCGGCAAGGTATTTCTTCCCGTCCGGGGAGCACAGGAGTTTATACCTATCGATAACAGCGACATTCTCCATGCCCGACACAGCTTCGATAACCCTGTCTATATCCAGAGCATCTGCTATGTTCGGCCCGCATTCACAAACATAAACGCCGATTTTCCTATCCATTACGCTCTTCTTCTCCATTACACTCCTCTTCGCTCAACTAAGCAATGCAAGTACTTTCCCTGCCGCTGCCTCGGCCTGGGCAATTGCTCTGCCAATGTCTTCGGGCCCGAGAACACACCCCGCAAGATAAATCCCCTCACGGCCGCTCTCCTCCGGTGAACGGTCACTCGATTGAAAACCAAAAAATCCGCTCTCAGTTTGTTCAATGCCCAGTTTCTTGGCCAATTCCGATGCCCCCTTGGCGGGCACGATAGCGGGTGCAAGAATCACCATATCTACATCCAGTTTTTCCTCCTTGCCTGCCAAGGATTTATATTTGATCCGTACTTTACCGTTCTGATGCACGATTTTCAGATCTTGGAACCGAACCGACTCTGTTTTATCTTTCAAATGCTCGAAAAATGGCTGATAGCTCTTGCCTGGCATACAAAAGTCGCTGTAGACATCATACAGTTTTATTTCCGGCAGTTTGTCTTTCAAGTAATGAATAAACTTGAAACTGTACATACAGCATACGCCAGAACAGTAACCCGCTTTTTCGCGTCCCACACAGTGAATCATTGCCGCGGATGCCGGTTCTTTATTGTTTCTTAAAATGATTTTTCCCGCAGTTGGCCCGTTCGACGCATACAACCTTTCCATCTCAAGTGCGGTATACACGTTCGCTTCGCCATTGTAACCCCAGTCAGAAATCTGCTCGGAATCCATAAGGTCAAATCCTGTAGCTACAATTATGGCCCCAACATTGAGTTCCACTTCTTCATCTTTCTGGTCGAAATCGATTGCCTCAAACATGCAGGCTTCCTTGCACAACTGGCAATCTTCTCCCTTCGTGAATCTCACGCAATTATCTGTATCTATCGACGGGGCATTCGGTAGCGCGCCGGGACAGGGGATATATATAGCCTTTCTCTCACCCAGGTTCTCCTCGAACTCATTGGGCAGACTTACCGGGCAGGGTTCAAAACACTCGTTACAGCCTATGCAGTCCTCGAGGCTCACGTATCTTGCCTTTTTTTCAATCTTTACAGTAAAATTACCCGCTTCTCCTTTAACTTCTTTTACCTTGCTGAGCGTAAGCAACTCGATCTTCTCATTCTGAAGCACTTCTTGCTGTTTCGGCGCTGCCATACATGTGGAGCATTCCATGTTGGCAAAGACTTCTTCGAACTTGATAACCTTTCCGCCGAACAGCGGTTCCTTCTCCACGAGGTAGACCTTCTTGTCGGCAGAGGCCAGTGTAAGGCTGGCCTCGATCCCGGCCATTCCCGCACCGATCACAAGAACCTGATCCTTGGCCTCTTGCTGTTTTTTAGTCATAGTCTTTCTCCAGCACCTGAAGGTGTTTTATGTCTTCTGTTTTACAGGGTTCGGGCCCAACTGCTTGATCTTTTCGGAAAACTCCCGCACTACCTCTGCGTATCGCGGTCCTTCCGACGCGGAGACCCAGGAAAGCCTCAACCGCTCCCCTTCAAGTCTAAGCGTATTGAAAATTTCTCTTAAAACCGCAAATCGCCTGCGCGCGTAATAATTGCCTTTGTCGTAGTGACAATCTCCCGGATGACATCCGGCAATCAGCACACCGTCGGCCCCGCGCAGAAAAGCTGTGATCACCATTACCGGATCAACCCGGCTCGAACACATTACCTTCACGGGTGTTATGGTAGGCGGCATCTCTAGTTTGCTCGAACCCGCCACATCCGCACCGGCATACGAACACCAGTTGCATAAAAAAGCAACTATACGCGGCTCAAATTCCTCGCTCATCTTTTCTTCCTTTTCTTGTTCCTCCGGCAATGCAGCCTCCACTCCGACAAGCTGATAGAAATAGCCGACAGGAAGGCTGAATCCGATCCCTGTTAGCTACTAACTATCAATCACTGAAAACTAGAATTGAATCTGTGCTGTATGTTTACCACCTTCTGTATTACAGAAAAGCAGCGTCTTTCCTGTCTTCTGGCACCATGCCTCAATATCTTTAGGAAAAGACTCACAGTCGGCTATAACCTCCAACATGTCTCCCGGCTGCAATTCCTTTGCCTTCACAGCCACCTTCAGAACCGGCTGTGGGCATTTAAGTCCTAGGGTATCCAACGTATAATTAGCCATTATTCCTTCCTCCTTTTATTTTCCTATATCGATCTCTAGAACGAGAACGTAATTGTCGCGTCCTTAATCTCGTTAACAAACGATGTAGCCCCAACGATCTCAACTCCCTCCCTGAAGTCTTCCTTCTTCAAATCCTTTGCCTCAAGGCAAATTTCGCAAGCGTAGATTTTGGCCCCAAGTTCGACCATACCATTGTACAGCTCAATCAAATTCGGGTACCCTTTTATGTCCTGCATCTTCTCCATTTCGCCTTTCACCAGGGCTGGTGCTCCGCCCGGGGTAAAGAACAGGATTACCTCATCACCCGATGCCACTGCTGAAGATCCGAGAATGAAGGTCGGATAAACATTCGGTGCGGCCGAACCATTGCATGTAATTGCCATCTTTGCCATCTTTTCTCTCTCCTTATTTAATTTTTAATAATATGGGCACGATATCCAATTTTATTGCTTTAACCTGTGAACTACTTTTTTCGACCTAACATACTGTCTTCTTTAGATAAACACTTCCCTACGAGCCGGGCTAGGTCCTAATTTTCGTATTTCCTCTGTGAACTCTTTTACGACCTCCGCATAACGCGGTCCATCAGAGGCCGAAACCCACGAAAGCCGGAGACGCTCAGGCTCCAATCCGAGACTCTCAAAGGTCTTTTTCAAAACCGCAAATCTTCGACGCGCATAGTAATTTCCCTTTAAGTAGTGACAATCTCCCGGGAGGCATCCGGCCATGATCACGCCGTCAGCGCCTTCGAGAAACGCTTTGACCACGAACATCGGGTCGACGCGGCTCGAACACATCACACGGATAACCCTGAATGTGGGAGGCATCTGCAGCCTGCTGACGCCAGCCAGATCTGCACCAGCATACGAGCACCAGTTGCAAAGAAATGCCACTATTCTGGGTTCGAATTCCTTAGCCACTTTCTTCTCCCCAGGCTGTTGCTGCATCAACCGCTGAAAGGATCTGGTCTCTCCTGAAGCCATTCTGTTCGATCGCCCCGCTCGGGCACGCCGCTGCGCAGCAGCCGCAGCCTTTGCAGAGCGCTTGATTCACTCTGCATACCATCTCGCCCTCAGGTGTTTCGACAAGTTCAAGAGTGTCAAATTCGCATACCTCGACACATGTACCGCACCCGGTACAGAGTTCTTCATTCACCGAGGAAATCGTGGCCTCGGTTTCATACTCGTCCTTGCTTAAAATTGCTGCTGCACGGCAGGCGGCAGCCTCTGCCTGGGCAATGCTTTCTGAAACCGTCTTCGGGCTGTGGGCTATCCCCGCAAGAAACACACCGTCAGTGGAAAAGTCAACCGGTCTCAGCTTCATGTGTGCCTCAAGGAAAAATCCATCGGTGTTTAAAGGAACTTTTAAAAATTGAGAAATTGTTTCGCTGTCATCATTTGGAACTATTCCTGCTGACAACACGACTAAATCCGCAGATATCTCAATCGGCATCCTTAAAGTCTGGTCAAAGACTTCCACCCGCAATCCGTTTCCGTTTTTTGAAACTTCTGGTTTCCGGTCTTCATCATACCTTACGAATACAACGTTCTTTCGCCTTGCTTCTGTATAGAAGCTTTCGTTAAATCCATAAGTTCTTATATCTCGGTACAATATATATATATATGCTTCAGGTGAAAGTTCTTTTATTTTTAAGGCGTTCTTCACAGCTTCTGTACAACAAACCCTTGAGCAATAAGGCCTTTCATCATCCCGTGAGCCAACGCATTGAATCATTACAATGGTCCTGGGCATTTGATTTTTATCTGGAGCTGACCACTCGCCGTTTGTGCTTAGGCGCTCTTCAAGTTCGAGTTGGGTTAAAACCCTTTCATGCTGACCATATAAATACTCTTTCGGTTTATATTCTTGTGCACCGGTTGCAACAACCACTACACCATGGCCAAGCTCTATTGACTTTCCTTTTGAAGAAATAGTTGTTTTAAAATTTCCGATTGAACCTTCAAATTTTTCTATTCTGGCTTCTGTATATAAATGGATTTTCTTATTCTTTTTTACATTTTCAATAAGCTTTTTTAACTCATCTTGCGGATTTTCTCCGGTTACTAAGTAGTGAAGACGTCTCAGATTTCCACCCAGCTCTTTTTCTTTTTCCACTAAATATACATCAAACCCTTGACTTGCCAGTTCAAGCGCAGACGTCATCCCAGAAAGTCCGCCACCGATAACAAGCGCTGATTTTATTATTGGTACTGATATTTTTTGAAGAGGTGCTAATAATCTTGATTTAGCTACGGTCATTCTCACCAGGTCTTTGGATTTCTCTGTGGCTTTTTCAGGTTCATGCATATGAATCCATGAGCATTGATCCCTGATATTCGCCATTTCAAAAAGATATGGGTTTAGTCCCGCCTCCCGGACTGTATGTCTGAATAGAGGTTCGTGAGTCCTTGGCGTACAAGAAGCAACGACTACACGATTTAACTTATGTTCTTTTATTTTCTCTTTTATTTTTTTTTGAGTATCATTTGAACAGGTAAATAAATTATCTTCTGCATAAACAACATTAGGAAGTGTTTTTGCAAATTCAACGACTCTTGGAACATTTACCACTCCGCCTATATTTGTCCCGCAATGGCATATAAATACTCCGATTCTTGGCTCCTGCCCTTCTACATCTATTTCTGGCGGATATTCCTTTGGGGTTATTAAGTTGCCTTTAACGTCTTTTAAAAGGGATAAAACTTTTGATGAGGCTCCGGATGCTTGCATTATGGTCTCAGGTATATCTTTAGGCTCTGTGAAAGGCCCTGACGTATAAATTCCCTCCCGTGTCGATTCAACAGGTCTAAATGGATCTGTCTTACAGAAGTTAAATTCATTCAATTCGATGCCAAATTTTTCAGAAATTTCCTTTACAGATTTTGGAGGTACTATACCGACAGATAGAACAACCATGTCATATTCACGAGAAACTTTCTTATCATCTTCAATCAGATACTCAATTATAAGATTTTTTGTTTGAGAAATTTCTTTCACAGCAGCTGGACGACATCGGATATAATCTACTCCAAGTTCCTTTGCCCTTTGATAATACGCATCAAATCCTTTACCGAATGCGCGCATGTCCATAAAAAATATATCACATTCTAAATCTTCACCCGCATGCTCTTTAGCGATGATAGCTTCCTTTGTCGCATACATACAGCATACAGAGGAACAATAATCCCGATCTATGTCACGCGAGCCGACACATTGAATAAATCCTATCCTTTTTGGCTTTGTCCCATCACTGGGTCTTAAGACTTTGCCGAGATACGGCCCTGTAGAAGATAAGATTCTTTCAAATTCAAGCGACGTAACAACATTTGGATATAATCCATATCCATATTCTTCCTTGATTTTTGCGTCAAATATATCAAATCCTGGGGATACAACTACTGCACCGACGTTTAATTCACTCTTCTTTTCTTTTTGTTCATAATCAATTGCATCTGCTTCACAAAACTCTTTGCAGACTCCACATTCATCCTTAAGCATATGTACGCAATATCTCTCATCAATTACAGCTTTATTAGGAACAGCCTGAGGATATGGGATATAAGCAGCTGATCTTTTAATTAATCTTTCATTGTACTCATCCAATATGGGGACTTCTTTATTCTTGCTGATTTCCTCGAGTTTAATCCTTTCTGTTGGACAAATAAAAGCACAGGCGCCACATGTCTGGCATACATCAGAAACCACGTCAAATGGCGGGCTTACTTTCTTATGGGGACCGCGATTAACGAAATTGATTGCACTGATACCCATCCTTTCATTACACATCCTCACGCATAAGCCACAAAGAAAACAATCCTCATTTTTTTTCTTAAACCGTGTTTCCTTTACACCCAATTCTTCTGCTATTTTCTGTATCTCCTTTGAATCGGGGCATCTCGCTAATAATAGCTCAACTATAATTTTTCTCGATTTTATTATTCTTTCAGTATGGGTGTTCACTATTAAACCATTGATAGCCGGATAAGTGCATGAAGCCTGAATTGCCGTTCTGTTGCCTTGAGTCACTTCTACAACACATAATCTGCATGCTCCATATGGAGTTAAAGCTTTATGATAACAGAGAGTCGGTATCTTTATTCCAGTACTCTTAATACATTCTAATAGTGTTTTACCCTCAGGAAATTCACTCTTCTTACCATCTATTGTCAGCTCTATCACGCCAAGCCTCCGCTTATAACACATTCAATACAATTCTCTATGTTTACAATTCCTGGTATCTTCTTGTCATCAGATGCCAAAATTTCAATCTCAAGAAGCATTATTTTTTCCCTTCGTTATTCTTCTTTTTCTCTGCTGCTTTATCTTCTTCTCTTTCTAGATCACACCGGAGACAACGCTTCGCTTCAGTAATCGCATCCGCTTCTGTGAATCCCAATTCAACTTCTTTGAAACTCTTAACCCTTTCAGCAATAGGCATCGATGGCATTTTAGGTTTTTTGAGCTCTTTGATTTCTTCTTCTGCAACCTCAAGGGCTTCAACGCGGACTGCCGGACGAGTCACCTTGTATTTTCTTTCCAGCTTATCTCCCCGTATATATTTATCTATCATTTGAGCTCCAACTTTTCCGTGAGCCATGGCTTCGGTTACTGTATTCGGGCCGGTCACCACATCGCCACCTGCAAATACTCCCTCGATATTTGTATGAAGAGTCTCAGGATCGACTTCAATTGTGTTCCACTTAGAAATATTCAATCCATTTCCATTCAATAAAGACACATCTGGTTCCTGACTTATGGCCAGGATCAGAGTATCCACATTGATTTTAAATTCAGATCCCTCAATCGGAACAGGGCGCCTTCTACCGCTCGCATCTACATCTCCTAGTTCCATCCTGATAGCCTCTATAGCCTCCATTTTTCCATTGCTCGATAGAACTTTAACTGGAGCTGCGAGAAATTGTATATCAATGCCCTCTATGATGGCTTCTTCGATTTCACTCTTAATAGCGGGCATCTCTGCTCTTGTCCTTCGGTATAAAATCTCCGTGTCCTTTCCCATTCGTTTTACTACTCGAGCCGCATCTATGGCTGAATTTCCACCACCAATAACTATAACCTTATCCCCAATTTTTACTTCGCGACCCAGGTTAACATCCCTCAGGAATTCCACCGCATCGATTACTCCTTTAGAATCTTCACCTGGGACTTTCATCTTCAAACCCTTGTGGGCACCGACAGCAATGAAGATTGCCTTATAATCTTCTTTCAGCTTATCAAGCGGAATATCTTTCCCAATCGTAGTATTTGTTTTAATTTCAACCCCTAATTTTCGTATCCTGCCTATTTCATATTTCAATACACCCTTGGGTAATCTGAATTCCGGGATGCCTAACGCAAGCATGCCTCCAGGTACTTCCTGACTCTCAAAAACAGTAACTTTATATCCCTCCAAGGCGAGGTAATGTGCACAAGTCAATCCTCCAGGACCGGAACCGACCACAGCAATCTTCTCCGCTCTCTCACTTTTCGGTTTTTCTTCAATGATAACCCCATTCTTCATCTCATAATCTGCGAGGAAACGTTTCAGCGATCTAATTGCTATGGAATCACCCCATTCCCCTGCTACACACTTTTCTTCACAAGGAGCATGACATACACGTCCGCAAATAAGGGGTAATGGGTTCTCTTTTCTTACGACTTTAATCGCTTCATCAAATTTTCCCTGAGCAATGAGCCCTATATAACTGGGCACATCCTGCGATAATGGACATATATGCTGACAGGCGGATGAAATTATACCTTTACATACTAAAGCAGAACATCTTTTATATTTAATATGTTCTATATATTCATTTATGAAATATTTCAATGTGCTTAATACCGGGTTCGGCAGCGTCTGACCCAATCCACACATTGAGGTATCTTTTATCACATGGCTGAGGTCCTCCAAAGTCTGAAGATCTTGTTCTTCACCTTCTCCCCTGGTTATTTTTTTTAGTATTTCAAGGAGTTGGGATGAGCCTTCTCTACAGGATGAACATTTTCCGCAGGATTCATCATTTGTAAACTCGATAAAATATTTCGCTACATCCACTACACACGTATCTTCATCCATCACAATCATTCCACCGGAACCCATTATGGAACCGGCTTCAGTCAACTTTTCATAATCCACTGGCAAATCAATCAGACTTGCAGGGATACAGCCTCCTGATGGTCCACCGGTCTGAACTGCCTTAAATTTTTTTCCCTTGGGAATCCCGCCTCCAATATCATAAATAATCTCTTTTAGAGTAATTCCCATCGGGACCTCAACCAAACCTGTATTATTAATCTTACCGACAAGAGAAAATACTTTCGTCCCTTTGCTCGTTTCAGTGCCTATACTCGAAAACCACTCTGCTCCTCTATCAATAATAACTGGAACAGTCGCCCAGGTTTCAACATTATTTATATTGGTTGGTTTTCCCCACAGTCCAGACTCAGCCGGATATGGGGGTCTCTGTCTTGGCTCTGGGGGGCGACCTTCTATAGAAGCGAGAAGGGAAGTCTCTTCACCGCAGACAAATGCTCCAGCTCCCTGCATAATATGAATATCAAAACTAAAATCCGTATCGAATATATTTTCACCAATAATTCCATATTCTTTTGCCTGGTCAATAGCAATCTCCAACCTCTTCATGGCAAGCGGATATTCCCCCCTGATATA
>CAYVAT010000012.1:57126-69666 GCA_964449165.1 uncultured Eubacteriales bacterium | reverse complement strand
ATGAGCGGGAAAAGGCCTTTGGCAGAAAAAAGAATCAGAGTTCTCATAGCAAAACCCGGGCTTGATGGACATGACAGAGGGGCAAAGGTTGTTGCTCTTGCCCTTAAGGATGAAGGGATGGAAGTTATCTATACAGGCCTTCACAAAACAATCGATGAGATCGTCAACACAGCCTTGCAGGAAGATGTTGATGTGATAGGCCTTTCCATCTATTCTGGGGCTCATGTTCCTTTGAGTCAGAAGTTGATGAACCGGCTCAAGGAGAAGAATCTCACAGATAAAGTGGTCCTAGTCGGAGGGAATATTCCCCGGAAGGATATCAAAACTCTCATAGATTACGGGGTAAAAGCCGTATTCCCAGTAGGAGCCAGATTAGAGGATATTATCAATTTTATTAAAGAAAAGGTTAAGGCGTAAAATGAAAAAATCAGAATCTGAAGAAATAAAAGACGTCATCCTTGAGTCTGGGATTAAAGTCAAGCCCGTCTATGGCCCTGAAGACATTAAAGATCTCGACTTTGAGAGAGATGTTGGCCGGCCTGGAGATTATCCATTCACCAGAGGAATTCATCCTCTAATGTACCGCAAAAGGCCTTGGACCATGAGACAGTATTCTGGATTTGGAACGGCTAAAGAGACAAATGAAAGGTTTCAATGGCTTCTCCAACAGGGACAGACAGCCCTTAATGTGGCCTTTGATTTACCCACCCAGCTAGGGTTGGATTCCGATGATCCGCTTGCGGAGGAAGAAGTAGGCAGGGTAGGGATGGCTGTAGACACTTTACAAGACATGGAAGAAGCTTTTAATGGCATCCCTATCGATCGAATCAGCACCTCTCTGACCATTAATCCTGTCGCCTCGGTGATGTTGGCCATGTACCTCGCGCTGGCGGAGAAACAGGGAATCTCCCGGGATCAGGTGAGAGGCACCACACAGAATGATATCTTGAAGGAATATATCGGCCGGGGAACCTGGATTTTTCCTGTCGAGCCTTCTATCCGTTTAATAGGAGATATGGTTGAATTCTGTTCCAAGAATGTTCCCAGATTCAATCCTTTCAGTGTTTGTGGCTATCATATCAGAGAGTCTGGGGCGAATCCGGTGCAGGAGATGGCCTATGCTTTTGAGATTGCTATCGCTTATATCCAGGAAGTGCTCAAACGCGGATTGAACATTGATGATTTCGCCGCAAGAATTGCTTTCAATTTTGACATTCATGGCAACATGTGGGAGCAAATCGCTAAATTCAGGGCAGGAAGAAGACTTTGGGCGAAAATTATAAAGGAGCGTTTCAAAGCAAAGAATCCCCGCTCCATGATCTTAAGGATGATCGCTGGCGGCGGAGGAGGCGGCTTGACCATCCAGCAGCCTGAAAACAATATCGTGCGTGGTGCTTATTATGCTTTGATTTCCGCCTTATCAGGAACGCAGACCATGGCTCTCTGCTCTTATGATGAGGCCTACACTATTCCCTCCAAGAAAGCCGCCTTGATCAGCTTGAGGACCATGCAGATTCTGGCAGATGAGATGGGACTCAGGGACACGGTCGATCCTCTGGGAGGCTCCTATTATATCGAGTGGTTGACCGATGAGATGGAGAAGGCAATAAAAGAGTGCATGCAGAAAGTGGAAGAATTGGGCGGTATGGTTCAGGCGATTGAATCAGGTTACATCCAGAGAGAAATAAGCCGCCAGGCTTATCTTCATGAAAAAAAGATACAATCAGGAGAAATCGTCAAAATAGGGGTGAACAAATACGTGATGGAAGAGGAGATGGCTGAGGTTGAGATACATCCATTCAATCCACGAGTGACTGAAGCTCAGAAGAGAAGGCTGGAAAAGATCAAAGCACGAAGAGACGAGAAGGAAGTGAGAGAGGCATTATCCGGGTTAAAAAAGGCTTCGCGAACCCATGAGAATGTGATGCCTCACGTCCTAAAATCTGTGAGAAGCTATGCCACTTTAGGGGAGATAACACACGTTTTCAAGGAAGTGTTTGGTGAATTCAGAGAGCCAGTGAATTTATAAAGAAGTAAAAACAATGGGATACAAGATCGGGATAGATGTTGGGGGAACATTCACAGATTTCTTGCTGTTCGCCGAGGATGGAAGCTCTGAGATCTATAAGGTTTTATCCACTCCGGACGATCCGTCGGTAGGATTGATGGAGGGGCTTTCGGAAATGGCCAAGGCTCGGGATATATCTCCCGGAGAATTCATCAAGAAAGTGACCACCATCGTCCATGGAACCACAGTCACCACCAATGCGGTACTGACTCGAAGAGGCGCCAAAACAGGACTTCTGGTCACAAAGGGCTTGAGAGATGCCCTGGAAATGAGAAGGGGAATAAGGGAGGAGCAGTACAACAACAGATACACCAATGTCGAGGCATTGGTTCCGCGATACCTGAGGTTTCCTGTCAAAGAGCGACTTGATTATAAAGGAGATGAAATCACGGAACTCAGAGAGGAGGATGTTCAAGAGGGGGCAGAGCTTTTTCAAAGAGAGGGTGTGGAAGCGATTGCCATCTGTTTTATGAATTCTTTTGCCAACCATGTCCACGAGTCCAGAGCTGCGGAGATTATCAAAGAACAATTTCCTGATACTTATTTAACGGCATCCTCTTCCTTCTTGCCCAGTATCAGATACTATGACAGGTTATCCACAACTGTCTTGAATTCTTATGTCGGGCCTCCATTGAAGCGGTATTTAAGAAGTCTGATCGAAAAATTAGAAAACATCGGATTTAAAGGAGCCCTGCTCATCATGCAATCCAACGGAGGCATTGTCTCACCGCAGGTTGCCATGGACAGGGCAGCGGTCACTCTTCTTTCAGGTCCTGCGGCCGGACCTGTGGCTGGAATCGAATATTCTTCTGTTCAGGGCTACGAGGATTGTATAACCATCGATATGGGAGGGACCAGTTTTGATGCTGCCCTTATCAGGGACAAAGCCCCCTTGGTGACTACAGAAGGGGAAATAAACCGACTGAGGATAGCCTTGCCCATGTTAGGAATAGTAACCATCGGAGCAGGAGGAGGCAGTATTGGCTGGGTTGATGAAGGAGGTCTTCTGCGTATGGGGCCTCAGAGTGCCGGGTCGAAGCCGGGACCGGTATGTTATGGCCTTGGAGGAGAAGAACCAACCTGTACAGATGCGGATCTTGTGCTCGGTTATCTCGATAAAGATTTTTTTGCAGGGGGAAAAATTCCTCTCAATTATGATAAAGCGGTAAAAGCGATTAAAGATAAGATTGCCGTTCCATTAGGCATGGATGTGGTTGAGGCAGCTTCAGGAATGTACAGCGTGATAAACATCAACATGGCCTCTGGAGTGAGGGAAGTCAGTGTCAAACGCGGCCATGACCCAAGAGAATTTCCCCTAGTTGTTGCCGGAGGAGCAGGGCCGGTTCATGCCTGTATGATCTCTCGGGAGCTTGAGATTCCAGTCATGATTATTCCCAAGGAATCCTCTATTTTTTGCGCGGCTGGAATGTTGATGTCTGATTTGAAGCACAACTTTGTCAGAACCTACTCCACCCCCCTCACCAAGATCGACAAGGAAAAATTCAGGTCGCTTTTCCGTGCCATGGAGACAGAGGCATCAAGTCTTCTTGTATCAGAGTTCATTCCCGAGGAACGCATTCAACACTTCTATTCTCTGGATATGAGGTATATTAAGCAATATCATGAAGTTAATGTGGAAGTCACAAAAGAGGAGATAGAAAAGGGAGATTTCGATTCCATCGCTTCCAAGTTTCATCCGGAGCACAATCGACTCTATGGATATTCTTTAAAAGAAGAGAGGACTCCGATCGAGCTGATTAATCTCAGGCTTTTAAGCGTGGGGAAGACTGACAAGCCAATATTCAAGCAGGAGAAATTTGTTCAGCAAGATCCTTCAGGTGCCTTAAAAAAGAGGAGAAAGGTCTATCTTCCCCTTGAGAAAGCTTTCAAGGAAATCCCCGTCTACGATGGCCACAGATTGAGTTGTGGCAATAAAGTTGAGGGGCCGGCCATAATAGAACAGGTGAATACGACGACGTTCATCACCCCTGAGTACAATGTCCTCTGTGATCAATATGGAAGTTATACCATGTACTTAAAAACTAAGGAGGAAGAAATCAAGAAAAGGCTGGGGCTGGTTGAGTAAGATGAAGATAGATAAGATATTGGTTTCGGTATTCCAGAGGAGGTTTAAGTCTATAACCGAAGAGATGAGTATCGTCCTGGAGAAGACGACCCGATCTCCTATCCTCTGTGAAGCAAGAGATTTCGTTACCGGGATTTACGATGAACAGGGTAAGATGCTTGAGCAGACCGAAAACCTTCCCATCCTCTCCTTTTCGCTGGGACCTGTGTGTGAGTATATTGTCAGGTATTTTGGAGAAGAAATCTATCCAGGTGATGTCATCTTCCACAATGATGTCTTCTCCATGGGCAATCAGAACAATGATGTGGCTGTTTATAAACCCATATTCTACCAGGATAAACTCATAGCATGGGCTGCTGCCAAGGGACATCAGGCCGATGTAGGAGGGGCTGTTGCAGGAGGGTACAACCCCAAAGCCACCGAGGTTTGGCAGGAAACACTTCGGATTCCTCCTGTTAAGGTCTATGAACGGGGAAAATTGAGAAAAGATGTGTGGGATCTTATTTTTGCCAATATCCGTTTTGATCTGGTTGCCGCGGATATGAGAGCTCAGATAGGGTCGTGTGTAGTGGGAGAAAGAGGGATTTTGAAGTTGATAGAAAAATACGGGCTTGATGTATTCGAATCACACAAGGAGTATCTTTTCGATTCCACCGAAAGAATGATGCAGGCGGAGATACGAACCATACCAAATGGTGTTTACCAGGGAGAGTCGACTGTCTATTATGATGGGAAAACACCCGGATCGAAATACAAAATAAGGGTGAAGATAACCGTCGAGGATGAAGAAATCGTCTTCGATTATTCGGATACAGACCCTCAAACCGATGGATTTGTCAATGGTACCTATACCTCCTCTGCGAGTGCGACTCTGTTGACTTTCCTTCAGATGGTTAACCCTGATATTCCTCATAATGATGGAATGGTCAGGCCTGTGAAGATCATCATTCCTGAAGGCACCATCCTGAACGCGAAATTTCCGGCAGCCACGACCTTCGGAAATCATCTCTGTCCTCCCAATGCGGATGCGATTATTCGTGCTTTATCTCGAGCCATACCCAAAAGAGTGACTGCAGGATGGAACCAGCTGTTATGTTATCTGACCAGCGGATATGATTCCAGAAAGAAGGACAAGTATGTTGATATAGGGTTTATGGGATTGAAAGGGGGATCCGGGGCAACCTTTGGAGTGGACGGGTATGATCACATAGGGATGATCGATGCTTCCGGGGGTGTCCTGGACCAGGATTATGAGATGTTCGAGCAGCAGACTCCACACTTGCTTTTAAAACATGAATATTGGCCTGATTCCTCAGGCTCTGGCCAGTGGAGAGGAGGCCTTGGTGTTGAAACGATGTTCAGAATAGGTGGAGAGGATACAAAGGTGGTCACATTTGGAGATGGAGATGTTGAACCTGCGTTCGGGCTTTTCCACGGGAAGAGCGCGACTTTGAATAAGATTGAACTGCATTATCCAGATGGGAAGAAATATAAGGCAACCAGTAAAGACCTGGTTGAGAATGTTCCCCAAGGAACTTTCCTCTTCCAGCAAGCTGGGGGCGGAGGAGGATATGGCGACCCTCGCCTTCGCGATCCCAACCTGGTGGCCTGGGAAGTCAAAAATGGAATTTTGAGCCTCGAGAAGGCAAGAGAAGATTACGGAGTGATCATCGATCCTGAGACTTATGAAGTGAATCTCGAAGAGACTGAAATACTGAGAAAAAAAAGGTAAGCTTCTGGTTTTTATTTGATCCGATAGAACCACATCAGGGGGAGCCATAGCTGATGGCCGTAAGGGATTCTTTTGTGGTTGACCAGCACCTCGGTTTTTTCCCAGTCGTGGACGAGGTTGAAGAGCTGGAAAAGCTCATCGACCTCATCAGGGGTATATGTGGCTGAATGGCTTATCCATTCACCGCTTCCTTCTTCTTTGTAGGTGAGACTTTTCTTAGCCAGTTCCACAGCTTTTTCATAGTCCGGTGTCATTTTATAGCCGAATTTCAGGGTGATCTTGAAAGCCTTGGCCTGAGTGCTGGGATGGAGGATGCTTTCTAATTTTTCGTCGATCTCATCAAAGCCTTCTTTTTTTTGCTCTGCCATCGAAGAATATTTTTTTCCTTTAGAAATCATTGAAATATATATGATAAGAGTATCATTTTGTCAAATAATGAACATGCAGTCTCCGTAGCTGTAAAACCTGTACCTTTTTCGGATAGCTTCCTGGTAAGCCTGTTTGATAAGATCAAGACCGGCAAAACCTGCAACCAGCATCAATAAGGTGGACCGGGGGAGGTGAAAGTTGGTCAGGAGCCTGTCTACCACCTTGAATTCGTATCCAGGATAGATAAAAAGCTGTGTGGAGGCTTTTCCGGGGCGCAGCATTCCTTCTTGGAAGGTACTCTCCAGCGCTCTTACCGAGGTTGTCCCCACAGCAACAACAGGGTGGGACTTTTTCATGGCGCGGCTTATGGCAGCAGATGCGCTCTGGCTTATAGAATAGGTTTCTTCCAGCATCCTGTGGTTTTCTACTCGCTCAACCCTTACCGGCTGGAAGGTAGCCAGTCCTACATCAAGAGAGATGGGGCAGAGGGTTACTCCTTTTTGTTCGATTTTTTTAAGAATTTCGGGAGTGAAGTGAAGGCCAGCTGTGGGGGCGGCGATTGCCTGTCCCTTTTTGGCATAGACTGTCTGATAGCGCTCGAGGTCCAGTTTTTTTAGCCTCTGGTCTTTCTTTGTGCGTTTGATGTAAGGGGGGAGGGGAGCATAGCCTATTTTTCTCAGCTCCTTCAACACATCCTGAGTGGAAAACCGAATCACCCGCTTCCCGCTTTCTTCTGCTTTGATCACTTTGCCTTTAAGGCCTGAGGGAAAAAGGATGATATTGTCGATCTTTACTTTTCTTGAAGGACGACAAAGTACTTTCCATGTCCCTCTTTCAACTTCTCCCAACAATAAAAAGTCAATCTCCTTTTCACCTTTTTTCCCCCACACCCGAGCAGGGATGACCTTGGCCTGGTTGATGACTAAGACATCTCCTTTGTTCAAATAAGAGGGTAAGTCGCTGAAAAGGGAATGGATGATTCTGCCTGTGTTACGATAAAGCACCATCATCCGTGACTTATCTCTTCGAGGAGCCGGGATTTGGGCGATAAGCTCCGCTGGGAGATGATAGTCGAATTCTGCTGTAAGCATTGGGGTCAGACCTTAATAATTTGATTAATTCCGGCTGAATCTCTTTTCTTTTTTTCAGTAATTAAAAAGTTAACTTCCTGTTTTCTTCCTCTTTTATTTTTTTGATTTTTAAAATTATAAAACTTATGAAGGTCTGACCCCGATGAGTTATGAAGGTCTGACCCCTATTCTTTGAAGAGCTTTTTCTGTGAGGATGTGGAGTCTAACCCCAGGTGCTGGTATGCTTGCGGTGTGATCTTGCGTCCACGGATGGTCCGTTCCAGGAATCCGATACGCATCAGAAAAGGTTCATAGATGGATTCAATGGTCTCCTTCTCCTCATCGATAGCTGCTGAGATGGTGTTGATTCCGACAGGTCCGCCGTTGAAGTTTTCGATGATGGTCAGCAGGATTTTCCTGTCCACTTCATCCAGACCGAGGGAATCCACCTCCATCATATCCAGCGCATGATTAGCTTGACTGGCGGTGATCTTGCCTTCGCCTTTCACATCAGCATAATCTCTGACTCTTCTCAGGAGCCTGTTGGCTACTCGGGGAGTTCCTCTTGCCCGGCGTGCAATCTGCTGGGCTCCTTCATCATCGATGTTGACTTTAAGAATCGAGGCCGCCCTCTTGATTATCTTTTTGAGATCCTTCTTTTCATAATAGTCGAGGCGGTTGATGATGCCGAAACGGCCTCTAAGAGGAGGTGTTATCCGTCCTGCCCTGGTGGTAGCCCCCACTAGAGTGAATTTCTTCAGCTTCAGTTTGTGACTTCTGGCACTCGGACCCTGGCCGATGATGAGATCCAGGCTGAAATCCTCCATGGCGGAATAGAGAATCTCTTCCACCGAAGGATGGAGCCGGTGAATCTCATCGATAAAGAGAATTTCTTTCCCCTGGAGGTTGGAGAGGATAGCGGAGAGATCGCCGGTTCTCTCTATGACCGGTCCAGAAGTAGGTTTGATCCCCACTCCCATCTCCTTGGCAATAAGGTAAGCCAGGCTTGTTTTTCCCAGTCCAGGGGGACCGTAAAGGAGAACATGGTCCAGTTGTTCCTCTCTTTTTTTAGCTGCTTGGATGAAAATTTTGAGGTTGGATTTGATGGTTGTCTGCCCCACGAATTCATCGAAGGTCCGGGGGCGTAGGTTGTCCTCGAAGAGAAGGTCTTCTTTTGTCCGTACGGGAGTGAGAACCGCTTCCATTTTCATTCTTTTTTTCCTGTTTCTTTCAAATCCAGCCCTTTATAGGCCTCATATCTTTGCCAGTGACTTCAGGCTTTCTCTAAGAAGCTGCTCAAACTCTGCCTCCAGGGTGAGTTTTTTGATGGCTTCATCCACGATTCTTTCCACTTCTTTCCGTCTAAACCCCAGGTTCACCAGGGCAGAGATGAGGTCTTCTCTCTCCTGGAACCCTTTGCCGCTCAGCACTTTTTCTTTCTTTTCCAGTTTTTCCTGAAGCTCCAGTGCAATCCGCATGGCGGTCTTTTTTCCTATGCCCGGGACAAGAGCAATACGGGTAACATCGCTTTCCCTTATTGCTTGTTCGAGGTCGGAAACTTCGATTCCAGAGAGAACATTCAGAGCTGATTTGGGGCCGATACCGGATATTCCTATCAGCTTTAAGAATATATCCCTTTCCTCTTTAGTGAAGAATCCATAGAGAGCCAGGGAATTGTCAGTCATGTGTGTATAGATAAACAGTTCAGTCTTCTCATCAATATTCCCCAGTTTGAAGTAAGTGGAGAGGGGTATCCAGGCACAGTAACCCACGCCCCCGATATCGAGGGTGATTTGATTGGGTGATTTATTAATCAGGTTTCCTTTAAGATAGCTGATCATTTTCTAAGCTGTGTCTTTCTCCGATTGGCTGATCTTATCTTTGAAGATTTTTGAGTTCATATGACAGAACGCTGCAGCCAGAGCATCAGAGGCATCGGTGGAGAGCTTCTCATCCTGAATGTTGAGCAGAGTTTTGACCATCGTTTTAACCTGATTCTTATCTGCCTGGCCGTAGCCCGTGACAGCTTTTTTGATTTCCAGGGCAGAGTATTCGTATAGAGAACAGTTGCGGCTGGCCACAGCCACTAGGGTTGCCCCCCTGACCTGGCCGAGAGTGATGGCTGTTTTGATGTTTTGGGCGTAAAAAGGATTTTCGATGGCCACATCATCTGGCTCATGGGTTTTTATCAGTTCTTCCAAGCGGATTTTAATCTCATTAATTTTCTGATGGAAGAGGAGACGGCGGGAGGGCTTGATAGCCCCGTAACCGAGGACAGCATATCCCTCTTGAGAGTATTCTATGATACCAAACCCTGTGGATTGAATACTGGGATCGATTCCAAGAACCCGCATAAAAACTATTTTTCAGCTGAATATTGGGCTATCTCTTCCTCGTCGATGTCGAAGTTAGCCCAGACATTCTGAACATCGTCGTGGTCTTCCAGTTCTTCCATCAGTCGCAGAAGTTGATGAGCCTGCTTTCCTTCCAGTTTCACATAATTTTGAGGTATGTAACCGAGGTTGGAGGCTGCCAATTCGATATTGTGCTTCTGTAAAGCGTCGACTACAGATTCGTAATCTTCGGGCTTGGTGAAGATTTCATAGTTGCTTCCATCTTCTCTTAGATCTTCTGCGCCTGCTTCCAGGACGATGTCCAGAAGCTTGTCTTCTGAAGCTTTGTCTTGTTCGATAACGATGTATCCTTTGCGTTTGAACATCCAGGCGACACATCCTGACTCGCCGATACTGCCTCCGTTTCTGGTAAAAATATGCCTCAGTTCGGAAACTGTCCTGTTTTTATTATCGGACAAGCCTTCCACATAAATGGCGACTCCGCCGGGACCGTATCCTTCATAGGTGACTTCTTCGTATGTCGTGCCTTCCAGTTCTCCTGTCCCTTTCTTGATGGCTCTTTTGATATTATCAGAAGGCATGTTCACAGCTTTGGCATCGGCAATCGCTTTTCTCAGGCGGGGATTCGCATCCGGATCACCTCCACCCAACCGGGCGGACACAGCAATCTCTCTTATGATTTTGGTGAAGATCTTTCCCCTCTTGGCATCCTGGGCGGATTTTTTATACTTGATGGAATGCCATTTCGAATGACCTGACATTTTGACTCCTTGCTGTTCCTGTCAAGGGAATTCTAGCACAAATGATGAAAGAAAAAAAGCCAGCGAACAGAAGACTGCCTTCACTCTATTTGAGGCTCGGGAAAGCTGAATTAAGCCAGGTGGAGGTTCTCCTTGCATGCTCAGACCATTCCAGATATTTCCGAGCACAGAATAGGTTTTTAACTCTGTCAGATTGGAAAAGAATAAAAAATATTTATATAAAAATAAAAGTTATGATATAAAAAGTAAAGCGTGTTTTTTGCAGCTTCCTAAGATTAATGCCTCGCCGTTATCAAGAGTCATCGATGAGCTGAATAGGGTCTGCTGAAAAAATATTCTGATCTTCTTATAAGGTAAAATGAAATTTATTATTTATAAGAGGAGAATGAATGGAAATCGTTGATCTGATGGATGATCATATTCTTTTTGTAGCATCCTGCACTCATATTGATGACCTCGATGAGGAAAAGGATCGGGCACGAAGGGTGAGGGAATCCTGGATGAGGAATGCTTGTGCCAAAGGCCTCAAAGTCAAAGTGGCAATTGATAAGGGCAAGCCGGTTGGTTTTGCTCATTGTCTGCCGATTGAGCTTGGTGCCTGGGGCATGTCAGGAAAGGATCTTATTTCTATTCTTTGTCTTACCCTAAACTATAAACGTGTTTACAATCGTGTACAGAGCAGTGGTTATGGTAGGGCATTAGTAGAAGCTGTCGAGATTGAAGCAAGAAAAGACAAGAAGGGAGTTGCAGTTCTTGCCTATGACAATGACTTCTGGTTCATGCCTGCCTCATTTTTTAAGAAACTCGGATACAAGGAGGTTGAAAGAGAGGGCAATGCTGTTATAATGCTCAAAGCTTTTGAGCTAGTTGATCCTCCTCGTATGCACAAGTTGAATTATAAACCTAAGCTCATGGAGGGAAAGGTTGTGGTCGATATCTTTTGGAATCCAATATGCTTAACGTCAATAATAGAAATTCACCGTGTTCGAGAGGTGTGTGCTGAATATAATGATAAGGTGATCCTTCGTGAATTCAACTGCGGGGATAAAGAAATTCTTGAGAAATACCAGACATCGCGAGCTCTTTTTTTTAATGGGAAATATAGGTGTTGGGGATATGAAGCCCCGTTCGGTGAACTAAGAAAGGTTATTGAGGGAGCGCTTAAGGAGCATTCTTAGACTATGGTTGAATAATCAAGGAATAAAATGGGGTTTATTTGGGGCAAATCTCCGATGAAAAGTGCAAGGGTTTCGAAGGGTATATGGTCAAAACCTCGCATTTTGTTTTCGAATTTTCCCAACAAGTTATCATATAATTATAGCTAAATCAATAAGTTATTGATATTTTTAGAGTTTGTTAGTGGACTCTAAATAAATTATCTGAGCAAGGAGGTTTTTGATGAAAAAGAACATGGGAAATGCGGATCGGATTATCCGGACTCTCCTGGCCATACTGGTCGCGGTACTCTACTTTACAGACCAGATCTCAGGAACAGCGGCGATCATTCTGGGCATTTTTGCCATCATTTTTCTCCTGACCAGTCTGGTAGGATTCTGTCCTCTCTATGTCCCTTTTAAGATTTCAACCAGGAAAAAAAGAGAAAAGCCCTAATAGCTGATAAAAGCGTGGTTCCCGTCCATCCTCGCCAAGACCCTCCCACCCGTCACTATGGGCTTCGGATAGACAGGAACCAACGCTTAATTGTGATAATCTTGGATAAAAGCGTCGGTTTCTATCCATCGGACTAAAATATTAACTTGACATACTCTAGGGGGGTATGCTATATTAATGAATATCTTCATCCATTAAAGAGGAGGTTTCGATGAATCAACAAGTGACCACTCATGATGAGGAGCTTGTTCGATTGAGAAGGATTGAAGGGCAGATCCGGGGCATTCAGAAGATGATCGAGGAGAAGAGATACTGTATCGATATATTGACCCAGATCTCATCAATCGTCGGAGCTCTGAAAAGTGTGGAAGAGAATATATTAAAAAGGCACCTCAGAGGATGTGTTCGAGAATCTTTTACTAAAGGGAATAAAGAAGAAAAGACAAAGAAAATCGATGAAGTTATCGAGGTATTGAGAAAATTCAGGAA
>CAYVAT010000012.1:0-57026 GCA_964449165.1 uncultured Eubacteriales bacterium | reverse complement strand
GAAATTCGATGAGGCTCCGGAGGCTTTCATAAAATCCGATGAAGGGGAGGAAGAAGAAGACGACGAAGGAGAGCTTCATCCTGAGGAAAAGACAGAGCCATCTGCAGAGAAAAAAGAAGCCAAACAGGATAGAATTGATCTTCCTATTGTTGGGATGAGCTGTGCCAGTTGCGCCTCCACCATCCAGCGCAGCTTGGCAGCACTGGAGGGAGTGAATAAGGCCTCTGTTAATTTTGCCAATTCCAAGGCGACTGTTCTCTACCAGCCTCAACTAGCCAAACCCGAAGATTTTATCAGGTCAGTCCGCAAGAGCGGTTATGAGGTGGGTGTAGCCTCGATTGAAATTCCCATACAAGGTATGGAATGTGCCTCCTGTGTGCAGAATATCGAAAAAGCCCTTCTTCAGATGAGAGGAGTGACCAAGGCGACAGTCAATTTGGCCACTGAAAAAGCAAAAATCGAATACATCCCTTCAGAGATCAGCCTTAATGAGATTAAAAAAACTATAGAGCAGACAGGATACAAAGTTCTCGAAGTGCCTCCAGAAGAAGAGCTGGAAGATATGGAAAGGATTGTCCGTGAGAAGGAATACAAGAAGCTGAAGAGAAAATTCCTCACAGGATTAGCCCTGGCTGTTATCATATTCTTGGGAAGTTCCACCCATTGGTTTCCCTGGATTCCGGATTTCCTGAGCAATTTCTTTGTCCTCTGGGCCCTGGCCACCCCTGTCCAGTTTTGGATCGGATGGCAGTTTTACAAGGGGTCATGGGGCGCTTTCAAGCACCGTAATGCAGACATGAACACCCTGATTGCTGTGGGAACATCTGCCGCCTATCTCTACAGCGTAGCAGCAACCGTTTTCCCTTCTCTCTTTGCCAAAGCGGGTATCGAGCCTAAAGTCTATTTTGATACATCCTCTATCATCATCGTTTTGATTCTCTTCGGCAGACTCCTGGAAGCAAGAGCCAAAGGACAGACTTCAGAAGCCATCAAGAAGCTGATCGGCCTTCAGCCCAAGACAGCCCGGGTGATAAGAGATGGACAGGAACAGGATATTCCCGTGGAAGAAGTACTGGTCGGTGAGGAGATCGTAGTCAGACCAGGAGAAAAGATCCCTGTTGACGGAGTCGTCACCAGAGGAAAATCTGCTGTGGATGAGTCTATGATAACGGGTGAGAGCATGCCGGTGAAGAAGGAAGCCGGTCATGAGGTGATCGGAGCAACCATCAACAAGACGGGAAGTTTTCAATTCAAGGCCACAAAAGTAGGAAAAGATACAGCCCTTGCCCAGATCATCAAGCTGGTCCAGGATGCCCAGGGATCTAAGGCACCCATCCAGCGTCTGGCTGATATAATCGCCGGATACTTCGTCCCTATTGTGATCTCGATTGCTGTTGCTGCTTTCATCATCTGGTTTAACTTTGGCCCTAAACCTGCTTTGACCTTTGCCTTGCTGAATTTCGTAGCCGTGATGATCATCGCCTGTCCCTGTGCACTCGGGTTGGCTACTCCAACTGCTGTGATGGTGGGAACTGGAAAAGGGGCAGAAAATGGCATCTTGATCAAGGGAGGAGAGAGCCTGGAGACAGCCCATAAGGTAAATACTGTCGTGTTTGACAAGACAGGGACTCTGACAAAGGGGATGCCGGAGGTAACCAATATCGTTTCTTTGAATTCACTTTCCGAACAGGAGATCCTCAAGTATGCAGCCAGTGCCGAGAAGACCTCAGAACATCCTCTGGGGGAGGCGATTATACGGAGTGCAAAGTCAAAGAAGATTGAGCTTATAGATCCTGGAGATTTCACGGCTGTAGAGGGTCATGGCATCGAGGCCCGGGTTGATGGGAAAGAAATTCTTGTTGGAAACAAGAAGCTGATGGAAGACCGGGGGATAAACGTCGGAGGTCTGGAAGAGAAGGCGGATCAAATGGCCGCAGAAGGAAAGACTCCGGTCTATATCTCCTTTGATGGCCAGGCCGCTGGCTTGATCGCCGTGGCTGACACCTTGAAGGAGAACTCTCTCCAGGCTGTGGAAAAATTGAGAAAACTGGGGCTTGAAGTGGTCATGCTGACCGGGGATAACAGAAAAACAGCAGAAGCCATTGCCAGGAAGGCCGGAATCGAGAGGGTGCTTTCCGAAGTCATGCCAGAAGACAAGGTACACGAGATCAAAAAGCTTCAGTCTGAGGGGAAGAAAGTGGCCATGGTGGGTGATGGCATAAACGATGCTCCGGCACTCGCTCAGGCCGATATAGGGATTGCCATCGGCTCTGGAACGGATGTGGCTGTGGAGGCTTCTGATATCACCCTGATCAAGGATGATCTGCAAGGCGTTGTCTCGGCCATCGAGCTGAGCAAAAAAACCATCAAGATTATAAAACAGAATCTCTTCTGGGCCTTTTTTTACAACAGCATTGGAATACCCATAGCTGCCGGCTTGCTCTATCCCTTTTTCGGAATCCTGTTGAACCCGATATTTGCTTCAGCTGCCATGGCTTTCAGCTCGGTCTCTGTGGTTTCCAACTCTCTCAGGTTGAGACGGGCCAGATTGAGTCCTTAGAAGGAGAAAAGTCATGCTGGTAAAGATTGTCATTACGGCTTTGGGGATAGTCCTTATCGTTTTCGTCAACTGGTATTTTTTGTTCTCAAGAAAAAAGACCGCACAAGCTGCTTTGAGAGAGAGCCGCCTCCAGGAGGTCATGATCCGGGTTAAGGGCGGTTATGATCCCGATGTGATAGTGGTCAAAAAAGGAATTCCGGTGCGCTTGAATTTTTACCGGGATGAGACAGCCGATTGTTCTGATACCATCGTCTTCGGAGACTTTAACATCAGAAAGCCCCTCCCTGCCTACAAAACCACTCCTATAGAGTTTATCCCTGAAAAAGAAGGAGAATACGTTTTTACCTGCGGGATGGGCATGCTCAGGGGAAAATTGATTGTCCGCTGAGAGAAGTAGACAGATTCTCTAAGAGAAGAATGTTAGCGGAGGATGCAGATATGGGAAGACCTTAATCCCTGAGGCGAAATTTTTTTAAATAAAAATATTACTATATCTATAGGCATTATAGACATAATAGAGAAATGATGATATCAGGAGAGAGGAAAAGACAGAATGCGTAAAGTGTTTAAAAGGAAGGAAGAAATGAACAAGCTATTTTCGATTATCTTATTTGTAGCATTGATCTTAAGTCCATATCTTTCAGCATCGACAGAGACGATGAGGGCCGAAGTGAAGCTTACCGAAATCGTCAAGGAGGCACTGGAGAAGAATCCCCTGGCGAGAGCGGCCCATCAGGAATGGCAGGCTGCGCTGGAGAGAGTGCCTCAGGCCAAGTCACTCCCTGATCCCATGGTGAGCTACTCCCGTTTCGTAAGCAGTATCGAAACCAGGCTGGGACCGCAGAGGAATAAGATTTCCCTGTCGCAGTCGATTCCTTTTTTCGGGAAACTCTCTCTCAAAGGAAGGATTGCAGAACGCGGGGCCTCTGTCCTTGAAGAACAATACAACAGAGCGAGAGCAGAGGTCATCCTCGAGGTGAAAGCCTCTTACTACACGCTTTATTGGCTGGACAATGTGATTCAGATTAGTCAGGAAGAGAAGGAAGTCCTCAAGAGGCTGGCACGGATTGCCCAGAAAAAGTACGAAACAGGCCAGGCCAATCAACAGGATGTCCTCAAGGCTCAGCTGGAAATGTCGAAAGTGGAAGACAAGATCCTGAGCCTCGACCAGGCACGAAAGGCCGCAGCTTCAGAGTTGAATGCCCTGTTAGACCGTTCCCCTGACTCTCCGGTGGGTATGGCAAAGAAGCCAGAGATCTATCCCTTTGGAGAAGATGTTGAGACGCTTTACCAGCTGGCTGAGGAAGAGAGGCCTGAGATGAGGAAGGCACGCCGGATTATAGAAATGAATGAAGAAAGCCTGAGATTGGCCAAAAAAAACTATTATCCCGATTTCAAGATCATGTTCGATTATGTCGATATCGGAGGAGGGACAACAGGCCAGATTGAGGATGGCCGGGATTCCTGGATGGGGTCGATCGGTATCAACATTCCCATCTGGCGAGGAAAGCTTCATGCCGCAGAAGCAGAGGCGGCGTTGCAGCTCAAGGCAAGCCAAGAGAGATATGCCGAGGTAAAGAATGAGACCCTTTCACGAGTCAGTTCATTCCATTTTGAGTCCAAGACAGCCGAGGACCAGATCAGTCTTTATAAATACTCTCTTCTTCCTCAGGCAGAGCAGGCTTTCAAGGCTTCGGAAGTGAGCTATCTGGCGGGAAAGGTGGATTTTCTCAACCTTCTCGACAGCGAGAGGATGGTCCTGATGGTGAAGACAGGCTATCACAAGGCCATCTCTGACTATGGGAAGAGTCTGGCCCGGCTGGAAAGAGCAGTGGGAAAAGAGCTTAAGACAAGGAGGTTTGAAAGATGAGAAAATACACTCGATTATTATTTATCGCCATTCCTTTACTGGCTGTTATAGTGATCGTTCTTTTACTCTTGATGCCTCTTAAAAAAAGTAAAGAAGAGGCCAACCAGACTCTCCTAGCTTCCCAAAAAGAGGCTCCGCAGAGAGAAATTCTCTACTACACCTGCGGTATGCACCCTTCGGTGAGGGTAACTCCTGAGGATTATGAGAAGGGAAACACTAAATGCCCAATCTGCAACATGGATCTTGTGCCCGTGTATAAAGAGGAAGAACAGGCCATGGTCATGGAGGAAGGTGAACATGAGGAGCATGGCACCCTAGAGGCTCTGGTCAAGTTGAGTCCCAGAGCCCGAGCTCTGGCCAGTGTCAGGACAGAAGAAATTCAATACCTTCCCTTGTTTAAAGAGATCTCGACGGTGGGGGAGATGGATTATGATGAGCGAAAGGTGGCCTATGTGGCAGCCTGGATCCCAGGACGCATTGACAGGCTTTTTGTCGATTTCACCGGAGTCGAGGTGAAGAAGGGCGATCCTCTGGTTTCAATCTACAGTCCCCAGCTCTTGACTACCCAGGAAGAGTACCTCCTTGCCCTGGAAACATTGGATCGAGTCAGAGCAAGCGGGAATGAAGAGACCATAAAAGGTGCAGAGTCTCTGGTTGAGGCATCCAAGCGGAGGCTTCTCCTGTGGGGAATCAGCCAAGAGCAGGTCGATGAACTCAGGCAGAGGAAGAAAGCAAACACCCATATGACTATCTATGCTCCCATCGGAGGGACGGTCATCCACAAGAACGCCTTTGAAGGGAAATACGTGAAGGAAGGCGAGAACCTGTATCAGATTGCCGGCCTTTCCAACCTCTGGGTTCGGGCCGATATCTACGAGTATGAGATGGCTTGGATCAAGGCCGGCCAAAAAGTGGAGATCACTACCTCCGCATACCCTGGCGAGAGGTTTGAGGGGACTGTCTCGTTCATCGATCCTTTTCTCAACCCGAAGACACGGTCAGTCAAAATCAGGATCAATGTCCCCAATCCCCGCCGAAGGCTTAAGTCTGGAATGTATGTCAACGTCGCTATCAGCTCTACTATCCATGAGGGGATTCCAGGTCCGGAGAAAGCTTTTTACACCTGTCCCATGCACCCGGAGGTTATCTCTGAAAATCCCGGAGATTGCCCCATCTGCGGGATGCATCTCGAGAAGAAGTCAGCTCCCTCAGGATCGATTCTTTCCGTTCCCAAGGATGCTGTCCTGGACACAGGTACTCGCAAGCTCGTCTATGTAGAGAGGGAAGAAGGGACTTACCAGGCAATAGAAGTGGAAGTCGGACCAGAGGCCGAAACTTATATCAACGGAGAGAAACAGAGATTTTATGCTGTTAAGTCAGGACTTTCGGAAGGAATGAGAGTTGTGACCCACGCTAATTTTTTGATTGATTCCCAGAGTCAGATCACGGGTCAGGCAGAAGCAATCTACGGTGGAGCCTTAGAAAAGGAGAAAAAGAATACACCTCCCTCAAAGCATATCCATTGATAGGAGATATCCTGTTTTACGATGGATACACGTTCAGATAACAGGAGAGAGATATGATCAACAGAGTGATCGAATATTCGTTGCGCAACAGATTTTTGGTTCTTGCCCTTTTTGTGCTTATCATCGGCTGGGGATACTGGACGCTGGAGAGAACGCCCATCGATGCCATTCCCGATATCGGAGAGAACCAGCAGATTGTGTTTGTCGATTGGCCGGGGAGGAGCCCGAAGGATATAGAGGATCAGGTCATTTATCCCTTGACCATCAACTTGATGGGGATTCCGGGGATGAAGGTGATCCGTTCCAATTCCATGTTTTCTTTCGGGATGGTCAACGTGATCTTCAAGGAGGGAATCGACTTCTACTGGGCAAGGACGAGAATCCTGGAACGGCTGAACCTGGCCCAGAAGGATCTTCCCGATGGCGTCATCCCCAGGCTGGGCCCGGATGCAACGGCTCTCGGCCAAATATTCTGGTATACGGTAGAGAACGGCTATTTCTGTCCTGACCACCCCAAGGAAAGATATGCTGAACCCGGCAAGTGTCCTCAAGATGGAAGAGACCTTCTGCGTTCCGATTACAACCTGGCCGAGCTGCGTTCGCTCCAGGACTGGTATATCCGCTACCAGTTGAATGCTGTGGGTGGTGTCTCGGAAGTGGCCAGCGTTGGCGGTTTTGTCAAGCAGTACCAGATCGATGTCGACCCCAAAAAACTCCTGGCATATGAAGTTAGCCTTCACAACATGTTTAACTCTGTCAGCAGAAGCAACATCGATGTTGGGGCCAAGGTCATTGAAGAGAGCGGCGCTGAGTTTATCGTTCGAGGATTGGGCTTTATCACTTCTATCGAAGACATTGAAAACATCGTGATCGGGTCCCACCAGGGAGTGCCGGTCTATGTCAAGAATGTAGGGAAGGTGACTGTAGGCCCGGATTTCAGACGAGGTGCCTTGGACAAGGAAGGGGCAGAAGTTACCGGGGGTGTGGTGTTGATGAGATACGGGGAGAATCCGTTGAGAGTCGTAGAGGGAGTGAAGGAGAAGATCGAGGAGATCACTCCAGGTCTTCCTCCTGGTGTTCAGATTTTGTCTTTTTACGACCGCAGCCAGCTCATCAAGCGGGCAACGGATAACCTCAAAGAGACGTTGATAGAAGAAATTATCGTGGCCATCGCCATCATCCTCCTCTTTCTCGGTCATTTCCGCAGCAGCGTGATCGTTTCTCTGGTTCTTCCTGTAGGAGTCCTGATTTCGTTCCTCATCATGTACTACCTCAAGATTCCCTCCAACATCATGTCCCTGGGAGGGATCGCCATCTCCATCGGAGTCATGGTGGATGCAGGGATCGTCATGACCGAGAACATATCCCGCCATCTGGCTTCATCCAGAGAGAGGAGGCTGGGGACCCTGATTACAGCCGCCACCGAAGTCGGTCCGGCTATCTTTTTTGCCATCCTGATCATCGTGGTTGCCTTCATCCCGGTTTTTTCTCTGAGGGGGCAGTCGGGAAAGCTTTTTGCTCCTTTGGCCTTTACCAAGAGCTTTGCCATGTTCGGCTCTGCCGTCATAGCCATCACCCTTGTTCCGGTGATTTCTGCTCTCCTGTTGAGGGGAAGAATGAAGCCTCCGCAGAGGAATATCCTGACCAGAACACTCTTACGTCTTTATCAGCCAGTACTCCGCTTTTCCCTGAAGCACAAGATCATCGTGCTTCTTATCGCTTTGTTGCTTCTCGGGGTGAGCTATTTTCCTTTTTCCAAGATCAAGAGCGAGTTTATGCCACCTCTGAACGAGGGAGATCTGCTTTTCATGCCCGTACTCCTTCCTGGGGCTTCTCTCACCCAGGTGATGGATGTGATGGAAAAGCAGGATCGGATTCTCAAATCTTTTCCTGAAGTCGAAGAGGTCGTTGGAAAATTGGGTCGGGCTGAAACGCCGACAGATCCTGCCCCCGTAGGGATGATCGAAACCATCATCAGGTTGAAACCTGAGAAATTCTGGCGCAAAGGAATGAGCCGGCAGGAATTGATAACCGAGATGGATAACGCTTTGAAGATTCCCGGAGTGAGCAATATCTGGACCCAGCCTATCCGCAACCGGATCGATATGCTGGCTACAGGAATCCAGACTCCTATCGGAGTAAAGGTTTTCGGAGACGATTTAAAGACAATCGAACAGATCGGTATCCAGATCGAGAACATCTTAAAAACAATTCCAGGGGCAAGAAACCCTTATGCCGAAAGAATCGGGAACAAGCCTTATATCGAGATCGAGATAGACCGAAAGGAAGCAGCGCGTTATGGAGTCAAGGTCGCGGATGTGCAGCACCTGATCATGACAGCTGTTGGCGGAATGAACATCACCACCACTGTCGAGGGAAGAGAGCGTTACCCGGTGCGTATCCGCTACATGCGCGAGCTCCGGGATAGTCTTGCGGCACTGGAGAGAATCTTTGTCCCCACTCCATCTGGAGCACAGATTCCTCTCAGCCAGCTTGCCGTGGTCAGAAAAGTGGAGGGGCCAGCAAAGATAGCAGGGGAGAATACTCTGCCCTATGTACGAGTTTTTGTCGATGTCAACACCGATGAGGTGGGTGTGGTGGATTTTGTCAATAAGGCTCAGAAGATCGTCAGCGAGAAGCTGGATCTCCCCTCGGGATACTACATTTCGTGGAGCGGCCAGTATGAGTATGAGATGCAAGCCCGCAAGCGCTTGATGACGGTTGTCCCCATCTGTATCTTTCTCATCTTCCTTCTTCTCTACATCAAATTCAAGAAGTTCTCAGCTGCGCTGATCCTTATTCTCACTCTTCCCTTTGCCTTTGTCGGCGGCATCTGGCTTCAGTTCATCCTTGGTTTCAAGTTCAGCACCGCAGTCTGGGTGGGCTATATCGCTCTCTTTGGAGTGGCGGTTGAAGCCGGAGTGGTGATGATGGATTTTTTGGTTGAGTATTCGCGGAGAGGCAAAGACGTGGTGGAGAATGCTGTCAATGCCGCTCTTCTCAGGGTTCGGCCGATTATCATGACCACGGCCACGACCATCCTGGCTCTTATCCCTATCATGGTAAGCACTGGCGCCGGTTCTGAGATCATGAAACCTATTGCCACTCCCACGGTGGGAGGGATGATCACAGCCACTATCTTGAACCTCATCCTGGTTCCAGTGTTTTATACCTGGGTCCTCCAGAGGAGACTGAAGAAAGAGCAAGGCAGATGAAACGGAAAAACCTGTAAAGCAGCCCGTTCTCTAAAAAGGCCGTTATTATCCATTCAACAAAGAAAATAACTTATTCCCAAGAAAATTATTGACAAAATCTATAATTACTATAGAATATATGGAAAATATATGAGGAGGTTTCCTGTGAATAAAAGGACGAAAATCTTAGCTTTGTTCTTGGCTATGTCTTTTTCCCTTGTCTTATTCGGGATTGCTCAGCAACAGGCTGAGGAGACAGTCACCTGTCCGGTCAGCGGAAAGGAAATCAAGAAGTCAGAAGCGAAGGCCACCTACGAATACGAAGGGAAAACGTATTACTTCTGCGGTGAAAAGTGCAAAGAGGCCTTCATCGAGAATCCTGAAAAGTACATCCAGAAGAAAACGGAGATGAGGGAAGTTTACACCTGCCCCATGCATCCTGACGTCATGTCTGATAAACCCGGCAAATGTCCTCAATGCGGAATGAAGCTGGAGAAGAAGATGATGAAGATGGAGCCCATGCAAGCTCAGATGGAGATGAACAAGGAAGAAGAGGGCAAAGCTTGTTGCGCCATGATGGCCATGATGAGTGCCAAGGATGTGGAGATGATGGTTGAAAATTTAGAGGACGGTATAGCAGTGAAGATTACTTCAAAGAATCCGGAGATGGCGAAGAAAATTCAGGAGTATGCCGTCAAGATGAAAGAAATGTGCAAGGAATATACCGCCTGCAGCAAAGAAGAGGCAAAAAAAGAAGAAGTGAAGAAATAAAAGCTTCAACAAACACAGCCCTAATCCCCCTTGCCTCGGAGTGGGGCAAGGGGGATTTTTTTGTCTATAAAAAACGTGGTATTCTAAGGATGTAAATAGAATGAAGAAGAAGCGAGTTGTTGTGGCCATGAGCGGAGGTGTGGACTCCTCTGTGGCAGCAGGCCTCCTCAAAGAACAAGGATACGAGGTCACTGGTGTGACTATGAACCTCTTCTCGTTACCTCCAGAATACTGCCGTTCAGAGAATTTGCGCAGCTGCTGCGGCTGGAAAGCTATCGAGGATGCAAACCGTGTGGCCAGCATCCTGGGAATTAACCATTATGTGGCTGATTTGAGGAAAGATTTCGAAGAGAAAGTGATCACTGATTTCTGTGAGCAGTACGCTCGAGGCAGGACACCCAATCCCTGTATCCGTTGTAATCAACACGTTAAGTTTAAAACGCTGATGGCCAGGGCGCAAAGGCTGGGCGCGGATTTCCTGGCTACAGGCCATCATGCCCGGGTAGAGTACGATGCTCAAAAGAGGAGATATTTGCTCAAAAAGGGAAAAGACATAGAAAAGGATCAATCCTATTTCCTTTATCCATTATCCCAAGAGCAGCTTTCCAGAACATTGTTTCCGCTCGGTAATTTGATAAAGAAGGAAGTGAGAGAGAAAGCCCGCAGCATGGGCCTCCCCGTAGCCCAGAGGACTGAAAGCCAGGAAATATGCTTTATCCCGGAAAAAAATTACGCCGCGTTTCTCCAGGAAAGGATTCCCCTGGCCTTCCGACCCGGCCCTGTTGTGGATAGTAAAGGTCATATCATAGGTCAGCATAGAGGAGTTGCCCACTACACCATCGGTCAAAGAAGGGGGATGGGAATTGCTGCTTCACACCCTCTTTATGTCATCAAGATCCTTCATGACAGGAATGAGATTGTGGTTGGCCCGAACGAGAAGCTTTATCACAAAAATCTCATCACAAGCCAGCTTCATCTGTTCTCGTCAGATAAAATCACTCATCCTCTCGCTGTTAAAGCAAAAATCCGCTACAAACACAAAGAGGCGAAGGCAATCGTAAAGCCTTTGAAAAAGGGCATGGCCAGAGTGGAGTTTGAAAAACCCCAAAGAGCGATCACACCCGGCCAGTCTGTGGTCTTCTACGACGGAGATGTTGTTGTTGGTGGCGGTATCATCGAGAGGTCCGATCTGAAGGCGCTCGAATCCTAAACCTGTCTTCAGGCAAGTTTAGTCATCTCTTGCCGATGGTTTTCAGTTTTGATTCGATAGTAGCGATTCTGTCCAGGCGGTGATCCACATGCAGGTCGATGTGGATTCTTCTTGCTCCCATATCCACAATTGCCTTGTGCGTCTTCTCAATCACTCTGAACAGGGTTCGAAGGTCTGGGGATTCGATGGTGGTCGCCATACCACCTGTTTCATGATTCAATCCTGAATTCTCGATGATTTTTAGAGCCTGCTTGACATATTTGCTCACAGAGACTCCTTCGCTGGTCGGAAAAATAGCAAATTCAGCGATAATCATTTTATTTTCCTTTATTTGATGTTGAATCCAAGGATTATGGAAAGAATTCTACCAGTTCATGCAAATTCCATCAATCCTGATTCTCTGTTTGACGAAACCAGTATATTATATTGATTTTATAATATCTATAGAGAATATAGAAAAATAAAATTCTCATTGAAGGAGGGACTCAAACAATAGTTTCGATTCAAGACTTAAAGAAGTGTGAGATTTTTGATGTTGTTTTTTTCTTGTCGGCTATTTCCACAAGGTCGGCGAGAGTCTTTTTTTTGAAATAATCCTTTATGAGGAAGCTGGCCTCCTTCCAGATTTCATAGGTGGCACAGATGGGAATGCGGCCGCAATAATCTTCGTCATCGACGCAATCAACCAGAACAATTGGCCCTTCCAGTGTCTTGATGATTTCATAGACAGAGATTTTCGAAGGATGGCGAGCCAGACTATAACCTCCTCCTGCTCCCCGGATGCTTTTGACTAACCTGTTAATCCTCAAAGGAATGATGATTTGCTCCAGGTAGCGGATGGAGATATCTTCTTCACAGGATATCGCTTTGAGATTAACAGCCTTGTTTCCTTCTTGGTAGTGAGAAGCAAGATTCAGCATCAACCGAACTCCATACCTTCCTTTCGTGGAGAGTTTGATCATGAACAACCCTTTCTCATCTGATGTTTTCAGAAATCATGGTTTGTTTTTGGATCTCGCAAGGAGGATCATCAGTTGCAGTCTTCCAGTTGAAACAAGGAGCAACTCCTCCGGTCATCAGCTAATTCTATTATTTACATAGATTATATGTATAATATAAATTTATTGTCAAGGCTTTCCCTTAACTTTTTCCCCTGTGCACAAGCCAGCCCTGTTCCCTCTATGAAACCGTGGTGTTTTGGATGTATATTCTTTTTTTAAAATATCTGCTCTTTATGATCTTACGCATGACTCGCCACAGAAGGCTGAGATTTTTTGTTTCTGCCCAGATTCTCTTATAAGTTTTTTGTCCTGAGACGATGTTAAAGAACGCTTTTCTCAAGAGCGGTTCATCCTTGGCCACTTCAAAGAGGCTGTCCAGCAGCCCCTTTTTAGCTCCTTGAATGGTAAAAAACCTCAAAATTTTTCCATAGGGTATGTCATCTGTCAATTCAGAACAGCGCTTCAAATATTCTTGAAAGGCTGTTCGTGAAATGCCCCTATGGATCATCACCTCTGCTGCCTTCATACCGGTCATAAAGGCTGTATTGATGCCTTTTCCCTTGAAAGGGCGATTCAGACCTGCCGCATCACCCACCATAACATATCTATCTCCAAGGATACCCTTGGCCGGAAGAGTAGGAAACTTTCCTTTAAAATAATAGAGGCGGGGCGAGATTTCTTCCGGATTATCAGGCAAAGCTTTCTTCACAGCCGGAAGCCTCAGGAACTTATCCATCGTATCGGCATTCACTTTTTCCCCGGCAATATTCAGGGTGAGATGATTCCCCTTGGGCGTGATGGCCCCGAATTCAACATGAGGAAGGGATGAAGGCAGGAAAGCATGGAGGTAGGTTCCGAATTCTTGCATGCTTTTTTCTCCGGGATGATATTTGGTGACGATGGATGAGAGGAATTTTGGCTGGCGATAGGGAGTTAGCCGCTCGAATGTCATAGCCATGCCATCATCCAGGCCAAAGGCTCCCACCACAACCTCCGCTCTGATGTTGTTGCTTTCGCTGTATACCATGACCCCATCCGACCCAAAATCAATGTCAGTTACTCGGGCAGGGATGACCTCTATTCCCATCTCTTTTGCTCTCTGGAAGAGGTAATAATCAAATTCAACTCGGCGGCAGGCATAGGAGGGATCGTGTTCACCGGAGAGCTTGAGCTTGTTGTTTTCCGAATGAATAAAGTAGCCTTCAATTCTTTTCTGGATAATTTCCCAGGGAAACGGAATTCCCAGTTCTCCTTCCATGATTTTCTCCAGGGGAGGAGAGAGGACTCCCAGGCACTGGTTGTAGTATTTCTTTTTTTCGAATCTTTTCCCCTCGTAAAGGATAATTCGGGGGTGAATGCCCTTTTGTGCGCTCAGCTTTTTCAGCCGGATAGCACAGCTCGACCCTGCAGGGCCGCCACCGATGATGACCACAGTATCATTGTCTTCTAATGGACCTAATTTGGCTGGCATCAACTTTTCTTCTGAATGTCTCTTCTAATGGTCTTTTTCCTGCCTGGAATAATAAGTCTCAAGACATTCAACAGAAGTGTGGCCTGGAGTCTTATATCCAGTGAGGTCTTAAATATATCCTTGTAGGGAATGTTCCCGGTGAACATGTTCCACAGGATGAACCTCAGCTTCCTGGCTGATAAAGCTTCACCTTTTCTTCTGGCCAGAGAGAGATGAGACTCAGCCAGGAGAGGGATGGAGGAGATGATGTCATTCAGCATAAAAAGAAAGCGGCCGTAGGCATTGTCATGGATGATAAGTTTCTTGGCTTTTTTGAAGTAATGAGATGAGAAAGAGCGGTCATCGATTCCGAGCTTGATAGCTGTTTCTGCGGCAAGCTTGGCTGTCAGGAAGGCGGACTCGATACCGTTTTTGTAATGGCGGGAGAAGCTGGCATCGCCGATCATGACCAGCCGGTCGGAGAAAGGCTTCTTCGAGGGGGAAACAACGATTTTCGGGTAACAGAAACAATGAGGTTTTGAAAGCGGAATTTTGTTTCTGATTTCATGGAAGCCGTAGAATTCAGAAAAAACATCCGTGGTTATATCTTTTTTGCCCACCAGGGTGACGGAGAGGTAATCTCCCTTGGGAATCGCTGTGGCGTAACGAATGTTCGTCGATCCTGGTAGGTAGACATGAATCAAGTTCTTAAAATTCTTCACGACTTTTTCTCTTCCCAGATTGAATTCGGCCTGAAAAGTAGTCAGGGTGGAAGGAGGCTTGTAACCAAAGCCAAGGCCTTGTATTTTTTTCATTAGATAGGAGTTTACTCCAAAGGCGCCGACAGCAAGATCTGCATCGAAGCTTTGGAGATGTTCTTTGCTGCCAAACAGAAGGCTGACAGGCTCATCTTCAGTTTTGGGGAGGCGGATATCCCAGACAGGCTGGGAGACGACACGAACCCCTCTGTCCTGTGCCCGACTCAGGAGAAAGTCGTCAAAGCTGACCACATGGGGAAATGTCGAATAACGAGGACCATTTCCTCTGAAAACAGTGGCAATCCTGTTTTTTTTGTTCTCTGTGCATGTGAGAAGGAGGTGTTCACCGCCCACATGCAGCTTATATCCGTCCACCCAGCTGATGATCCGTTTCTCTGGCAGGAAAATGCCTTCTTCATTCAATTTCCGGTGCAGACTGTCTGAAAGGACACCAGCACAGAGGTTGCATCCTCTGGGCCCACGCTGCAAAAAATCTTTCCCGTCGAAAATAGTCACCGACAGCTTGATTCCATTTTGTTGAGCGTATTTCTGGACAAAATGCGCAAAGAAGGAGCCAGCCGGACCTCCGCCAATGACAGCCACCTTTGAACCATCTCTAAGGGCCAAATCCCTTTGCATGAAGATATTATATAACAAATGATATTTTATTTATAGACACTATAGTAATTATAGAAATAATGTCTCGTCTGACAAAAAATCTCGATAGCGTGTTTCCAGAATCCTCTGGATATGATTTATTTTGACTTTTATATTTCCTATAGTTACAATAGGAAAAATCTAAAATAGAAAAAGATGAATTTTCCTAAATAAGAATTTGAGACAAAAATGAAGAAAAGGGGTGCTTCTGCTCAGCCTGATTTTAAGATAGGGAAAATCGATTTCGAGACTTTTTCCAGATATCTCCTCAAACGTCTGGGCAAAAAAGACAGCTCTGTCCTCGTTCCACCTCTTACCGGCGTTGATGCCGGAGTCATAGACATCGGCCATGATAAAGTCCTTATTGTCGCCGAAGATCCCATCTTCTCTATACCCAAGCAGCCACTGGAGATGTTCGGCTGGTACACGGTTCATATAGGGGCAAGCGATGTAGCTGTCATGGGTGTCAAGCCCCGATACATGACCTATACGCTTCTCATGCCTCCTCAAACCACGAACGAGGATTTCCGGACAATAGTCGATTCTATCCATAAAACGGCTAAGGAGTTGGAGATTGCTATCGTTGGGGGCCATACAGGTTATTATCCCGGCTTTGCCGCTCCCACCATAGGTGGAATTGCCATCTTTTCTGTTGCCAGAAAAGGAGATTATGTTACGCCGGCTGATGCTAAACCCGGAGATGATGTTATCCTGACAAAGGGGCCAGCCATCGAAACGGCCGGAATTCTCTCTGTGCTTCGAGAGAGAGAACTACTCAAGGATTATCCACCCTCCCTCATTAAGAAAGCTCAGGACCTGTGTAAAGAAATGACTGTGGTGAAAGACGCTATGGTAGCTATGGAAACAGGAGGAGTGACAGCCATGCATGATGCCACTGAAGGAGGCGTAATCGGGGGACTGTTCGAGATTGCCAATGCCAGCGGTGTAGGTATGGACATCGATGAGTCGCTCTTTATCTATCCTGAAGAAGTAAGAATGGTCTGTGAGGCCTTTGCTATTGATTCCCTCTCAGCCATAGCAGAGGGATCTTTGTTGATCACAGTCCGTCCTTCACACTCTGAGAGAATCCTGAAACGGCTTGAAGAAGAAGGCATAGAGGCCTCTCTCATAGGAGGCGTCTTAAAAGACCCGAAGAAAAGGCTCATGCGCCGGCGGAATGGAAGCGCTGTTTCATTAGCCATTCCCGAGCAGGACCCCTTCTGGCCTGCCTTTTTCAGGGGATTAGATGAAGAAAGCTGATATATGTGACTGTGGTCGGGTTTCATCGTGAATGGAAGCCTGTAACAGAAATTTTATCCATCTATATGTTGAGGGCGAAAGCTTAATCCAAAGAAAAAAAAGGTGCTTCCTTTAATTCTTAACAGATACGATAAAATTTAGAGAAATTGTTGAGTATTGATGGGGATGAGGCTATAATACACAGGATGCTTCCGGACTTAAACAGGAGAAGGAGGATGGACTTATTTTCTGGAAAAGGGCTTAAATCCTTCAAGGTTATTTTTGTGATTTTGGTCAGTCTCATCCTGATTTCCTTTGCTCTCACCCAGGAAAAAGAGGAGGAATACGAAAAGATAGACAGTTCAGCCTGCCTCGACTGCCATGAAATGGGGAAGCACGATACTCTCATCGAAGAGGATTTATCCCATTCCATCCATGAGGGACTTGCCTGTCTCGATTGCCATATTGACAAAGGCACCATTCCCCATAAGGAAAAACCGGGTTTTTCTGTGGCGTGCGATGGGTGCGGGTCCTGCCATCAGGAAGCCAAAGAAGAGTATGGGTTCCATGGAAGGATGAGTGCGGAAGAGTGCAGGGATATTCCCACCTGCGCAGATTGCCATGGGGACCATGATGTGCTTCCCTCATCGGTGAAATTGTCCAAAACAAACCCGGCCAATCTTCCTCAGACTTGTGGAAAATGTCATGAAAACATAAATCTTATCAAAAAGTACCAGATTTTGATTGAACATCCTATCCAGGTCTATGAAAACAGTGTCCACGGAAAGGCGGTAAAAGGAGGGATCGGCGTTGCCGCCACCTGCAACGACTGTCATTCCACCGGTGGCACAGCCCATAAGATATTGTCTCCCGGAGACCCGGAATCCACTATCAATCATTTCAATATCCCAAAGACCTGTGGGAAGTGTCATGAAAGGATAGAGAAAGATTTTTGGGAGGGGATTCATGGCCAAATGGTGGCCAGAGGAGAGACAGATGCCCCGGTCTGTACTACCTGCCATGGAGAACATGGCATCATTTCTCCAAGTGATCCACGCTCTCCTGTGTCAAAGGTCAGGGTGGCGGAGGCAACCTGTTCGCCCTGCCATGAATCTATCACTCTTACAGAAAAATATGGCCTGCCCACAGGCCGTTTGACATCCTTTATCGATAGTTATCACGGCCTGAAAACCAAAGCGGGAGATACCTATGTGGCCAATTGTGCGTCCTGTCATGGAGAACACAAGATTCTTCCCAGCACTGATCCGAAATCCTCGATTTATCCTGCTAATCTTCAGAAAACATGTGGGGAATGCCATCCGGGGATATCGGCAGCTTTGGCATCCACTCCCATTCATGGAATAGGAGGAAAAGGACTGCAGACCAAGGCCGCCGAAATCGTCAAGAACATCTATATCATAGCCATTATTGTCATTATTGGCCTGATGGCTATCCATTGGATCATCGACCTGATAAGGCAGATTATCCTGGTAACCAAAAAGCCGCAGGTGAGGAGGATGCGGACAGGAGAACTCTGGCAGCACACCTTGCTCACCGTGAGTTTTATTGTACTGGTGATTACCGGATTTGCTCTTCGGTTCGATCAGTCCTGGCTCACCAAACTCTTTTTTGGCTGGAGACATGGCTTTGAGTTAAGGGGAGTGATTCACAGAGTGGCTGCCGTGGTTCTGATCTTTGTCACCATCTGGCATTTTTTCTATATTTTTACGCGCAGAGGAAGAACCTTCCTCAAGGATATGATGCCGAAATTTTATGATTTCAGGGATTTCATCCAGCGTATCCTATTCAACCTGGGTTTATCCAAGAAAACACCCGCTTTCAAGCAATTCAGCTACATCGAGAAAGCCGAATACTGGGCCCTTATCTGGGGAACCGTAGTCATGATCATTACGGGGATCCTTCTCTGGTTCGACAATTATTTTGTGCAGTTTCTCCCTAAAGGTGTTTTGGATGTGGCCCTGGTCGTCCATTATTATGAAGCTATTTTGGCCACCCTGGCCATTGCTATCTGGCATCTCTGGTCCACGGTCTTTAATCCCAAAGTTTATCCCATGAACCCGTCATGGCTGACAGGAAAGATGCCCCGCGATATGTTCGAACACGAACATCCTGAGGCGAGCCCAGAGGAAATCAGGGAAATATAGAGAATAAACTCCCTTCTCTGCATCCATGAGAGAGCTTCAATTCAGAATAAATTCTGACCGAAATATTATCCAACCGGTCAGGCGGGAGGCACAATTCACGATTTCTCTCTGATCGTGACATTTCCATCGGCAGTCCGGATTTTCAACCGCCCTTTCCCACCGTTTATACTACCGGACTTGATATGATGGTCTTCCTTATAGCCTTCTACATTATCGAGATCTATCCGGATAGAATCTGTGTCATCGGCAGAGACATAAAAAGACACCGAAAATCCTTCTTCGAGGTCAATATTGATATCTCCATCGTCTGTCTTGATGTCAGCATCCAGTGCATCGGCGGCTAAAAGATCGACCTCTACATCTCCGTCTTCTGTGCTTATATTCAATCCTTTCGCATCTATTTTTTCCATGACAATATCTCCATCATCCACATTGAGGTCAAAAGATCCTTTCGACTGACTGATCGTGATTTCCCCATCTTCGCCTTCTACCCGGCAACGCCCCATATAACACCCAGTGAGTTTAACATCTCCGTCATCCAATTCGATGGTCAGGTCTCCACTGAGGTCGTCGATTCTGACATCTCCATCCTCTCCCCAGATTGAGGTTTCCCCCCCGACGATATTTCTCAAGTGGATATCTCCATCATCAATGCGGCACTCTATCTCGGCTGCCCAGTTCTCAATGTCCACGTTCCCATCATCTCCATTCAGGTCCAATGTAATATAATTCGGAGCGTGTATTTCATAGACATATTCATGTACCCTCTCGTTTTGAAACCCGATGGTTGCGCCGCTCACTTCCTTTCCGGTGACATAAACGCTATTTGCAGTCTGGCTGAATTCCACATCAAAGTCATGCTTTCTGCCTAATCTGATTCCGACAACATCTATATCTGCCCAGTATCGCACCTTCACATCGATGATATCTTTCTCCCATGGTATAAGCTGTACATTGCCGTCACCGAACCGGAGACGAAGCGAATCCCCTCTCTTGACGTTAAAACTCTGGTGAAAGTCTTTGTTGATTTCTTTAGCGGCAACCGTTCCTAAACCTGCGAAAAAGATTAAAGAAGAAAACATCAAAACATAAAGTGGTTTTTTCGTCATAATACTCTCCTCTCTGGAGTCTTGTTTCGTCCTTTTTATCTATCTACGAAAATGGATACGGAAATGTTCCCATAAAGAGTATTCTGGCGGCTGAAACCACAGTGGCCGAGAATGGAATTTTACTGTCCCCTTGTAAATGGAAGAGATCTGCTCCTCTTCAGTTATTGTTTATGCGTTGAATTTATAGTGTTAAGAAGGCTAATCGCCTATTTTTCTTCTGGCCTCGGGTGCTTGATCTTATCCCAGGCTGTTGTAAAATCGAAAGGTTTGTTATGGGCCATTTCGTGGCAGGATAAGCAATAGCTTTTGATGGCCTCTTGAGATCCATAGAGCACAAGCCCGTTCTGGACTGCCTGCTCCTTGTCCTTCATAATACTTAATTTCTTATAGGCGCTTCCCGGTCCATGGCAGACCTCGCAGGCGACTCCTTCTTCCTTGAGCTCAGGGGCTTTCTCAAAAAGCGGACCGTGGCACTTCAAACATTCTGGACTCTCGGGTGGGTTTTCTACTCCACTGCTTTGGGCGATTTCCTGAGCCTTGTCTGTGCTCAATGCTTGAAAGGATTGGGAATGCTTGCTCTCTTCCCAGATGGGGTACTGCTTCCCCTGTTTTTCCGTCTTATGACAGATTTTACACTTGCTAGCACCTACGTAGGTGAATTCCTGGCTGAAAAGGGTAATGATGAGTATGAGAGATACTAGGATTATCAAAATGAGAAGCCACTTCTTCATCGTTTCCTCCTTTCCTTTCAGAACGTATGTTATTTGATAGCATGAAGGTTGTCAATATTTTTTCCTGAGATGTAAGCATCCTTATTTCCGTTATGAGCAAAGATATTTCATCTAGTTAAGTGATGAGGCGCTGATTCCTGCCCCATCCTTGCTAAGACCCTATACGTAGCTATGCAAGCCTATGATCAGGTAGTTAACGCCGAAATAGGTGAACATGGCTGCCACGAACCCGATAATGGCAACGGATGCTGATCGGCGGCCTTTCCATCCCATCACGATACGGGTATGGAGATAGAGGGCAAAGACAAACCAGGTGATCAGGCTCCAGGTTTCCTTGGGATCCCAGCTCCAGTAACTTCCCCAGGCTTTATAGGCCCAGACCATGCCAAAGACAATTCCTCCAAGGGTAAAGAGGGGAAACCCGACAGCCACACATCTGTAACTGATGGAATCAAGCCTTTCTGAAGTAAGGCTGGATTTTTTGGTTTTTCCCTCTTTCTCCCGCGAGTCAGCCACAAGATACATGATGCTGGTGATAAAGGCCACCGCAAAAAAGGCCTCTCCGAGCAGGGTAACCGAAACATGAAGCCACAGCCAGTAACTCTGGAGAGCAGGAACAAGCGGTGCGGCTTCCTTGGGCATCAACGGCGAGGAGGCAAGAGCCATGACCGCCACCACGATCAGCATGACGTAGGCTCCTGCTTTTCGAACCTTGTACTTGAACTCGATGAATACATAAGCAAGTACAGAGGACCAGGCGAGAAAAGAAAGAGACTCATACATGTTGGTAAAAGGGGCATGACCGCTTTCGAAAGTTCTTAAGACGAGGGCCAAAGTATGAATGATGAATCCCACAGAAGCAATACTCAGGCCCGTTTTGGCTGTGCCTTCTCTTTTGGAGAAGAGAAAGCCGAGGTAGAAGAGGGCGGCCAAGATATAGAGGATGAAAGTGATGAGAAAGAGTGTGGATTCAATCATTTTGATCTCCCTAAGGTTGTCATGAATGAGTTGAATTCAGATATGAAAGCTTCCCTGTTCTTAGGAGCTAATCCGCCTGCAATAAGTTCGGTTCTCCCCAGGCTTTCTTCCAGAATAACCTTGATCTCTTTGGCAGGCCAATAAAAGGCCACGAAAAGCCCGAGCATGAGGATAGAACATCCTACCCAGATGAAATTAACGCCTGGATCTTTTGACGCCTGGATTCCTGAATATTGATTGCCTTTGAAATCCTTAAGCTCCAGTTTTAGGTCGGTTTCCCTGCTGGAATGGATTCGGTTAACATCTGGAAATTTTGCAAATATCCATCCCGAGAAGATTTTCTCCTCTCCCTGCCAGCCTTCGATAAATGCCGCAGGGTTATTGGGCTCGAGAGACCGTGTTGCGATTTGGTTATTCTCGGTGATGACGAAATCTGGGACGAAATGGAGGGCTGAAATTTCAAGGCCATCATCGTTCAATCTGGCTTTTTCCCCGATTTTAAGCTCGATTTTTTTTGCGAACGCTGGATCTGAATTCTTTTTTGCCCAGATCTCGAGAGTTGGATTCTTCCAGTCCCACCCGAAGCTGCTCTGGTAAAAGACATATCCTTTATAGGAGAGAGGATGGTTAACCTCGATGATTCTGGTCAGAATTTGTTTACCCTCTTCGATAACGGTGAGGGTGCTTTTCCAGTCTTTGACAGCGCCGCTGGGATAGTATTCTGTCTTGAATTCATCCAGCCGTAGGTCGAAATCTGCCCTTGGAATGGGGAGTATTTGTCCTTCGGAGATCTGGAGGTTGGCTCTGAAACCACCAATACCGCTGATGATTCCTCCCAAAAGGATAATCAGAAGGCCGAGATGGACGATGTCCGGTCCGAAAAGACCCAACATCCTCTTTCTTGCTAAAAAATAAACCTGATTATTCCTTTTTTTCTCCTTTATCCGGTAATATCTGGATGTTAATTCTTTCTCCAGCTCATCGCGGCTTTGGTTCAGGTTCCTGTTTTTTTTGAGGCGCCCATTGACTTTCAACACCAGGAGAGATTTCTTTTCGAAATCCAATGAGGGGCGGAAGACCCTCCGCAGTTTAGGAGAGAGGCGGGTAAGAGTACAGACCAGAATATTCAGAGAAAAGAGAACCAGAAGGCCGAGAAACCACCAGGAATGATAGAGGTTTGTAAACTCGAGCCTGATCAGGAGATTGGCCAACTGTCCGTAGCGGTCAAGATATTCGGCAGGACTTCTGAGCTGGGGAATGAGAGTCCCTACTATGGAAGCGATGGTGATGATGATCAACAGGACGATGGCCAGTCTGACGGAGCTGAAGAATTTGATCAAGGATTTCATCAGAATATCAATACGATTTTTTTTTAATAGTTAGCAATAATATAGAATTTGTTGATTTTTTTCAATCCAGGGAAAAAAGAGGTAAGCATCACCATTTCCGTGATAACTAATGATGAGGAATATAATCAGTCGTAGCAACGGTTCCTCTCCATCCTTGCCAAGACCTTCCCACCCGCCACCATGGGCTTCGGATGGACAGGAACCGCTGCCTCATTACCTCACTCGATGAAATATCTTCACTCATCACGAAAATTGAGATGCTTCCAAAAAGGGGCGATTCGCCTTTTTGAGATTCTAGCGCCATGTATATGAGCTGATATCTCCGCGTAGGTGCTCTATGGAGTCGACCAGGAGCTGACCCACATAATGAGAATTATGGATGTAACCGCAGGGCTCCTTTTTGCTTAAATGAAGGTTGTAGGCTGCCTTCAGGAGTCTTGCATTGAAGGAGTTGAACCCGTTGGGGAAGATGTTCTCACCTGGATCAACTTCGCCGTTTTCGTTGAGATCGTTGAAGAAGTAAGGATAGGTATCGGGGTCATAGAGAACAGGCGCTCCCAGGATGTTTGCAGAGTATATCTTCATCTGGTCATAGAGGGCATCTTCCAGGCCTTTTATCTCGTCCTGGATGGATTCTGAGATGTTTCCGTCTCCGTCGTAATCGGGGATGGAGGCAGGTCGGATTCCGCTGAACTCGAATTTAGTCGGGTCTGCACCTGGATTTGGCTGGGAGATGTCCTGCCCATGGCAGTAGACGCAATCTTCAGGATCGGGGTACTGGACATTGTGCATCTTTCCTGTGGTATCGTAGGGCTTTTTATCGCTCTTTGTTCCCATGTGGCATTTCACGCAGGTATCGAATTTACCGTTGTGGTTGGGGAATCTTTCTCTACCCCTGTAGATTTTACCTTCAAACTCGAATCCGCCGTGCACCTCGGAGCCGAAAAGTACAGCCGCTGTGGGGTAGTAATGGATGTTGATAAAGCTGTAGGGACCCGGCTGTTTGACAGCTTCCGCGACAGAAAATCTCGAAGCCCGGCCCTGATGGCAGTTCATACAGATATTGCTGCTGTCGCCCAGGTCCTTCTTTGCTCCAGAGGGGAAAGTGACAGCACTGGTTTGTCTGACATTAGGGGGCGAAGTGTGGCAGGTGGTACAGAGCAGGCCGTTGGAGATTTCTTGCTCCACATTTTCTCCGTGTTCAATAAAATAAGGGAGGCCTTCGGCACTATGGCATTTGGCGCAGGAGCCGGAAACTTCTCCTTCCTCGTCCCAATGCCTCCAGGGCTCGGCCGAACCGTTGAAATGTCCTTCGTCGACCCTGTTCATCCCGGCCATGGAGAAGGGATTAGAGAGAGCTGAATTCAGATCCTCCATGGAATCGTAGAGGAGCTCGATGATGTATTTTCCTCCGTGAGCATACCCGTTAGGATCTTTCTGGGCCACCTGTAGGTTGTAAGTTGCCCTGACCAGGCGAGGAGTGAAGGAAGAGAACGCATTGGAGGAAGTCGCTTCGCTTGGATCTGCCACGCCGTTATCGTTCGTGTCGATAAAGAAATAGGGATAAGTATCGGGGTCATAGGCGATAGGAATGCCTGTTACATTCCGTGTATATCTTCGCATGGTATTATACATTTTTTCTTTTAAGGTTTGGATCTCGTAAAAAATACCTTCCACCATGTTCCCATCACCGTCATAATCCACGAAGGAACCGTAGAACCGGATATTCTTGGGGTCTTTAATGCCGGTGTGACAGGTATTGCAGGCTTCGAGATTGACTTCAAGAGAGTGAGGGTTATGACAGGTGATACAGGCATTGTATCCCTTTATATGGGAGAAACGGGCATCGTAGGATTTTCCGGAATACTCGTATCCTCCCTTGGTAACCGTCCCGAACTGGCTGGCTGCAGCCGCATAATAGTGGAGATTGATAAAGCGTAGAGACGGGCTCACTGAGTCGTCATCAACACCTGCCCTGGCGATGGCATCGTCGACGCTCCTGGTGGAGGCTCTTCCTTGGTGACACTCCATGCAGAGGGCTTCCGGGCCGAGGTTTTCGACCTCCACACCCGAAGGAAAGACAACAGAAGTATGGTCACGGACAATTCCTTGCTCTGGATCTATATGGCAAGCTTCACATTCCACCGTAGTCCCGATAGGGGCCGGGGCATTCACTGCGCCAGTAGCGATAAAATCCTGAAAACCGGGAGTGCTGTGGCACTTGGCGCAGGAGGTGGGTATTTCTCCCTCTTCGTCCCAATGAGTAAAGGCTTCGGCATCAACCTGGGCATGGCCGGACCTCTCCCAGAGTTTCTCGGCATGTGATTTTTTGGAGAGAATTCCCACTCTGCTGTCTGATTTGGCAACCACTGAGACCAGAGCGAATATGATGATGATGAATAAAATCACCGTAATTTGGTTTCTTCTTAACATATCCTCCTCCTCTTATTTCCAGCGATAGCCAAAGGAGAGTTCAACAATATTTGCCCGGTAGTCGTTGAAACCTGAACTCTTTTCTTTAAAATCCACATATCGGTATCCGAGTTGAGTGGTCAATCCATTGTTGAATGTATATTCCACATACCCTTTGAGCATTATCCTTGATATCTCCCAGAATCCGCTGTTCCAGTAGCTGTTTCCGTAAGCGCCGACCGACCAGTTTTCATGGAGATCGAGGTGTAAAGAACCATCCAGGAGGTTGGATTTACCTTCATACAGGATTTCCCAGAGGAATGTACCGCCAGGGCCGCTCCAGGAAGGAGGATAAGTCACAGTCCGGTCGCCTTTATGCTCGACATCGATGAGTGAATACCCAGCAAAGACATTCACCTTCTGGGTATGATAGCCGGCCCGGAGACTTAATTGGTTCTTAGATGATTGCCAGATGTCTTCATAGATTTCACTCTTTGACTTCTGCCAGAGATAGGAGCCTGAGACGCTGAACTGTCTGTCTCGCCACTTGGCCAGAATTTTCAATCTGTTGAGACTGGTAGGCGAAATAAGGGTGTAAGGCTCATTGTAGGAGCCGTACTGGTAATCGATAGCCAGATTGAGTTCGCGCAAAGGTTTCCATTTCAGATTGCCGAAAATCCCGTTTCTTGTGCTTTTCTCTTCGTAGGTGACCGTCTCTGTGCCTTCCAGGTCCCTGGCCTCGTGCCGGTATCCCACGGTCAGAGCCATATTCGCATAAAGTTGAAACTGAAGTCCTCCCTCAAAACCAAGGGTGTCGAAATTCAATTCCGTGATTTCTTCTTCGCTATCGGAGGAGAGACGGTTGTCCTGGTTGAAGTCGTGGTACCGGATAGCACCGATAAAAGCCAGTTTGTCAGATAGAAGATAAGTCAGGTCAAAATCATAAAGATAAATCTTGCGATCAAATCGGCCTTCGCCGCTCAAATTGTAGGCGAAAAATCTTCCCAGATAATCGATACCGTCTGCATCCTCTGAATAGGTAAGATCCAGGCTCTGATCGCTGATCACAGCAGAGCCTGAAAGCAGGAGGCTGTTGAAAGGTCTGGCATTGAATTTGAAAGTGTGGGATTCGGTGCTTAAGTCATAAGGTTGATTAAGATAGAAGTAATTCAAGGTCGACGGATACGTTGTGCCCGGACCGCCGTCGGCGAATCCGGGTAGAAAAATGCTGTTTGAGTTTTCATAGTCCTGAAGTTTCAGTTCATAGAGGAAACCATACCTTCTTAGATGGAGATTGATTCCAGCTGTGACTTCTTTCAAATCTTCACTGATGGGTTTGTCCAGTTCGAACTCAATCCTGTTGATGTCCAGAGTAGTCGCGCTTTCTCCTTTCTTGGTGTATCTGTTGAAATTCAGGAAAACGTCGGCCTCATTTGCCAGCTGGACATTGAGAGATCCGCTGTCTGCCACTCGTTCAAAATCGAAAGTATGATGGTCATAGAGAGTGCCACTTCCTACCTGGTGTTGGTCGGCATAGAAATAGGTGGATTTTCTGCGGTCATACTTAAATTTATACTTTCCGTATTTTTGAATGGAAAGGGAAAAAGTTTCATATGGGTCACCGCCAAAGCTGTAGGCGTTTATATCCAGGCGGTCGATGAATTTCTTCATTTCAGCCTGGGGAGCGTAATGCAGGCTGAAATTAAACAGCCTCGCCCCTTCATCCAGATTAATGTCTTCTTTGTATTTTTCTGTGGTTCCGCTGGTGTCGACAAAGCGGTAGCCGAACAGGAATTTTCCGTAAAATGATTCATCCGTATCTTCAGCCCGGAGAGAAAACGATGCTGAAAGCACGAAACCGATTATCACAGAAAGCAAGAGAACTTTATTTCCTCGCACTTTATCCCTCCTATTTCAAGAAAATTTTGCTGAGGTTGGAGCCGTGAATGGTCGCGTGACAGACCGTGCAGTTGGTGGTGTAGGAATCGAAGCGGCTGTGGAATGCAGGAGCAGCGGCATGGCAGCTGAAACACAGGTCAGCGACACTGCGGTGGGTGAGCATGTGCCGGTTAGGGCTTCCGTGGACTTCATGGCAGGCTGTGCAGCCTTCAATTCTCGATGCCCCGTGCTCGTAGAGAAAAGGGCCCCCCTTGTCTGTATGACACTGGAGGCAGGATTGATGCTTAAATCCCCCCAGCCGTTCGCGGGATGCTGGCTCATGGGGGTCGTGGCAGGTCGTGCAGCCGAGGATCCCTTCCTGGAGTCTGTGCCTTTCGTTCAATTGAAATTGAGAGAACACGTCCTCGTGACACACAAAACAAGTTTTAGTGGCGCTCGTTTTGAGCAGAGCGGGTTTGGTTTCTTTGGCGTGCATAGTGTGGCAGTCGGTGCAGTCCAGGGAGGATTTTCCGTGGGGGCTTGCCAGAAACCTTGCTTTGGACTTTGTATGACAGGAGAGACATCTTTCTGATTTTTGGTTGGGTATGTCCGTTGTCTTGAAAGCAAAGATAGTGGCCCCGCCTCCTTCTTCCAGATGTTTTTCCGTATCGCCATGGCAAGAAGAGCAGGCGTTCTCCTGGAGAACGGAGTGAGGTTTCGATGCAAAGGCTTTCACCAAGTCTTCGTGGCAGACTGCGCATGTTTCTGTTTCTTTTTCCTGTGCAGCGGGCTTGGCCGCATAGAAGATTCCGAAAAAGAGAATAATCAGCCCGATAAGTAAAAGTGCTTGGAGTGTCGGCAATTTCATCTTTTTCTTCGTTTTCTTTGCCAACTCGAGCCTCCTTTAAAATGGACTCATTTATATAATAAAATTAGCATTGTTCACTATAATAATAATTTTTATCTATAAGTCAAGTAGATTCTATAGAAAATATAGGAAAAAACGAGATTAGCATATAAAGTAGTACTCTTCAATAAGCCTCAATTAGGCTAAACAAGAACGCAGCGGAGGTTTAAAGGCAGTGAATAAATGATTGCAGTCTTTTTGGGAAACTCGGATTAAAGGTGTAAGGACGACTTCTGATTTTTATCCTTTTTCTGGGCAGGGCGTCTTTGTGAGCTGGGATTATGTCTTTTTTTTAGCCTTTTTTTTCTTTTTCTGCTCGACTTCAATCAGGTTCTGGAGGGAAAGGTTTTCGAAGTAATTTTTCAATAGGGAGCTTGCTTCACTCCAGATATCGAAGGGAGCACAGATGGAAGTGCGATTGCAGTAGTCCTTATCGTCGACACAATCGACCAGGCAGCATGAACCTTCCAGGGCATGAAGGATTTCGCTGAGCTTAATCTTGGAAGGATCGCGGGCTAAGGTGTATCCTCCACCTGCCCCCCGGATGCTTTTGACCAGTTTGCCGATCTTGAGAGGAATGATGATTTGTTCCAGATAGCGGATAGAGATATCTTCCTCTTCGGAGACATTCCTGAGGATGATAGCTTCGCTTCCGTTGTTGTAGTGGTTGGCAAGGTTAAGCATCAGGCGCGTACCGTATCTTCCCTTTGTGGAAAGTCTGATCATATAAGACTCCTTAAGTATAAGAAGATGTGTATAATCACAGATAATTCTAAAAAAAATAGAGAACAATTTCAACATTAATTTATAGAATTAGTGTGATTTGTAATTTATTTAAAAAAAAGATTTTCACATTCAGAGAGTTAATCTGTTAGTTAAATTTTAAAAGTGGACGATTTAAAATTTGAAACCGGACTAAATTCCATTGAGGATCGATATCCTCGCTGATCTTGTTAAGAAGAGACTTGACCTGTTCAGTTGAAAACTTCCCATGCAGCTGTTTTGCTATGCTTTAGAACCTCCTTGATATAACCGAGGTTTAAAACATAGCCAGTTTAAAAAGTCCGCTTTTAATTCTTAAATGACAAAAAACGCATTTTCAACTTGACAGCATAGTATATTATGCGTATAATTCATAATTATTGAAGCATACAGCAGAAAAGCTCTTATATCAAATGCTACAGAAGATTATTTTTAGAAAAGAGAGGTCAGAATGAAAGTTTTGAAGCCATTTGTTGTGGGTTTATTGCTTTATTTCTTTTTATGGGGATATGGATATTCGACTCAGAGCACAGAAGTTCTGTACTACGGGGCTGAATCGAAGGGAGTTCTGTGTGGATATTCAGAAGTGCGGATTTCACACATCGAAAAAGACGGCAGAAAATTGATATTTCTTGAAGAAAACGGAGAGGTAAAACTTACCACCTTAGGTGCACCTTTCCATACAAAATTTCAGTACTGTTTTCACATCGATGCAGAGAACGGGCAATTTATTAGTCATGAGAGTAACTTCACACAACAAGAAAATAAGGTAATCATTTTAATTGAAATAAAAGGGAACAAGGCACATGTGACATGGAAGCCTCAAGAGAAAAAGGATACAGTAACTTTACCTCCTGACGTCATTCTCGCCAACTTTCAGATCTTTCCACATTTGGTTAGGGATTTTGTGAAAAATTCAGAAATGGAAAAATCTTATAATGTTCTCGATTTAAGGGATGCCAAAATTCATGAACTCGTTTATTCGAATCCGAGGACTGAATCACTAGAACTTACAGGCAAGAAATATGAAGCTATTGTGCTAGATGAGCTGAACAAAACGACGGGTCAAAAGGCGAGATTTTGGATAAATCCAAAGAATGGTTATCGGCTCAAGACAGAGTTTCCAAACAGGACTATTTTCCTGGCAGAAAAGTCAGTCAGAAACCGGATAAAAGCAGTAAACATGGATGATGAAATGGTTGCTAAAGTCAATGTGATCATTCCAGATGTGAGGTCTATTTCTTACATGAAGGTAAAAGGGCAGCTGGAGCCAAGAGGTCTATGGGTGACTCCGGACAGCCTTAATGTACCAGGCCAAGTCTTTAAAGGAATTGTACAGAATAATCAGATTGACGGGATTTTTGAAATCAGACATATGAAATATGACGGTAAAAATGCTCCTCCCTTTCCACCGGATTTCAGAATGGAAGCGTCATTGAAAGATTATTTGGGACCTGAGGACTTGATCGAATCGGATGATCCCGTTCTGGTGAATAAAGCACAAGAGCTTACGAAAAAAGCCGGCGATTCTTGGGAGGCATCTAAGCTGTTAAGTAAATGGGTGGCTGAGGAGATTATTTATGATATTCCTGGAGGGATGACAGCACGCAATACTTACGATATGAAAATGGGAAAATGCGATGCTTACTCACTCTTACTGGCAGCTTTTTACCGGGCGGTTGGGATTCCATCCAGAGTAGTGTGGGGTTGCATGTATATCCCCCACTATGGTGGGGGCTTTGTCCAGCACGCCTGGAACGAAGTTTATATGGGTGAGGCTGGGTGGATTCCGATCGATACAACGGCCGAAGAGGTAGATTTCGTAGACTCGAGCCATATCAGGATTGGGATTCTGTCATCCAAGGCGGCGGCTTTCAATCCGAAAAAGATGGAAATTCTAGATTACAAACCTCATCCTCAGCAATCCATGGCTTCTGAAATATCGATCTTGCCAAAAAAATATGTACCGTTTCTGGGGAATTACAGGTCAAATATTGGTCCATACAAAGATAAAATCCTTAAAGTTTCATATCAAAATCTCGGCCTGGCAATTGAGATCCCAGGGAGGGGAGTCTTAGAGCTAAATGAACCGGATGAAAATGGACTCTGGTATTTTAAGGTCACAAGGCAGGCAAGCATATCCTTTCATAACGACGAATCTGGGAAAGTGAATGGATTATCTCTTTGGATAAGAACAAGACTCCCAAAAAAGGCTGAAACGGAAACAGTCAGTGCTGACGTTCCGAAAAAATTCAAGCCCTATCTGGGCAAATATCCTGTTCCTATGGAAGGTATCGAGCTGACAGTCATTTTCCAGGATGAGAACCTTGCCATTGTTGATTCTGAGGGAGAGGTCGTCACACTTATGGGCCCGGATGAGAGCGGACTTTGGATTTACAAACCAGGCGAGTATAAAGTATCTTTTGTATTTGGAGACAAAGAGGATGTAAAAGCTATGATTGTCCACCAGATCTACGAGATTCCAAGGATTAAATCTAACCCAGAAGATTAAAAGAACCCTCTGACAAAGGAGTATGACAAATGATCAGCCAATCTAGACTTCGCGGGCCAATAGGTAGAATCGGTCCTTATGCAGTAACCGTTTTCTTATGTTTGGGATCGATCGAGGCAATTTTCACTGGAAATTTTTCTTACTCTGCTTTTGCATTTGGATGTTTTTTCATCATCATGGGTATCATCGAATACCACAGGACAAGACTTGTTACCTACCTGATTTTAGGCCTGCTTTTTGGAACAGGGACTTGGCACAGCATGGCTCGTTTTTTGATTCCTTTTTTGTCTCTCGAGACCTACATTCCTCATGTTATTGTCAGTATTGTAGTACTTGTATTTACTTTGCCTATATTGCTCAATAACGAGAAACTTGAATCCAATGCCCGCAGGCTTTTTAACTTGGCAGCTGAGCTCGTGCAAGAAACATCCTGTGGGTTTACACCTAGACCCTATTCTACATGTAAGGCGGAATACACAAAAGATGAGATCAGGGGATTTGCACGGTTCATGAACAGCAAGAACATTGTCAAATCGCTCATTCGGGAAAAAAATGTCACACTTGCTTTTTCCATGGGAATTAGCCCTTTAAAGAAACCTGAACTCCAGCTGATCAGCTACGTTTCTTTTGATATTGAAGGGAATATTTCCGTTTATATATCTGAGCATGATTATAAGCTTTTTAAAGAAAAGCTGACCTTTGACCACCTGTGCGAATCTTTGGGTGATGTTTTCACTCGCTTTTTGGAATACTACAATAAAGGACATGAAAGCAGGATAATCGTCGAATTGAAATCGGGCGGGAAATAAAGAATGGATTTTAAATCTTCGACTAAATTAGGATTCTATATCTCAAAAGACTATGCGGAAGATTTTTTCAGGCTTCTTGTGAACTATAAAGACATTTCAGCATCTGAGGCAGCATCCCGGCTGAATCTCCACATCCAGACAGCTCAGGATTTCCTGGAAGCTATGGCCTCCTTAGACATCCTGACAAAAAGAGAAGTCTATGAAAAAAAGCGCCCATACTTCCGGTATTCTCTGAAAAAGAAAAAAATTGTGATGGATATAGACTTGGCGTCCTTACTGAGTGAAAAACAACCTGAAGGGAAATTATCCAAGAAAATACGCGAGAATAAAGATGCTGGAGCTAGGTTCACGACTGCTCGATACGATCCCTATTTCAGCAGCGTCGTCATCTGGATAGGAGAGGGGAGGGAACGAAAGGAAAGGAAAATTAACCTGACGATTCCCCAGGGAAAATTCCTTTACAAACTGCCTTTTCCAACCGCAGAATTCCAGACAATCTTACAGATCATGCAAAAAGCAGGAGTGGACAAGGCCCATTCACCGGAAATTTTGGATATCGTTGAACTGCTGGAAGAGTACGGTATCATTGCTGTGAAATGATTAGGAGCAAGCTCAGTTTCATAGCAACCTCCGTGTACCGCTGTAATTGCGTTATTGTTTGGTCTTATTTTTACAATCAACAAGAATAATTTAGCAGTGCTGGTATTGATTCATGGCATTTATAATATGATAGAGATAACTTTGGTCTACTTGGGAAAAGCAAGAATGATCACTGAGTGGGTGCATGAGTTTATTTAATGAGAAAAGTCTGAAATTTCTTGAAATCGGAGGAAACATCATGATCGCGTCAATCTTCTTTTTGATCTTTGTCCAACTGGCTCCAATGAAACTTTGGGCGATGGGATATGAAGGACCTCAAGCCTCAGTAAAACAAAATAGAGAAAAGGATGAGTTTGGCTTCCAAGATAAAATAAAAAAATTCGTCCCAGGTGTTCATGATTTCTTAGTAAAATACCTGAAAGACAATAATCTCTATGTTAGATTATCAGCAGTTGTAGTCCTTGAAGAAATCGAAGACCCTGAATCTGTACCTGGTTTGATTGAGGTATGCGTGGAGGCGATGGGCAATGAATCATATTATATCCGTCTGGTTGCCTCAAACATCCTTCTAAAACTAGAAAATCCTGATAAATTTCCAATGGTTCCCGAGGCATGTGTGAAAGCTTTCTATGATGAATACACACCTGTACAATTAAATGCAACAAATATAGTTAGAAAGATAGAGGACCCTTCCAAAATCCCCGGTATTTATGAAGCATGCCGCCATGCCTTAGAAGAAGACTGTCATCCTGTTCGACAGAATGCGATGGCGATCTTAGGCAGGATTAGAGACCAAAAAAACAGGAAAATTGAAGAAAACAGAAAGCCACAGAATAATAAGGAGTAAATCATGAGAGTTAGAAATGTCGCAATTTTTACATCCTCTCTAATTTTGATTTTAACTCTTTTTTCCGGATTTCCCGCCATAAAAGAGAACAAAGACTCGGCCTCGCAAACCTTCACTGAAGAAGAGGTAAAAAAAGCAGTACAATCTATATTAAAAAATCTTCAGAAAAAAATTCCCGAACAATGGAAAAAGGATGAAATTCCTGGTGTGGCTGTTGTGGTTGTTGACGACAAAAAAATCCTCTGGCTCGAGTCGTTCGGGTATACAGACACATCAAAGAAAAAACCAATTGATTCGGACACTCTGTTCAGCATTCAGTCAGCATCAAAGAGCTTCACTTCCTTAGCGGTGCTGGTTGCCGTGGAGGAAGGGCTTTTAAATCTTGATGCTCCGATCAAAACATACCTGCCGGAATTTTCCGTCCACAGCATACACGAGGATAATCCTGAGGATAAGATAACCCTCAGGCATCTTCTCTCGCATGCCGCTGGCTTCACCCATATAGCACCAAATTATGACGAGGATTCCCCACGCACATTCGAGGAGCATATTAAAAACATCACGCATTCCTGGCTAAAATATCCTGTAGGATATCATTTTGCCTACTCTAACCTTGGAATAAACCTTGCCGGATACATCCTGCAGTTGAAATCAGGGATGCCTTTTGAACAGTATCTCAAGAAAAAAGTGTTGAACCCGCTCAGGATGAAAAAGAGTACTTTCGACATGGACGTGATTACAAAGAGCAAGAATCGTGCTTTAGGCCATTATCCAGATGTTAAAGAACTGCCAGTCAAAATGGAGTTGATCCCCGCTGGCGGACTGTATACCAACGCGCGCGAGATGGCTCATTATCTTCGTTTTCTTCTCAACAAGGGAAAAATAAACGGCCAATCATTAATCAGTGAAAAACTCATGGAAGAAATGTTTTCAGTCGCTTTTCCCTTGAAAAACGAGAGGTTTGGTTATGGACTGGGCATCTGGCGGCAAGGCATAGCCACTACTTACATGCTTTACCACGGCGGCAGAGGCTATGGTTTTACATCCGGAATGGTTATTTATCCAGAATTGAAGCTCGGAGTGGCTGTTCTCACAAACTCTGAGGTCAATGAACTTGATTTGCTCTCTGTGCGCATGATGATTGAACCCGATCTTTGGTCTGAGTACGGCTATGGAGAGCCTGTTCCCGAAATATGCGTTGCTCCAGATCCAACCGCTCTTCCGGCAACAGATTTAAGGATAAAACAGGTTTTGGGACGCTATGGATCGGCAGATTCGAGAGTCATTGGGTTTAAAGATAATGTGTTAGGTATATCAATGGGTGATGAATTTTACCCAGTAAAACTTTTTGTTCAAAATGGAGAATTAATCGGAAAATTTGGAAAATTTTCAGAATTTTGGTTTCTGCCAAGACTTAGCGATCGGCCTGGTACACTTGTTATAAAGCACAGATATTGGGACATGTGTAATTTTTTTGATTATAACGATGGTCCTAATGATAAGCCAGGACTTGATAAACCAGAGTGGAACATCTATCTCGGTGATTATGTGAGAAAATATCATGGCAAAGATTATCAGGAGTACACTGTCTTGAAAAAAAACGGACATTTATATCTAAAAGACCAATACAGTGACATGAAATGTGTTGAGTATAAGCCAGGCTTATTTTTCACCTGTTACGGGGAGGCCCTTGATTTTCGTGGGGAAATTCCAACCATCGGAAATATCAAGCTACTTGAAAAATTTAAAAAGCAGTTTTAAAAAATGAATGCTCAAATTAAGTTTGTGGTTTTGTTTTATAATTAAAGAGAAATAAATGGTCCAGTGTTCATAGTTGGAAAGTTACGGATTTTTGAGCTGACACTTTAAGCTACAGTATTCGAGATTCATAGTATTTTTAACCAATTCCAATGATTGACCGGCCCCCCTAATATCGGTTCAGAGATATAGTAGAATTTACTGTTAGTTAAATTTTAAATCCTATGAATATAGTCCATTTTAATTCTTAAATGACAATTTGAAGAGTCAATCTTGACATATCCGAGAAAAATACTTAACCTTGAGACACCGAATGAAAAGAAGAAATTTCATCAATTTTCTTTTTGGCGGTGGATTGATAGGGACCATTGTCACTTTCCTTTATCCGGTCATCCGCTACATCGTTCCGCCCAGACAGAGCCAGTCGCGGGTAGGACAGGTCGAAGCTGCAAAAGTAGGAGAGCTTGCGCCCAATTCCTCAAAAATATTTAAATTTGGGGATTCGCCCGGAATTCTTATCAATACCAAAGAAGGAGAGTTAATCGCTTTGTCGGCAGTCTGCACCCATCTGACCTGCACTGTTCACTACGAAGAGGAAACAGAGACCATCCTTTGTCCTTGCCACAACGGCAGATACGACCTGAGCGGAAAGGTGATCTCCGGACCTCCTCCAGCCCCTCTTGAAGCATATAATGTGGAAGTTTCAGGGGAAGATATCATCGTTTCCAAAAAAGCATAAGATGAAGAATTTTTTAAAGAATACTTATTCCTACCTCGACGCACGTTTTAAATTGTCAGAGCTGGCCGAACTGGCCGGAAAGAAAAAGGTCCCCGTGCATAAACATTCCCTGTGGTATTATTTTGGCGGGATATGTCTTTTTCTCTTCGTGATTCAGATTATAACCGGCATTCTCCTCCTTCTCTACTACACGCCTTCCGTAGATTCTGCTTATGAAAGTATCCATTTCATCATGGGTCAGGTCAGATTCGGCTGGTTGATTCGGTCTATTCACAGTTGGAGTGCCAACATTTTGATCGGGGCCATTTTTATCCATATGTTCAGCACTTTTTTTCTCAAGGCCTATCGGCAGCCGCGGGAGCTCACCTGGATCAGTGGATTTTTCTTGCTGCTTTTGTTTCTGGCGTTTGGGTTCAGCGGATACCTTCTTCCCTGGAATAAGCTTTCTTTCTTTGCCACCAGAGTGGGGGCAGATATCGTGGGAACACTTCCCTGGATAGGAGAGAAAGTCAAACATTTCATCCTGGGAGGATCGAATGTCTCCGGCGCAACCTTGTCACGTTTTTTCTGGCTTCATGTGGCAGTCCTTCCGGCTGTGACAGCCGTAATATTGGGGATTCACCTGGTTCTGGTTCAGATTCTGGGGATGAGCAAACCCATTGGTTTTAAAGAGACAGAGGGACGTGAGATTTCTTTTTTCCCCGATTTTATCCTGAAAGACTCTTTGGGATGGATTCTCATCCTCGCCCTCATCGGAGTTCTCTGTGTTTTCTTTCCCTGGGAAGTAGGGCAAAAGGCTGATCCCTTCGCCGCCACGCCTATGAATATCAAGCCAGAATGGTATTTTCTTTTCATGTTTGCCACCTTGAAACTTGTTCCTTCCCATGTGCTCTTTCTGGAGGGAGAGATGCTGGCCATTCTTGGGTTTATAATAGGCGGTCTTGTCTGGATGCTGGTTCCTGTCCTGGACAGGAATGCTTCCAGAGAAAAAAGGAGTCCAGCCTTTTCTCTGTTCGGGCTTTTGGTCCTTTTGTATATAATCGTCCTGACCGTCCTGAGTTATTTACATCTAAAATTGTAGGGAGAGAAGATGGCGCATAAGAGCATCAAAAAGAATGTCTTCTTCCTTTCTTCTTTTTCCATCCTCTTCTTTCTTCCGTTCTCCCTTTTTGGTCAGCAAAGCAGTTGTATCGCCTGCCATAAGGAACTGGAGGGAGAGCTCCTTCGACCTGTGGAGGCTTTCCCCCTGGACATCCACAACCAGGTTGGACTGGGCTGCGAGAGCTGTCATGGGGGAAATCCCCAGAAAGAAGATATAGATCTGGCCAAGGATCAGACTTTCAGAGGAAAACCGGAAAGAAAAGATATCCCTGAATTCTGTGCATCCTGCCATGCCGATGCGAACTATATGAAAAGCTTCAATCCCTCAATCAGGGTGGATCAGCTTTCTCTCTACTGGACCAGCTGGCACGGCCAGCTGTTAAAAAAGGGAGACCAGAAAGTCGCTGTCTGCTCGGATTGCCACGATGTTCACAGGATTCAGCAAGGAACCCATCCCAAATCCTGGACTTTTCCCTGGAATATCCCTGAGACATGCGGTCGTTGTCATTCGAATAAAGAATATATGGCAAACTACAAAATCCCCACTAATCAGGTGGCAGAGTACAGAAAGAGCGTTCATGCCCATGCTCTTTTCGACAAGAAAGATCTCTCTGCGCCTGTCTGCAATGACTGCCACGGCAATCATGGCGCCGCACCGCCTGAAGTCACTTCCATCGCTCAGGTCTGCCGCCAATGCCATCCCAGCCCTGGGAAATTGTTCTCAGAGAGCCCGCACAAGAGTGCATTCGATGAATTGGAGATATCGGAATGTGAAGCCTGCCATGGCAATCATCGCATCGATCCTCCTACCGATGAGATGCTGGGAACAGGTGAAAAGGGAGTCTGTATCCAATGCCATGATGAAGGCACGCAAGCATTTCAGCTGGCATCCCAGATGCAGGAAATGATTCTTGATTTATCCGGGAAAATTGAAAAAGCAGATGATCTGTTGTCCAGAGCTTATCAGAAAGGAGTGGAAGTAAGCGATCCCAGGTATCAACTGAATGAGGTCAATACCTTGTTGGTGATGATTAGGGGTTTAACTCATGGCCTTTCGATCGAATCTATCGATACGAAAGTTAAGGAGGCAGACAAGAAAGCAGCAGGAGTTATCAGCGAGGGAGAAGCGGCTTTAAGGGAGGCCAGGGAGCGAAGGACAGGATTGGTTATTACTCTCATCTTTGTTTTCCTCCTGGCCATTGGCATTTTTCTCAAAATTCGGCAAAAAACGAAAAAGTAACCTTCCTGCAGAATTCTATAACCTTTACCTGGTTCAGAGAATTTTGGTAAAATTTATTTGATAAAAAAGTCTGTTTGGATGGCGGTTTTACTTCTTTTTAATGGAGAGAAATGCTGTTGAGAGGTGAGCTCAAAAAGCATGGGTTGGCAGCTCTTATTTAGGTAGAGAAATGCCTATTTACGAATATAGATGCCTGGACTGTGGTAAAAAAACCTCCTTTGTGACCCTGAGCATAAAGTCTCCGCTTGTGCCCAAATGCGAAAGCTGCGGAAGCGAGAAGATGGAGAAAGTTGTCTCCAGGGTGGCCATCTTCCGCTCCGAAGAGAGCCGGATGGAAAACCTTGCCGATCCCTCCAAACTGGCCGGTCTGGATGAGAACGACCCCCGGAGTGTGGCCCGCTGGATGAAAAGGATGGGGAAGGAGATGGGCGAGGATATGGGTGAAGATTTCGACCAGGTGGTGGAAGAAGCTGTGGAGGAGAGTGAGAAAGCCAAAAAGGGGGAAGAAAGCCAGGACAAAAGCGGGGATGAAGAGATTTAGTCTTCTTCTCTGGGGCCGAATATTCTGGTCCCGATTCTCACCATATTAGCCCCTTCTTCGATGGCGACACGGAAGGAATTTGTCATCCCCATGGAGAGGTGTTTCATCTCCACGCCCGGCAGGTTGAGGTCCTTAATCTTTTTGAATAATTTCCTTGTTTCCACAAAATAGGGACGGGCATCTTCGGGATCGCCGGCAAAAGGACCCATGGTCATCAGTCCAAGAATTTTTATCCGTCCAAACCTGGATATCTCTTTAATGAAATCTTCCGTCTCTTCGGGGAGGACGCCGTATTTTTGAGGTTCCCGGCCGCTGTTGATCTCGATGAGCACAGGCATGACTTCATTCTCTGGGGCGCATCTTTTGTCTATCTCTTTGGCCAGCCTTACGGAGTCGACCGTCTCGATCATGTCGAAGATTTCGATTGCCGTCTTGACCTTATTTGTCTGGAGATGGCCGATGAAGTGCCATTTCACCCGTGGTCCGACCACTTTGAATGCAGCCGCAGCTTCCTGGACGTAATTTTGCCCTACGATGCGGACGCCGGCTTGTGCTGCTCTCATGATCTCTTCGGGAGTTCTCATCTTGGCGGCAGCCACGAGCTCAACTCCCGGGGGAAGTTCTTTCAATATGGACTTGACATTCTCTTCGATCACGGCTCTCTCTTAATGTGCGTCGTTCTCTCCAGTCAAACTTAATCCATCTTCCCTGAAATTTCAACCCGCCATCTTAAGTATCTCTTTCCCGTGATATGAATGAGGGTGAAGTGTCGTTGTTTTAACTTTAGGATTTCTTCTTTTTTAAGGATCTCAACAATTCAGTTACTTTTTTCTCTTCTTTCCCACCCAAGTACAGGTATTTTTCGAAATAAAAAATGGCTTTATCGATATCTTTTTTATATTGATACAGCTTTCCAACTTCAAAGTATGGCTCAGGGTCGTTGGGACTCAATTCTGTCGCGGTTTTAAATGCATCCAGAGCCTTATCCTTTAAATTTTTCTCGAGATATAGCTCGCCTAACGCCTTATATGCCCGAAATGATACAGATGTTACTTCAACTATTAAAAGTATGCTGCCTACATCTTGTGAGATTCTGTCTTGTTCTTTCCTTTCTTTTACTCCTTTCTCGTATGCTATTGCTTTCTTCCACTCCTCTTCAGCTTTTTCCCAATCATGTAAGGCTCTGAATGCACATCCTAAGTTATAATGAGCCAGTGCATCTTTTTCTCTAAGCTCAATAACTTTTTTAAACGCTAAAACCGCTTTTTTATATTCGCTCTTCCTGTAATACGTATTCCCCAAAAGACTATAAGCCTCTAAAAAAAGATTTCCTTCCTTTAAAGCTGCATCGAATGTCCACTGGGAAAGTGGAATATCAGGCGATATGTGTTCAGATTGGCTGGCTTTTTTGAGGAGTTTTTTCTTTTCATAATCATTCAGCTTTTTCTTTCCATGAATATCCGGGAGTGTATAATAAAAATCTTTCCTTCTTAGGGCGATAAGGGCATGCTTTTCGGCCTTCCTTAAACTTTTTCGATTCAAGTACAACATACCCAAATTGTAGTTTACTACAGGATGTTCAGGATAAATTTTTAAAGCGTTTTGATATTTTTTTATAGCTGCCCAGAATCTTCCACTTTTTATTCGTTCGAAAGCAAGATTGCAGATATTCTTTAAGACAAAAGCAACATCATTCTTCAATTTGTATTCATATTCTATTTCTGGTTGATCTATAAAATTTTCAGTTAAATCTATAAATTTGGGACATTGTGGAGATATTTCAGTAGATTTATTGAGCTTATCAAGACAGCAATCCAGATAGAATTCTATTTTAGGGTATTCAGGATCTTTTTTGAGAAGACTTCGAAAATGCTGGGAAGCTTTCTTGAAATCGCCAGAATTATATCTGAGGCATGCCAAGTTAAAGAGAGCCTCCTTGAAATCAGGCGCGAATGCTGCGGCTATTTTAAAATACGATAAAGCAACGGGAAGATACTCGATATTCTTTTTTGATAGCTTCAAATACATTAATCCTTTCATAAGGATAAACTCAGGCTGATCTCCGCATTTTTTCTTGGCCTCAATAAAAATTCCCCCTGCAAATTTTGGCCCTTCTTGAATCAGTTCAATATCAATCAATTGAACAAAGCATTTGACTGGATCATAATCCTTTTCAAGAGCTTTTCTAAAATATTTAACTGCCCTATCGTACTTTTTAATCTCTTTGGAATGCATTCCGAGCATAAAACAAGCTAATCCTCCTAAATGGGGGTTGTTTTCTGTCAGATTTATCGTAGAACCATAGATTTCGAGAAAATTGTCTGCTTCATCTACTTTATCTAACTTGAACAGAATATATGCCAAAAGATCATAAGCATCTTCATTATCCGGATATATCTTTAATTCTTCCTGAATAGCCTGAAGAGCATCATCAAATTTTTTGAGTTGGAAATACGCGTATGCTGTCCGCTTTTGGATATCCCGCTTTTTTAAATTTTTAGAAATGGCCAACAGATAAAAATCAATCGCTGCCTTGTATTCCATCATATCCAAGTATAAGTCTGCCCTGTCAATAAGGTTTTTTTGTGATTGATATGAGCTTGCATGAATACTTATCAGGAGAACAGTCAATAATATTGAAATTAATTTCTGCATACCATTCATAATATAAACATCCAATCACAAATGATGTGACTGTATTTTCCTCACATTGGCTTTGAACTTTGAGGGAGATATCCTCAGCCAAAGGAAGTGAAGTGAGGCTTTTTGGCAATAAAAGTTACCGGGGGGATTTCGATGCTGGCATTGGGGACATTTAATTACCACTTTTTCCCTTTGACTGGCTTAAAATAATCATAACAATTTCAGATAGAGGAATCAATCGTTAAGGGATTTATTATTTGCGCCTGGAAGGGAAAATTTTTCCTTAATAGGGAAGGAATTTCTGGATATGATTGCTATTCAGATGAAAACCTGAGAAAAGAGGCCGTGTTTTTGTTATAATGGGCAGTCAATATCGCTAGAAGGGCAGCTTCTATGGTCAATCGAAAAAAATTCGAGGAGAGATTCCGCAGACACAAATTCACGGATTTCAGGTGGATCGATCCCGAGAAAATTATGACCTCCCAGTGGGTCAGGATGAAATGTGTGTATGGCTGCAACGAATACGGTGTCACCGCCACCTGCCCTCCCAATGTTCCTTCTGTCTCGGAATGTGAGAGGTTTTTCAGGGAATACAATGAGGCGGTTGTCTTCCATTTCACAAAAAAAGTCCGCAAGCCTGAGGACCGTTTTGCCTGGACAAGAAAGATCAACCTCAGGCTTCTGAGACTGGAGAGCGAGATTTTTCTCTCAGGCTTTGAGAAAGCTTTCCTTCTCTTCTTGGATAGCTGCAACATATGCCAGGATTGCTCTGGGGAGAAAGAGACCTGCAAGAAGCCGAAGATGGCACGGCCGACCCCCGAGGCCATGTCCATGGATGTTTATGCCACTGTTCGCCAGATTGGCTATCCGATCCAGGTTCTCTCCGACTATTCCCAGACTATGAACCGTTACGCCTTTTTGATGATAGAATAGAAGAGATAGGGATAAAATATTTTCTGCGCATCATATGACAATTAAAATGAGTAAAGTTAGAAAGGTCTGACCCCAATGACTATTCGGGAAGAGCTGGAGGAAATAGAAAGAAAAATACTTTCTCCTGAAGCGTGCTTGAGCAGCCAGAGCCGCGGCCGGGAGAGGGCGGAAAAGCTCCATCCTTTGCGCACAGCTTTCCAGAGAGACAGGGACCGCATCATCCACTCCAAATCTTTCCGGAGGCTGAAGCATAAAACCCAGGTCTTCCTCGCTCCTTACGGAGACCATTACCGCACCCGGCTCACGCATACTCTGGAAGTCTCCCAGATCGCCCGCACCATTGCCAAGGCTTTAAAGCTGAACGAAGATTTGACCGAAGCCATCGCTTTGGGCCATGACCTGGGTCACACACCTTTCGGCCACGCCGGCGAGGAGACCCTGGCCAAGCTCCTTCCCGGAGGGTTCACCCACTATGAACAAAGCCTGCGTGTGGTTGAGAAGCTTGAGTATGAAGGCAAGGGTTTGAATCTGACCGTGGAAGTCAGGGATGGAATCTTCAAACACTCCAAGGGGAGAGGAGAAATCCTGGAATCATCAAAAGAGGATAAGCCCTTAACTCTGGAAGGGGAGGTAGTCCGGGTTTCAGACATCATCGCCTATGTCAACCATGATATCGATGATGCAATAAGAGCTCAGGTCTTAAAGGAAAGCGATATCCCTGCGTCTCTGATTAAAACGTTGGGCGAGTGGCATGCCGCGCGCATCGACAGGATGGTTGAAGATGTGGTCAAGACGAGCTTGACTCATGGCCTGGAGGAGATTGCCCTGAGCGAAGAAATCGAGGATGCCATCATGGAGCTTCGCGATTTTCTTTATGAGAGAGTCTATTTCAACCCGGATTCCAGGGACGAGCTGGAGAAGACAGAAAAGATACTGACCGATCTCTACCAGTTTTTCCTGAGGAAACCGGATGATTACGTGAAGTCTTACCCGGAGGGGGATTCCCTGGAGAAAAGAGCAGTAGATTTTATTGCCGGAATGACAGACCGCTATGCCCTGGGGTTGTATGAGAAGATTTTCTTTCCCCGCTCCATGCCCGTGGTCTGATCATAAATATCATTAAGGAGATTTCTGATGAGAGTCATCGGTGAATCCATCAGTTTTTCTACTCAAGGTTTTAACGACATGAAAGATCTCACTGGCTCTGTTTCTGAGAAACTGGCTGAAAGCGGCCTGAAAGAGGGGATTGTCACCCTTTTTATTCCTGGCTCAACGGGTGGCTTGACCACCATCGAATACGAGTCAGGCTTGGTCGAGGACTTCTCTGAACTCATGGAAAAGGTCATTCCCAGTGATGTCACCTATCACCATGATGCCAGGTGGGGAGACGGGAACGGCTTTTCCCATGTCCGTGCCTCTCTCATCGGCCCCTCGTTGACAGTGCCTTTCTCCAGCGGAACGCTCAACCTCGGCACCTGGCAGCAGATTGTCTTTGTCGATTTTGATAACCGCTCCCGCTCCAGACGAATTCTTCTTCAGTTCATAGGCCAATGAAATTGTGAGGTTTATAACTGTGGGTAATAAAAATCACTGTTTTGGCCAATTTTATAACTGACAGTTATAATCGGCTTCTGTTAAAATAAATAGAAATGAGCGACCTGAAAGAAAAGCTCAAGCAGTTGAAAAAGGAGCGAGAAGCCCGCTCCAGGTCCCAGACGATAAGAGATACATGGGACAAAATCGACAAGGATGATTCCCTCACAGTCAAGGAAAAACTAGACCGCCTCATTACCCTGACCAGGGAGGAAAAACCAAAGAAAGAACAGCCTGCGCCTCCCGAACCGGCGAAGATCGATCCCCTTCAGTTTTTCGAGAATCCCTTTCCGCTCACCGCAAAATACGGAAAAATCATCCTTTCATCTGGCCTGGAAGTCTCAGGAGAGATACTCTCCTGCTTGAGCAGGGAGGAGGCTTTCAAGGATCTTGACCTTTCAACAGCCCTTTTCATCGACCTGGAAACCACCGGCCTTTCAGGTGGCACAGGAGTAGTGCCTTTTCTTGTCGGCCTGGGCTACTACCGGGATGATAAATTCTGGATCAGCCAGTTTTTTCTTGGTGAGCTGGCCGAGGAAGAGCGAATGATCCTTGAGCTTTCTCAGTTTTTTTCTCAGATGAATTTTCAGTCGGTAGTCACCTATAACGGAAAAGGCTTTGATATTCCTCTCCTTGAAACCCGGTTCATCCTCCACAGGCAGCCTTTTCTTCTCTCCTCGCTCCCTCATCTTGATTTTCTCTATTCTGCCCGGAGCCTTTGGAGGCACAAGCACCAAAGCTGCCAGCTCTACCATCTTTCCCGGGAGGTGGTCGAAGCTGATCGCTCTGAAGATATTCCCTCTGCGGAGATTCCCTGGCGCTATTTCCAGTATCTGAGGACAGGAAACTTTGAGTTGATGGAGCCTGTGCTTTACCATAACCAGGAAGATATCCTCTCACTCCTGGGAGTAGTGGTCATCGGCTCTCTTATATGCTCAGAGGAGAAGCAGGATGAGCTGGCAGATGCCATGGACCTCTACGGGGTAGGCAAGATCATGGAGAATATCGGGGAGGTGAAAAAATCCGTCCAATTCTACAAACGCGCCCTGGACGGCCATCTCTCGGATGAAATTTCCCTCCTGGCCAAGAGAAAGGTTTCCCACTTTCTCAAGAAAAGCAGCAAATGGGATGAAGCGATTTCTTTATGGGAAGAAATCGCCTCCGCCTCTGAAGTCAGTTCCGCACAGCTCTACTCTCTGAGGGAGCTCGCCATGTATTTTGAGCACAGGATGAAGAAATATGAGGAAGCGAAGCGCATTACCGAGGAAGGCTTTGTTCTCTCCCGGGGCGTCTCTTCTTACTATGAGAAAGACTTTGCTCACAGGCTGGAAAGGTTAAGACGAAAGATTCAACATCAAAAAGAAAAGAAATGACTGGATTACCAGACGCTTAGACTCCTCCAGGTCTGCCAACATCTTCTGTTAAAAAGTTTTTTAAAAGCAAGCATTGTTCGTCAGCGTACACGAGGTGTTCCTCCAGCGGGCACTTTTTTGTTAGCATCTTGTGCTGATTCCTCTAATGGATAATATTGGCACATTTATTGCTCATGAGGATAGATAAGTGGAGAAGAAAGTGTCATGCTGAGAAATTATCTAAAAATCGCATTGAGAAATCTTAAGAGGTACAAAGTCTATTCCTTCGTCAACATTGGCGGGCTGGCCGTCGGGATGGCCTGTTTCATCCTGATCGGCATGTGGGTTAAGGATGAGTTGAGCTTTGACCGCTTCCACCAGAAAAAGGACCGGACATACCGTATCCTTAATAGAATGCAGAGCGGCAGTTTCTATTCCAGCCTCACCTATGCCCTGGGACCAGCGTTGAAAGCCCAGTACTCTGAAGTTGAGGAGTCCTGCCGCGTATGGTTCTGGGCCGGAGGGGTGGTCAAATATCTGGTCAAATATCAAGACAAAAGCTTTGAGGAGGAAAACATCTATCTGGCCGATCCCGGCTTTTTCAAGATTTTTTCCTTCCCTTTCATCAGAGGCAATCCAGAGACAGCTCTGGATGACAGGTACTCTGTGGTTCTCACGGAAGAGACAGCGCGCAAGTATTTCGGGGACGAGGATCCTATCGGTAAGGTTCTTCATATCGTCCAGCAAGAAGGTGATTTTAAAGTCACGGGAGTCACAAAAAGCCTCCCTCTGAATTCCCATCTCCGGTTCGATTTTGTCGTTCGTATCGAGTTTCTGGGGGAGGACCGCCTGGCCCGCTGGGATGAATGGACAGGCCCCACTTATCTGCTCCTGCGGCCGGGAGTCTCAGCCGCTGATTTTGAGACAAGAATTGCAGGAATCTATAAAGAGAATATCAGCCCGGATGTGACCTACCGCCCGGCTCTACAGCCCTTGACAAAGGTTCATCTGTATGAGTCCGGACGCCCGGGTCAGGTAAAAAAGGTCTATACGTTTTCCGTCATCGCCATATTCATCCTGCTTATGGCCTGCATCAATTTCATGAACCTGGCCACCGCCCAATCTGCCAGGCGATCCGGGGAAGTGGGTACGCGAAAGGTAATAGGCGCTCTGCGGCGGCAGATCGTCCGCCAGTTTCTTGTGGAAGCTGTCTTGATCGCCTTTCTGGCACTCTTTCTGGCTTTGACTGTGGTGGAGCTGGTACTCCCGTATTTCAATCAATTTACGGGGAAGTCTATGGCCTTGCTCTCAGGGGGCAGCCTCCCCTTTATCCTCGCTCTTCTGCTCGTCGCCCTGGGTACAGGCCTTCTGGCAGGGAGCTATCCTGCCTTTTTCCTTTCCTCCTTTCAGCCGGCCCAGACCCTCAAGAGCCAGTCCTCATCAGGAAGCAGAAGGGCAGGCCTACGCAAGGCCCTTATCGTGGTTCAGTTCGCTATCTCGGCTGGACTCATCATTTGCACCCTTATTGTTTCCAGCCAGTTGCGCTTTATCCAGAACCAGGACCTGGGTCTGGACCGTGAGCATGTGGTCATCCTCTACAATAATCCGGTGATCATGCCGAAGTTTGATGCATTCAAGAACCATCTGCTCGCTCAGCCGGGCATTCGAAATGTCACATCAGCAGCTCAGCTTCCCACCCGGGTAGGGGAGAACATCGAGATCAACTGGGAGGGCAACCCGACCCAGGAGATGATGTCCGTGGATTACACAGTGGTCGATTATGATTTTTTCAAGACCTTTGATATGAAAATACTCCAGGGCCGAAGCTTTTCCCGGGAATTCTCGACCGACGAAAAGACCGCTTGCATCATCAACCAGACAGCGGCCGAGCGTATGGGGCTGGAGAGTCCCGTAGGCACAAAAATTTACATGGCTCATCCTGCGTGGGAAGAGTCTTTTCGTTTCGCTCAGGTCATTGGAGTTGTGAGAGATTTCCACGACCGGTCCCTCCACACAGCCATCCAGCCGTTTGTCTTCCGGATGTACAAACCCTGGCAACAGTATGTATTCGTCAAGATCGACGGAACCCGGATTCAGGGGACTCTTGCCCGAATCCAGGACGCATTCAAAACGTACTCGCCTGGGTATCCTTACAGATTCGAGTTCATGGATGATGTTTTCAATCGGCAGTATATGTCTGAGCGTCAGCTGGGGAAATTGTTCAACGGGTTCAGCCTGCTTTCGGTTCTGATCGCCTGCCTGGGCCTTTTCGGTCTGGCTTCCTACACAACCGAGCAAAAGACTAAAGAGATCGGCATCCGCAAGGTTCTGGGGGCCTCGGTTCCGGGTATTGTGGTCTTGACGGTGCGCGAGTTCATCAAGTGGGTGGTGGTATCTAACCTGATCGCCTGGCCGGCGGCCTATTATGTGATGCATCTGTGGCTGCAGGAGTTTGCCTACAAGGTAAGCATCGGACCGCTGATCTTCGGCCTGTCAGCAGGCCTCACCCTTCTTGTTGCACTAGCTACGGTGAGCTATCATTCCCTTCGGGCCGCTGTGGCTAATCCTGTCGATTCCCTCCGCTACGAGTGACACACCCAAAACCATAAATTTCTGTTAATACCCGTGAAATGAATGGATGAGAAAGATTTTTCCCATAATCTTTTTGACTTCTTTTGTGATTTTGGATAATTTTAGATGTCTGAAAAGGTGATGCCATGAGAACCATGCTCCTGAAAAAATTTGCTCTTATCGGCAGGAATCCCCTGGATCTAGTTGATCTTCCCGTCCCTGAACCAGGGCCTGAGGATGTTCTCCTTAGGATCAAGGTTTGCGGAGTGTGTCACACAGACCTTCATACTGTGGAAGGGGAGCTTCCCGAGGTTGAACTTCCCATCATCCCCGGCCATCAGGTGGTGGGAGTTGTGGAGAAGAAGGGGAAGAAGGCTTCCCGGTTCAAGAAGGGAGAGCGGCTGGGCGTGGCCTGGCTTTATTCCTCCTGCGGCCGTTGCGGCTTTTGCAGCCGGGGGCTGGAAAACCTGTGCGAGAATGCCCAGTTCACAGGCTATCATGTCAACGGCGGTTATGCTGAATACATCGTAGTTCCCGAAAAATTTGCCTACAGAATTCCCGATATCTTCTCTAACCGAGAGGCAGCCCCTCTTCTCTGTGCCGGGATTATCGGCTACAGAGCTCTCCGTCTGAGTGAAATAAAGCCTGGTGAGCGCCTGGGGCTTTATGGCTTTGGCGCATCTGCCCATGTGGCCATCCAGGTCGCTTTGCACTGGGGCTGTAAAGTCTATGTTTTCTCAAGAAGCGAGGAGCACCGTGCTCTTGCCCGGAAGCTGGGGGCTGTCTGGACAGGCTCCTCCAAGGATGACCCTCCCCAGAAAATCCAAAGCAGCATCATCTTCGCTCCGGCCGGCGAAATTGTCCTTGATGCCCTGCGGGTAACCGAAAAAGGAGGCACCGTAGCCCTGGCCGGAATCTACATGACTCCCATACCTGAGATGGATTATATGAAATATCTCTATCATGAGCGGACGCTGCGCAGCGTGGCCAACGCCACCCGAAGAGACGGAGAAGAGCTGCTGCGCATCGCAGCCGAGATTCCCATCCGGACAACAACCGAAATCTATCCCCTTGAAGAAGCCAACAGAGTGCTCCAGCTCCTCAAAGCCGGTAAGATCAACGGCGCCGCTGTCCTCAAAATCTCTGATTAGAAATATGGATAAAAAGGCTCTGCACTGTCCTTTTTTGATACACCTGCCCATAAATTATGACAGAAAGCAGGGAGAGTCAGAAAGGCTTCCCCTGATAAGACTTGGCATAAAGTTTGCATAGGTGTATAATGTCAAAGGAGTGAGAAAATGAAAAAGGTAGCTATTATCCTGGCTTTGGTATTTTTCGTTGCCAGTTGCGCCACCATCGACCAGAGGTACACAGGGAAAAGAATCAGAGTAGAGAAGGCAAGATATGATGATACCTATGTTGATGATTATTACTATGACTATGGTCCCTATTCCTACAGCTACAATCCCTATTATTACAGCCCCTTCTTCTGGATGGGATTTTACTGGGGGTCTCCGTACTCCTACTGGAATCCATTCAGTTACTACGGCCTCTCCAGCTATTACTACGGATATTATCCCGGCTATTACTATTACGGTGGTTACCCTTTTTATGGCCATTATCGCATATACGACAGAACATCCGCCAACAAGAGAATGCTGAAAAGCAGAGTGCCCAGGAGAATCCCCAAGAGTGCACTGCGTGGAACATCCAGAAGTTCAGGGAGTACCGGGAGAACAAGATCCACGGTATCTAGATCAAGGATGTCATCGAGATCAGGAACTGCACGGAGCAGAGGATCAAGCAGAGGATCGAGCGGCTCAGTAAGAAAGAAGAAATAGCTTAAGAATTAGCATCAGATAACAGAGCAAGACTGAGGGCAGCGAGTTTACAACCATCAACTCGTTGCCCTCTTTTTTTATTTTAAAAAATCCTTAATTTTGAGTATACTTCCCTAGATTTCCCTTTTTGTATTTTTTCATATGAAAGGAGAGCATTTTTTATTCCGTGATAACTAATGATAAGGAATATAGTCAGTAACGGCGCAGGTTCCCATCCATCCTCGCCGAGACCCTCCCACCCACCACTATGGGCTTCGGATGGACATGAACCGTCGCTTGCTTGGCTGTTAAGCATCTTCATTCATCACGGAAATAGAAATGTTATCATATGAAAGGAGAGCGAATGAATAAAAAGAAACTTTTATTCTACAAATCATTGTCCATCCTTTTCATCTTTTTTCTTTCCCTTTCTTCTTTTTCTGCCTCAGATGTTCCAGAAGAAGTGCTCAGCGTCAAGAATGCCATTACCGGAAAGATGATCCTCTCCCACATCGATTTTCTTGCTTCCAAATACTGCCGCGGCCGTGATCCAGGGGACAGGGGCATGGAGATAGCCACTAAATACATCACCTCTGTGCTTGAAGGAGCAGAGCTTCAGCCTGCAGGAGAGTTCGGAACCTATTTTCAGCCAGTGAGACTGAAGACAGTGTCACTCGGCGATAAGAATTATCTTGGGATAGAGGAGCAGATGGATGGGGTTGTCCTTTCCAGGAAAGCCGAACTGGAATGGGATTTCCTTCCGGTCATCATCTCTGCAGAAAAGGAAGTGGCTGCTCCTCTTGTATTTGCAGGCTACGGGATCGCAGCTCCTGAGCACAAATATGATGACTATAAAAACCTGGATGCCAGGGGGAAAATCGTCCTGGTTATGCGCCATGAGCCGGGAGAGAATGACCCTGAAAGCCCTTTTGAGGGACGCAAACTCTCCATTCACGGAACTCTTCTCTCGAAAATCCTCAATGCCCAGAAACACGGAGCCGTGGGCATCCTGTTTGTGACAGACCCCTTAAACCACAAGGATCTCACCCCCTCAGCCACAGGCGGTACCAGGTGGCCTTCCCTCATAAAAGAGAGGATGAAGGATGATGAGGATTTAAAGTACATGAGATTTTCACCGCGCATGAGGATTGTGGGTGATGATTTCGGAGTTAAAATCCCTGCTGCTGCCATCGACGGCGAACTGGCTGAAGGGCTTTTAGGCGATGATATGTCTTTGCTTAAAATCCAGGAAGGGATTGATAAGAACTTGCGCCCCAATTCCTTCCCCCTTTCCGGGAAAAAGGTGTCCATGGGCATCTCTTTCAAGAATGAGCGCGTGGATGCCTCTAACATCGTGTTCCAGGTCGGAGGCAGTGACCCTGAGCTCAAGGATGAAGTGGTCATTGTCGGTGCCCACTATGACCATGTGGGAAAGGACAATAGGGGACGTGTCTACGGCGGAGCAGACGACAATGCCTCAGGAACAGCCGGAGTGATAGAAATTGCCTGGGCCTTCCGGAATCTGAAGGAAAAGCCGAAAAGGACCGTCATTTTCATCCTCTTTACTGCTGAAGAGAAAGGCCTTCTGGGCTCAAGATACTATGTGGAGAATCCTCTCTTTCCTCTGGAGAAGACAGTGGCCATGATCAACCTGGACATGATCGGGCGGAATGATGTGGAGCAGATGTCCCTGATCGGTCGGTACCAATACCCCAAGCTCTTCTCCATCATCGATGAGACAAACAAAGAGACCGTAAATTTCGACCTCAACTTTGCCGTGGAGGAGTTTATCCGGCAGTCAGACCATTTCCCGTTCATGAGGAAAGATGTCCCCACCGTGTTTTTTAATTCCGGAATGCACGACCAGCTTCACCGTCCCGAAGACACGGCTGACCTCATCATTCCCGAGAAGGCGCAGAAAGTGGCCCAGCTTGTCTTCCTTTCCCTGTGGAAGATCGCCAATCTGCCCCCGGGTGCAAATTTGAGATAAGAGGGAGGATCGAATGAAGAAAATAGGCATAATTTTTATGATTGCGATTTTCTCGGTGAATGTGTTTGCCCAGGATCCTAAGCAGATTGTCGAAAAATGTGTAAACGCACTCGGCGGGGAAGAGGCTGTAAAGAAATTTGCAGACTATAAGGTGAAAGGTGAGATAAAGATTTCCATGCGAGGCATGGAGATTTCTGGCAAGGTGGAGACCATTCAGAAGAGCAACAAGATGTGGAGAAGGGCAGAGGTTAAGTTTGGCCCCACGGTTTTTGTCCAGCTCCAGGCATATGACGGTAAGACAGCCTGGATGGACAGGATGGGAACCATCGTCGACCAGCCTTCGCTCAATTATGAATCCAATTTAGCCCACGATATTCCGCTATTAGTCGAAAAGGATGCTGTTTTCTCTATGGGCAAGGAAAAAGAGATCGAAGGCAAGAAGGCTGTGGGCATCGAAGTCGACTATAGGGGGAAAAAGACAACCTTCTACATTGACCGGGAAAATTATACGGTTTTGGAGATGGTGTATAAGGACCTCTACTTTGGGGAGAAGTATACCAAAGAGATGCTGGAGCAAAGGATTCGGTATGGTGATTACGAGCAGGCGGATGGCGTCCTTTTTCCTAGGAGAGTGGAGATCTACCAGGAGGGAAAGAAATTTGCTGAACTGCATTATGATGAAGTGGTGTTTAATCCTGAAGTGGCTTTGGCCAAATTCGAACGCCCCGACCAGAAACTCGATCTGCGGTACAGAGAAGAGCTGATTAATTAGTATTTCTTTGTTGTATTCCCTATAGAAGACAGATCTGTCCAATTAAGGGAATAGGAAATAAGATTCCTGGCCCAGACTTGAAATCTTTCTGAATAGGTGAGTCCTTTAAAGTTATATAGGAGTATGCGACTGTGCTTTGTCTTTTCTCTTGCTTTTATAGTTTGTTATAATAGTTTGTGCCTTCATGAGGTGCGCCCGTAGCTCAGCTGGATAGAGCGTCTGACTACGAATCAGAAGGTCGGGGGTTCAAATCCCTCCGGGCGTACCACATCATAATTTTTTCGGAACATATAACTTGTTTACCGATAAGGGGCGGATTATTCTGGGTGCTTTTTCCTTATGATTTTATCCAGTACTGTTAAATCAAATAATATTGCTGAGATAACCCCCACAAAATATGCTAAAAAGTCATATGGGTCATATATACTTCCAAATATTGCTGTCCCTCAATAGGGCAAGCCCATGGACCTCTGCCCTTCGGGTTATTAGACGAAAAAGATTTCCATTTATTAACTTGTTTCAGAGGTGTTTCCCCAAAGGAAAGCTTATTAATAGAGCAATCCTTTTCACACGCCATCATCCGATTTTATTAATTCTTTGTATCCGTAATAAACAAAAATTATTATTTCTTCTGAATATTTTTTCATCTCTTCATAGGAGATATTATGCATTATGATTTCATTGATTATGTTTGCATAAAAAGAACTAATATTATGGATAAAAAATCGGGATAGGTTCGTATTCATTTCCGGATGAGTTTTGCTTAGATATTTTAAATGCTTCATATTAAGCTCTGTGTATTTTTCAATGACCTCATCTTTAAAATTTTGAATACATGAGCCATGGGATTTAAAGAGAATTAAATCGAGGTCCTCTCTGTTTTTATCCACAAATTGCATTAGGAGATCGAATTGTCTCTTGATAAATTCAAAACTCCAGATATCATCCTCACCCATTACTCTTAAATTATCAAGGGCGTTTAATGTCTTTTTTATTTTAGATATCGTTGGCTCTAAAATTTCAGCAAAGACACTATCTTTATTTTCGAAGTAATTATATATATTGCTTGTTGTAATTGTTGATTTTTTTGCGATAGTCCTCATAGAAGTTTTAATGAATCCATTTTGAATAAATTCTTCCCTGGCAATATCAAGGATTTTTTTTCTTATTTCTTCTTTTCTAACCTGCATGCGTAATCATTTCATGAATGAAGAGTATTCACTATTATATTATTTTGTCAAATGTAAGAATTTTCAAATCCTCAATTGTGGATTACTATCAGATGTGGTAAGTATGGGTTAATTGAAGCTATAAAAAGAGAATAGAAGTCAATTTTTGTCCTGAAAATAATCTCTGACTAGATTCTTTATAAGGTAGGCAGTTTTTTTCTAAAACTTCAACCTTATCCCACCGTAAACATATGTGCCAGTCGTAGGGGCGTATATATAGGCAGCGGTATCTTCTTGTTCAGCATTGTATAATGGAGATTGTATCTTATTGAAAATATTATCAATACCTAGGAAGACAAAGTATCTACCTCTCCAAATGTCTTTAGTAATCTTAGCATCCCAGACTGAATAAGAGTCAACGTGGTCTATATGGTATTCGAGTTCATCCTGTCCTTCTATAATCATTTCTCTCTCAACATATTGTCTTCCAATAAAGCGTCCTCCAAAATAAAACCTAAGTCCTGTCTTTCGCTCATAGTATTCCAGACCTATACGAGCTGTTATGTCAGGAACGCGCATGATATGATCACTGTATTCATACTCAGGATCAAGCTTCTCTTTAAACATGGCATCAGTATAAGTAAATGAACCTGATAAATCCAAAGAAGGTCTCAAGAGCATAATTCTAACAGTTGCCTCTATTCCTTGGGTATAAGCGTCTCCTGCGTTGGCGTAAAGTCCAATATTATTCTCTTCATTGAAGTCAAGAGCAATTTTTTTCTCAATATCTGTACGAAACGCATTAGCATCCAATATGAATCTTGCAGTGCTATATGTCCAACTTATGTTGTAACTCCAAGCTTTTTCCGGTTCAATATCTGGGCTTACAACAATCAGAGGGGCGGCTGAACATAAATGCAAATCTTCGGCAAAAAGGTAAGGGACTTTAAAGCCAGCGCCAACACTTCCTCTTAAGCTCATATTTGAGCCTATATTCCATCTTACGGCGAATCTCGGGCTGAAGGCGGAATCTTTTGAGAGGCTGCTTTCTATATTATCGTATCGCAAACCAAATATTAAATTAAGGTTCTTCCCTAAATTGAGTTCATCTTGAACGAATATTCCCAACGTGTCCATGGTTGCCTGAGGGCTGTCTGTCCAGTTGATTCTTTGGTCAAGTTTTTCATCTCTATAGTTTAAACCTGCGGTGATAACATGTTTTTTGAAAGGATGTGAATAGGTACTATCGAACAAGAATATATCTTCTTGAGAATGGAAAGGCCTTTCTCCATTAGTGGCTTCTCGTTCATGGCTGGTAACAGTAGCGTTTAAGGTCATAACATTGCCTGCAGAAAATATGCCCTTATAACCAAAGCCATATTCCCTTCTGTCTGTTGTTATATGCTCAGCATCCGGATCCAAAGCATCATCAATCCCGCGGGTAAATCCAATGATATTACCGGAGTCGTCTTCGATAGGATTACCGCCAGGGATGTATCCTCCTCTCCTGAATGCATGGAGAGATCTTCCAAATAAAGTGAACCGATGTTTATCCTCCGCAAAGTAAAAGTGAGTTTTGAGAGAAAGGAAATTATTATCTTGTTCTACTTTATCCGTGTAATTATCGGGTTCTCCTAGTGGACCGGCTTCGTCCACATAATCGTTGTGGTGTTTCTGGGCTGTAAGAATTGCAGCTACATTTCCTTGACGCAAAGAAAATGATGAGCCCACATCATATGTGTTGTATTTTCCATAAGTCGAAGTTACATGGAACTCGGGTTTATCTCTGGTTGGTTCCTTTGTGATGACATTTACGACACCTCCAATAGCAGAACTGCCATATAGTGCAGAACTGGCACCTTTGACTACCTCAATGCGTTCGATATTCTCTGGCAATATCTGGCGAAGTCCGTAGACACTTGCAAGAGCGCTGAAAATAGGCTGCCCGTCAAAAAGGATTCCGCAATATCCGGACTCAAGGCCCTGCATTCTTATACTTGAAAAGTTACAGTTGGTACACGAGGTCTCTACCCAGACGCCAGGAATGAATCTTTTTTCAAGGAGCTCATACATGTTTTTTGCTCCGCTTTCAACAATCTTTCTTGCAGGAATTACCTCTGTTCTAACAGGGACCTCCAAAAGAGAGACATCAGTTCTGGTAGCAGTAACCACGATCTCTTGCCTTATTTCCTTCATTAAAACCACATCAAAAGTCAAACTACTATCTTTGAGCTCAAAAACCTCCGATATATAAGGCATATATCCTTCTTTATGAACCTCTATATGGTATTTTCCTGGAGTCATTTTGATCTCAAAGCGACCCAGATCATCAGTTTCTACTGATTTTCCTGTTTCTGGGATTAAAACAATGGCTTTTGATACTAAAGTTCCTTCCCAATCAACCACTTTTCCATTTACGGAAAAATGGGACTGAGCCAAAGTCAATTGATTAAGAAATAAATTTAGTGCAAGTATCGCGATAATAACGATAATCTTTTTCATTTTTTTTCTCCTGAAATTAATTTGTTGTTGTCAAAGATAAGGTTTAAAGCGATGACCAGCCTGATCCGGATAGACTAGGCTTAGTCAGCTTGATAAGGAGGCTAAATTTTAGGAGGGGAGCGAGAGGAGGGACTAATGGTAATTATATATGAATAATTAGAAGAATAGAATGATTTCAGGATTCCTAGAATGGCAGGAGGTGGAAGATGGAAAAAGTTTATCTGGCTGGTGGTGAAAGTGGAATTTAGGAAGTGACAAGCAGGGCAGTCATCTGGTTTGTTGGTAAGAGTTTCTTCCGTATGGAAAAAGTTGATGAATAGGGTAATAGTCAGGAAAACAAAAAGGAAAGCCAGATTGGAGAACTTTTTTCTGTTTCTGCTCATTTCATAATTTTTAATAGATAACTAGTGGATACATATACAATATTCAATTTTAATCCAAACATTTTTTCCGCATATAAAAGAACACTGTTCATTTATACATATAATGTTAATAAACATGAATTAAGATGTCAAGCTCTTTTTGAATTTTTTGGGATGTGGATTCGCGATAATTTTGTCTTATGGAAAGGCAACACATGAGCGTAACACATCATAATTTTTTGTGGGACGTATAAGTTGTTTGCCGATGAGGGGGTGATTATGCCGGGTGCTTTTTCTTCTCATTTCAGTTTACATGAATTTTTTGTGTGATGTTATCAGATGTTTCTCTATATGCCTATACAATAAATAACATGTCAAATTGTAATTCTTTGCTCTATTGATATGAATGAGATGCTAGCCTTAATCTTGTTCGCTCCCCGCAGGCTAAAGGGCGGATCGAGAGAGTGTTTGGGACATTGCAGGATCGTCTGGTCAAAGAGATGCGGCTTGAGGGAATCACGACGATCAAAGGAGCCAATGATTTTTTGGATAGATTCATACCACGATATAATAAGCGATTTACATCGGCATTTACCCAGAGGAATGAGATTAGAGAGTGTATTCTGCCTATGGAGACCCGAACGA
>CAYVAT010000011.1:38132-78299 GCA_964449165.1 uncultured Eubacteriales bacterium | reverse complement strand
TTTATTTTGGCTATCCGGATAAATACGAGATAAATATTTATTCCCCTGAAGGGAAACTGGCAAAAAAGATTACAAGAGATTACAAGCCAATCGAAGTAGATGAGAAAGATAAAGAGATTTTTATGGAAGTTGCCGAGGAAGCTTTTTCTTCTCCCTCATTTACCGATGACCTCAAGAAAATAGCTTTTAAAAAAATAAAATATACAAAATATAAGCCTGCCTATCAAAGTTTCAGCTTGATGGAAAACGGCTGGCTGGCCGTGATTGTTGATTCCCGGGAAAATGAATATACGTTGTTTGACATTTTTGATCAGGAAGGAAGATACATAGCCCATTTCAAAGCAACAGTTCCTCTCTTACCTCCTGAAGGATTTGAAGAACTTCAATTCTTTTTTCAAAACGGCAAAGCTTATGCAGTCGCAGAAGAAGATGAATACAAGTTTGTAAAGAGATACAGCTTCGAAATTCAGGAATACAGAGACAATAAATGGGTAAAAAAGAATAATTGAATTACGTAAAAGCAAAAGAAATTGCCATTAAATGCAGAAACAGCATTATTTGTGACGGTTAAGGTTTATAAGTTTCTAATCAGTTATATTAAATTGGAATAACCAACACTTATTAAGACAAAAAGATTGTCAAGTTAAGGAAATTCAGATTCATGGCGAAAGGGAAAACCTGTTAAAGGATATATTAAAATAACAAGGAGATTATAAGATGAACAAACTTAAAAAACTCTCAAAAATAACATTATTTCTTTCAGGTTTTTCACTTGTAGCACTTTTTTTTAGTCACCTTGCCTTAACTGATATATATCATGGTGAGACAGACCTTAGTTTGGAATGGACAATGCTGAGAATAGCAGCCATTATTTTTCTTGCTTTTATCATTTCTACGGTACTTACTCTAAGACAAGTATTTAAGATACCCTGATTTATAAGAAGATAAGCTTTAGCTGATACCTATAGTCAACATATGTGTTTGTTGGTCCAACTGTATAATTTATTCCCATATCATCTTATAAATTCTTAATTCTCGAAACCCGCTTTCTTTTTCACTAAGATAATAGAATCGGCCATTCTTTATTTTTCCATTCACAAAATTTACTGCAGAAAAATAGAGATAATTATTATAGTTGAAATAAGAACAGCTTTTTTGAATTTCATTATTGTTCCCCTTTTATCTAGAGTTATTATACTCAACATTTCATGAAAATTGAAATATATATGAAGGAAAATACCTGGGATCCTTTTTCTATAAGAAAAGATTTATATTCAATGAATGCCACATCTAAAAACTTCTTTAAATACTCATTTTAAATTGGATCCCCTACTTCTGTTCAAATAATCAATAACTTTCATCAATTCTTGCAATAAATAGTAGCCTAAACGAATTTCAACAATAAATATTATAAACAAAGGGCATAATAGGGCAAAGAATGACATAAAGCGACATAAAACGACATTTCCCCTGAAAAATTTGACAAAGGTTCAGGTTTTGATTCCTAATAGATATAACTGTTTAGGGAGGAATTAAAATGGAAAAAAAGGAATCGATTGAAAAGGAAGAAAAAACAAAAGAACCAGAATTCGCCCAAGACGAACAAACCGGGAAAGTCTTTAAATTGATACCTGAAAAGTGGGGGGATACCGCAGCTGCAACAATCAGCATCCTGTACTCGATCGCTATGTTGATCTTCTTTTCCTGGCTGCTTTTTGACCTCTGCACCGGGAATAGATCGTTGCTGAGATTTCTCATTCCACAGAACGCTAAAATCCTGGAATCTTCTCTCTTCCGCCTTATTGCATATACAGTCATAGGAGGAGGGCTCGGAGGGACCATCAATGGAATCCGAAGCGTTATCATCTGGCATTGCGAGCGGATGGCGTTCGGCTGGAGATTTGTATGGAAGAATATAACACTTCCCTTGCTCGGCGCGGTCCTGGCAGCAATAGTCTATGCCATCATACGGGGAGGTATTGCCGCTTTTGGAGGCGGATTTGCTATCCCTGCGGAGGCAGGCGATACCCAAGCATTTTCAGCCTTTGCTGTTGGCGCAATTGCCGGATATGGATCCCACAAGGTGTTCAGATGGCTGGATGAACAGGTCAACAAGCTATTCAGAATATCCCCGGTTTCCGAGACAAGAGTTCCTGATCTGAAAAACAAAACTAAAGACGAGGCGGAAACTCTGTTGAAGGAAGTCAAGCTGAATTTAGGTAAGATCAACCATAAGCCAGTTGAAAATCAGGCAAAGGTTGATATGGTAATCAATCAAAATCCAGGTCCAGATTCAAAGATTCCCGTGGGTGGGTCGGTTGACATCATACTCGGCTCAAAAGCGTAATAAACAGTTTATTCTCTGAAATTTCAAAGGAATGCTACTCCTGAATTTCAAGTAGTGTCTACCATTTTCTCTTGAGAAAATGATCCAATTTTTGATGGAAATGGCGAATTTCAAGTTCGGCCTTCAAATTCACACGATAATCGTAATCAGACCTTAGTCTATCCTTTGTATCCAGGCGATTTTGGCTCATCAGGATGATTGATGCCTGAATAGCTGCGCGGCATAAAAGAACTCGGACATCCTCGACCTTAGGCAGGGTCAGTATCTATCTAATTCTCCTCTTGTATTTTTTTATTAAAATCATAACAGAAAACAAATGGATTTATAACAATCCTATGTTAAATGTTCGAATCGAGGCATACGGAGGTTGAGGAGATCATTTCGTTTTCAGGCTTCGATCAAGCTGAAATAGCCTTGCATAAAAGCACACAGGATTATTTGGTTAAATTCATAAATAGGAATAAGCTCTCGATACAATGGACGAAGAGGCCAAAGAATGAGCGAGTTCATGAATGATTTTGACTCTAAAAAAATCAAATCGATCGTCTTTGACCATGGCGCCGATTTGTGCGGGATTGCGCCCCAGAATAGATTTTCAGAAGCTCCCAAAGGTTTTTCTCCCACAGATGTTTATGATAAGTGCAAATCCGTGATTGTATTTGCCAAAAGGCTACCTATAGGATCCGGTCGCCTCCAAAATTCTGTACCATACACATTTGTCAATCATATGATTACGGAAAAAGTGGATAATCTGACTTTTGATTTGTGTTTGTATTTTCAAGAATTGGGTATCAATACCGTTCCTATTCCCTCGGATGATCCTTATGAATATTGGATTCAAGAAAAACAATATGGCCGGGCGATCATTTCTCTACGTCATGCTGGTTTTTTAGCGGGATTGGGAGTACTCGGCAAGAATACACTGCTGATAAATCAAAGATACGGAAACATGATACAATTAGGCGCAATTTTAACAGACCTGGAGTTAGAAGGAGATTCTCCAGCGACATACGATGGATGCACTCCGGGATGTAATATTTGTATCGAGGCATGCCCGGTTAATGCTCTTGATGGAGCGACAGTTGAACAAAGGCTATGCCGACCCCGTTCGATCGTTATTACGACCAAAGGGTATACCCTAAAAAAATGCAATATTTGCAGGATAGCCTGCCCAAATTATTCAGGAATTGCTGCCATAAGACGCAAAAATGCTTGATTACGGCTGTGGATACAGAATGACAAAAGGAATCAGAGGAGATATGGTGAATTCCAGCTTTATATGGAACGAAATGAACGTATTGAATATATGGAAAAAGTCAATCTTATATCAAGAAAGAGGTAAAAAATGAAGAAACTGATAGTTAATGTAAAATGCCCTTACTGCAGGAAAAGTCTTATGGATAAGGAAAAGCAAATCGATGGCTATCCTGGCGTGAAGATAAAAATACAACACCGTGAAAAGACTGGCATTTTGTATTTAAGTGCAGTCTTTGGCAGTTTCAACATAATATCTGATATATACATACCTGAAGATGAAATTGTATTATTCTTTTGCCCCGAATGTAACTCCTCCCTTCTGTTGAAGGACTTATGTGAAGAGTGTAAAGCACCATTAGCTTTTCTTGAATTAAAAAACGGCGGCACGGTTCAAATTTGTTCACGACGAGGATGTAAATATCACTTCATGGATTACACAAATTTCGCTCAAAAACTTTCGGCATTCTACAGTACTTACAGTACACTTGCTGATCCATCTCGTAAAAAGTAGAGATCTCATGACTGATTTTCTTTTCTTTTAGAAGCCGTTATGTCTGAAGAAATAAGTCACAACTGCGGTCTTTGTACTGCCCACTCTCTCCGTGACATTTATCTATTTATAAATTCTCTACAACACAGAGGAAGAGAAGCAACCGGAATAGCAGCTGTAGGCACTGAAAGAATTGATGTGGTTAAATGGAAAGGTCCAGTAAATACATTTGATTTAACAGATCTCTATAAAATATTCCCCAGTCAGGATTACCACAGTTATATGGCACATGTCAGGTATGCGACTAAAGGAAGAAAAGATCGGATATTAGAGGATGCTCATCCTCATGTGATAGGGGGAAAAGAAGAGAACAGGGGAAATCATATATTGATAAGAGATTGTGAGATGGTTGGAGTGCATAACGGCCAGGTAAATGAAATATATTTAACTGAAGTCGATAAAGAAGTTTTGAAAACTGGGTGTGACACAGAATCACTCCTTTACCTTTTCAGGAAAAAAGGCGAAAAGGAATTTTTAAAGAAAATACCCGGATCCTACACCATGGCAATTGCAGATAGGCAAAGAAAAGATATTATCGTCATAAGGGACAGAACTGGAATAAAACCTGGAGTGTTAGGATGGAAAGATGGGAAATATGGGATCGCTTCAGAGGATGTGGCCTTTAGAAAAAATGGAGGAGAATTTATTGAGGATCTTGATCCTGGATCTGTATATTATTTGAGTCCTGATGGAAGCATTAGAAAAGAAAGAATGATTGAACCAAAAGCAGCCTATTGTTTCTTTGAATGGAATTATCTTGCAGATTATGAATCTGTTTTGAATGGAATAAGTGTGAGGAAAGTCAGGGAGCTATTAGGAGAGACTCTTGCAAAAGAGTTTCATCCTGATGATGCAGATCTTGTTACTTTTCTACCAAGATGCCCGGAAGCAGCTGCAAGGAGTTATGCCAGGGTCATAGGTATTCCTTTTCTGCCTCTATTCTATAAAATGAGAGGGGAAAGAGCTTTTCAAGGTTCTACGGTTGGTGATCGGAAAAAATCAATCAGTGAAAACCTTCATCTCACGCCTCGTGTGAATGAAGTGCCGATAAAGGAATTTTTAAAAGGGAAAAGAATCATTTCTGTAGATGACAGCATGGTAAGAGGTAACAATTCAAAGAGAGAAAGAGATCTGTTATGTAAAGGAGGAGGTGCAGATAAGGTTTATCATGTGAATTATACACCTCCGATTGGTATCGTAGGCAAGGATGGAGTGCCAAGAGGTTGTATGTTTGGCGTTGATATGCCGCCCGATGATAATTTTATCGCAAGAGGAAGAACATCGGAGGAAATCAGCAGAGCAATGAGAATGCAGGTCGTCTATATTTCTTCAGAAGGCATGCTGAATGTCTACAAAGAATTAGGAATTTCCGAGGAAAATCTTTGCACATATTGCATCGGCGGAAAGAATCCTTTCTATTGAAAACAGCCCGTCTAAGGATTTGACAAGAAAAAGAGGATTCTGTCCTCGTCTTTGACGACTCTGATTACCTTTAATTTGAGCTCTTCCACTGTATCGCCTCACTTCTTATATGTAATTAATATTAGCATATAAAAATACAATTGTTATAATTATTCCCAAATATTCTTGACAATTGGAAATATTATTATAAAATAAGTGAAATAATGATAATTGAGGGCAAGCTTGAAACTGAATTATATACAAGGGAATCGATAGAACTCCCCCGCGTTATAATAGACAGGCTTCCCAGAATTCAATCTGTACATCAACCCCAAAGTGTGCACGATATCCAAAAGCTGCTTTCTTATTGTGAAAAAAATAGAATCTCATTAATTCCTCGTGGAGCCGCCACTTCAGGTATTGGCTGTATTACTCCTCTCAAGAAGTCAATTATGGCCGACCTTACATCTTTAAACAAAATCGTGGATTTAGATGACAAAGAAAAAACCATAAGTGTGGAAGCGGGTATCCGCTGGTGGGAAGTGAAACACTTCTTGAAGACATTCAGCCTCGACCTTTACACATGTCCCTCCAGCCTGTTTTCAACTGTTGGAGGCTGGTTGGCTACAGGTGGCTATGGAATAAACAGCTTCCTTTACGGTCATGTCTCTGATCTTGTTGATTCTATAGAAATCGTCACTCCTCGGCAAAACAGATGGGTTGACCGCCGGGACCGGGAATACAGATACTTCATAGGGACCGAAGGCCAGATGGGGATCATAAGCAAGGTGAAGCTCAGAGTCCGCGAATCACATCCCTCCAAATCCTACCTGTTTTTTTTCGACAGCACGGCGGAAGCTTTAGGATTTCTATCCAAGATTTTGATGTCGCTTAAAGTCTTACCTGTTCACATTTCTTACTTTGATCGGTTTCGGCTCGAACATAAAAATCTCTTGCTCAACGGAAAAGTCTCTTTTCCAAGAAAAGAAGCTGTGCTTATGTCTTTCGAAAATCTTCCTTCTGAGGAGAAGCTTCTGAACCTTGTTGAAAAAGCAAGAGGTACTATAGCCGATGAGCATTTCGCAGCTTTCCTGTGGAATGAAAGATTTTTTCCGTTTTCCATAAAGCATTTCTACCCGGCGATTCTGGGCTCTGAAATAATCCTTCCGTTAACGAATCTCGATTATTACATCACCAGGATAAGAAAATTCGGGGAAGACAACGGGCTTTCTCTCTCGACAGAAGCTACGCTGATAAGTTCAGATAAAGCTGTTGTCTTTACTATCTTCCCTTCCAACCCGAAAAAATTATCTCACTTTTTTCATCTTTTTCTGACATACTCCCTGGCTCGCATTGCTTTACAATCCGGAGGAAAACCTTACGGAATCGGGACCTGGAATCTTCCCCTAATGAAAAAGCTATTCTCGAGAAAAAAAAGAAATGAGTACAGAATTTATAAAAAAAGGTCAGACCCGCATAATCTTATCAATCCTGCCAAATCATTCTCGCCCGATTCTCCCCTTTCCATTCTATTAAAAGCCGCCTATTCGACAAGCGCATTATTCGCTAACGGCTTTCACTTGCCAAGGTTTTTTCTTAAAATAATGAGCAACGGCTCAAAGAATGGTCAACCCATCATTTCAGAAACAGAATCCTGTGCAAATTGCGGAGCCTGCATTGCTGTTTGTCCAGCATACTTGAAGGAAAAAAACGAACGTATTACAGCAAAAGGGAAACTCTTTCTTTTGCAAAATCTTTTGAACGGCTCTCCTCTTTCCAAATCAACGGCTGAAGGAGTATTTTTTTGCCTTCACTGCCATCTCTGTGAATATGTTTGCCAGAGCAAACTGAGTTTGACATCAGTCTGGGAAAGGCTGGAGTCAATTGTAGAAAAAAAATACGGACGTCCAGAAGAAAAGATTAAAGAATTCATAGAGCAGGCAGAATCTGATCCAGCTTATACTCAGCTTTTGAACACTTTCGGGATAGCACCCGTTAATTTCCATGAGGAAAAGCGGAATGTATAAGAGATATCACATAGAAACATCCGCCGTAAAATTACCCTCAATCCAGATCGGAAAGTTCAAAATCATCCGGAAGGACAATTGTTTAAACTGCGGACAGTGTATGGTGCACTGTATCTATGATGTCCATAGGAGGGATGACAAGGATCAGCGTAAAATGGCTGAGCCCGTCAGCCATCTTTGTAAAAACTGTTTCTCATGCATTCAAAACTGCCCTCAACAAGCACTCGAAATGGTGATGAACAATGAATATGAATCTCTAGGAAACTCCTATTGGACTCCACATAAAATCATTACCATCTGGAAGGAAGCTGAAGAAGGGAAGATTCCCGTTTATGGGGCTGGCTACCGCGGTCCTTTCAAGGGCTCTGGCTTCGATACCATATGGACTGACATGTCGGAGATTGTGCGGCCGACAAGAGACGGAATACATGGAAGAGAATATATCGCAACTGCGGTTGACCTGGGCAGAAAGGTCCCTTTTATTCCTGATTTTGAAAAGCTCGACTATCCCAATCTCCTAAAAATAGAAATCCCGATGCTCTTTGACACAAATCCGTTAGGACAGCCTATAAAAAAAATCATTCTTTCCACAGTGCAGGCTGCCCATCGGGTTGGGACATATGCATATGTAGACATCGAACATTATTTTAACGAACTTAAACCATACCTCCAATCAATCGCTTTTCGATGTATGCTCGATAAAGCAGCACATATCGATCCAATCCCCTGGAAAAAAGCAAATTTAGCCGAAATTGTACTTCCCAGGAAATTTTCCATTTCAGAACTTGAAAGAATTCTCTATAAATTAAAGAAACAGAATCAACACATGCTGCTTTCACTCGGATTGCAGAGCCATCATTTATCTGAGGAAATCTTCAAACTCATCAAGGAATTATCGGTGGATATGTTGAATCTCCATGCTGATAGTCAAGGTAGAAGCTCTGAAGGAAACATGTTTATCAGCGAGTCAATAAGGAAACTTCACCTTAATCTTGTCAAAAGGCACATGAGGGACGAGATCGCACTCATGGGAAAAGGCGGGATTGCAGCTGCCGAACATGTCCCGAAAGCCATAATATACGGTGCGGATGCTGTGATCCTGGATTTATCGTTGTTGGTGGCAATGGGCTGTCGAGTCTGTAAAACCTGCAGAATTGAAAGCTGCCCTGCTGAATTAGAGAAACTCGACCCAGAAATTGCCGAACAACGGATTATCAACATGACATGCGCCTGGCGGGACCAGCTCCTGGAAATCCTGAGCGCCATGGGTATTAGGGACGTGAGAAGGCTGCGTGGTGAGGTGGGAAGAGCGATGTTCTATGAAGAAATCGAGAGAGAATCTTTTTATTTTATTTTTGAGGAAAGATCTCTGTTCAGATGAAAAGCATCGAAATAAAACGTAATCACTCCAGATACCGGAGCAAACTTGGTAAATACCGGATCTCTCTCAGCGACGATTGCTTCCATTGCGGACTCTGTGTCGAGTTATGCCCCTATGGAGTTTTCGAGAGGCGGGAAGGATTCAATCATGTTACAGCTCCGAATGCTGACCGCTGCGAAGCCCCAAACTGTAAAGCTGGTCCCTATCACTGTATGACAAAATGCCCGGTTGATGCCATCAAGATCGAGATTGGGCCTCAATGGGAAACTCTCGGAGATTTCCGCTGGACTCCTGAATTAATCGTCTCGACTTGGCATCAGGCAGAAACAGGTGAGACTCCTAACGGAAACTTGGAGTATAAGACTGGCTCATCTGGAGGCGGCTTTGACCGCTTCGATTTCATGATTGAAGATTCGGCTCCGAATGCTTCCCTGGAGGCCGACAGAGTAGATACATCTATAAGCTTAAACCACCGAGCAGAAGGCCCTTCCCTAGAAATACCCGTTCCCTGGTACGGAGCAGGAATGTCCTATGGTTCCGTAAGTCTTCCCACGATGATATCTCGTGCCAAGTCTGCAAAGGCTTGGAATACATTCACATCAACTGGGGAAGGTGGCTATCCAGATGAGCTTATCCCTTATAAGGACCATATAATTACCCAGATTGCGACAGGATTATTTGGAGTGCGGGAAGAGACGATCAAAAGAGCACGAATCATCGAATTCAAATACGCCCAAGGAGCCAAGCCAGGCCTGGGAGGGCATCTTCTGGGTGATAAGAACACGCCAGAGGTGGCCAAAAAGAGAGAAGCTGTTCCTTGGACATCACTCTTTTCTCCCTTCCCATTCCACAGCGTCTATTCTGTCGAAGACCACAAAAAACATATCGATTGGGTTAAAACAATAAATCCTGATGCGCTCATTTCTGTAAAAGTTTCAACTCCCTCCGATGTAGATATGGTGGCAGTCGGGAGTTATTACGCCGGAGCAAACATCATTAATTTAGACGGAGGATACGGAGGAACCGGTGCTGCTCCTGAAATCGCCAAGAAAAACATCGCCATGCCCATAGAGTATGCCATCACCAAAGTCCATCGCTTTCTGGTCGAGGAAGGAATCCGCGATGAGGTCGTCCTTATGGCCAGCGGAGGCATCAGAACCTGCTATGACATCGCCAAATCCATCTCACTCGGAGCAGATGGGGTTATCATCGGAACATCTGAACTGGTTGCCCTGGGATGTGTGAGATGCGGTAACTGTGAGAGCGGGAGAGGATGTCCGCGAGGAATTGCCACAACTGATTCTGGCCTTGACCAGCAACTCGATCCCGATTGGGGAGCGCAGAGGATAATCAATCTCTATGCTGCATGGCAGAATCAGCTCAAGATGCTTCTCCGACAGCTCGGGCTGAGATGCATAAAGGAATTGAGAGGTCGGACAGACCTTTTGAGGTATACAGATGAAGAATAAAGACAGAACACTGCTGCTTGAATCCAGAAAAGAACTATCTCCGCCTCCACACAAAACGCATAAACAGGAGATGGAAGGTGGCTGTGGAGTCGTCGGGTTAGCGTGTGATGAAAAAATCTCGGGAAGACATATCTTGCAAGCCCTGATCCAGATGCACAACAGGGGAAACAGTAAAGGAGGCGGAATCGCAGCCTTTGGACTCGACCCTGAGCAGCTGGGAGTCAGCCAGAAAATTCTAGAAGAAGACTACATGATCCAAGTGGCATATCTCGACCCTGAAGCCAGAAGAGATGTGGAAAAGGAATTCATGTTTTCCATCCTTGAAGTTCATTCTCACTATCGGCTTCCGACCTTGAATGACTTTCGGAATGTCAACGGCTTGGATATCCAGCCACCTGAGGTATGGCGATATTTTTGCCGGGTAAAGAAAGAAATCCTCAGCCATTTTATCCTTATTCACGACCTGAAGATGGTTGAAAAAGAAAAGGCAGAAGACGAATTTATCTACCAGAACACCTATGAACTCAATAATAAATTCTATTCTTCTCTAGGCGAGAAAAGGGCATTTGTCCTCTCCCATGGCCGGAACATGCTCATCCTGAAAATCGTGGGATATGCTGAGCAGGTCATAAAGTATTATCAGCTTGAAAACCTGAAAGCGCATATCTGGATAGGACATCAAAGATACCCGACTAAAGGGAGAGTTTGGCATCCAGGGGGAGCCCATCCCTTTATAGGAATGAATGAAGCGCTCGTGCACAACGGAGACTTTGCCAATTATTATTCTATAGCCGAATACCTCAGTCAGAGAAATATCTATCCGCTCTTCCTGACAGACACGGAAGTATCTGTGCTTCTGTTTGACCTGTTCAACAGAATCTACGAATACCCTCTAGAGTACACCATCGAAGCCTTGGCTCCCACCACGGAAAGAGATTTCCATCTCTTACCAGAGGTAAAGAAAAGGATATATCGAGCTATCCAGGCATCCCATATCCACAGCTCACCAGACGGCCCCTGGTTTTTCATCATCGGCCAAACAAATAAAAAAGAAAAAAGTTACAAGCTTCTAGGAATAACAGATACATCAATGCTCAGACCACAAGTGTTTGCTTTCCAGGAAAATGGCGTGAGTATCGGGCTTGTGGCCAGTGAGAAGCAAGCTATTGATGCTACTCTGCGCAGCCTCCATGAAGAAGATAAAAGATTCCTTCCCTATGCAGATATGTACTGGAATGCCCGGGGCGGGAGTTACACGGACGGAGGTGCATTTATCTTTACCATAAAAGACCAGGAGTTGATTGTAACGGACAAATTCGGGAGGCAAATCTCAACAGAAAAAGCGCAAAACTGTTCATCTGTCAAGCTCTCGAATCGAACACTTCAAGATGGAATGCTGTCGGAAAGGATAGCAGAATTCACGGAATTCATCGATAGCAGATGGAGAGTTCCCATGAAGTATAGAGCAGAAGTCCAAACGAATGCTGAAAAATATCTCAATCAGATACTACTTTCCCTCCCAAAAAGAGAAAATGTCAACCTGCATTTAAAAGACTTCCCTGATAAAGATTCTTTAGCCTCTCCAAAAAGCGAACAGGAAGTTCTGGTTGTTAACTGTGAAAAATTCCCATCTGAGGGAAATCAGTCCATTTCCAGGTTTATTGTCGAAGCCAGCCAGTTAGGCTGGAAAAATTTTATCACGTTTAACTGGAGAGGCCAGCGGTTTTGCGGATGTGGATTAGGCTCAGATTCGGACGGTATCCGAATAGATGTGTTCGGAAGTTCAGGCGATTACCTCGGCTCGGGTCTTGATGGCGCGGAAATCGCTGTCCATGAAAATGCTCAAGACCAGGTGGGGCAGATTATGAAAAGAGGTAAACTCGTGATCTATGGAGATGTCGGACAGACCTTTATGTATGGCGCCAAAGGCGGCGAAGCATATGTGTTGGGAAATGCTGCTGGAAGACCGTTGATAAATGCAGTGGGATCCCCGAGAGTAGTAATTAACGGGACATGCCTGGATTATCTAGCCGAATCCTTCATGGCGGGAAATCCTTCAGAAGGAGGTGGCTTTGTTATCTTGAATGGACTCAAATTTAACAAAAAGGGAGAAATTATCGAATCAGAAACTCCCTACCCCGGAGGGAATCTCTTCTCGTTGGCTTCAGGTGGAGCTATCTATATCCGAGACCCACATCGAAAAACCGAACAGGGACAACTCAATGGCGGAAGGTTCGCTGTATTAACAGAAAAGGATTGGGAGATCATACTTCCCTATCTAAAAGAAAATGAAAAACTCTTTAATATATCAATAGATTATCTATTGACTGTGAATGGTCAGCTTCTGTCCTTCAACCAGGTCTATCGAAAGGTCGAAGCGATAGAATTAAAAGTCTTATCAAAGACCAGCTATTAAAAAAAACAAATGGATACTTATGGGAAACTAAAGGATACAATACCTCTCTTATAAAATCGGTACATGTCCCCAATTTCCTCTTCAGCTTGCATTCAGTACTTTTTCATCCATCTTTCTACAATATCGGCCAGAGTCTGCACCAATTTTAAGCCGCTGCCGTGAATGGGGCGCAGCTCGTCCGCCAGCTCTGTATATCCTTTACGATCTAACCAGGAGGAGAAGATGTCGTTGTCAGAATATTCTTGTATTTTACAGGGATCGATAGATCTGAGCAGGTCAAGCAGCTGCTGCAGATTGAAAATTTTAACATCGTCTATGATTAAGGGAGTGCAGCTCATATGAACGATTTCTCTATACAAACGCCTCTTCAAAACAGCAATCAAACGCTGGCCGTGTACATGCATAGGCATCAATTCGTCTGCTAGCTCCCTGAAACTGTGCATATACAACCAGGTAGAAAAATTATCCTTATCTCCGTAGTTTTCCAGTATTTCTCTCAATTCCCTGGCTTCTTCAGTGGCTTTTCCAGCCTTGTCCAAGACTCTCATCATCTCTTTTATATTTTTAACCCGAAACAGCTCCTTACCCTGTCTGTCGAGAATGATGAATTCTCCGATCCCTGTATGGTCGTGAATATGTTTTTTCAATGATTTCAGGCTTCCAGGATCTCCTTTAGGCAAAACAAAGGCCGTATTTCTAAATGCATCGGCTTCTTTTGTCTTGGAAGCGACGATGATGGGTATACGCGGGTAGTATTTACGCGTCAGCCTGATGAGGTCTTTTCCTGCGGTACTGTTCATGTCATTGCCTTTAGGAAAGAATATATCAGTAATCAAACAGACTACATCGTCTCCATAGCCGCGAGAACGATAGTTTTCATCATCTATTTCAGATTCTTTCTCTACCCCAAAGAGGAATTTTAGCGACTCCTCAAAAGTTCGTGCCAGCATGACATCGGCTCTCTGTCCTATTATGTTATAAAGAACGGGTAGAAACTGGGAGAACCAACGCGGCTCATCATCCACGATTAAAAAAATGAAACGGCGAGCTTTGGAGTATTTTGTGATATTCAGAAGATCCTCCGCGGCTCTCACCACTGCTGCGATGATTTCGTCCGGAGCACAGTCTGTGCTGTTATAGGCAAACACGAGATCAGCCTTGGCAGCGTAAGGGAATCTCTCCTGTGCCACAGAAGGCGGGGAGCAGTGGAGGAATTCATTCGAAGAGAGAAGAATCAAAACTGTATCTTTATTGTTTTGACGGATTTTTTCTGTATCGACGACATTCAGGGCTGTATCATCGAAGATAAATGTTGATGCATTTTCTGATCGATAATTCGATATTGATATGGGATCAGAAAAGACTTCTGCGACTAACCACGGCATGTTTTCCTCAAGGGTCTTTTTTGAATTTCGTACACATTCGTCAGCAGAAAAAAAGACTGCATCTTTGATTTTTACAGGGTTTATGATTCTGGGCAGGAAAGGAAATTCTTTAAAGCTGTTTTTTGATGTTTTTTCTTTCCCCTGCATTGATCTGTCAGGATCTAGGTAATGACTGCACAGCGCTGATTTATTGAGTCTGCATAGATTGTAACACTTTTGGGAAAAGCCAGCACGTATAAAGCATCACCCTTATCCAACTGAGTAAAGAACCAGGGGTCAATCTTATCTTCTAAAGGAGCGATAAATCCATAAATGACATTGTTGCTTACCAGATTGGTGAGAAAATGTGTGCCTTGTGTGCCGTACATTCTTGTCTGGAGCTTTTTCTGCTCCTCATCGTAACCTCCCTGAATCATATACAGGAAATGGCTACCATAAATACCACCGGAAAGGTTCTCATCTTCTGGAAGAGGTTCCGCTCGACCGGCAATATCAACCCCATACTCAAAGATGGCAACAGCCCTGTCCACATCCCTGTAATTGACTGATATCCCCCAATCTCTGTTGGTGCTGCCTAGTCTCCCCGGGACGATCATGATGTAGTTCTCTTTCTGTTCACGCATGAAGCGGTTGACATCTGAGATTTTCTTCCTGACTTGATCATGCTTATCTTTTGTGTATATAAAAGGAGAGATAACAACCGCATACTTAATACCTGCCTTGATACCATGTCCCTGTAGGCTCTTTATAGACAGGTAGGTGTGTTCAACATCCTGGGGGATCTGGACTGTCTCGAATTTCAATTCGGGCAATACTGTTAGCTGAACAATGTGAAAGTAGCCCACTTCTCTATCTTTTTTTTCGAAATCGATATTAAACACAAACTCTATCTGGAAATGAGAGGATATCTTATCAGAAATTAATTCCATTATTTTGTTCAGACCGCTTTTGAAGCCGAAATGGTTGTTCTGGATCAATTCTTCTATAGTGATCAAATTCTGTTTTATGCCCAATTTTTTGATTTTATGATAGTTGGCAAAGCGGACATGGAGTGTTTTCATGGTTTCCAGCTCTTCTCCGCTCAGCTCTTTGTTCTTTGTCATATCCAGTGCATAAAAATACTGCTGCCCTCTCCCCATCCTCAAGAATCTCAGAGGAATCGGTTTTTTTATCGTGGCCATGGAAATGACTGGAAATTCATCCAAAACCGTTGCATATCCGTGTCCAAAAGCGATTCGGGCAAAGCCTTCATTTGTATCCTGTGTCTTCAGTGCGTAAGGAAAAAAGGAATTTGCCACTCCTGAGATGTAAGGGTAATAAAAGGGTCCGGCAAGGGTGTCATCAAAGATTCCAGGAATAGGGTTGATGACGATGGCCATTTTTTCTACACTCTCTGGCGGCTGTTTCTGGATGAAGTCATTGTATATATGATAGATGGCCAGCTTCAACTGATCGAACCGAGTCCTGTCATCGGGATGGTTGTTTGGAATCATGAACGAGATATTTTCTCCGGCATGAACAGGACCTATTTTCTCTGGTGAGAGACAAGCCTCGTTGGTTGCTGAGGACCGCACTCCAAGGGGGACATCTCCCAGCTCTTTCAAGACCGCGCCAAGCACATTCAGTTTTTCAGGTTCAAACTTTCCCCCTTTTTCTCGAAACTTGTCAAAAAAGACGGTGGTGAGTATGCGTGTTTTTAATTTCCTGCATTGAGGAATGTCGCATTCGTTTATCCGGACTAAACCATCCCCTTTTCCTCCCAGAGAACCGGTGCCGAAGATCTTGACGTCTCCGGCTTTTTCGAATACTTTTTCCAAGATGGAACAATCCTCGAGGGCAATTATGTATTTTTAATTAATCAGACAGTCCCCTCTTTCATGGATTGATCATTCTCTCGAGAATGTGAAAGGTTCAAGGCTTCTGCATTCTCTATACAAATCTTTTTAAACCAATCCCTGCTCCATCATCGCATTGGCGACTTTGAGGAATCCTCCAATGTTCGCTCCATTGACATAATTCCCGGGTGTTTCATAAGCTTCGGCGGCTTCTTTGGCTGTTTGATGGATGCTCTTCATGATGTTGTGAAGGCGGTTGTCGACCTCTTCTTTTGACCAGTTGATCCTCAGGTTGTTTTGGGTCATCTCAAGCCCTGAAACAGCGACACCCCCGGCATTCGCCGCTTTCCCTGGACCAAAGAGTATCTTATTATTGAGGAAAAGGTCAACGCCCTCTGCAGAGGTGGGCATATTCGCTCCTTCGGAGACAACGAAAACTCCATTGTTCAGAAGGTTTTGAGCATCCTTGCCATTGATTTCGTTCTGAGTTGCACTGGGAAAAGCACAGTCAGCTTTTTGATTCCACAATGGATTATAATCGAGATTAGGATCAACCGGGATATAAGTAACATTCTTGTATTTCTCTGCATACTCCTTGATTCGTCCTCTGCGTACATTCTTCAGTTCCATAACAAAGGCAAGCTTATCCGCATCGATACCTTCAGGATCGTAGATGTATCCACTAGAGTCGGATAAAGTGACAACTTTTCCGCCAAGATGATTGATTTTCTCCACTGTATACTGGGCCACATTGCCAGATCCGGATACGAGACACACCTTGTCTTCCATTGTGTCGTTTTTGGTGTTGAGCATCTCAGCAGCAAAATAAACAGCACCGTAGCCAGTGGCTTCAGGACGAATAAGTGATCCTCCCCAATCCAGCCCTTTTCCGGTCAGGACTCCAGTGAATTCGTTTCTCAGCTTCCTGTACTGTCCAAACAGGAATCCGATCTCCCGGCCTCCCACACCGATATCTCCAGCGGGAACGTCTGTGTTGGGACCGATATGCCTGAAAAGCTCACTCATGAAAGCCTGACAGAACCGCATGACCTCGTTGTCGCTCTTGCCCTTGGGATCAAAATCGGAGCCCCCTTTTCCTCCTCCCATAGGAAGTGTAGTCAGGCTATTTTTAAAGACCTGTTCGAAGGCAAGAAACTTCAAAATTCCCAGGTTCACGGTAGGATGGAATCGAAGCCCTCCTTTGTAAGGGCCGATTGCGCTGTTCATCTCAATCCTGTATCCCCGGTTGATATGAATTTCTCCCCTATCATCCATCCAGGGGACACGAAACATTATAACACGCTCTGGCTCTGCAATCCGTTCCAAGAGCTTGGCTTTCCTGTACTCTGGATGCATTTCGAAAACTGGCGCGAGTGACTCGGCTACTTCCTCAGCGGCCTGATGAAATTCGGGTTCACCAGGATTTTTCGCCTCTAATTCACCCATAAAATCGGATACATAAGTAGACATTATGACTCTCCTCTCTTATTAATTTTTAATTTATAAAATATTACCGTGTTTTCTTCAGTCTTTTGTTTAAAATCGTGTGATGTTGTTGAAGGCTTGAGATTAATAATCCAAAATTTTATTGACTTCACAAATTTCAATTATCACAGGATTGTTATAAATCTGTTTGTTTTCTGTTATAATTTGAATAAATATTCGGGGGAGGAATTCGGCAAAAAAACATGCTGTCAATCCATTTGTGCTATAATGTATTCTTGAAAAAAAGCAATTCAACAGCCTCAGCCCGCTTCTTTAACAAGTTCGCCGCTCCCTTGACATTCATAAAGAGTGTGGATAATTATAAAGCATCGCCTAGATAATAAAATATTCAGAGACAGTTTCATGAAAGGAAACATGCGATGAGCACTCAATCCTTTAATCCTTTCAAGATGGCTCAGGCTCAATTTAATCACATAGCTGACCTGCTTGACTTGGATAAAACAACGAGAGAATTTTTACAATATCCGGTCAGGGAGCACCAGTTCACCATACCTGTGCGGATGGATGATGGAAACGTCCAGATATTTCGTGGCTTCAGAGTGGTACATAACGATGTCCGGGGTCCCGGAAAAGGAGGAATTCGCTTTCACCCTCTGGAAACAATCGATACTATAAGGGCTTTGGCCATGTGGATGACGTGGAAGTGTGCTGTCGTTGATATTCCCCTGGGGGGAAGCTATGGAGGAGTTACCTGCGATCCACACAATCTCAGTATGAGAGAGCAGGAAAAGATCTGCCGGGGATGGGTTCGTCAGTTGGCAAAAGACCTGGGCCCTCTGATGGATGTGTCAGCTCCGGATATCATGACCAGCGCGCAGCATATGTTATGGATGCTGGATGAGTTCGAAACTATCAGAGGCGAGAAGTATCCGGGATTTATTACAGGGAAGCCCATCGGGATGGGAGGTTCTCAGGGCCGGAAAGAATCCACTGGATTCGGGCTTATTTTTACTGTGCGTGAAGCTCTTAAAGAACTGGGAATACGCCCTGAGGACACTTCAGCCAGTGTTCAGGGATTCGGCAATGTAGGACAGCATGCGGTCAGGCTTTTCCAGCAGATTGGCGGAAAAGTTATCAGTATCTCATGCTGGGATCATAAGAATCAGGCTCCCTACTGCTACAGAAAGGAATCGGGTATAAATTTTGATGAGCTGTTCAGTATCACAGACATCTTCGGAGGAATCAGCAAGGATAAAGCCGGCGAATTGGGTTATGAGGTTCTTCCCGGAGAAGCCTGGTTAGAGCAAGATGTAGATATCTTGATCCCGGCCGCCGTAGAGAATCAAATCACCATCGATAATGTGAAGAAAATCAGCAATAAAGTTAAAATCATCGCTGAGGGAGCCAACGGCCCAACAACTCCTGAAGCAGACAAAATCATTGTCAAGCGAAATATGTTCATGATTCCCGACCTCCTGGCAAATGCCGGAGGTGCAACCTGCAGCTACTTCGAGCAGGTGCAGAGCAACATGAACTACTATTGGGAAAGAGATGAAGTTTTGGGCAAGCTGGATGTTAAAATGACCAACGCCTTTATGTCTGTTCTGGAATTGGCAAAGAAAAAAAAGCTGAGCATGCGTGATTCTACCTACTATATTGCTGTCATTCGTGTAGCTCAGGCCTGCAAAGACAGAGGTTGGGTCTAATCATTTATACCTAGAAATTCATTCAAAAAACTTCGAGATGTGAATATCTATTGTGAGAAAGGGTTCGGTCGCAACCACGTTTCAGACTTTGGGCCGCCACTTCATTCACCTTTTAGAACCGACTTGCAGGAGAGATAAATGCTTCCCGGTTTCCAAGAAATCATGATACACCAAGATAGATGAAAAGATTTTATCAAGAAAGTTTAACACTATTTGATCGACATTTTTTCACAGGTAAGGAAAAATTCACATATATCGGACAGGGTTCGATCGGCGGGAAAGCTCAAGGTTTGGCAGATATCAAAAACGCTTTAGCTGATTTAAAATCCCGATTTCCAACAGATATCGAGATCCACATACCCACATTAACAGTCATCGCCACAAATTTTTTTGATCTCTTCTTAGAAAACAATAATTTGTATGACCTCTCCTATTCCGATACACGAGATGACCAGATAGCCCATGCTTTCCAGAGAGGTCAGCTGCCTCCGCAACTTGTAGGAGATCTTCGTGCTTTAATCTCCCAGGTCCACTCTCCCCTGGCTATCAGGTCTTCCAGTATGCTCGAGGATGCAATGTTTGAGCCCTTTGCCAGCGTTTATGCCACCAAAATGATTCCCAATAACCAGTTCGATCCAGATATTCGATTCAGAAAGCTTATCGAAGCTATAAAATATGTTTATGCGTCTACTTTTTTTAAAAGCGCCAAAGACTACATAGGTGTTACCAAACATTCCATAGCTGATGAGAAGATGGCCGTGATCATTCAGGAGGTCGTCGGTAACCAATACAACAACCGGTTCTATCCTCAGATATCGGGTGTGGCACGCTCATATAATTTCTATCCTGTTGGACATGCAAAACCAGAAGAAGGCGTTGTCGAACTGGCATTAGGACTTGGTAAAACCATCGTCGATGAAGGGATAGGCTGGTCATTTTCTCCAGCCTATCCTCAAGTCAACCCGCCTTACAATTCCCTCCAGGATCTTTTAAAACGAAGCCAGACAGAATTCTGGGCGATTCATATGGGTGAACCTCTTTTATATAATCCGATTAAAGAAACAGAATACATGCTTAAATACAGCATAACTGATGCCGAGAAGGATAGAAATCTGAAATTCATTGCGTCGACGTATGTGCCCGAAGATGATAGAATTAAAATTGGGATCGGGAATAAGGGAGCGAGAATATTGGATTTCGCTCCTATCCTGAAACTCGACGAGATCCCTCTTAACGAGATAATAAAGAAACTGCTTGAAATGTGTGAGCAAAAACTGGAGAACATGGTAGAGATAGAATTCGCCGTCACTCTCGATCCGGATCACGGGACACCAGTGCGATTCGGTTTTTTGCAAGTTCGGCCCATGGTTGTTTCGCAGGAAAAAGTCGAGGTCGCAGCAGAAGAACTAACAGCAGATAATGTGGTTGTGGCTTCTGAATCTGTGCTCGGGAATGGCGCTATCTATACCATTCAAGATATTATTTTTATCAAGCCGGAAAAATTCGAAGCCAATAAAACCACCATAATCGCTAAAGAATTGGAAAAACTTAATCATCAGATGGTGCAGACCAAGCATCCTTATGTACTCATCGGTTTCGGACGCTGGGGTTCATCCGACCCTTCGGGAGGCATCCCCCTGAAGTTTGGACAAATCTCAGGAGCCAAGGTCATCGTGGAAGCCACCTTGCCCAGCATGAATTTTATGCTCAGTCAAGGATCCCATTTTTTTCATAATATCACCAGTTTTCAGGTCTGTTATTTCTCTGTTGCTCATTGGGACAAATACAAGATTGACTGGGACTGGCTGAGCCGGCAAAAAATCATAAATGAGACGCAATTCATCCGACATGTGAGACCTTCTGCTCCCTTAGTAATAAAGGTCGATGGGAGGATAGGTCGGGGAGTCATCAGTCATGAATAAAGAAAAACAATCAATCGATAGACTCATATGGGGACTTCAAGAAAGAGCCAAGGAACTCAATTGCCTGTACAAGATCGAAGAACTGATGAACAAGCCGGACTCTCATATTGATGAAGTGTGTCAGAGGATAATCGAAGCCATCCCGCCCGGATGGCAATATCCGGATATCTGTATTGCCGAAGTCAAACTAGAAGGGAAATCTTACTATTCTCCGAATTTTAAGCCCACACCCTGGGTCCAAGGCGCGGCCATCATTGTTCAAGACAAAAAAGTGGGAGAAATCAATGTCTACTACACCAAAGAGATGCCGAGAGCAGACGATGGCCCTTTCTTGAAAGAAGAAACCAAACTCCTTGAAACTATCGTGGACAGGCTCAGTCACTTTATCATGTACAACAGGATGAAGATGGTCTTTCAGGAATATCAATCTGGCAAAAAAGATATCATCGAACATAAGGCGAGTGAATGGCAGGTTGCTTTAAATTTTCTCCGGCAGACTGATAAAAACCTTTTTTTCAACATTTCTAGGCGGATGCTAAATCATCTCTGCTGGAGCGGCATCGACGAGGCGGAACATCTCCTCCAGGATTCGGGGCCGGGATGGAGGAAAGAAGAGATTGAACTCGAAGACGATGAAAACCGTCCCTACCATAAAAGAGTTTTGTCTTTTTCTGAAAAGCTAAGCGACCAAACCTTCGAGATAGCATCCAAGTATCTCACCAGTGAGCAGATTCTTTCCAATATCCAGAAATGGATTCAGGAGGCCAGATTGAGCTTCCTTGTTCAGGTAGCCAACCGCAATTTGCCTCTGGCGGAAGTTGTTGATGCTATCCGGCGGTATCACCATATCATACCGGAGGGCATTGAATTGCCCCCGGCCAGCAAGAGAGGTGTGCAGGTTTCTCTTATCAGGCGATTTCTGTCTGACCAGCCGGAATTCATCCATATTGCCAAGGACTATATCGAGATCGATGATTTCTACAACATACTGGACCGTATTGTTTTTCCCCCCGGAAGCCATGGCAGGTTGGGAGGCAAAAGCACGGGATTGTTCCTTGCTCACCAGGTCATAAAAAAATCAAGTCATCCTGACGATAACCTTGGCGATATTAAGGTGCCGAACACCTGGTACCTAACCTCGGATGTCCTTTTTAATTTTCTAAGCCATAACAACCTCAATGAGGTCGTGGAGCAAAAATACAAGGACATTAACCAGGTGCGTCTGGAGTATCCTCATATCGTCCAGACATTCAAAAACTGTAACTTTCCCACTGAGATTGTTCAAGCCCTCTCCATGATTCTGGATGATTTTAAGGACAAACCTATTATCGTGAGAAGCTCAAGCCTGCTGGAGGATAGAGCAGGCGCGGCATTTTCAGGAAAGTACAAGAGTCTATTTCTTGCCAATCAAGGTAGCAAACAAGAGCGCCTGGCAGCGCTGACAGAGGCCATTGCCGAAGTTTATGCCTCCGTGTATGGACCTGATCCGATCGATTATCGTGCTGAACGGGGTTTACTCGATTTCGTTGAAGAAATGGGGATCATGATTCAAGAGGTTGTGGGCACAAAAATCGGTGATTATTATTTCCCAGCTTACGCTGGTGTCGCCTTCAGCCGAAACGAATTCAGATGGTCTCCGCGGATCAAACAGGAGGATGGCCTGCTCCGTCTTGTGCCAGGACTGGGAACACGGGCTGTTGACAGGCTAAGCAACGATTATCCTGTTCTGGTTGCACCCGGCCAGATAGGCCTCCGCGTGAATGCCACGGTTGATGAAGCTGTAAAGTATGCTCCGAAAAATATGGACGTTATCAATCTTAAAACCAACAGCTTTGAGACTATTGAAGTGAGGGAATTGATAAAAAAAATCGGAAGCAATATTCCGAACATCAACAAGGTTATTTCAATCTATGATGGACAAGTCATCCGTACACCCTTGGGCAATGAGGTTGATTTTGAGAAGGATAATCTGGTGGTAACTTTCGAAGGCCTCCTGACGAAAACAAAATTCATTGATAAGCTTAATAACTTAATCACTCTCCTCGAAGAGAAACTCAGCACACCCGTGGACATCGAGTTTGCTTGTGATGGGAAGGATTTCTACCTGCTTCAATGCCGCTCTCAAAGCTATACCGAAGGAGCAGAACCAGCACAAATCCCAAAAAATATTCCAGAAGACAGAATCGTGTTTTCCGCCAGCCGTTACATTTCTAACGGAAAAATCCCTGACATTTCTCATATTGTCTATGTAAATCCAGAGAAGTATGACGAGCTTAAAGAATATTCCTCGTTTATCTCTGTCGGCCGAGCTGTAGGAAGCCTCAATAAAATTTTACCTCGCAAGCGGTTTGTCCTCATGGGGCCTGGCCGCTGGGGAAGCCGGGGCGACATTAAGATGGGAGTGAAGGTAACCTATTCAGATATAAGCAACACTGCTGCACTCATCGAGATCGCCAGGAAAAAAGGAGACTTTCTACCAGAGCCTTCTTTCGGCACCCACTTTTTTCAGGATTTAGTGGAGTCTGAAATCAGGTATCTTCCCCTTTATCCTGACGATTCTGGAACAGTTTTCAACGAAGGTTTTTTTAATCATGCAGAAAACATGCTTTCCAATGTTTTACCTGAATATGCCTTTCTTTCTGACACGCTCAAAGTGATCGATGTAAAAAAAACCACTGGAGATCTTCTACTTCGAATCCTGATGAACGCCGAGCTTGATGAGGCAGTGGGAATCCTGAACGAGCCATCCATAGACAGTCAGCCTTTTCTTGTTCCCTTAGACTTCACTGGAAGAAAGGCAGAGAATCACTGGGCCTGGCGGTTGAGAATGGCCGAACATATTGCTTCCCAGCTCGATCCTGACCGCTTTGGCGTAAAAGGATTCTACGTGTTTGGAAGCACAAAGAATGCAACTGCCGGCCCTAAGAGCGATATCGACCTCCTGATTCATTTTCAGGGAACAAAAAAACAGCAAAAAGATCTCGAACACTGGCTGGAAGGCTGGAGTTTATGCCTAGATGAAACAAACAGGCTCCGCACAGGATACCAAACCGGCGGTATCCTGGATATCCACTTTGTAACCGATGCGGATATATCCAAGAAAACCAGCGATGCAATGAGGATAGGCGCAGTCACAGATGCCGCGCGTCCTTTACCGATGATGTTGAAGAGAAAAAAATCCTAAAGAAGCTCACGGCTGGCTTTATCCAGGTCTTTAGGATCAAAGCGGACCAGAGCCAACTCAGGGCCATCGTATGCGGCTGTAAACACATGGGTTCTCCCGATGCGGTCCCTCCAGGAGTGCGTAAACCTTGACGATTCGTGGACATGCCCGTGGAGAGTGAGGAGTGGCTGCCGAGCCTTGATAAAACGCTTAATAGCAATGCTGCCCACATTTACATCCATCGGAACGTAATCAATCATTTTTCCTTCCAGCGCCGCATGGTCGATATTGGTTTTATACGGCGGAGCATGGAACAGAAAAATAGCTTTCTTTAAGTCCTCATTACAAGTCAAATCATCGAGGTCTTTTTTTATCGTGGAGTACTTGCGCTCATAATCTGTAATAGGAAAAGATCGTATACCCTCTTCTGGAGAGATGCTCCCTGGATCCACATGCCGCGAAACATCGTACTTTTCCCAGTCTTTCAGGAGAAAAGGAGTTGGAGGTACATAAGAATAGCCAAAGACAGGATAGTCCTTGAAAAGGACTTTTCTACCATGAATATACTCCCATACTCCTCTGGCAGCAGCATCCAACACCGAGGCCTCAGCAAACCGACCATCATCATTCCCCAGGATAAGAAATATCCTGGGAAACTCATCTTCTAATTCCTTACGCATCTGACTCAATTCTTTTGCGATGTAGTCATTAATGAAGTCTGCGTGCTCAAAATTCAGCGAGCCAAGCTGAAAGCTTGCTGAAGGCAGAATGTCACCTCCCAGAAATACTGCCTCAGGACGCTCATTTGCAATAGCCTGGAAAAGTTTTTGATAGCGATCTGTACTTCCATGCAGGTCTGAAGCAAAAAAACAAGTGGTCAATGTCTGTTCTTTTTTTCTGAATTTAAAATTTCTGCGATGAGTCGAGAGATCTCGTTTATCGTATAAGGCTTCATAAGAAGCGAGCGGAATCCCAACTTCTCGATTTTTTGGCTATCAATCAACTCAGCATAGCCAGTAGTCAGTATAACCGGAATATCCGCACGGATTTTGCAAATTCTTTCGGTAAGCTCAAAACCATTTAAATGCGGCATGTTCAAATCTACTATCAGCAAATCAAATTGCTCGGGATTTTTGGAGAAGACTTCCTCTGCTACACGGCTGTCCTGGATGGCTGTAACGGTGCAGCCTAATCCCTCCAGCACTTTCTTCTGTGAATCACAGATCTGAGCATCATCATCAACTAAAAGGATATGTCCCTTGCCTTTTATAGAAGATATTTCATGTTCTTCTTTTCTTTCTTTGAAGCCAGTCTTCTGTGCTAAAGGAAGGTAGACATCGAAGCATGATCCTTCACCAGGTGAGCTCTCTACCTCTATGCCTCCACCACACCTCCGCATAATGCCATGAACGACAGACAATCCCATACCTGTCCCCTCTCCCACTGGTTTGGTGGTGAAAAAAGGCTCAAAGATGCGTTTTTGCGTTTCTCGGTCCATTCCGTGGCCCGTGTCTTTTACACTAATTTTACAGTAAGTACCATTTTTAAGATTTAAAGCAACGTTGTCTCCCAGCTTGACCTTTTCTGTGGAAATCGTTAATGTCCCGCCGTTCCCACGCATAGCCTGATAGGCGTTGGTGTAAAGATTCATTATAACCTGCTGGATCTGAGAGGGATTCGCTTTAATCAGTAACTGCTCTGTGCTGAGATAGCTTTCAACGAGAATGTTCCGGGGAAGAGCTGCCTTAAATAATTTTATACTCTCTCTGATCTCTTCAGAAATGTCTAAGAACTTCTCCTCTGTCTTGATTTGACGGCTAAATGTGAGAATCTGCTCGACTAGTTCTGATGCGCGTCGGATAGACAATATTAGCTCGTTTATGTTTTCTTCCGCCACACTGTTTTTTGGAATGGTTGTCTTAATGATGAGGGCATAGGCGTGCATGGATGTCAGGATATTATTAAAATCATGTGCGATTCCCCCGGCTAGAGTGCCTATCGCTTCCAGCCTCTGCGAGCCCTGAATCTGGTCCTCCAGCTTTCTTTTCTCCTCCATCTGTTTGACAAAAGCATCTATAAGCTCATTGGTACGGGCCATCACTCCCTGAAAATCTACTGCCACGGAACTGGGCTTTGCCCTGGCATGGGGCTTTCCATGCAAAATGCCATCTATCATCTTCTCCAGCTGAAAGATAATATTTCTGATTCCTTTGTTAATAAAGGTAGTTATTGTCAGGGCTAAAAGAATAAGCACTGAAACAGAAAGACCGGTCAAAATCAATATCTTTGTATTCAATGCCCTGGCTATCTGATTGTTGATCTCATCTTCATCGACTTCAGCAATCAAAGCCCATCGCACATCTTTAATATGGATGGGTGTATAGGCAGAAAGGGCCTTTTTCCCTCTGTAATCCACCGTAATCTTCTTACCTTCGATGCCCTGAAGCGCTTCCTGGGAAGCAACTGTATCCACACCGTTTTTTTCCACAGTTCCTCTAAAGGAGGCTAAAACCGAGTGATTGAGGCTGTCCAGATATGAATCGGATCTCATCTTTTTGTCCTGCCCTACGAGGTATGTTTCTCCTGTCCTCCACATCCCTGACCGTTCTTTCATGATATTGTCTATAGAATTGATAGAAATTTGAACCGCAATTACGCCTCTCACTTCATCATTCTCAAGAATAGGAGCAGCCATAAATTGGGCAGGAATGTTATTTGAAGGAGGGTACTGTCGGGTATCTGATATACCAATTCTCTTTTCTCTCTTCGCTGTAATCCATACATCCTGAAGCGAGGAAGAGACTTCGCTTATCCGGATGCCGAAATCCGCCTCTTTTCTGACCGTAAACAAGGTATCTCCATAGATGGGATCCAACAAAAAGAGATCATAGTATCCGTAATGGGATATCAGATTTTTAAAAAAAGGAAAGTAACGATCATGAATATTCATGTAAGACTCGGGAGCCATAAATTCCTCTTCAGAATGCCCCTTGAATCTGTTCCCTCCCTGTTTAAACACAGCCTCTAATTCTTTGTAGGCTTTAATGATAGTCGGATTCTCGGAAAATGCGGATATATCTGCAATCCGTTCGTAAAAAAAATCGTAAATTTGTTCTTTTTTGATATTTCTGACTGACTCTAGTTGTCTGAAAACCTGGCCTTTCATCTCTGCTCGAGTAGTGTTGTAACTTATAAAAGAAACAACCAATGTGGGAATAAGCCCGGATATCAACAACCCAACAATCAGAAGGAATTTTATCGGAATTTTACGAATCACGAAATCACCTGACAGAGTCCATTAATCGCTGCAGTATCTGCATTTCTTTCGCTGTTATTTCTTAGATTCCAGTATGGTACAGGTAAATCTTTCAAGTTTCAAACTTATAACCGACTCCCCGAACAGTCTTTATATAATCTCCGACTTTGCCCAGTTTCTTCCGGATACCAGTTATCTGATAATCAACAACGCGTTCTGTTATAGGATAATTATCATTTCTCACATGCTCGAGAATTCTTGCCCTCGTAAAGACCTGACTTGGTCTTCCGGCTAACAAAGCAATGATGTCAAACTCTGTCTTAGTGAGTTCAATATTTTCTCCGGCTACGCGAACCACATACCCTTTTAAGTCAATGGTCAGGTCTTTAAATTCCAGCAAGCTCTGCTCTTTCTGTATGGATTTCATCTTCCTCCTGAGCACAGCATGGATCCGCGCAATAAGAATTTTTGGCTCAAATGGCTTTGTGATATAGTCATCAGCGTAAAGCTCCAAGCCTTTGACAATCTCATCAACCATTCCTCTTCCTGTGAGCATTATGATGAATATTTTCTCAGTTTGGCGGTCTTTCTTGAGTACTTCGCATACGCTGAATCCATTCATTCCTGGAAGGATTAAATCCAACAGAATAAGGTCAGGATTCATTTTCCTTGCCAGCTCTATGGCTTCTTCTCCAGTCCTGGTGCAAATGACATCAAGGCCTTCTTTTTCCAGGATATAAGTAATGCTTTTCTGAAGGCTCAAATCATCTTCCACGAACAAAATTTTTGGCTTTTCTTTGGATTCTACCATCTTTTCATCAGATTAAAATAATTCTTCCTTACGCCTGACCTGCATCATTCAAGGAAATTTCTCTGATTTCTTTGGTTATCTGCAGAATGTTCCACGACAAATCTCGTATGTTTATGAATAATTCAAGTTAATTATAATAATTGAATCAGAAAAAAATCAATCGAGATTATTTTCTGGAGTTGCCTCGGATTATTGAAGTAATAGATGATAGTAAAGTTGTAGGTAAGTTAATCCTGACTCTTCTATTCCTTCAGTCTCTCACCCTTCTTCAAATATGGGAATACCTCACTTTAACGTCGGTGCCGTCTGTCTGGAATGTGATATGGTAGTGGAGATCGGTCCTGAAGTATGTGCGGTAGTGTCTTTCAAAAAGATCAATGACTTCCTGGTCGGGATGGCTGAACGGTTTGACATGGCTGCTTATGCCCAGAAGAGCCCGGCTGGGGCAGTTGCTGAACCAGGGTGTTTGATCCTGGTCGAATGTCCCGTTTACTGAACCATGATGGGGGACTTTAAAAAAGCGGGTATCAGCAGGAATTTTTCTGGCAATCAGATTCCAGACATCCTTTTCTGCATCTCCTGTAAGCACAAAGGCCACTTCACCCAGGCGCAGGATGATGACCACAGAGTTGTTGTTCTCATTTGTCCTTGAGATTCTGTTGATGTCATAAGGCGGCCATAAAATCTCAATGTCTGCATCTCCGATTTTCAGCCCAATCTTTGTCTCATCCACAGACTGAGGATGATCCACATTGGCGGACTGGTGGCTGAAGCGGATAAGCTCTGCCAGGCTGCTCCACTCCAGCGATTTGGGATACCAGAAGTATTTCGCGCCAAAATCCCTGAGAATTCTCTTGAGTCCCTGACCGTGGTCGGAATGGGCATGCGAAAGCAGGGCAAACTCAAAGACGGGTTTATCATCCGGGAGCTTAATGTCTTTTCTCTCGAATAAACGCTTTAGAAAAATATAGGAAGAACGCAGATACTTTGTGTCGTTGGAATCCACCAGTGCATAATGGCTTTGTGCGTTTTCATCCTGTGACTCGATAAAAATGGAGTCCCCCCATCCCACATCTATCAATGTGACATTTAAATTTGACATAGCTAACCTCTTTTTATTTAAACGAACTACTCTGTGCGGTATTTCAATTCCAGATCAGGATTCTTAGGAAAGATATTCTTGGCCATCTCAACCTGATGGCTGGCCCATCCCTTGAATGATTTTGTCTCTGTGTCTGAATAAGAAATTTGATCCCTCAACTTCTCGCAAATCTTCAGGAAGCGGTCCATCGAAATCCTATCATCCCGGAAACTGTCAGCCTCAAGAAAAAGCCTCTCCTTTATGCGGTAAACAGTTCCTCTTTCAGTGGGAGTATTCTCAAATAGGAAATTTGGAAGCCATATGTCGTTTATATCTACAAACAGCTCAGGAATTTTTTCAATTATCTCAAACAGCTCATCGATGGCCTGAGGCGAATCGAATTCCGTCTTGGCGCCGATTGGCTCCCGGATGATCCCAGAAAGACCGAAAAGATAAAAGGGGACCTCCCGGTCTTTTAACTCCATTAACCATTCTGCCGATGGTGTATCGCATTCAATGGAAAAATAAGTGCAGCGGGTCATCCGGAAATTTTTAAATTCCTTGACATCATCTACCATGACAGGAATAGAAGGCATTTTCTCCTCACCGGATTTGGCCTTCATTAATTTACCCAACGTTTTCTTGACATTTCTTTCCATTGTTCTATCTCTCCTTCTATAAAGTAGCTCGGCGATTTCCCTTCTATAAAATGAAAAGACGATCAGCACTTTGTCAAACTTTTTAAGGGAATGTCCTTTTTTGCCCCTTTTTGTCGTTTTTTTTCTTATAAAATACTGGTCAAGCAATATTAAACAACTACGAACTTTTGCACTGAGATGAGCAATGAATCATTGATTCCTTCCATGATTTGACCATAGTTTCAAGCTATGCTATACGAAGATAAATAAGCGGTGTTGAATAAAAATGGTGATTAAAAAATCTTCTTTCCTGGTCAAAAGACGTGCCCTGCTAAGTATTTGGATTTTTTTTGCTTTTATCTCGATATTGACCTTTCAGGCTAATGAACAGGAGAAATGGATTCCTGCTCATCCGGACAGAGACATTCCTCCCTCGAGACAATATTTATATATTTCAAGTCAAATAAATCGGAACTCCATCATCCGCTTTAGGTTTCGCGTGAATACAGGGAAACTCGATTTCATTTTGGTGGGACCGATACTGGTACTCTTTATTAGCCACGACAGCTGGGGAGAACTCAACCGGATGACCGCCAGCTAATCATGACCTCAATTTGACACCTCTGCATGGCGTGTTTTATAATCTCCAAAAGTGAAACGAATAGAAGCCAGTACATGAGTATTCATTCAGCCAATACAACAGAGAAAGAAATTCCTATGAGTTAAAAGGAGAAAAAAAGTGAAGAAAAAGAGTATCTCTCTCTTATTGTCTTTTCTCTTCCTGACTTTTCTGATAGCGATCTTTATCCCTGCCTGCAAAGAAAAGGAAGAACCGTCAGCCCAGGCTGAAGTAATCACGCTACAGACCTTTGCTGAGGTCCTCGGCAAAGCGGAGGCTCAAACGTCCGGAATCGCGGAATTGGAAAAAACAGCTGAGGAGCTTGTGGTTCACTATCATCTCTATCTTCCCGAACCGCAGGATTTCGATGCACTTATCGGCAAGGACCTGGCCCCCAAAATCGAGCAGCTCTACAAGACATTCAAGACTATCGACAAAGTCAAGTTCGCCGTCGAGACGCCCGACCTTGCGGAGAATGGTGAGTGGCGGCCATACTGCTCTTTCCATATGACCCGGAAAATCTATAACCAGCTCAACTGGACAAACCTATTAGCTCGCGACCTATTCAAGGTCTGCGAAGTCAACTACGACAGATAACAAAAGGTCCGCGCCTTCAAAAAAAGCCAAAAATATCCGCTAACCTGTAAGCTTTCTCCTCAGGGTGGAATACCTCCATTTGTAGCCCAAATTATCTCTCAGCCTGCCCTTCTTCACAACTTCAAATCCCATAGAGAGATAGAACTTCAAGGTTTCTGCATACGGCTTGTATAGAGGAGTACACTCACCGACAGTCTCAACGCTGAGATCTTTATAGCCAAGCTTTCTCAACTCATTTTCCACTTTCTCAAGAAGCAGCCTACCTATCCCTGCCCCTCTTAATTTTTTATCGACGCCTAGCCAGCCTATCATAGGCTTCCCATCATGGCTATGAACTGATATAAAGCCGACAATTGTTTCAGCTCTTTCAACGACATAGCATCTGGCGAATTGTATATCACGCGGGATGTTCTCAAGCGCTTCCTCAGTGAACCACTCTGGATGAAGATCTTGGATCAACCGTTTTATCGAGTCTAAATCGGAACTCCTGAAATCCCGCACAAAATAAAAATTTTTCTTTTTAAAATGCATAGCATCTCCTTTTTCATTTTTATATTTGATAAAATAAAGAAAATAAGGGGAAAGAATTCAGAGGCTATTTTTTCATTCTTCTAAATGTGATCCTTCGGGTACTTTTTATCAATATACAACATTCGCAATTCCTCTTCAAAGGAAATTGATGGGTCATCATTCCAATTGAAATGTCCCTGTTTATTTTCTGTAATAAATCCGGAGAAGCCGATCCGGTGAGACACCGAGGAGATATCCGAAAAAAACAACCTTATTCCTGAGCGCAGTGCGGATGATTCCATTTTCCGTGTACATCCGGGATGAAGATACCACAGGCTTGGGAATAAAGGCGAATTTACCCTTTTTCCTGAGACGGCGTAAAAATTCCACATCCTCCATAAGCGGAATATTCGCATACCCTCCCATCTGTCTGAAAAGGGAGGCTCTGACGAAATAAGCCTGGTCACCGTAAGGTAAAGCCAGGTATTTTGTCCTCCAGTTGATGGTTCTTTCCGTGATCCTGAGCAGAGGTGAAACCGGCCGGAATTTGAAGCCGAAGGCTCCTCCCGCAACCTCGGGATCGGACATGACTTTTCTCACTGATTCTGAAAAATTCTCAGGCAGAAGCGTGTCCGCATGCAGAAAAAGAAAGATATCCCCAGATGCAACGGCCGCTCCGGCATTCATCTGGGTGCCCCTGCCGGTGGCGGATTTCACCAGCCTTACTCCCAGATCACGAACAATCGAAACAGTCCTATCCCGGCCTCCGCCGTCCGATACGATGACCTCACAATCAGGAACAGTCTGGAGCTGCCGAAGGGCTTCACCAATGTGGTCTTCCTCGTTTAAAGTGGGGATGATGATGGAGATGAACAGGCGGGAAACTCTATCCCAGATGAAAAGATCAGCAGGAGTGTCCACATCGCGAAGAGAAACAAAAACATCCGCTTCCAAACCTTTCTCTTCGGCCCTCTGCAATGTGCTCCGGAAAACAGAATCCGTACCCCACTCAATCCCTTTAAAGAGATCCGAAACCATAGCTTTCAACCCGAGAAGACAGTAACCCCCATCTTCTTTCGGGACGATGACCATATCCCGGTCTTTGAGGGAAGAAAACGCCGTGTGCACCACTGGCATATTCAATTGAGGGATGTCTGTCCCGATCAGGACAACGCGTTCTGCTCCTTGAGCGAAGCTTTCTTCGAAGGCTCTTGCCATCCTGTCTCCAAGATTTCCATCCCCCTGAACGGTATAAGATAGATCCGCACCCAACCACTTCATCATTTCACTCAGCTCGGCATCTTCGTATCTGATCTCAAGGGAGATGTTTTTCTTTTTTGACAGCGCCCGTGCCCAATTCAGGGTATGGGCCGTCATTTCTTGGTGAAGACGGGCCGCACGCGACTCGCCCAGGGATGGGATGAGACGGGTTTTGACTCGCCCCGGACGGGGATACCTGGTAAAAATGATAAGCTTTGACTTAAATGAAACAGCCATCGGGTTATTTATCGTTTCCAGGCAAACCACTTCTCCAGTAAACGCTTGAGCAGAGGCGAGAACTTCTTCTGGTAGTACTCACCAGCAACTCGTTTGATGGCATCAGATTGGGTGGGATAGGGATGGATGACGTTGTTTAGCTTTTTGAGACCGGCGCCGGTCATCATGGCCTGAGTGACCTGACTGATCATGTCTCCCGCGTTCCCGGCCACAATGGTCGCTCCCAAGATTTTATCCTTCCCTTTTTTGGTGTGGATTTTGACAAATCCCTCTTCCTCGCCATCCAGGATAGCCCTATCAATATCCCTAAAGTGTTTGGTGAACGTATCGATTTCAATCCCCTGGGCTCGAGCCTCTTTTTCGTTCAATCCGACATGGGCGATTTCAGGATCGGTATAAGTACACCATGGAATCAGAAGGGACGTGTGCTTCTTGCTTTTGAGAAACAAGGCGTTCTGGACCACAATCCGGGCTAAGGCTTCAGCCGCGTGGGTGAATTTATACGGATAGCAGACATCACCGGCGGCGTAGATTTTGCGGTTTGTAGTCTGGAGATATTTGTTGACAATGATTCCTTTCCTGATTTCATACTCAACTCCGCCGGCCTCGAGATTTAATCCTTCCACATTGGGAATCCTTCCGACTCCAACCAGGATCTGATCGGCTATGATGGTTTCTTCGCCCTGCGGTCCAGTCAGGAAGAGGATTTTCCGTCCGTTCTCAACCGCAACCTTATTCCCTTCCGTGCTCAGCTTGCAGACTATCCCTTCCTTACTAAAGGCATGAGACAGAACTTCTGCGGCATCCCTGTCTTCCCTGGGCAGAAACCGGGGATTTCGCTGGATGATGGTTATCTCTGATCCAAACCTGCGGAAGGCTTGTGCCAGCTCACATCCTAAGGGTCCGCCTCCGATGACTGCAAGTCTTTGCGGGAGCTCGGTCAAGGAAAAGACCGTTTCGTTCGTCAGGAATCCGGCCTCAGCCAATCCCTCGATGTTCGGATGGGCAGGACGTCCACCGGTGGCGATCACGGCTTTTTTGAATTTGAGGCTTTTTCCTTCAACTTCAAGGCTGTCGTTCCCCGTAAACTTCGCATCTCCCAAAAAGAGATCGATGCCTAAAGACTTCATTCTTTCTGCGGAATCATGATGTCCGATCCTGGCCCTGAGGCGGCGCATGCGCTCCATTATGTTGGGAAAATCGATGACATCTTCCTCGGAATTTCGGAGTCCGTAAAGCCTGGCATTTCTGATTTTATGAGCTTGCCGGGATGACCGGATCATCGCCTTCGAAGGAACGCAGCCGGTGTTGAGACAGTCCCCTCCTAAAAGAGATCTCTCTACAAGTGCAACACGCGCTCCTATGGAAGCTCCTCCGATAGCTGCAACCAGTCCGGCCGTGCCGGCTCCGATCACGACGAGATTGTATCGAGATGCCGGTTCGGGATTCTTCCAATCCGGAGGATGAACAGACGAGACGAGTTCCTGATTGTGTTTATCGTCGGGTAATACCTTTATAACCTGGGTCAATGCGGTTCACTCTTCTTTAGTTTTTTTCGTGCCTGCCTGACAAGGAAGATGATGATACCGATATTCAAGGCAATAACAGCGATCAACACCCAAGGAATCCGGCCAGCAGACACGGCCTGCGTGACGGCATCTGCCCCTACGACATAGACAATGGTCATGGGAAGCATACAGAGCCATGACCAGAAAACATAAGTCCGAAAAGGCACTCCAGTGAGTCCGAAACCATAATTCAACAGCGTGAAAGGAAAAAGAGGAATCAAACGGGTGATGGCCACTATGATCGAACCGTGTTCCCGCGTCATCCAGTCCAGTCTTTGAAACTTCTCATTCTGCCCGAACTTTTGAGTGATTGCCTCTCGAGCCACATAACGGGAGACCAAGAAGGCCAGGGAAGCACCAAGAGTGGAGGCTGCGCTGACAATCACCACTCCAATGACAGATCCGAAGAGCACACCGGCCATGATGGTCATGAATGAACCGGGCACAGTAAACACCACCGCAACCGCATAGATGAAAATAAAGACAATCGCTCCCACATATCCCATAGAGAGGATCCATGCTCTGAGTGCTTGCAAGTGGCTGCCGACGTTGAAAATACGAGCCAAGATCATGAAAAGGATGATAATTGCCACCAGCAGTCCTACCCGCCAGAAGCCGTGTTTCCGGGAAGCTGGTCCTGAGACAGGTTCTGAATGAGCTCGTTCGGATTTCATCAATTCTCCTTTTCGTTCAGTCTCCAATCGTAATCTGTGTATTTAATCTTGTAGGAGGCATTTATGGGAACGTTTCCCTGGTCATCGACATAAGATTTCAGCAAATGATCAAAATGGCTGTAGTTCATACCGGACTGTTGAGAAAAACCGAGACTTCCAAAAATGAGACAGAGCACAGCACCGAAAACAGCAGAAATAGAGGAGTGCTTAACGTTCATTAATATCAAGACTGAGATGATGCCAGCGCCTCACTGTGAGAGGAGCTAAAACCGGCTTTGTATCCGAAACAGTGTTTCCCGGTGGTGTGAAGCCCAATCCAGATGCACATCTTTTTACCTGAAACCAGCTCTCCGCCGACAAGATGATCCTTTAAACGGAAAATATAAAACATGGAAATAGTTTCTATTTTTTAACTTTTACTTTTAACACAGGCCAGTCGTTGGATCCATCATAACGGTCGGGATCGGATTCCTGTTGGGTGTTTCCATTGATATCCGTGGCCCTTACATTCACTGAGAAATTTCCGGATTTAGGGAAGATTAGTTCTGTTTCCCAAAAGACCCATACGTTGTCGACATCCATTTTTTTCACGATGCTGGTCTCTTTCCAAGTCTGTCCTCTGTCAGTGGTCACCTCCACCTTGGAAATTCGCTTGCCTCCGAACGCCGCGCCTCCGATGCGAAGGGGCTGGTTGACTTTTATCGACGTCTTTTTTTTAGGAAAGAAAATGGTTGAATCCACTGCCATGGGCGGCGAACAATCCCATCCCCGGACTTCCCAGTAATCCTTGATGACCTTATCCAGCACCTCTATTGATACGATCCATGCAGGCTGTTTTACTCCGTGGTAACCGGGATTCAAGATCCTCACCGGATATCCATGAAGAGGAGGAATGGGCACTCCGTTCATATAGAGGGCTACCATAACTCCATTGGTTTTTATTTGATCCAAAGTATGAGAGGCGAAATATCCATCCGCCCCTTCATAGCGTACGGAAACAGCTCTTTCATCCAGTCCCAATGCTTCGAGAAAATCGTAGAGAAGAAACCCTTTCCAGACAGCGGTGGAGAGGAGAGGGCCGTTGGGTGAATTCCCGATGCATTCTACGGTTAGAGGAAGTTCTTTCATCGGCTGGGAATAGAGATCATCGAGCCGGAATTTCCCGGGATTTTCAACAAGCCCTTTTACTTCCAGTGTATATGTGTCCCCGTTTATTTTCGGGATTCCGTTTATCCGGGTGATATAGTAGTCCTTGTTGGGAGTGATAAATGGCGGAAAGCCGGTCGTCTTATTCACTCCTTCTTTACAATACGAATTAAAAACAAGAAAGAATATAGAGAGAAATAAAATGTTTTTTTTCATTTTTCCTCCTCTATTGTTTACGCAATTATCGTGCCGATCATTCCCTAAAATGGGATGGATCTCAACCATAAAATCTGAGTGAAGGTTTTTCACGAACTGGATTTTTAACTGATAAAACATGTTACACGATGCTTTCGGACGCTGTCAAGTGACTTGATAAATCCCATAGTCATTCTTTATCATTCCTCATGTTGGTTGGAGGAAAAATCAAGGCAAGAATGTTCACCAGGTATAAGAACAAAATTTAAAAAAAATAACACTTTAACCAATTTATTATCAACAATATAAATCTGACTGGCCCAAAAGAATAAAATTTTTGCTTGACATATTAATAACTTAATACTATATTTAAGTTAGGAATATAGAAAAATAAACAGTATTATAAAATTAATAACAGCATTTGATGAGCGCAAGCAGCATGAAAAATTAAAGATCATTTTGAGACGAATCAAAGATGGAGGTGAGGCCATTGGCGTATTCGAGTGATGCCAACAAAAAGTTTCAAAAGGAATTGAATTCGGGTATCGCTTCCCTTGTCCTTCTCAGTGTCCTGGGCCAGGCTGAAAAGCCGATGTACGGATATCAGATCGCCAAATTCATCGAAACCCATGATGAGAAAATCCCGATGATGAAGCAAGGAGCACTCTACCCTGTGCTGCGCTCGCTGGAGAGCAGCGGGCTGCTGGATAGCCATGTCGATCCTTCTGTTTCGGGGCCGCCACGCCGCTACTATCGAATCACTGAGTCTGGGCGAAAAACGTTAAAAGACTGGAAAGATATCTGGGAGCGCACCGAGGACTTCGTGGACGCTATCCTTAAAGGAAAGAACGATGTGTAAAGATGTCCATGAATATCTGGAAAAGCTCAAAAAAGAACTCGAAGGCGCTGATCCGGCCCTTATTCAGGATGCCCTCTCCGACGCCGAAGGACACCTTCGCTCCGCACTTGAAGATGGTTTGATAAGCACTCCCGGTCTTTCAGAAACTGATATCCTCCAGCCCATTATCACAAAATACGGCTCTCCCACCGAAATCGCCGCTGCCTACCGGACTATCGAATCGCATATTTCACCGGCCTTGGCTGTCTCCCGGCCACAGGATGCACGGTCTTTATGGAGCAAGTTTTTCGGAGTTCTGGCGGAGGCGAGCGCCTGGGGTGCCTTCTTCTACCTGCTTCTGGCCTCTGTGACCGGAATCATCTTTGGCGGCTGGGCTCTGTTCGGCGGTCTCGTTTCTACCTTTTCTCTCCTTTTCATCATCGGGCTGCCTTTGTTCGGGCTATTTCTCCTTTCTGTACGAGGAATCGCTCTTCTTGAGGGCCGGATCGTCGAAGCGCTCCTGGGCATCCGGATGCCCAGGAAGCCTTTGTTTCTCCGTAAAGGCCTCAGCTGGTCGGATAAGTATATAGCCTTGGTCAAGGATGCTTATTCTTGGAGGGCTTGGCTGTATACCGTGCTTCTCTTCCCCCTGGGAATCATTTACTCCATGGCATTTGCCCTCTTTTTTGTTTTCTCTCTCTGCTTCATCACAAGCCCTGTGCTGGAACTGGTTTTTCATATCCCGCTGGATTTGTTTGGCGATAATGTTTTCACTCCTGTTTGGTTCCTACCCGTCGTCTGCCTGGCCGGGTTTTTTCTTCTGCCCCTAACATTTCATCTGGCCAAGCTTGTGGGAAAGGTACACGGGCGATTCGCCAAATCCATGTTGGTGAGAAAGTAAAGGATAGGACCATGGCAAAAAAAATCGAGGAATATCTTGAGCAACTTAGAAAAGAGCTGGGCGGAAGAGATCCTGCCATTATCCAGGATGCTCTCTCCGATGCCGAAGAGCACTTGAGAACCGCATTAGAAGATACCCTTAAAGATTCACCTGGCTTATCGGAGGCCGATGCCTTGGAATCCCTGATTGAAAAATACGGAACACCGGCCGAAGTCGCCTCGGCCTACAAAGAAATTGAATTCCGTATGCTGCCGACTTTGGCCATTAAAAGGACTCGAATGCCCCGCTCATTTTGGGCGAAATCCTTCGGTATTGTCGTGGATGCCCGAGCATGGGGTGCTTTTCTATACATCCTGGTATCAGGTCTGACGGCCGCTGTCTTCGGGATGTGGGCCCTCCTCGGAGGAGCATTTTCGCTTTTCTCGCTGATTTTGATCATCGGGATTCCTGTGACCGGGCTGTTCCTTCTGTCCATCCGAGGGATTGCCTTGATAGAAGGCCGGATCATTGAAGCCCTGCTCGGTATCCGCATGCCGCGAAAGCCGATCTTCCTCCGCCAAGGCCTAAACTGGAGAGAAAAATATAAAGCCTTGACCACTGAAGCACACACCTGGAAAGTTTTTTCCTACCTGATCCTGCATTTTCCTCTGGGTATATTCTACTTTTCAATCATTCCCACTCTGCTTGCCCTTTCGATAAAATGTATTTTCTATCCCATATGGTTTTGGGGTTTAGGCCGTCCTTTGATCACTCTCAGCGAGCCTCTTTATCCGCCGGCTTTATCCTATCCCCTGGTCATTGCTACCGGGATTTTGATGTTCTTCTCAATCTTCCATCTGGCCAAGTTCATCGGGAAGATTCAAGGCCGACTTGCCAAATTTATGCTGGTAAGAAAACAGTAGAAGTCCAATCATGGAGATCCATTATGTTAAAAAGCTACTTATTGATCGCTTTGAGAAATCTTAAAAAGCAGAGGGCCTTTTCTCTGATCAATATCATCGGAATGGCCGTCGGGATGGCGGGATTCATGTTATTTGCCCTGATGGCGGGCACAAAACTAAGGGCAGATAAATTTCATGAAAAAGCCCAAAGAATTTACAGCGTTGTCCAGATCTTTCAAGCGGAAAATAAAGAAGAACAACATCTGGCGTTTGCCCCTGGTCCGATGGCAGAAGCCCTTCGCAGCGAATTCCCGGAGATTGAGGAAGTGGTCAGAATCTATCCTCCCGGGCAAGTGACGTTAAAAAGAGGCAAGGACAGCTTCTTCGAGAACAACCTGCTTTTTGTCGATCCTGCCTTTTTATCCATGTTCTCATTTAAAATGACGGCAGGAGATCCGAAAACAGCTCTTCGCGAACCGTATTCCATGGTTATGTCCGAAGCCGCCGCGGAAAAATATTTCGGTGACCAAGACCCTATCGGCAAGACGTTGACTCTTCAGAAAGACATCGTCGTAACCGTCACAGGAGTGACAAAAAACATCACCCGGACCTCCTCGATCAAATTCGACTTCCTGGTTTCTCTGGAAACA
>CAYVAT010000011.1:13798-38032 GCA_964449165.1 uncultured Eubacteriales bacterium | reverse complement strand
TTTTACTGCTTCTGGTGGTGAGCATCAACTTCATCAACCTATCGACCGTGCGTTCCATGCATCGCACCAAGGAGATCGGACTCCGCAAGGTGATAGGGGCCAAACGGTCCCAGTTAATCGTCCAGTTTTTAGGCGAGTCGCTTCTCCTGGCCTTCCTCGCTATCCCCTTTGCCATTATCCTCTATGAAATCATCCATCCTATCTTCTATTCCTACATGGGGGATTTTGCGCTTATTGCTTTTATTCCGCAGGTCTCGAACTCCATCTGGAACTATCCCTTTCTCCTGAAATACCTGGTGGTTGCAGCAATTCTCACCGGGATTTTTTCCGGATTATATCCTGCCTTTTTCCTTTCCAGTTTTCAGCCGCTCCAGGTCTTGAAGGAAAACTTCAAGCCGGGAAGGAAAAAGAAACGGGGTAGTAAGATCATGATCGTCTTCCAGTTCTCGTTATCGGTCATTTTTATCGCCTGTGCCGCCCTGTTGAAATACCAGTCCGGACATATTTTTGAGGCCGATTTTGGATTCAACCGCGAAAAGGTAGCCGCCATACAACTCGGAAAAGAAGCACAGGCTAAGATTGAGGTGTTGAAGACCGAAATTGCCCGTCATCCTGATGTTGTTCAGGTTTCAGCAGCGGCAAATCTGCCTATAGTTTGGGATTCTCCGACTCCGGTGCGGCTGCCGGATGCGGCCGAGGGTGAAGGATTTACCATGGAAGCCTATGGTGTTGATTATGGTCTGGTTGAAACTCTCGAGCTCAAGATGAAACAAGGCCGGAGTTTTTCACGGGATTTTGCGGATACAAACAGCCTCATCCTCAATGAGGCGGCCGTAAAAAAACTCGAGTGGGACAATCCGATAGGAAAACAGTTAGTTGTCGGCGACAGTACAGGCTCGGTGATCGGAGTGGTGGCAAATTTTTTATTTGCTGATGTCGGATTCGAAATACCCCCTGCTGTGCTGTATTTGCAGCCCGAAAATCTCAGTGTACTGCTAGTGAGACATTCTTCTACGGACAGATTTCCGGATCTCAGAAAATACATAAAGGAACAGTGGTTAAGATTGATGCCAGACCAGCCTTTTAAATGTTTAACCCTGTCGGAATATTTCGGCCGGATTTTTGGACTTCTGGGAAAATTGATCGGCTTTTTAAACATGATCGGCATGACAGCCGTGCTCTTATCCTGTCTGGGCCTGATGGGTCTGGCCACTTATCTGACTGAAAGGCGGACCAAAGAGATAGGGATCCGAAAAGTGCTCGGTGCCTCGTCGTTGAAAATCATGTGGATGACGACGCGGGAATTTCTGCTGATGGTAGCTATCGCCGATGCTATAGCCTTAGGGATTATCACCTATGGCTGGAATAAAGCCTTGCAGACTGGATTGCTGTTCATCACCGGCATCAATGCTGGCACATATATCCTGGCCGTATCAGCATCCCTGTTAACAGCATTTTTGGCTGTCGCCTCCCAGACCCTGAAAGCCGCCTGGGCCAACCCGGTCAAGTCCCTCCGCTACGAGTAAAGCTAGGGGGTCCCTACGACTGTACAGTCACAATGCCTTAAGAAATCCGGATCTATATCCGCGCCATGTCCTGGAGCATCTGGCAGCGTGATCTGTCCGACATCATATCGGGCACCCCCAATCACAGGATCCTCCTTCAAAAACAAATACCCATCCAGGTCTGCATAACGAATATTGGGCCGGGCAGAAACCAGATGGGCCGCCGCTGACAGGCCCAGCCTTGTCTCTACCATGCACCCGACCATGCAGATTATACCCGCACTTTCAGCGACAGAGTTGATTTTCAGAGCCGTATGAATACCCCCTGACTTGGCCAGTTTAATGTTAAAATAATCACAGCATCCCATCGCTGCCAGCTTAAAGGCATCGTGATGGTCAAAAAGAGATTCATCAGCCATGATCCCGATCGAGCTCCTCTCTCTAATCCGCCGCATATTCTCATAATCCCAGTACGCAACGGGCTGTTCACAGTACTCGATTCCCTCTGATTCCAGGGCCTGGAGCACATTTACAGCGGTTTTATAATCCCAGCCCTGGTTGGCATCAATCCGGATTGGCAAATCCTCTCCGATGGCCTCTCTGACTTTTTTTACTCTTTGGATGTCTTCCTTCTCGGTGGTGCCGAGTTTGATTTTTATCGCCTGAAATCCTTCTTTCTTGTATTGAACAGCCTTCTCAGCCATATGCTCAGGTGAAGCTAAACCGATTGTGTTATCGGTCCAGAAAGAGCGCTTACTTCCCCCGAGAACAGCATAGAGGGGAAGTTCTGCGGCTTTCCCCAAAAGATCGTATAATGCCATATCGAAGGCACTCCGCAACGTGCTGTTATGGACTAAAAATCCATCTATCTCTCTCATCCGCTCTTCAATGTTGAGAGGATCTTTATTGAGCAGCAGTCTGCCTAGGTCCACGGCTCCGGCCAGATTGATCGACTGAGTCTCTCCTGTAATTCGCCAAGTCGGATTTGCCTCACCAAGACCATACAGCCCTTTATCCGTGTTAATCTTTATGATGACGCTCTGGGCATCAGTAATCTCCATGATGGCTATCCTGAAAGGTTCTTTGAGTAGTATATCGGATTTATAAATTTCAATGTTTGTGATTTTTAATTTCTCTCTCATGCTCGATTCTCCTCTCATAATCTTTCATATCACAAGACAATGAGGTTCATTTATATGCCTCCCTTGCCTGTCCCCAGAATGTCCGGGCTGTCTCATCCGAGGGGCAGGCTGTGAATGAGCTGACCGCCACATAAACGACAGCAGCGCTGAAGACGGATATAAAAGAGGGATGACTGCCCCAAAGTCTCAGCTGAGGGACTGCGGTGTTGGCCAGCGCATAGACTACCATTCCCCACACTATCGAGGATATGGCTCCCCACTTATTTCCCTTCTTCCAAAACATACCCAACAGGATCGGGCCGAAAGTCGCTGCCTCCAACCCTCCGATGGAAAAAAAGATTATCCATTGGATCAATTTGGGCTGAAAAAGAGCTAAGCCGATGGCGATTGTCAGACAAGCTCCCATGGTCCACCTGGAAGCCAGTTTCATTTGCTGGCCTGATACATCTGGCTTGAGTTCTTTCAAAAGATTCTTAGCGATACTCGAAGTGATTATAATCGCCATGGCAGCAACCGTAGTCTGGATACCGGCCACGATTCCGGCCAGAACAATCCCGCTCATAGCTTCCGGCATCACATTCATCGCCAGCCAGGGACTGATTTCATCGGAGACAGCCAGATCAGGCTTTATTGAACGTCCGATAACACCAGCCATGCACAGCAGAAAAGTCCAGAGGAAGACCAGTATGCCTCCCATCCAGATTCCTTTTTTAAGCGCTCTTGTATTCCTGTAAGTCAAAGCTCCGAGCATGGCATGGGGCATCCCGACGACAAAAAATCCAGTCATACAGGCAATCGAAAAAGCAAACACGGGGGAAAATTGCCCGCCCATGGTCGGGGAGAGAAAATTTATATCCTGGGCAGCGATTATCTCTGTAGCTCTCTGGAATCCGCCAGCATATTTTACCGTGCCGATAAAGAGCATCAGGCATCCAATTGTTATGATTATGCCCTGGACAAAGGTTGCCAGAGAGGTTCCGCGCATTCCCCCTAACACACAATAAATCAATACAACCAGGGATCCGAGGGCAAGAGAAGCAAAATATCCCATTCCCGTCATCTGAGCGATGACTCTTGCAGCCCCGACAAACTGCGTTGCCATGTAAGGCAATAAAAAGATTGTGACTAAAGCAGCCAGCATCACGATGATTGCCCTGCTTTGATACCTGGCTTTAAACAAATCCAAATACGTCAGGGCGTTAACCCTCCTGGCTACGATGCCGACAACTATCCCTATCGGGGCCAAAAGCAGAAGATTCATGAAAATCTGGAAATTATTTATCAGCACCCAGGAATAGCCGTATTCATAACACATTCCCGGGCCGGCTATGAAAGTTCCTGCACTGGCCAATCCCCCGGCGATGACTAAAGCGACGACAATTCCTCCCAAGCCTCTTCCTGCTGCATAGAACTCTTTTTCGTATTTGGAGATAGGAACTTTCTCGACAATGCGGTATGACCACAGGCCAATGGCTATTAACAGCGCCGTATAAGCCAGAAAAGAAACAACGGCCAGATTCATTCTTCCTGCTCTGAATCCTTGTCTTCTGTCAGAGGAATATCAGGTATGAACCGCTCTGCTACCCATATCAACAGGAGAACAAAGACGGCAGGAACCACGATATTTCCGATTGCCACCCAGCGAGGCAAACCCCAGATGAGAGGCCTTATGCCCAGAAGATAAGATATTCCCATGATGAATAAAAGATAAAGAGCAAAGAAAAGCCAGGCAAGGACTAAGACCTTTCGGCTTATTTTAATCCTTGAGTCCTCGACAAATTTCATCCTCATACCTCTTCTTATTTTTCTCTTTCAATAACGGGAAGGACAATATGAGAAGGATATTCTGGATTGTGAAAAATTTCCTGGTCTGCCGTCACCATGTCAGTCGTCGTATAAGGGTCCTTTCCGGTGTTGAGGTTGCGGTTAAAGATCGGAAAATCGCTGCTTGAGATTTCCACTCTGATTCTATGTCCTTCCTTGAAAATTGTACCTGTCGGCCTGAGCTCTATCTCATATCTATACACTTTTCCAGGCTCAATAAGCGAAGGCTTCTCCACGGAGTCCCTGAATCTGGCTGAAATCAAACCGGACGCTGCGTAGCAGACATTGTAGGCTGCGCCGTTGGGATGAACATCTACCAGTTTCCCGCAAAAATCTGTGTCCCTGGCAGAAGAGGAGGCAAAAAGTACTATCTTCACAGGCCCGACGATTTCGACATCATCCTTCAATACATCGGATGTATAGCACAGAACATCCATTCTCTTTTCGTTGACTCTCTGATCTATAGGATCAGAGGAAATTCCCCCCCTGGCCCCGGTTCCCCCTCTTACAGAAGGCACAGGATCAGCAGGATCGTAGACATATTTATCCGACGGCTGCTTCTCGGGAATTTCCATGCTCAGACGGCCGTCACCGAAGAGCGTATTGGCTTTGCCGCTGCTGTGAAAATAAAATTTTGTGTACTCTGTATCAGGAAGAGGCCACTCTTTCTCATCCCTCCACTCGTTTTTCCCCAGGACGAATAGCTTCACCCTGGCTCCATTCATGATATTGTTCTTGAAACCCTTGAGCCAGTAATCAAACCAGCGAAGCTCGTAGGTTTCCAAATCCAGCAGAGCATCAGGCCCGAAATCAAAAGCTCCAAGTTTTGTGCAATCATTCTCGGAATGTGGGTAAGGGCCTCCATGCCGCCAATATCCGATGACGAGCTTGGCATTTTTTTTGGCAAATTCAGTGCCTTCCCTCATAAGGCCATAGTAGTTCTCCAAGGCTCCGTGCTGCCCGTCATCATACCAGCCCGTAACAGTCACAGAGGGAATGTTTATCCTGTTATATCTGTTCTTCATTCCCTGTTTAGCCCAGTATTCATCATAATTTGGGTGGGAAAGCCACTCTTTCCAGAATTCGATCTTTCTCCCTAAAAACTCATCCAGGGTAATGAGCGGGAGATGGTCTTTGAGTTTAAGCCATTCGTTTACACCCATGTTCTGGTTTGTGCGTCCATCCATCAAAAACGCCCAAGTTACCGCATCTATCAAGTAGAGTGTTCCGTAGGAAAACCAGGTATCGCCGTATATGTTGCTCGGAGAGCCGTAGCTGAAAATACAGGTTAGATGAGGCGGCTGCGTTACTGCTGCCATCCACTGCACAAATCCAACATAGCTGACTCCTGTCATCCCAATTTTTCCGTTGCTCCAGGGCTGTTTGGCAATCCATTCAACCGTATCATAGCCATCATACTCCTCGCCGAAAAAGGGATACCACTTACCTTCTGAATCATAACGGCCCCGGCAGTCCTGGATGACCACCACATAGCCCCTGGTGGCATAAAACTTACCGTACCTGTCGTAGCGGGGGGTGCTGTTATTATAAGGTGTTCTTATCAGTATGGCAGGAAACTTTCCCTCTGCCTCAGGAAAATAAAAATCTGAAGACAGCTTCACTCCATCTCTCATCGGAATCATTACCCCTAAGTTCAGGCGAACTTTGTAATCGGGCTTGGATATGACACTCTCCGCCCTGGAAAACGTCACACTGAGAACCAAAGTCAAAATAAGAAGAACAATAGAGACATTCCTTTTTTTCATTTTTATTCTCCTTGGCCAGGTTTACGAATAAAATACTTTTTCCGACCTAAAAATGCAATTTTATCTTTGCTGACAGCAGCTTGTTTGTCCCTCTTAAAGAATTTTCTTGAATTCTTTTCCAGCCTAGCTCAATTCTAGCATAACTCCTGGATAAGTATTAAAGGGAGCAGGTAATGATAAAAATTCCGCTGACTTAGAGAAATAATTTTCCCAGCGTAAGCAAACCAAGTATTAAAGTAGCTATTCCCACGATCAACTTGAGATGTTCATTCTTAAACTTCTTAACAGTATAAGCTGCCAAGGGCACGGATAGAATGGCACCAATAACCAATGAAGGAGCTAAATTCCATTCAATCGTATGATTTGTATAAAACAAATAAGTAATAACTCCCACTAAACAGGTCAACCCTTCAGCAAGAGAAGTTATTCCTATTGCACTTCTGGACTCCACTCCAGACAGAATTTGACCGCTGGTGACTATAGGCCCGTATCCTCCTCCGCTTATTCCTTTGTTAAATGCTGCCAACAGGCCAAGAGAAGAAATTTTTTGCCACGAAAATCTATATCTGCGATTTAAGGTAATGAGGATCAGGACTCCCATGCCGAAGACAAGGATGCCGATATAAAGCTTTATATAAAAGGCAGGCAAATTCAGAGCCACATGCACTGCAGCCAGAGTTCCAATAATACTGCAGCCGGCCATGATAAATGCTATCTTAAAGTCAGATGTGCCAATCTTGAAATTAGCGTTTTTGAACCGGTGATGAAAAAAAGCCGCACTCAATCCTGTGACCAGCTCAGATAACAGAATACAAGGCACAATCTGAAGAGGATGATATCCAAAAATGAGTAGAAGAGGGGTGAGGGTCGTTCCATATCCCATCCCAAGAGAAGAATCGATGTACTCACAGAGAAAAGCTAGAATTATTATTAAAATGGAAAACTCAAAGATGTGCATGAATCCACCTCTAAAAAATCTTGAGTAGGAGTCTTGGCTCTATTTGTATTCTAATAATATTCTATATGTAATATAATTAGAGTGCTATGTCAACATTTTTTTTCGATATTTTTTTAAATTGTACGAAAAACTCTGGCTGCTAAGGAAAGATAATAGATTTTAAACAGAACTTATTAAAAGGAAGGAAGCTTAGAAGTATCCCAGGTTTTTAAGCCTCTGTCGGATAGCTTCTATTTCATCAAGGGAAAGTTCTTTCTTGTCCATGCTCTTTACCGATATGAGATCCCGCAGCACATAGACGACAAATTCGTTGACACTGCTGAATCCACTTCCCTCGATGATTGTCTTGATGTTGTCATAAAGAGGACGAGGGATTTTCAGTGTGACCTTGTCTTTTCCCATTTGCTTAATTCTAAATACGACATTCTCTAAAGTCAAGATTTTAAGATGCATCATAAGCAACCTCATCTGATACTAAAAAATTGACATTCCCTATCATGCTGTTGTTAAAATAAAGAAACATAAAAATTGGAGGATGCACCATGTATAAAAAAATCTTAAGTTTACTCTTCATCTTCTCAATTATTCTTTTCGCCTGTCAAAAGGCTGAGTATCGTGAGGTCCCAAAGTACACTATCGAGCAGTTTATGAACACGGTTTCCATCGGGGGCAGTTCCTTCTCGCCTGATGAACAAGCCATTCTCTTTTCAAGTAATGAATCCGGAATCTATAATGCCTGTACCCTTCCTGTCACAGGAGGGGAACCAACACAGATCACAAATTCCACAGATGATGCTATCTTCGCCCTCTCCTTTTTCCCTGAGGACAAGCGCATTCTTTACAGTTCTGACAAAGGCGGGAATGAAATCACCCACATCTATCTCAGAAAAGAAGATGGCACGGTCCAGGATTTAACCCCGGAAGAAAAGGCAAAATCAGTATTCTACGGCTGGAGTTTTGATGAAAAAAGCTTTTTCTTCGGGTCCAACAAAAGAGACGCGCGGTTCATGGATTTATATGAAATGGAGATAGAGACTCTAACTCCTCAAATGGTTTTTCAAAATGATAAGGGATACGAGCTTGGTGCCATCTCGAGAGATAAACGATATTTCGCCTTTGTAAAGCCCATCACAACCAGCAATTCAGATATGTTTCTGTATGATACACAAACGCAGGAAACAAAACACCTGAGCCCGCATCAAGGAGACGTCAATTACAACCCTCAAACATTCAGCCCGGACTCAAAAAGCCTCTATTACCTAACCGACGAGGACAGCGAATTCGCCTATCTCAAACGATACGACATCGACCGAGATCAGAGTGAAACCATAGACCAGGCCAACTGGGATATCTGGTACACCTATTTTTCTCGAAACGGAAAATACAGGGTCTTAGGAATAAACAAAGATGCACAGACCGTTATCAAAGTCTACGATACGGCAACAAACCAGCCCATCCAACTCCCCGAGCTGCCCGGCGGTAACATCTCATCTGTCAACATATCAAAGAGTGAAAATCTGATGGCCTTCTATTTCAACGGCTCAAGATCTCCTAATAATTTGTTTGTCTATAATTTTAATACGGGAGATTATACAAAACTGACAGACACCATGAATCCAGAAATCAATCCGGAAGATCTGGTTGAAGCCGAAGTTGTCAGGTATCCCTCCTTTGACGGCCTGGAAATCCCGGCCGTTTATTACAAACCCCACATCAAGCCAAAAGAAAAAGTCCCTGCCTTGGTCAGGGTCCACGGAGGCCCTGGCGGTCAAGCTAGAATTGGCTACCGTCCGCTCACTCAATACCTCGTCAACCACGGGTATGCTGTGATCGATGTGAACAACCGCGGAAGTTCAGGATATGGAAAGACCTTCTACAAGATGGATGATCAAAAGCACGGAGACGTGGACCTTGATGACTGTGTATGGGCCAAGAAGTATTTGATCTCTACAGGTTATGTCGATGAAAACAAAATCGGCATCATCGGAGGCAGCTACGGAGGATACATGGTTCTTGCTGCCCTGACCTTCAGGCCTGATGAATTCGCGGCAGGAGTTGATCTTTTCGGAATCTCCAACTGGGTGAGGACATTGGAGAGTATTCCTCCCTGGTGGGAATCTTTTAAAGATGCGCTTTACGCAGAAATGGGAAATCCTGAGACAGACCTGGATAAACTGCGGGCTAAATCTCCACTCTTCCACGCCACAAACATCATCAAGCCTCTCATGGTTCTCCAGGGGGCAAACGATCCCAGAGTCCTCAAGGTTGAATCGGACGAGATCGTGGAAGCAGCCAAGAAAAACGGCGTTCCTGTAGAGTACATCGTGTTTGATGACGAGGGTCACGGTTTCGTGAATAAAGAGAACGAAATCAAAGGATACAAAGCCATACTAGATTTCCTCAACAAATATCTGAAAGGCGAAGAAAAAAGCTAAAGATCATCCGGATTTCTCGCTATCTATGCTGTGTTAAGGGGATTTAAACTATGAGACTTTATCTTATCCAACACGGATTGGCCCTCGCAAAAGAAGAAGACCCAGAAAAGCCATTAAGTACTGATGGAAAAGCCCAAACCCAAAGGACTGCAGAATATTTGAAGTCCAGAAGTATAGAGGTTACCAAAATAGACTTCCCCCCATAGCTCTTATAATTATGAACATTGTAAGAGCTTGCCCCTAATATCTAGAGTATCAATATCTATTTTATCTTAAAATTGATAGTTACGGGGAAAACAGTGGGACTGGGCTTTCCATCCTTGATCACTGGCTCATATTTCCACTGCTTGATCGCATCTATGGCCGCCTTACTCAAGTCAGGATGAGGAGAACTTAAAACTTTAATTTTTACAACACGGCCTTCTTCATCAATAATGACTTCTAAAGTCACCATTCCTTGGATCATTTCTTGTTTGCATTTCTCGGGATAAATCGGATTTACATGATAAACAGGTGTAGGAGGAGTGGCAAGATATTCTGGTCTTGTAGCTTTATCTTCGAGCTCACTCACTTCTTTTTTTATATATTTCTCTGGATTCTTCTTAAATTTTTCCAGGCACTCCTTCGAACAAAAGAAGTATGTTTTTCCTTTGTATTTATAGGTGGCTACTGCCCTGTTTTCTTTCTCAAAGCCTGTTCCTCTTCCCACCATTTTTCCGCATACAGGATCCTTGTCACGGATACTAAAATAAAGGGTTCCTCCAACTACTCCTCCTAAAATTTCATTATCAACTACTCCTCCTAAAACCTTTTTTTCTTTAACTTCCCTTTTATCAATATAAATTGACAGAAAATAGGGTGTTCCGTTGGAGGGAAATCCCAAGACGACAGGTTCGTTGAAGTTCAGTTCGATCTCTGTGTCTAACGCTTCTCCTCCTGTTGCTTCTGTCATCTTTATTTTTTTTACATTCTTAAGGAGAGCGACTCGTTCTTTCCCTTTTTCTATTAATTGAGTTTTATCGGCTTCTAAGGAAATTCCGGTTGCCTTATATTTATGAATTTCAATTCTTAGATTGATTCTCTCTTTTGAAGGCATTTCAGGATAAAAATATATAAGATAGTAAAGGTCCTGGAATAAAATAGTCTCATTCATTCCTGCCTTTTTACCTTGCCAGATCATTTTGGTCGTAGCTAATAGGTCTACATCTTTGAGCTGATAGATACTATTCAATTCTTTTTTCAAACGGGCAATGAACTTGTTTTCTGACTCTATTTTCGATGGGTGAATCGGAACAATAAACGGTTCTGAATAGGAGGATATGACCACTTCAGACCCTGGTTTTCCTTCCTCCTTTATTCCCTTAAAAAATCGTGATTCTATGACAATTTCTTCTTTGGCTGCTGCAAAGCTATTCACAATAAGTATCAGACCTAATAGATAATAAAGTTTTTTGAAATTTCTCATTTTATCCTCCACTATTCCTGGTTTCAGCAAACCAAATAAAAGACACATACGGTGTTTGATAGATATAGGGCTTGGCTTTCTTCCCTTTGATTTCAGCGTGCTTGATTATTATTCTTGGATTATCTATTTCTAAAACGCTGTCTTCAGCAGTCCTTATGAGAAAATTCTGGTGGATTAAAAAAACCAACCCTATTATTACGGCTAATACAAAGCCAGCCATTGCCCATCTCCATTTTTTCCAGAGGAAGGATTTATGTCTTCTCCCGATTCTGCCTGCCTTTACACTCGGGATGGAAATCCTCTGTTGTATTTGAGGCCAAAGGCTCTCCTCTTTTTTTGCCCATTCGGGAATGGCTAATAGCTTCTTCAGACGGCTTTCTTCTTCAATCTCTCTTTGACATTGGGAACAGGCAGAAAAATGTTTATTTATGAGATAAGATTTGAAGCTTTTCACTGGAATCAGCCAGTATAGAAATTTAGAGAGTTTACACATCATTTTTTCTCTCCAAAAATTTTTTTAATTTTCTCTTTGCATTGAATAAGTAAACCCGAGCTGTGCTTTCTGCACAATCGAGCGTCTGTGCAATTTCTCTAGCTGAATATCCTTCATTTATTCTCAGGGAAATTGCTATTCGCTCCTTACGGTTCAACCTATTTAAGATCGGACTGAAAATTTCAGAGTTTTCAATCTTTCGCTCTCTATATTCCCTCGTAGCGTTTATCTGTTCTTCTCTAGGTGATTTCTTTATGAAATTAATTAAAGATTTTTCTTTCTTCTTCCTGTCTAGACATCTCTTCCATGCGATGGAAAAGAGCCAGTTTTTGAAGCTTCTTGTTCTATCAAAGCGGTTGAGATGGAAATAAGCCTGAATAAATGCGTCTTGAGTGACGTCTCTTGCTTCCTCCTTATTACCCAGAATACTCCATGCTAGAGAAAGGATGTTTGCTTGGTACCTCATTACCAGCATTTCAAATGCCTCTGTTTCTCCAGACGTACATCGAGAAATAATTTCACTGTCTTCCATAAACAGTGACCTCATCCTGAATACGATTCAGTTCTTAAAAACGTTTAAAAAATTTAAGTTCTTGAGAAATATATAAATCGATCATAAGGATTGTCAAATCTCTCAAATATCTCGTAAGGGTATAATTCATCAACCCTCCATGATAAATTTACAAAAAAAATACTGTGATCTTGATTAATCAAGTCTCTATACTCTTAGTCAAGCGCCCTGACGCGCCCCCCAAAGATCTTTTAAAAAACGAAAAAGCCTGTTATCTTATTCTGTCATTGCGTAAAATATCCTACTAAATGAATTGAAAATGAAACAAAGTAACACACCATCCAAAGCAAAAATAATCATAAGGATTGTGCTAGCCGTCCTATTCAGTCTTGCCGTAATATTCATCCCCGCAGGAACGCTCAATTGGCCGGAGGCATGGCTCTTCCTTTTTCTCTACTTCTCGCTTGTGACAGGCTTTATGATCTGGATTAAGAAAAATTCTCCTGGCTTATTGAAAGAAAGGATGTCGAAAAAGAAAGACGCCAAAACCTGGGACAAAAAAATTATGATCGCCTACTCTTTTTTTCTGATCGTTCTACTAATTACGCCTGGCCTCGATTCTGTGCGCTTCCGATGGTCAAATGTACCGTTTTTCATCAAAGTGCTCGGTTTTATCTTCTATATTCCCGCAGCAACTTTAGCTTTCTGGGCCATGAAGGAAAATGCTTACGCTTCGGATGTGGTTCGTATTCAAGAGGAGCGCGGACACACGGTGTGCACATCAGGCCCTTATCAGTATGTCCGGCATCCCATGTATTCGGGTGTTATCCTCATAATACTCTGTTATCCTCTCTCGCTGGGTTCCCTCTACTCATTCATCCCTGCATCAATAATCATTTTTCTTTTTGTGCTCCGTACTTCACTCGAAGACAGAACCCTAATGGAAGAACTTCCTGGTTACAAGGAATATACCCAGAAAGTTCGCTTCCGATTAATTCCAGGTTTCTGGTAACAGAGCCGGGCCGTGAACAGCTCTATCACAAAAACGGAAATACATAAGGGGAATGTTCTAAAATTGATATATTTATTTTTTACGGATATACTTTTTTTAAATTTCAGAAAAAAGAATATGAAAAAAGGAGAAATGTCCTAATGGCCAGCGTTAAAAATATGACACGTCGTAATTTTCTTGGCACTCTGGCTACAGCAAGTACTGCCTTTCTTACCGGTGCTCAATCGGCCCCAAAAGCCCTTCTTGCGGGTAATCCCAAAACTCCGACTGAATGGAGTTCATCTGAAGCTCCAGACTTTGAGGCTGTCCGGGCCGATTTTCCCCGAGCAGCAAGAAAACTATGGCTGGCAGCGGCCGAGACCCATCCGTTTAGTGTACACACGTTACGAGCCATCGAGAATTACACACAGTACCGTGCGCTTGGCCCGGGAGAGGGCAGGATGTACTTTACACGGGACATGCGGAGCGAGGCCAAGCGGCTCTTTGCAAACCTGATCAACGCGAAACCGGAGGAAATAGCTTTTGTCATGAGTACGACGGAGGGCGAAAACATCGTTGCCGCAGGCCTGGACCTTGCTCGCCGGGGCGGGAACGTGGTCATCGACGATCTGCACTTTCCGGCTTCCACGTATTTGTATGCTGCGCTGGAGAAGCAAGGAATCATCGAACTCCGTATAGTAAATCATCGAGATTGGAAGATCAGACTGGCCGACATGGAAAAAGCGATCGATCGAAACACCAGGCTGGTCTCGATGGCCCTTGTGTCAAATATTAACGGTTATATGCATGAAGCAAAAGACATCAGCAATCTGGCCCATGCTAACGGGGCTTTGGTCTACGGGGATATCGTTCAGGCTGCTGGCAACACACCTGTCAACGTTCAGGCCATGGGAATCGATTGTGCTGCCAGCAGTACTTACAAATGGCTGATGGGCGATTTCGGGTTCGGATTCCTGTACGTACGCAAAGATCTCCAGGGGACGGTTATCAAGCAAACACGCTACGGCCTTCGTGCGCTAAAAGGCCTGAGAGGCCGCGAATTCGAATTGCGCGGCGATGCTACAATCTACGAAGGAACGACCTCGATACCCAACCTGCCTGGGATCTGTGCTTATGAGGGTTTAAAGTACATAACAAAGCTCGGCATCGATAACATCCGGGCTCATGCCAAACCACTCACCGATCGCCTGCAAAAGGAGATGCCGGCTTTGGGATATTCACCAATAACACCTCCGGACAGTCCATCACCAATCGTCAGTTTTCTATTACCGGATCCAGATGCAACCAAGGCTAGGCTCGACAAAGCCTTCGGCGAACAGGTAGTCTCACTCAGCAGATGGCGGAAAACCAATGATAAAGGCGAGACAGAAATTGTGAACGGGATACGGATTGCCGTATCGGTCTACAACAACGATGAAGACATCGACCTATTCCTGAATGCGTTAAGCGGTTAATACCTTCTATAGAATCGAGAACTGATTTTCTACTCTTTGCAGCAGTCTTCAATAGCTGCAAAGAGCTTATCAATGTCCTCTCTGTTGTTGAAATAATGTATCCCTATGCGGATGGAGTAATTGGGGTTTGGTGCTCCATAATCAGGTTGCAATTTTCCATTGACGGGAACAATAATCCCGCGTTTCTTTAGTTGTTGGGTAGAAAGCATGTATTTTCCAGGGACATGAAGCATTACTATACCCGACCGGTTCTCCGGTGCATAATGATAGGCAAGGCTGGTAAATGAGCAGTCATCGGTCTTTTGGTAGCAATACTCCACTAAATCCAGGATATAATTTTGAACATCTGCTTTCCCTAACTCCAAATAATGCTCTATGACCAGTCTTACACAGTAAACGCCGCTGTTGTGCAGCCCTCCCATCTCATAACGCCGGGCATCCGGATGCAGATCCAGTTTCATCTTCGAACTATTGAACCTTTCCAACTCAGATGCCCAGCCTGCGCTAAGCTGAATTAGATGTTCTCTAAGCGCCGGACTTACAAACGCAAAGCCAAAGCCGCGGTAGTGGCACAGCCATTTATAGTCGGTACCCACCAGGAAAGAAATGTTCATCCGCTCAACATCCAGCTCCATGGCACCAGCGGATTGGGCGGCATCGACCGCCAGATATATTCCCCGTTCCTTACAGAAAGCACCGATTTTCTCCATTTCCATACGGAAGCCGGAACTGCCTTCCACATGGTTTACTGCAATAACCCGGGTATTGTTATCTGCATAGGCACAGAGGGCCTCTGCGCTTATTCCGCCGTTGGAGGTTTTGGCATACTTAATTTCCAAGCCATCCTGTTCTCTGCATTGAAAAGCATAGGGAATGGTTACAAAACTGTTATCTGTAACCACCACATTATCTCCGGGTTTTGCCGGCAATCCCGCGGACAAAATCGAAAACATCTGGGAGGCGCTTAATCCGAATGCTATATCGGATGCTTTACAGTTGAGAAATCGGGCATAAATCTCCCGGGATTTTTCAATCATTTCATATTGGGAGGTACCCATGAAGGAATGGTCTCCCGTTTCATAGCGATAATTTTGCGCATCCCTTGTGGCTTTGTGTACATAGTCAGGAATCAAACCAAAGGTTGGGGTATTGAAATAGGCTGTCTTTTTTGCAACAAGGAAATGCTCCCGTTCTTTTTGAAATTTCATTATCCGGTCCATCTTTCAGTATATCCTTTTGAGGCCATGCAGAACGGACAGTCTGTCTGCAAGGCTCTCAAGTGTAATTTAATTCAGACTTCCATATTTGCTATCTTTTTTCAAGCTCAATTCTTTTTCTTCCCACGGCTGATAGGCTGCGCTCATTACCGCTGTAAGATCTACACCCCGCTTCTTCAGGTAAACCTTACGAATGAAGAAATAGGCATACCAGAATACCATCCAGGAGACCAGTGCGATCCATGTCGGCACGTCCAAGGCCGCGATTAAAGAGTAAATCTGATATATGGAAACAATCGTTCCCGAGACGATGAAAGCCCAGGTCATCCCTCTTGAAAGCTTCATATAGGAGCTTTTATAAGAGTTGGGATAACGCTTGGGCAGCCGTATCACCGGAATGAATAAAATGATTCCGAACAGAATGGTGAGTACCGAAAAAGCGGAAAGCAAGGTGCCTATAGAAATACCAAAAGCAGTGATGACAGCAGGACAAATTGTCAGCAGCAGCACCGAATTTTGAGGAACGCCAAATCTATTTTTCTTGGTAAACCATTCGGGAATAACCTTATCCCTTGCTACTACGGCAAGCGAACGTGAGCCCGAAAGGAAGGTGGCGTTGATAGTGGTCGATACGGCAAAAAGCGCACCGCCTGTGATGAAAAATATTTTAAACCCGGGGCTCATGAATTTATCGGCGACCACAGCCAGCGTAGGTGCTTGCTTGGCAGGCATAACGCCGATCGTGACAACGCTCAAGAAGATATAGAGAAAAGCGGTAATGCAAGTGGAGACGACAAAAGTTATGGGAATCGCCTTTCCGGGATTTCTGACTTCATCGGAAAAATTCATAACAATATAGCCCCCCATAAGGCAGGAACTGAGCAGGCCTATAGCTGCGCCCATAGAAAGAAAGGTCTGACCCGGAGGGAAAAAAATTTCGCTCATGGTCAAGTTTGTGGGCTTGATATTGGGCAAGCCGCCGATGATGAATGTAAACATAGCCGAAAAAAGAAGCACGACCATGAAGTTCTGGACGGCGCCAGTGGCTTTAATGCCCACACAAGTGATAGCTCCAAAAATCAGCAGCACCGCTACAGCGATAATACGGGTATCGATGGGAACCAGTGCGGAGAAATACATGGCAAACACCGTTGCCAGAATTGCCTGTACAAAAATGTTGCTAAAGGTGGCGATCACCTGAGTAAAGCCTAGATTCGGACCTGCCAGCCTGGTGGTATGCATATAGTATCCGAAAGATGCGGGAATGGCGGCGCCTGTGATGATAGTGGGATAATAGCGCAGGACGATGGTGATGGTCGACAGGATGAATGCCAGAGCAACACCTTTACCCGTCATGTCGACGGCAACGGGCAAAGCTCCGAAAATGCCGGCGCCGACAATTATTCCAATAGCGATACAAATACAACTGAAAAGACCGATTTTCCTGATTTCTTCCATAGTGCGCAATTTTTACATTTTAATCGAATTGAAACGACAGCCTCTGGTACATCCTGGAGCTAGTCATGAAACAAAAACATAATAATGTAATATTGTCAAGAATAGTGAGAGCGACAAGAAAAAAAATCTTGACAAAAGGATATTAATACACTAATTTTAGAATAAAATCAATGCATGATGCATCATATTTGAAAAAAAACAAGCATGACTTACGGCAGTCATCCACATTTGTAGATAAAATTTATACGCATATAAAAAACCTAATTCTCAGCAGGAAGCTGAAGTCAGACCAGAGGATGACCGTTAAAGAGTTCGCCGATTATTTCAATGTCAGCATTACTCCGGTGCGGGAAGCTTTTCAGAGACTTATGTCGGAAAAGTTCATAGCCATCAACGCCAGAAGCGATATCAGAGTCATCGGTTTGCCTGCTGATGAGGCAAAAAACATCTTGGAGCTGAATATAGCTTTGGATACCTACGGAATAAAAAAGAACCTGAAAAATTTTCCAGACTCTTTGATCGATGAACTGAGAGGGATGCACGAGCAGTATAAAAAGTATTACAGAGAAAAAAACATGAAACTCGTATTCAAACAGAGCGAAAAAATCCATGAGCGGATATGGAAAGCCTATAACAATGAAGTTATCTACCGAACATTGGTCAGCGTCAATGAAAAAATCTCTCTATTCGTTGGGAGTTTTACCGATAATTATTACCATCCTCATCTTACAAAAAAATCTTATGAGGACCATTGCGCGCTCATGGAGGCCATAGAAAAAAGAGACACGAAATTGGCAGCCAAAATTTTGGCCAATCACTGGAATTATGAGGTTATGCACAACATACGGAAAGGAAGAACGACAGGTAAAAAATAATGAAGGATCCTATTTTGTGCAGAGAAACTTCATTTTAAAACAATAAAAAATGAAAAAAAATCAGGAGGGAAAGAATGAAGAGATCAAAAAATATTAAAGCGTCTTACATCTTCCTATTTTGTTTGATAGCGGCCTCCCTTCTTGTGAATGCCACCATTTTCGCACAAACGACTCAAGCAACATTGGAAGGCACGGTAACAGACGAGCAAGGAGTGGGTCTGCCCGGAGCAGAGGTGAGCGTTAAAAATTTGGATACAGGATATACCCTCAGTTCTATGACAAGAAGCGATGGATCATACGTTCTATCCGGTATCCAGCCAGGGGTGTATGAGATCAAGGTGACACTCTCCGGCTTTGCGGTTCAAGTGAGGCAAGGCACGACGTTTGCTGTCGGAGCTAGTCTGAAGATTGACTTCATTCTAAAACCGGCAACCATGGAGGAAGAGGTCACGGTCACTGCTGAGGCTCCCATGGTCGAGGTGACGAAATCGGATATCAGCAGCGTCATCGACCGTCAGAAAATCGAAGACCTTCCCTTGTTGAACAGAGATTTCGGCGATTTGACCGTCCTGCAAGCGGGAGTCCTTGACGGCAAATCCAACGCACTCCAGGCCGGTCAAAACGAATTGCTCGTCGACGGGGTCTCCAACGAGGATGTAATTCAAAACTCGGAGGGGGAATACCTCCCGGCGGATGCAATTCAGGAATTCCGGATCATGACTCATAACGCCACAGCCGAGTTCGGAAACTCAGCCGGCATGATCAGGTCGGCCATTACCCGCTCGGGTACCAATACATTTCAAGGAAGAATGAATTACTTCTACCGGGATGAGGGTTTTCAGAATCCCAACTACTTCGTCAACCATGCCGAATACAACGGTCCGGAATTGCCTGAAGGCGAGTGGGAAAAGGCTCCCTTTTCGCGCCACAATTTCGGAGGATTTCTCGGCGGTCCGATCATTAAGGACAAATTTCACTTTTTCCTGGTTTACGAAGGAACCCGTCAGACGGAATATGCCACCGTCACATCTCCGTTGGTGGATCCGGAAACCGTTGATCAACCCTACAACCAGAACGCGTTCTTTGCAAAGTTGAATTATCAGATCAACGAAAAGAACCTTCTGAGCCTTCGTTTTTCCACCTCCCCCGGCAAAAGCGAAAACCAATATGTCGGCGGGCTATACACTAAAGATAGAGCGACCACGATAAAAAATTGGGGCTTCCAGCTCGTAGGGAATTGGACTCTTTACCCTTCCAACAACACCATGAATGAAGTGCGCGTTCTCATTCAAAGAAGCTTCTCAAGTACTATGCCAGTTAATACCACTGCCTATACGATTGTCCGGCCGAGCGGCTATCTCGGCAAAGACGAGAACATCCCCCAGGAGAATTATGTACACAGGTACCAGTTTGTTGAAAATTTCAATCTATTCCTGGGAAATCACACTATCAAGGCCGGATTGGAGTACATCTCTGCTCCCAGCGGAACTCCCCATATGGAACTTTATTATCCCGGTATGTATACGTTCAATACGGACGCACCCTTCAATCCTGCCAATCCTGGAACATACCCCTTTACGCTCGTCTATAATGCCACAGGAGAAGCCATTGAACTGAATATTCCGTATAAATTCTTCACACCGTTTATTCAGGACTCCTGGAGGGTGAATTCCCGTCTCACTCTGAACATCGGACTGCGCTATAACTACTACGAGTTAGAAGGCATAGATATGCAAAACGGCAATCTCAGACAGCTCAATCCCCGTTTCGGCTTCAGCTGGGACCCAGTAGGCGACGGAAAGACGGCTATCAGAGGAGGGATCGGAACATTCACAGCCAATATGTTCACGAACACTGCCGCACCCATCATCTTTTGGGATCAATTTGATTTGAAAGTCAAAGTGTTTCCGGGCTATCCTGATCCATCCGTGCCGAATCCGTTCATGCCGAATATTCCCTCTTTTGCCGCTTTTGATACGGATTATATCCCCGGTTCAGCCATAGCACCCTGGACTCTTCAGACCTCTATCGGAGCCCAGCGGGAAGTATTGACCGACCTCTCCATAGGTGCCGATGTCGTCTATGTCAAGGGATATGATGCCATTCGTCTGGTTTATTTGAATCCCGTCATTCCGGGTACGCTTGTCGAGAGACCCAATCCCGAGCGGGGGCAGGATATCTCCTGTGAGTCCGCTGGGAAGAGCGATTACAAGGGCCTCTTTTTAAATCTGAATAAACGCTATTCCCACGGCTGGTCGATGTATGTTTCTTACACCCTTTCCAAGGCCATGGGTGATACAGATAGAGAGGCGGGTGATGCGAGACCCTGGACCAACGACCCGGATTGCTGGGAGAGGGCCTATGGACGCATGCGCAATGATGCACGGCACAAACTCACCGCTTCCGGTACCGTGGATTTGCCGTTGGGATTTCAGGCCAGCGGAATATTCTATTACCGGTCTGCCTATCCATGGAATGCTGTCTATGCAGGGGATCCCAACATGGACGCAATTACTGGAGATTACGTTGATCAATATCGAAACTCTCGCGAGGGTTTTGACGAGATGTGGCTGAACCTGAGACTCTCGAAGTACTTCACTTTTTCCAATGCGAGGCTTCAACTCATTGCAGAAGTATACAATGTCACCAACAGAACGAATTTCACAGCTGTCCAAAATGCTTATGAAAGCGCACAGTTTGGGAATCCCACGGAGGCCGGAGCTCCCCGCCAATTTCAGTTAGGAGTTCGATTAGACTGGAACTGAGTTAAAGAAAGAAATTTCGAGACGACAAGGAGAGATTTAATAGAGGAGGCTCTCCCCCTTTCGTATTCAGCCTGTTGCATTTCTAGGTTGGCAGGATTTGTTCTGATATTAAATGAATTTGATTGCTTATTGACTTCAGGATTTTGAATAGCGTTTCTATTCAGCAAGATCTTGAAGCCAAAAAGCGTTTTTTGTTTTCATATTGAAGCAGGAGGCAAGGCTCTAATTTTCGACGAGCCTGAATAAAGGGATTCAGAGGAGGACTCTTTCATGCCGAAAAAATCATTTATTCCCTTAGTTTTTTTTATCGTTCTGACGTTGTTATCAGACATCGTTATGCTCAATACGGCGGCATTTGGAGAGTCATCGCCGAGTGCGGTATGCTGCCAGCAAAAAAAAGAATCTTTGATTGTCCCGCTGAATTTGCCGTCGGTCACCCATCATCAAGGCACATTCAACGGCCAAACGGTGGCCTATGTTGCCGTGATCGAGGATACTATTGTCACGGACGGTGAAAAGGTTCCGTCTGCCCACATCGTGTCAATTTCCTATATAAGGGACGATATTAATGACGCCACATCCCGTCCCGTGATTTTCCTATTCAACGGAGGACCGCTCGTGCCTTCCGTTTATCTCCACATGGCCGCATTCGGACCGAAACGGGTGGCTTTCCCGCACGATCTGGACGCGGATCCAGCAACTTTTCCCCTCATCGACAACACCTATACCGTACTGGACACAGCCGATCTAGTCTTCTTCGACCCTGCGGGAACAGGTTTCAGCCGTGTGAGTGAGGGAACTTCGCCGGATACCTACTTCTCCGTCGAAGCCGATGCACGACAATTATCCCAGTTCGTCGAGACCTGGTCACGCAACCATGGCCGCCTGGAATCTCCGAAATATCTCTTCGGAGAAAGCTATGGAACGCTCCGCGCAGCCGTCGCTGCCTGTCAGCTAACCCATAGGGACCCTCCGGTTCGCCTGGACGGGGTGTTCCTGATGGGGCAGGCTTTGAACATAGTCGAAACCTCGTCGCGCCCGGGCAACATAATCGGTTATGTCGTTTCGCTGCCTACACTGGCGGCTCTCGGCTGGTATCACGGCCGCGTCGACAGGAATGACAGAACCTTCGAACAGTTCCTCGACGAGGTACGAATGTTTGCACGCACCGATTATCTGACGGCACTATTCCAAGGCGACGCGCTTTCTCCAGATGAAAGAAATCGCATCGCCCACCGGCTGGCAGCATTCACCGGCCTTCCGGTCGACCTTTATATCAGGAACAATCTGAGGATCAGAAAAATCCCTTTTCGCTCAGAGCTGCTCAAGGACCAGGACAAAGTGATCGGTTACTATGACGGGCGTTATAAGACCAAAGTAGCGGAGGAAGGCAAGGTTCCTGATCCCTCGAAGCGAATCAATTCGGCCGCAATCTCCGGCTTTCACAAATATGCCAGAGAATATCTCGATCTTGATTTGACCGATTACATCACCGACTCTCCAGTGAAGGATTTGGAAGGCTGGAAATGGGGAGGAACCACACCTTTCAGCGATTGGCCTTACATGGAATCGATCCGCAAGGCCATGGCCAAGAATCCTGACCTCCACATTGTGGTTGCGGCCGGATATTATGACCTCACGACGACCATCGGTGCTTCGGAATACGCCATAGCCCAATCCGGCTGGCCGAAGGACAGAGTCCGCATCGTGCTTTATGAGGGCGGGCACATGGCCTATTCGGTCGAGAAAAGCCTGAAGCAAATGATGGATGATGTGCGCGCACTCATCTCGGGAGGACAATGATGAAATTCACAAGAAGTTTTAAAACGAAATTAAAAATTCGTTCCATAACAATGGCCATTGCCGTTCTTGTAGCAGCAGTGCTTGCATCAATGGCTCAGCAATCTGAACCCACAACGCCTGCCAGCGAGGATTCGACTCGCCCACCCTATAAGATCGTCACAAACCATACCACTACTATCAGCGGTAAACAGATCACATATTCAGCCATAGTGGAAGAAACATTCTCTTTCAATGACCGGGGCAAAAGCACAGCCAGCCTTGTTTCGATAAGCTATGTACGGACGGATGTCCACAATACGGCGCGCCGACCGGTCATTTTTGCCTTCAACGGCGGTCCCGGTTCAGCATCTCTATGGATGCACATGGGCCTTTTAGGTCCTTACCGCGTGCTGTTCCAGGATACTATCAGCGAGGAGGAAGTTCATCCCAGGACTACTCCCCCTTTTCTCTTCGGCCCCAACCCCGACAGCATACTGGATGTGGCCGATATCGTCCTCTTCGATCCTCCGGGAACCGGATTCAGCCGGGTTCTCGGGGAAAACAACGAGAAGCTGTTTTACGGTGTGAAGCAAGATGCCAAAGTGACCTGCGAGTTCATCGAGGACTGGGTGGAAAGGAACGGGCGCTGGAATTCCCCCAAATTCCTCATGGGAGAAAGCTATGGCACTGTACGTGCAGCGGTGGTCTCCCGTATGCTTGCGGGAGGACCATTATCGACCGGACGCATGGATGGCATCACCTTGAACGGAGTCATCCTGATGGGTCAGGCGATGAACATGTTCGGCGGACGAGGGGGCGATACCGGATTCCTGAACGTGCTGCCTGCGCTGGCCGCGACAGCCTGGTATCACGGCAAAGTTGGTCATAAGAACAGATCCCTCGAGCAGCATGTGGACGAGGCACGCGCTTTTGCCGCTGGCGATTACATCCGGGCGCTCTATGCAGGTTCGGCTCTATCCCCCGATGAACGAAGCCGCATCGCCGACCGCCTGGCGGTTTTAACCGGACTCTCCCAAAATTTCATCATCGAAAACGATCTGCGCGTCGGCGCACACGACTTCGCCGCCGAATTGCTCAAGTCAGAAGGCAAGCAATTGGGTCTCTATGACGGCCGTTTCACCCTGCCGCTCATGCCCTCGGGAAAAGATCCTGTTGCAGACGATCCGGCGATGGCTCAATACGTACCGGCCTTTGTGGCCACTCTCAATGAATATTTGAAAAAAGAGCTTCGCGTGCAGATTGGACGTTCCTATAACGCCATCGAATTCAGAAAAGTCAACGCAGCCTGGGACTATGGATTCGGTCCGGGAATTCCCGCCTCGAACAAGAACTACGCCGAAGATCTGGCCGTTGCCATGCGTAGGAATCCGGGTCTGAAACTCCTCGTCGGCACCGGTTATTTCGATCTGGTGACCACACTCGGCTCGGCCGAGTACACCATTTCGCATATCGACATCGACCGGAGCCGTGTATCTCATAAGCTCTATCCATCGGGGCACATGCCCTATATCGGAGCAGCAAACCGGAGAATGCTCGCCGAAGACCTGAGGC
>CAYVAT010000011.1:0-13698 GCA_964449165.1 uncultured Eubacteriales bacterium | reverse complement strand
ACGCAATCGGATTTCCCTGTCATGACGCGCTCACTGCTTCTGGTTATATTTGCCGTCCTGGCGCTTGCCTCCGTTGCGGCTGGTGTTCAGACTCAGGCCTTGGACGACGATTTCTCACAGGCCGTAAAGGAGTGGACGACACGCCCGGAATTCCTGAGCCCGCTCGTTGACCATCTGCCCAAATCCCTGACCTTGCCGTCCCCAAAGGAGGTTCTGGGCGAGCACATCGGTGCACCGAACATCCTGCATTATTCGGAAGAGATTTATAGTTACTTTCAGGCGCTCGAGGAGCAATCGCCGCGCGTGAAACTGGTGACGATCGGCAAGACCGAAGAAGGCCGGGACATCCTCGTTGCCTTCATCTCGTCCGAAGAGAACATCCGCGACCTTGAGATATATCGCGACTATCTCATACATCTCGGCGACCCCCGCAGTCTCAGGGGCTTCGAGGCCGCCGCGATTATCATCAAGGCCAAGCCGATCTATCACATTACAGGCGGCCTCCATGCGTCAGAGACGGGAATGTCCGAGATGCTTATCGAGCTTGCATTCCGGTTAGCGGTCGAGGAGAGCGATCTGATCCGCAATATCCGTCAAAACGTGATTGTTGTCCTCACGCCCGTCGCCGACCCTGACGGGCGCGACCGGATCGTGGACTGGTACTACCGGCACAAGACGGATGAAACCGACTACAAGGACCGGGCTCCAGGTCCCCCCTACTGGGGCAAGTACATCTACCACGACAACAACCGGGACATCAACTTCACCGGAGCATCGGCCAGTGCACACCTCGACTTCCACTTAAAATGGCGGCCGACAGTCATGCACGATCTGCATGAGTCGCTGCCGTATCTTTATATTTACTCAGGCTATTCGGTCAAAGATCCAGGCCTTGATCCCATCCTCTTCGCAGAACTCTACTGGTTCTCGAGCTACCAGAAAATGCGAATGGTGGGCTACGGCATGCCGGGTGTCTGGGACCACGGAACCTACGACATCTGGTGGCCCGGGTACTTCATTTCCATCGGCGCGAACCACAACGCTGTGATCCAGATGTACGAGACCTTCAGCAACAGCGGTCCGAACACGATGCTGCGCAACATCGCACCGCCCAAAGCGAAGCCCGGCGGACCTCCCCTTCCCTGGTTTTTAGCGCGTGATTACACGGCCCGCGACTGGCGCCGACCGCTGCCTGCCTACGCAGAAGTGCTCTGGTCAGCCAGGAACAACATCAACTACTCGGAGACTGGCGTGTTGTGTACGCTCGAACTCGCAGCGGCCAATCCGCAGATCATCCTTGAAAACTTTTATCTGATGAGCAAAAACTCAATCGCCGAGGGCACCACAAAGGCACCCTTTGCCTATATCCTGCCGTGTGACCAGCCGGACCTCACTCGGGTAGCCTTCGTCGTCAACTACCTGCGGCGTCAAGGTATTGAAGTCGGTGAAGCGACGCAGGAAATCAGCGTGAACGAGGGCCGCTTCCCCTCTGGCTCTCTTGTCGTAAAGCTCAACCAGCCCTTCGGGCGGTTTGCCCGGACCCTGCTCGAGAGACAGGTGTACGAGGCCGACTCCAAGAAGCTGGACGATACAGCCTGGACCATGGGTTTGATGTCGCACAGCAAAGTTATTGAGAGTTCGGATAGCAAAGTGTTAGATGCTGCCGTTAGGCCTGTAGACCGATACGAGCCCAAGGGCGTGTTCCCCTCTCAACAGACCTCTTTCTACGCTGTGCTCGACCACGGATCCATCAACCTTACGACTCTGCGGTACAGGCTGGCAACAACTCCAGTGCAAGTCGCCGAGCAAGCCTTCCAAGCAGCCGGGGTGACGGTTCCCTCCGGCTCGTTGATCGTTTCGGCCTCTGCTCGTAAGCAGCTCGAAAGGTCTGTCGAATCTCTCGGCCTCACAGCCATCGCCCTGGATGAGGCTCCCTCGATCTCCCTTCATGAACTGACGCTGCCACGGCTGGCTTTATACTCGACGTGGGGGTCCACGCAGGACGTGGGGTGGGTTCGATATGGGCTCGACCAGTCAGAGGTGAAGTACGACCTCATCTACAAGGAACAGGTTCGGGAGGGCGATCTGCGATCACGGTACGATGTCATCCTGATTCCCAGTCAAGGACGAAGGACGCCACAGAGCATCGTCGAGGATATCCCTTTGAAAGGGAAACCACTGCCGTACACGAAAACTGCGGAGTTCAAGTATCTCGGCGACTACGGATCTTCGCCCGACATCCGCGGCGGCATGGGCGAGGAGGGACTTCGGGAGCTCCGGATGTTCGTCGAGCAGGGTGGCACGCTGATCACTCTTGGCCTGGCCAGCGAGATTCCTGTTGCCTATAAGTGGACTCAGGGAATAACGGCGACGAAACCCTCCGAGAAATTTCGAGCGATCGGCCCGATCGTCGAAGCCAGGATTGAATCGCCGGAAAATCCGCTTTTCTATGGCTATACTGGAACAACCATGCCGGTAAGATGGGCGGTGCCGACGCTACACGCTGTGACGCCAGGGACAGGCGCGGAGGTCTTACTCCGCTTCCAGGGAAAAGAAGAATCATTGTTGAGCGGCGAGTTCATCGGCATCGAGGAAACCAAAGACCGGCCCGCCATAATCAGGGTGCCGCTAGGCCAGGGACAACTGCTTATGTTTATCACCAATCCCATGTTCCGCCATCAAAACATCGGCGAATATCGCTTGCTGTTCAACGCAATCTTCAACTTCAGTAGTAGGGTTTCATAATTGAACGGAACTTAAGTCATTTACCAGATTAGAGCAAGTCTGTTTTGTGATGTGGCGCGGCGATGTTTCCAAAGGGAGCGAAAGGAAGTGCTTATGACGATAGAAACAAAACGACGAGCATTTCCTTGCAGGCAAAATGACAGCGATTCCAATTGAAGGGAGATGGAAATGTGTAGAACACTTGAAATGATAAAGAAGGGAACGACGATTTCGAGCTTGATCATCATGGCGGCTGCGGTTTTCCTAACATTCACTGCGCCGCTTAGGGCCACAACTCAGGAAGAGCCGGTGGTTGTCACCGAGCATCGGATCGAAGCGGATGGTAAGCTTCTGGAGTACACCGCTGAAACTGGCCGGATCGCCATCCGCGACGTCGAGACGGGTGAGCCCCACGGCTATATGTTCTACATTGCCTACCGCGTCCCGACTTCAGACAAGCCACGGCCGGTGACCTTCGTATGGAATGGGGGTCCGGGCGCCAACTCTTCACTTCTCCACTTCTATGCTGCCGGGCCCAAGCGGGCCGAAGGAGAGGATCTGGTCGACAATGCCGAGACATGGCTTACTGAGACGGACTTGGTGTTTGTCGATCCGATCGGCTGTGGTTTCAGCCGGCCGACAAAGGCCAAATACGCATCGGAATTCTACGGTACCCTCGGCGATACAGCCTCGGTCACCGAGTTCGTCCGGTGCTGGCGCCTGCTGCACGATGCGGATGGCAGGCCGGTGGTTCTTGCGGGTGAGAGCTGGGGCGCACCCCGCGCGGCAACCGTAAGCTATGCTCTGGAGAAGCGAGGAATAAGAGTCGACGAATTGGTCCTGATCTCCGGCGGATCTGGCCTCAATACCGAATACTGCCCACCCGAATTGAAAAACGCCCTCCACGTGGTCGATTTATCGTTGACAGCTCTCTATCACGGCAAGACATCACCTACGTTGGGCAAGGATCCCGACACCATCAGTAAAAAGGCCGAAGAATGGGCGCGGGAAACTTATGCTCCGGCACTTGCCAAGCCGGACAATCTATCCGATTCCGAACGCACGGCCGTGATCCAACAGCTCTCCTACTTCACCGGCTTTCCGGTCGAACAGATCGATCGCAAGACCCTCATAATCACGCCGAGGCAGTTCCGGACAGGCCTGCTTAAGGATCAAGATAAAATACTTCAGACCTTCGATATGCGGCAGACGGTGCAGGCAGGACAATCCACTTCTGTAGAGGAATTCAAGGGCAAATCAGCGATCCTCCACTATATCCGTCGTGATCTCGGTTATCGCACTACCCTGCCTTATGTAAATCTGGAAGATTGGGAACAAGGCTATGCGCCATCAGGGACGTACCCCGAAAGCGTCAATTCACGCTGGAACTACGCCACAGCTCCGGTATCGCCCGAGGAGATGCAAGCGATCATGGCTGAAGCGGCTCAGCGCGGCAGCGGTCCTCCCCGTATCGGCCCGCCGCTGCCTGCGACCGAAGAAGCTATCGCGATCAACCCACGCATGAAAGTCCTGGTTGCTTCAGGTCTCTACGATTCATATGCGACTTGTGCCGCCAACGAAGAGACCTGGCGCCATCTGCCGCCGGCATTGCAACGCTCGATCAATTTCAAATCCTATGTTGGCGGACACATGATGTATCTCGATCCCCTCACTTGCATACAGTTTAGCAAGGACGTTAAGGATATGATCGCAAAGATTGCACGGGGTAGTGAATGATACTGAAGACTACCAACCGCTTCGGCAGTCGTTGCCGAGCGGTGAGCGGTGCACTCACCAGGTTCACGAAAGCCGCGGACCACGCCAAGCGGCGCGCGCATGGCAAAAAAGTAAGATATCGTCCGCACACTCATCTCGGGTTGACAATGAACAAAGGTTCAAGGAGTATTAATGAGAAACCACTTTTAAATTTCGTATAAAAAGGAGAGAACTCATGATTAAAAAAACAAAATATTTATTCATAATCATCGCTCTCTTCAGCATGGCAGTCATAATGACTTCGGTTCTTGCAGCCTGCAAATCCTCATCTGATGTAGATAATCCACAGGAAACGGCCGGCGATCTTCCTACTCTGGATATTTTTCTGCGCGTGCTTAAAGAGGCGGACGGTCCTATATCGCATATTGAAGTCGTTTTGGAGATGTCCTCGACCGAAGGGAAAACCGAAAAACCTTTCACCCTCAAGGCTCCAGTAATATTTGCAGGAGTAGGCGGTATCGCCGACCGCATCGAACATCTGCGAGTTACGGATGACGAGGGTCGTGTCGAACTGGAGCAGACCGAAGATCCCGCTGACGCCGGAGGCTTTATCTTTTGGCGAAGGTGGAAGGCTTCACGGTCGACTGCCGGGCAGGTAAAAGTGCAGTACCGATGTTCCCTGCCCGAACCCCTCCCCCGTTTAGGGCCTCCATTCGATCTCAGGGTTAACGGCGGAGGAATAAGCGGCGCTGGTTACGGATTTCTTGCCCTGCCTGATGAAGAGGGCCTTTTCAATCTTCGCCTGCATTGGGATCTTGAGCAGATGGAACCCGGTTCGATGGGAATTACCAGTTTGGGCGAAGGTGATGTCGAAACCGTAGGTCCGATAGAACGGATTTTCTCCAGCTATATCATGGCCGGCCGGTTGGGACGGTTTCCTGAAAAGGGCAATATTAACGGATTCAGCTCTGCATGGTTGGGCACATCTCCTTTCGACGCACAGGAAGTGATGGCCTGGTCTGCAAAATCCTTCACATCGTCCAAGTCCTTTTTCCGTGACACAAGCACGGATCCCTACCACTTTTTTATGCGTATCGGCCCCGATAATAACGGCGTAGGCGGTGCTGGTCTGTATAATTCCTTTATGCTTTTTGTCCCTGTCGAGCCCGAGTTGACCAAAGGAGTACGGGGAACAATCGCCCATGAAATGATCCACAAGTGGGTTGGTGGAATTAAAGGCTCTCCGGGCGAAACACTCTGGTTCAGCGAAGGGCTAGTGGTCCACTATACACGCTTGCTGACGTTCCGTGCGGGACTTTTTTCCGCAGATGAATTTCTCGAAGATGTCAACGGTACAGTAACCCGCTATTTTACAAATCCGTTGCGCAACCTCCCTAACGACAGTATTGAAAAACACTTCTGGGAGGACCGAAACGCTCAGGTGATTCCTTATGACCGCGGAAGTCTCTATTTTGCCCATATCGATGCACAAATCCGTGCCGCATCAAAGGGAAAGCGATCCCTGGACGATGTAACTTTGTCGATGTTCGAACGACGCAGAAAGGGCGAGGAGATGACAAAAGAAATGTGGCTCGAGCTTTTGGAGAAGGAACTTGACCCTTCCGCTCTCACCGAATTCGATGCCATCATCATCCGGGGCGAGGATTTTGTGCCGGATTCGGACGCCTTTGGCCCCTGTTTTGAGAGGATTCCGGCCAAGCTCCGTGTCTTCGAATTGGGGTTCGACCGGAGAAAGAGCCTATACACTGCCGAGAAGCGCATAACTGGACTGGTAAAAGGATCGGCTGCTGAACGGGCCGGCCTCCAAAACGGCGATCAGGTACTCAATAAAGTCGATTTTCGGGCTCTACAAAACGACGAAAGCCGCCACATAAAACTCAAGGTGCGGCGTGGAGATAAAATACTGGAGATCGAATATCTGCCGCGGGGCGAGAGTGTCGACGGCTACAAGTGGGTTCGTATTCCCGGAGTGCCGGAAGAAAAATGTCGATAAGGCCGTCGCTTCGCAGGAAATAAGATAAATGACCCTGAGGAGGAAGGCATGAAAAATCCCAACAATCTTCTATTTAAAGAAAAGGCTGACCACCATAGCCTCTTCGCATTTTTTATAGTTTTTACTTTATTCCTTATTTTTTCGTGGGGATCTCCTCCCCTAGCAGCATCTCAAACGACCGTTAAAGCCGCCAAAGGCTCCTGTCCGGAAGATATGACTGTGGTTACAAAACACCAGATTACTGTTAACGGAAAGGTTTTGAAGTATACGGCGCGTGCCGGATTTCTTCCCATCCGCGATCAATTCGGTGAAACGAAAGCCCGGTTTTTCTACACCGCTTACACTCTCGACGGGGAACAAAATAAGGGGCCGCGGCCGGTGACCTTCGTCTGGAACGGCGGCCCGGGCGCTCCCTCCTCGCAGCTCCATTTCTCGCTGCTCGGTCCTCGCCGGAGAGTATCCGGCGGGAATTCAGGCCAGTCTTCTTCCTACCCTGTAGTCGATAACAACGAGACCCTGTTGCGTTATTCGGATTTGGTCATGGTCGATCCGATCGGCACCGGCTACAGCTATCCATTGAAACCTGAGTACAGCGACCTTTTCTGGGGCGTGTCACAGGATTTGGATTCTATCTCGGAGTTCATCCGGATTTATTTAACCCACTACGATCTCCTTGAGACTCCGATTTTTCTCATTGGAGAAAGCTACGGAACATTCCGGGCAGCCGGAGTGGCCGAGAGACTGGTGAACAAAGAATATTCGTTGATGGGTGTCGTCATGATTTCAACTACTTTGAAGCTTGGATCGGAAGGCGATATATCACTGGCCTTACATATTCCCAGCTATACGGCGACAGCCTTTTATCATAAAAAACTCCCTGCGGAACTTCTGGAAGATTTTCAGGAAACCCTGCGGCAGGCGGAAACATGGGCTGAAACAGAGTATATAGGGGCATTGATGAAAGGAGACCGTCTCAGCAGCCAGGAACGCCAGGCAGCGGTCGACAATTTTGCTCGGTTTACCGGCCTTGACGCAAAATTCATCGACAAGAGCAATTTGCGCGTGAATGTGGACCAGTTCAGCCGACAGTTATTGTCCGCCGAAAAGAAGTCGATCGGCAGGTATGACTCGCGCATCACAAAAGATATCAGCGGCGGCGCTTATGATCCCACGAAAGATCCCAGCCTCATCTCACGCGGCGGAAAACCCTTTCTGTTCGTCACCTATCTAAGATCGGAACTCGAATTCAAAATAGAGAGACTCTATCGAGGACCGTTCGGCGGAATCTGGCCTCCTTCGAGTGCGCCCCGCGGTGACTGGATGGCTTACAACTGGGACTGGGGATCGCTTCTCGACAACAAACTCGATCAGAGTACGGCGCTGGCTAAAGCACTCCGCATGAAGGATGATCTGCGGGTGCTGTTCGTTTCAGGACTCTACGATCTCGCGACACCGTATTTTGTCACGGAGTACACCATCAGCCATATGGGACTCGATCCGAAACTCCGCAGTCGTGTCGAGCACAAATACTATACCGGAGGGCACATGATGTACGAGGATGATGAAGTACGGCTGAAACTCATGCACGATATCTTCTCGCTCTATGAGAGTATTTTAGCGAAAGGAAAAAAGGAAAGACCCATTCCTTGAAAAAAATCGAGACTGTTAATGAAAAAATCATCATTTTCTGACAGCCTTCATTGGAGGTATCCATGCCCCACCCATTTTTCAGGCTTATAAATAAAGTATTTTATATTCAGGCTATTGCCGCCGTCTTGACACTTGGCATATTGTTTACCGGTCTCGGACTGACAGCGCAGACGTCCGATTTTCAGCCGATGATGAGCATTACCCTGAAGCCGGGACCTGCAAACAAGGAAGATCATGTTAGTTATGTCGATGTCACCATAACATTGCAGTCGGCCGATGCCCCCGCCGGAAAGCCGCTGCTCACGCTGCCCATCATTTTTGCCAACGTCGAGACAGTCGCCATGACCATGCAGAATTTTGAAGCGATCGATGCGGATGGCGCGTTACCGTTGGAAGTAAAGGACGATCCCAGCGATAGCCCTGTTTCCTTCCGGAGGTGGATTCCTTCCCGGCCAGTTAAGGGAGACCTGATTGTCCGCTACCGTGCTCCTATCAGCGGTACCCCTGCTAAACGTTCTGGGCCACCCTTCGATCTTCGAACCGAGGGTGGTGGTTTTTCGGGTGCGGCAAACACTTTCATCCTCACACCGGCTGAATCCGAGCCCTATGGGCTGATCATTCGCTGGGACCTGTCTACCTTAGGACCTGGTGTCGGAGGCACTTCAAGCTTTGGCGACGGCGATGTAGAGATCAAGGACCCCGGAGCCGCCACCCGGCTGTATTCCTCCTTCTTCATGGCGGGCCCCCTGCACCGCTACCCGGAAAAACCGGCGGCCAGCGGCTTCTCATCCGTCTGGCTGGGTTCGCCGCCCTTCGATCCGCTTCCGCTCATGGTCTGGACGGAGAAACTCCACACCTTTTATAAGAAATTTTTTAAGACAGAGTCCGAGAAACCCTACCGCGTATTCCTGCGCTATAATCCCATCAATCCCAATGGAGGTGTTGGCCTCCACAATTCATTCGTTGCCACCTTCGACGAAAAGACAAAGGCGGAGAATCTCGAACTGCTGCTGGCCCATGAAATGTTTCACACATTTGCTCCCCGGCTTGACTATGAGGGAGCGAACCGATTGGGCTCGACACAATGGTTTGACGAAGGCTTGGCGGTGTTTTATCAGCGCTCGCTTCCCCTGCGCGCCGGGCTGATCGAACCGGCGGAGTTTCTCGAAGATCTGAACGAAACCGCAGCACGGTACTACACCAATGCACTTAACACCACACCCAACCATCAAATCGCACCCCGGTTCTGGGAAGATACCCGAATCCGCGTGCTTCCCTATGACCGCGGTTCCATGTACATGGCAGTGGTGGACGGTCGTATCCGCAAGGCATCGGAGGGCAAACGCTCTCTCGATGATCTCGTCCTCACCCTGCTTGATCGAGAAAAACAAGGATTGTCCAATAGTACGGAAGTGTGGATCGAACTGATCACCAATGAACTGGGTCCGGCGGCAAAGGAAGAATTCGAAGCCATGCTGGCCGGAGCCGTGATGCTTCCGGAATCGGACGGTTTCGGACCGTGCTTCAAGCGAGTGACAATGCCTCTGAGGCGTTTCGAATTGGGATTCGATCCCAAGGTGATGAATGAGCAGCCCCGCATCATTCGCGGCCTGGTTCCCGGATCCGAGGCCGAACGGACAGGTCTTCGCAACGGTGACGAGATCGTCCTTCCCGTGGGTCTGGACAGTGTTCAGGGAGATCAGAAGCGGATTCTGACGCTCCAGATACGGCGCGACGGCAAGGTTTTCCCTGTGACTTATCTACCGCGGGGTGAGACGGTCGCGACCTATCAGTGGATACGCGTTCCTGGAGTTCCCGACGAGGACTGTCGCTACAAGCGGAACTCGTAATCAAAAATATTGCAATACTCTGCAAAAAAGCAAGGATATATCTTTCCCCTCCTGATCGACAGGATTAGACTTCGTTATTGGCTGTTCTATTTCTGTATATTTTTTTTTAGCTCTTCAATGATAGCCTTGACCTGGCCGGCTTCAGGGGCCTCTGGCTCCAGCTCAAGGAATTTCTCGAAATACCCGATGGCTTTCTCGAAATCCCCGTATTTAATCGAAGCTAATCCCGCCTGGTAGTGAGCGGAGGAATTTTCCGGAGCGAGTTCGATGCACTTGTCAAAGGAGAGGAGCGCTTTCTCCATCTTTTCAGCTTTGTAGTACACTATTCCCAGGTTGTAATGCGGTTGGGGGTTTTCGGGATCGATTTTGATTGCTTGCAAATAGCTCTCTTCGGCTTTTTCAATTTCGCCTTTGTTAAAATAGCTCTCTCCAAGCGCTAAAAAGATAGGCAGAGCTTCCGGATTGAGATCCGCTGCTTTCTCGAAGTAAGAAATCGCCTGATCGATATCGCCCTTGCGGAGATAGCTCAAACCCAAGTTATAATATCCTTCAATACTATCTGGAAATTTCTCTATGACTTTATTAAAGGATTCGATTGCGGCGTCATATTTTCCTTCGCTGAACAAATCTATCCCTTTTGAAAGATTCTTATCGTCTTCGAGTTTCGGCGGGATTTTTCTCAGCTTTATCGCCATCTCTTCTGTAAAACCGAATCGGATCCTCGCTTGGGATTCCGCGGTGAAGAATCCGTCCTTTTCTACGGTCACCCTGTAGAGCGTCGGGATAATCCCAAACTTTATGAATTTTCCTTCTTTGTCGCTTTGCACATGAAATTTGAGTCCTCTGTCCGGATTATAAAATGTTATACTGGCATCTTCTATGGGATTTCCATCAGCATCCGTGATGACTCCTTTGACAACCGTGTCCTGGCTGAAAGCGGCATTCTGTACAAGCATGAAAACGGTAAACAACAGTAAGGCACTAAGGAATTTCGGAAGCCTGGCTTTCGTTATCATCTTAACCTCTCTTTCAGGAATCAATGTGTGATATGAAAATGTATTTCCTTTTCGGCCACCTTCTCCGAAACATTGTCGACGATTCTGAACCGCAGTAGATAATCGCCGGGTTTGAAGTTTTTTAACTTTAAGCTTGTCTGGAAACGCACGTTTTTCTCGGCAGTGGGAGATTCTTCCGGGCAGGGTATCCGAGCTAGTACATTTTCTCCTTCCAGGAAGATGTATTCTGCCGTAAAGCTGTGAAGCCCGCTTGTTGTATCTACGTCGAGACCGTATACCTCAACCAGGATGTCCATCTCTTCTCCTGCCGTGAATGTAGATGTGATTTGGGATGTGAATTCTTTTTCTTTCGCTACACCTTCGTCTTGACTTCTGTCTTTACTCGAGGAAAGAATAATATCGCTGATACTCAACAGGTCTTCCCTGAATTCGGGAATGGATACCTTCTCGTGCAGCGTCCCGATCTTGCCACTGAAGTTGTCAAGAACCAGAAAATGGATTTTTTGGGCATCCGGCTCGAGCGCAAGAGTCATTTGAACCTGGTGTTTTTCTTGCACAGCCGCGTCCGAATCCGCTGCCGGAAGTTTGAAGTTAAAGTCCTTGCTCCCCTCAGAGATGATTTGTCCCAGATGATTGCTCACAATGACCATAAGGGTCGTAGAATGGTAGGTCTCACCCTCAATGTGTTTCGATGTTAAGGCGTCGGATGGAATCCGGACAACAACCGAAACGCGGGTTTTTCCTTCAGGTCCTTTCAGGCGATAGAGCGCGTATTCAATGGGAATGCGGTCATAGGTTACCTGGGTGGTGATTATCCCTTTGAGTTTATCCAGTCCTTCGAAAGGGTTTCTCGTTGCCTCAGTCAGAATTTCCAAATAGTCGAAATAATAATGAGAAGAGTCGAGGTCGAAAGGCTGGCTTCCTCCTTGAGTTAGCTTAAGACTCTGTTCCAGGACAAAGTTTCCGGTTCCCAGCTTATCCACAAATACGAATTCTACGTTGTAAGGGAGCCGAGGATTTGGCAGCCCCCAATAATTCCAGATCTCCCGGGAACCGTGAAAAACGGATCCAAACGACCCCGCCGGACTCATATCTCGCTGGATTTCATTGGGCGGACCCAGTATGATATAAATCCTGCCGCGATCCGTGCGCCAACCCTTTATGCCTCCGGAACCGAAGAATTTATTGGCCAGGGCAATCCGCCTGTAGTAATCCTCTTTGAATTCATTCTCGGGCGTTTGTGGATTGGGATCTCTTTTCTTCCAAAAATTCTCGATAAATTTTCCCCGCTCCACCTCATTGGGGAGGTTGACGAAAATTTCTTTTTCCACATCGGTGATGATATAGGGGACAACCTCTTCCAGCCACTGTTTAGCATACTCGCTGAGGGGTTCGATTTTCTTCTTTTCCGATCGGGATGTTTCTTGGCTTATTCCGGTTTTGCAAAACGTGAAAAAGGCAAAAAATAAACACAGAAATAAGATTATTTTTTTCATATTACTATTTATTAACATTATATACAGGAAAGAACATCAAGTAAATCACCCTATCACCCGCGTTGTCTGGGATATGATAATCTTATTTCAGGATATCAGGGAGTGGAAATTGAGGAAAATTTTTTAAGAGGTATGAGCTAATTCTTCATTCCATAACTTCAACGATCATTTCAATTTCAGTGGTGATATTCATAGGAAGAGAGTTCATTCCAACTGCAGCCCGGGCATGCTTACCCCGTTCTCCAAAAATCGAGACGAGTAAATCAGAACAGCCGTTGATCACTTGAGGGTGAGCGGTGAATGATTCATCGGCATTGACCATGCCAAAAACCTTAACGATTCGCTTGACTTTATTCAAATCTCCTATTTCTGCTTTGAGGGAGGCGAGCAAATTGATTGCTGTAAGGCGGGCTGCTTCTTTTCCAAAATTGATGTCGACATCTTTTCCTACTTTGCCTGTCATGAATTCTCCGTCAGGTTTTTTGGGGCCGTGGCCGGAAAGGAAAACCAGGTTCCCTGTTCTGATCGCTTGAACATAGTTGGCAACGGGCTTATCCGCGGGAGGGAGTTCAATACCGAGCTCTTTCAAGCGAATCTCAACGCTCATTTTTTCCTCCTGTCCTACTGAGCCATCATTAGTGACTGGCCATGATTGACAATTGAATATGAAAAATGAGACGTAAATCATAACTAAAATAGTAAAAGGTGTCCAGCCTGATTTTGTTTTTCTCATACGTTCCTCCTCTAGAGTTTATCCCAAAGACTCTGAACAAAGATTTTTCTCATGGCTATGGTCAGCCAATTATCAATATCTTGTCCATGCCAATCAGGGTATAATATAACATTAAATACTTCCATTTTCACTCAGCCTCTTTTTAGTTTAAAACGAAAAAGATATTGTGAGAGGGGATTTTAACTATGAAACTTTATCTTATTCAACACGGATTGGCCCTAGCAATAGAAGAAGATCCAGAAAGGCCATTGAGTACTGAGGGAAAAGCCCAAACCCAAAGGGCTGCAGAGTATTTGAAGTCCAGAAGTATTAAGGTTGATACCATCTGGCACAGCACAAAATTACGATCAGTTCAGACAGCAGAAATTATTGCTGAGGCCCTCGTCTGTAGGGAAATACATGCAAGAGACGATATGAATCCGCTCGACACGGTGGAAAAACTTCCTGAGGAGATATTAGCTTCCCACAAGGACATCATGATAATAGGGCACTTGCCTTT
>CAYVAT010000010.1:77965-80840 GCA_964449165.1 uncultured Eubacteriales bacterium | reverse complement strand
AGTTACCAGCATTTCAAAGGTTGGCGAGGTGCGATCTCTGATCAGGAACAAGCCATTCTTTTTAAGTCTGAGGCCTTTGCTGCTTCTTGTCGTCTTTTTCTGAAGTTGACTGAGGAAAGTTCGGATTATTTTCAAGGGAATTTTCTGAGAACCAACCTTTACAATGCCTTCATCTATTTAACGCATTCCTTCAGAGAATTGGAAAAGGAGATGGAGAGAGGGGGGATTCGACCGTATGCTCTTTCCAACTGTGTAAGAATCTTGGAACAGATGGATCGTGGATTCTCCAAATGGCCATCCTCTGATAACCTGGCATATCTTCATCAAAAATACGTGAAAGCCAAGGACGATACTGTTTACATGATTGAGAGAAAAGGTCCTGGCGATTATGTGCGGCATGCATTTAAAAATCTAGAGAGTATCTACCGCTACAATTACGACCTGAATAGAGAAAAGGATCCATGGAAATATCTGGTTGAAGTCTCTGCTGAGATTCTTGATAAGATGGAGGAAGGGGATATAATCGAAATGAACTTCGAGGGCTATTTGATCATCGAGAGAGGTGATCGGCCCAACCGGCCGGTCTATCTGATAGAAAACGGAAAGAAAAGGGGCCTCACATCTCCGCGCATGCTCCAGCGCTATGGGGGGTGGGGGAAAGTCTTTGAGGTGCCAGCCGAGGTTATCCATAAATACCCTGAGGGAGAGCCCATCAAATAAGCCCGGTCCTTCAGTCAATTCGCCGATACAAAAAAGCTTTTTCTCCTCATTACAGCTATAAGGACATATCTACAGGAGATGGTTTGTTACTGAATAGAGTGCGGGCTGTTGTCAGCAAAAGGGGGGTTGATGATGGGAACCTAAAAGGTGGGGGCTCTCTCCAGCCCGCACAAGAGAGCTATAATCATTATAGCAAAAAAAAACAACTTGTAAAGAAAAAAATTTGTGAAAGCCCAAAAATTTTCATTTTATGTATATGTATGCGGAATCGATGTTTTTGTGAAACCAATTAAGTGAGAATTTACTGTGTTTTTCTCCGGTGGAGGGAGATATAAATCAGGCATAATTTTTATAAAATTTCTTGACATCTTCTGTTTTTTCCTATAAATAGTTGGACAAGACCAGGAAAATTGGCCATAGGTTCTTACTGCGACCAATAAGTCATGTAGAGGGTAAAATTAAAGAAGAGAGGTGCAGATGAAAAAATCCATCCTTTTGACTGTTCTGTGTTTTTTGCTTTTTTTGGGGACAAGTCTTCTCAGTCATGGTTCTGGTTTCCTCATCTATGAGCATGGAGCCGCGGCTATGGGGATGGGGGGAGCATTCGTCGCTTTGGCTAACAATCCGACTGCGATTTTTCACAATCCCGCTGGCATAGCCTGGCTGGAGGGAACACAGATTTCATTTGGTACCACTCTCATCCGGCCACAAAACTCTCTAAGTCTATCTAACTGGCCGGATCCTACATACCAGAATGTCGATGGCGAGTCTCAATGGTTTTATCCCTCCTCATTCTACATCTCCCATAAGATCAACGACCGGGTTGCAGCTGGATTTGGCTTTTTTTCTCCTTACGGCCTGGGGACAAAATGGCCTAAGGATTATCCTTTGAAGTACATTGCTTATTCGGACGACATGGCAACATTTTTCTTCAATCCCACTCTCGCCTACAAGGTGAATGAAAACTTCTCTTTGGGAATAGGCGTCTCCTATATCTATGCTACAATAGATTTCAAACTGGTCGAACTGGAAGCTCTAAACATAGGACCATTGATCGGTATGCCTTTTACTGTTAATTCCTTGGTCTCTATTCCCGTTTCTTTGGAAGCATCTGGTAGCGGGTGGGGACTGAATGCTGGTGCCCTTTATCGGGGAGAAAATTTCTCCATCGGATTCAACTGGCGCAGCGGCTTTAAAATCGATTTTGAAGGAGATTTGGATTTGGAAAACCCTCAAGTCCAGATTCTTGCTCCTTATGATCAATTGATCCCTGCCGGTCCCGTGGCGCAAGCCATGGCTCAAATTATCCCCAGTGAAGGTGATGCCTCAACCTCTTTCAAATTCCCCCATATTCTGGGAGTGGGAGCAGCCTTTAACCTGAGCGAGAGCCTCATCCTTTCCGCCGATATTCACTATATCTTATGGAGTTCCTTCGACAGGTATGTTGTGGGTGTGGATGTTCCTATCGCTGTTCCCGGGTTTGAATTCAGTGATAAGGAAGTCGATGAAGACTGGGAGGATTCGTTCATTTTTCGAGGTGGTATTCAGTACCAGATGAATGAAAACCTAGCCCTCAGGGCTGGAATTTTCTACGACCAGACACCTCAGCCCGTTGAATCCATGGATCCTGTACTTCCCGATGCCTCCAGATGGGGCTTCACAGGAGGTATCGGATACAGCGCTGGAAATTTTTCTATCGACGTTGCCTATCAATATGAGCCTTTCGACAAAAGAACAAGCCCAAACCGGAATATTCCCATTTATATGGCCAGCGGAGTGAACCTGGGGGAGGGGACATATTCTACAAATGCCCATCTTTTTGGGATCAGTTTGGGGTTTAGATTATAGACTAAAATTTAATTTGGAGGTTATAGATATGGCTTATGAGTACAACAACTCAAAAGGGGTAAAGTACTTTCTTCACTTCAAGGATGTCAATTTAAAGGGTGGCCGGATACAAAGAATCTATTATTTCGCTCGAGATATCAGATCAGGGGCTTTGGATAGTGTTCCTGCCGGCTATAAGGTAATTGAGACAGAGCGAACCGGCATGCCCATCCTTAAGAAAGCTTAAGTCCAGAAAAAACAGGAACCCTCAAGACTACGGGTGAGTTGAAAGGGAGGTGTAGCCTTAAGAGAGGCTGCACCCTCCTGA
>CAYVAT010000010.1:31228-77865 GCA_964449165.1 uncultured Eubacteriales bacterium | reverse complement strand
TTTTTCTGGGAGGAATCATTGGCATATTTTTTGCTACTTACATGGATGGAAAGGAGGAGAAATGAAAAGAATACTTGTTTTTGGCGCTTGCCTGCTCTTTCTTGTTTCTGCAGCTCTATCTTCTCCCCCTGAAGGATATTATAGTTACAGCTTTGCGCGTTTGAATTATGTGGAGGGTGATGTTTATGTCCAGCGGGCTGAAGATTTGGGCTATGAAGAAGGCGTGGTCAACTTGGTGCTCATCGAAGGAGACAAACTGGGCCTGAACAGAGGTCGTGCAGAAGTCCATTTGGGAAAACAAAATTATCTGAGAGCTTCGAGCTTCACGCAAATTGACTTTATCCGTCTTCCCCGGGAAGGAGATTATCTCGTAGAGCTTCATTTGCTTTCGGGAGAGATTTTTTTGAGAGTCAATTTTTTAGAAAAGGATAAAGGCATTGAAATCCATACACCAGATGCCTCTTTTTATATATTAAAGGAGGGGCTTTACAGGGCGAATGTCAGAGAGAACAGGGAAACGGAGTTCTCCGTTTATGAGGGAGCAGCAGAAGCAGCAGGTGAGGAGGGGTCTCTTTTGCTCAGGCGCGAAGAGAATATTGTAGTAGCTAATGGGAGCTTTCAATCCGATCCCCGCTATTTTAATGCCTATGAAGGAGATGATTTTGCCTCTTGGAGTCGATCGCGAGATGCTCAGCATAACCGGATTGTTAGCAGAGGATATCTTCCTTCCGACCTCTATGAATACGAGGAGGAGTTAGCCTACTCTGGTCGTTGGGTTTACGAACGTCCCTATGGTTACGTCTGGGTCCCTTATGTTCGTCATTTTGATTGGCGGCCCTACTTGTATGGCCGTTGGCTCTGGTATCCTATCATCGGATGGACTTGGATCTCTCAGGAACCCTGGGGATGGTGCGTCTATCACTACGGAAGATGGCATTGGAGAGTAGGCTTGGGCTGGTATTGGATTCCCACTCGCTATTGGGGTCCGGCCTGGGTACACTGGTATAGAGGCTATGACTATATTGGCTGGTGTCCTTTGAGTTACTATGGGTATCCCGGCGTTGTTCTCAACAGCCATTTTTATGGCAGGTATTATGACCGGTACTATCCGCTGCATTCTCGAGCTTTGACCGTCATCCACAAAAGGCATTTGCAGAACCCGCGGATTTCAAAGGTTGCCTTGAGGCAGAGTAAAGTGGCCAAGCTGGGAAAGATATCCCTTTCTTCGAAGCAGCCTTCGATTAGACCAGTAGTGAATCGATCTGGGGTGGCAGCTAAAACCCTCTCCAGATCTTCTCTTCGTACTGTAAATAAGAGCTATAGATCTGGAAAAGCTGCGCGGCCTTCTGCGATCCGCTCCCTTCGTTCTGATACTTCGAGACGGAGCTTGATCCAGCCAAGGAAGCCTTCTGGCTCCCTCTCCCGGATAGTGAAGAAAAGAGGTAGTACCTATTTACGGTCGTCAACCAGGATGACTGCAAGGAGAAACTCTTCTCCATCCAGAAGTAAATTGACCACTGGTCGGAACTCATTCTCCAGGACTAACAGGGTATCCCGCTCAGGTAAAAATCTTAGAATTTATCCTTCGAGGAAGGAAATTACCACTCTATCGCGCTCCAGAAGGACATCTTCATCTTTTTCAAGGAGGCGGCTTGGAGCGTCCTCTTCACGATTGAAATCTGCACCTTTACCACAAAGAGGATCCTCCTTGAGAAGCTACACACCCAGACGATCAAGTTCTTTCAGGTCCAGTTCAGCGAGGGGTAATACCGGTCGAAATTTTTCTCGTTCCATAAGTCGATCCTCGACTCCGAAGAGATCTTTCTCTCCAAGAAAAAATTCTCCTCAGAGAAGCATGAAAAGTTCTTCTCGGCGGAGCTCCACCTCCGTGAAGCACTCTTCCCGTGGCAGAGTGAAGAAGAAATAAATTGATGACCTATTGTTCTAAGAATAATTGACATTTTCCTCTTTACTTTTATTTTCTCCAGTGGTATAAATTATCTTTAATTGATTGAAAAAAGTGCATTTTACAGGTAGGAATTAACAAAGCGTTCTCGCTTAACCTTCGCTCTATGAGAGATTAACTTTTGGAGGTATGAGCATGACTATTAGGAGTTTGATTCCTCAAGAAGGGAAAGTCAAGATGGAGAAGATCGTCCGAGTCCTTGCTTTTGTAACGCTGGCTTTATTATTAGTCATAGCAGGGGATGTAGCCTGTAAGAAGGAAGCTGAAGAGGCTGCCGAGGAGGAAGGAATATCCGCCACCAAAGAAGGAATCATAGAGTTCGATGGCACGGTTAAAGTTGCGGTCGGGAAATATATGTATATCCCCGAAGTTCAAGGATTTGATATCGTAATCCAAGGTCCTCTAGAAGTGGGTGACACCAAAGAACTAATCGGACAAATGGTTAGAGGAGAAGGGGAGTTTAGTCCGGAAAATCCAGCGATTCTGATAGCCAACACTATAGAACTCAAAGAGGCAGAAGACGTTTGGAGAAATGTCTTTACCCGGACTGAAGTTCCTGTCCTCGATGACTATTTAGATTTAAAGGCAAGAAATGAGTTCGAAATTTTGAAAGACATCTCCTATGATAAGAAGAACAGCTGGGAAGGAAAGGAAAGAGTCAAGGTGTATGGTCGGCTGGAGGAGGAGACGGTTAAAGAGGGAGATGTGGATAAAATCAATTATAAATTTGTCGTGCTCGATGAGGAAGGAAAAGAGATAGGCACGGTTTTGGTAGATAATATCACCGATTTTGCTCTGTATTACATGAATAAACTCAGGCTCTTCGATAAATTCTGGTTTTATATTGCCATAAAAGATACTGTGGATTGGAGTATCCGCAGAAGAACACGAGAACTCTTCCATGCGGATGTTCTGTTTGCCGGACTGTTTTGAACGCAGATCAGGACGAGGTTTGATACTTCAATCTTCAATTTAATTTTATTTACTGATCTGAACTAAATTCTACTTCAATTTCGGATGCTTAAGGTGGTAGTCTGTAGCATCCTGATAAGCTTTGGCTAGCCTGAGGCTTTTTGACTCTTCAAAGATATTCCCGATGAAAGATATACTGGTGGGACTTCCTTGTTCATCAAAACCGTTGGGAACCACAACTGCTGGGTGGCCAGTAAGATTAGTCAAGAGGAGATTGCTGTTGCCGAAGGAAGGAGCCACATAAACGTCGATTCCTTTCATTCTCTTGGCCATCTCCTGCATGAGCAAGGATCTGATGCGATTGGCTTGAATGTATTCCACTGCAGGGATGAATCTTGCTTGACGAAAAACGTTTGGCCAGGCTCTCTTCCCTTGGCGGATGAGTTGATCGTCCTTTCCGCTTCGGGTTAGCTCATCGAAGGCGGCGGCAGCTTCAGCGTTGAGGATAAAAGAAAGGTCATTAACGGGAAAAGATGGAAGCTCAAAGGGGATAAGATCTACTCCAAGGGAGCGAAGCACCTCAAGAGAGGCCTGATCGTTTTGTTTCCCCCTGTATTCTTCCGTAAACGCCTTTTTCAGATAACCCACCCGGATATTTTCCAAACTCAGGGAAGGATCCCAGTTGAAGGGAAGATCGACAACGCTCAAGTCGTTTCCATCAGGTCCATAGATTGCGTCGAAAATCAAGGCACAATCTTCGACTGAACGGCAAATAGGGCCAATCTTATCCATGCTCCAGCTCAAAGCCATAGCGCCATAGCGGCTCACTCGACCAAAGGTAGGACGCAGTCCAGTTGCTCCACATCTTGTGCAAGGGGAAACAATTGATCCCCATGTTTCTGTACCAATGGAGAAACCCACCAGCCCTGCAGCAGTGGCTGAGGCTGAGCCGGCAGAAGAGCCACTCGACCCCTGTTTGAGATTCCATGGATTCCGCGTTTTCCCTCCAAACCAGACATCCCCCCAAGCCAAGGCTCCCATGGTAAGTTTGGCCACTAAGACAGCTCCCGCCTTTCTGAGCCTTTTCACAACAGTGGCATCTTTATCGATGACCTGATCCTTATAAGGTACAGATCCCCACGTTGTCCTGATTCCCTTAGTAGCCAGGAGATCCTTTGCTCCCCAAGGAATGCCGTGGAGGGGACCTCGATAAAGACCGGAGGCTATTTCTTCATCAGCGCGTCTGGCCTGCTGGAGAGCTATTTCTTCGGTGAGGGTGACCACACATTCCAGTCGTGGGCCGAATTTTTTTAGGCGCTTAAGATAGATTTTAGTGAGCTGTGTCGATGTGACCTGTCGTGTCTTTATCAGCTGTGCCAGTGCGGTGAGAGGATAAAAGGCCAGATCCTCAAGGTTCTCTGGCAGCTGAGCCTCTGAATCGGGGGAAAAGGAGTAAGGTTTGTGTTCACTTGGGAAGGACTCTCCGGGAACTATGGGATTGAAAAAGAGTGATGGGGGAACTTGGTTCTCAAGTGGGACTTTCCTCAGCGCTAGGTAGCTTTTTACATTCTGTTTCAGATCATCCAACATCATTTTTCTTTCTTTTGGAGTGAGCCGGAGTCCGATGATTTTTTCCGAAGCGGCGATGTCTTTTGTGGTTATTCTCTTTCCCTTGAAATAATAGAGAGCGAAAGCTCCTCCTACGATGAGAAGGACACAGAGAAAGAGAATCATCCAAATTGTGGCCGTCCCCTTTTTTCCCATTGCTGTACTCATCAGTGAATTCCTCCTTTCTTGTGGTTTTAAAGATTTTTCATTTGATTATTTTTTTAGAGTTCGAACTCCAGAGTAAAAATTCACAAGGAGATAGTATTTTGGAGAGAGTGGTTTTCTCTTTCATGGAGGTGACCCTATCATACATTTTTTTTAAGCAAGGTCAAATATGCAAGCATCCTTATTTACAAGGTACTTTCACCAGCAGTCAGGTAAGCTTAGGAGGAAGCCATCCGGATCAGCAGTTTCCCTCCATCCTCGCCAAGACCCTCCCACCCACCACCATGGGTTTTGGATGGACAGCAACACCCGCCTCGCTATCTAACCGGGTACAAATGTGTGGAAACTTGACACGATGTGTTTGTTATCATATTTTTGACAAAATCATGAAAGGAGATGATACGAACAATAAGTGGATTCCAAGCTTAAGAGGAGGAGAAGCCAGTGATCAGGAGCGTGGTTTCTGATTTAGGGAAAGTAGTACTCTTTTTCGACAACGATATTTTCTTTAGAAAGATAACTCAATATTCTCCTTTTTCCTTGGAGAGGATAAAGGAGTTAGCGAGAACCAATTTTGAATTAGTGATGGACTTTGATCGAGGCAAGATGACACCCCAGCAATTTTATGAAGAAGTTATCCACAGGTTTAAAGCGAAGATAGCTTTGAGGAATTTTTATGAAATCTATAGTGATGTTTTTTCCCTTAACCAGCCGGTGTTGGAGACTCTGAAGAGGTTGAAGTCAAAATACAGGCTTGTCCTCCTTTCCAACACGGATGTCATGCGCTTTGGCTTCGTCCGAAAAAATTTCCCAGAAATTTTCCTGTTCGATGCCTACGTCCTTTCCTATGAAGTGGGATACATGAAGCCCCATCCTCAGATCTACCAGGCAGCATTGGAACAGGCAGGGACAAAACCGCAAGAATGTATTTTTATCGATGACATGGAGGAGAATATCGAAGGGGCCCAAAGGCTGGAAATAAATACCATTCTATTCACTCCCCGAACAAACCTTGAGAAGTCCCTCCGAGATTACGGCCTTTCTTTTTAATTCATCCAATTTTCATAGTAGGAGCGATATTGGCTCACTAACCAGGTTAAGAAAGTGAATACAGATCCTTAAGTCTCGACAATTTGACTAGCCTATCCTTGAAGGGAGAATCGAAAGAGGCGAAAGAGGAGGAGATGGTTGATTTTAGCTTTACAGAGCACCCATTGGACAAAAAATGCCTTTAAAGAGAGAGAGTCCTGATATAAACTTTCCGTCTTCTAGGTCCATCGAATTCACAGAAAAAAATACCCTGCCAGGTTCCTAAGGCAAGCTCTCCATTTTCGATGATGATACTGGTTGATGATCCCACCAGGCTTGATTTGATGTGAGCAGGAGAGTTACCTTCAAGGTGGCTGTAGGGCAGGGAGTCTGGAACGATTTTCTTGAGAGTGGAGATGATGTCCTTTTTAACAGAGGGATCGGCGTTCTCGTTTATGGTTACAGCTGCCGTTGTATGAGGGACATAGATTAAGCAAAGACCATTACGGACGCCCGACGAATCCACAAAATTTTTCGCTTTCCCGGTGATGTCGATGAACTCTTCTTTGGATTGAGAATGAACTTCCAGAGTTTTCATTTTTTTCCTCGATTCCCGCAGATTTAGCTGAATCCGCATTTTACCATAGATTTTGAGTAATCAACAGATGCCTTTTGTTCAAAGAAGCAAAAAGTACAGACAAATTTCAAGAAATTTATAAAAACCCCTTGACAAAGAAATCTGTTCTGTATAGATTAGTTAGAGCCTGATACCATATTTAGTGCCCATCATCCTAAAAATATACTACATATGGTTATTTTTTCGTTATTTTTTCTGGCTCTGAACAGAGACTTCCTTGGATGGGGGACGTGGTGTTTGCATTTGATTTAAGAAGAGGAGGAACCGAATGCACGAATTGGTGACAAGAATTAAGAAGAGGGATGGGAGTATCGCTGACTTTGTTCAAGATAAGATCACGAGTGCAGTCTATAAAGCCATGGAATCCCAAGGCCTTGTGGATCAGAAGGCAGCTAAGACCGTTTCTGACATAGTCACCTTCATGCTCGAGGATAAATTCGGAGGTTATACCATTCCTTCGGTGGAGCAGATTCAGGATACTGTGGAAATGGTCCTCATGAAGCAGGGGTATCATGAGGTAGCAAAGTCCTACATTCTCTATCGCGAAAGACACAAAGAGATCAGAGAAGCCCGGAAGATAGGAATCAATTTGGAGAGGCTGATTAAAGATTATATCAAAAACTTGGATTGGAAAATCAGGGAGAACAGCAACGAAGGGGTGATGAGTTTCTCCGGGCTCAATGCCCGCATTTCTGGAGAGGTATTGGCCAATTTCGCTCTCAATCAGCTTTATTCAGAAAACATAAAGAAGGCGCATATGGAAGGTGATTTTCATATTCACGATCTTTCCTATCCTATCGTCGGCTATTGTGCAGGTTGGTCTTTGGAAAACCTCTTAAGGAAAGGTTTTGGGCATGTTCCCAATCAGATCCATTCTTTTCCAGCAAAGCATCTGGAAACAGCCACCTTGCACATGGTCAATTTCATCGGAACCATGCAGGGGGAGTTCGCTGGTGCTCAGGCCTTTTCCAGTGTGGATACGTTTCTTGCTCCTTTTGTCAGAGCTGATAAACTCGGATACGAGAACGTCAAACAGGATATCCAGAAGCTCATTTTCGGACTGAACGTTCCCTCCCGTTGGGGATGGCAGACTCCTTTTTCCAACCTGACTTTCGACTGGACGGTGCCTGACGACATGAAAAACAAAAAAGTCATCGTCGGAGGAGAGGAGCAGGCCTCTACATATAGCGAATACCAAGAAGAAATGGATATGATCAATCGCGCATTCCTGGAACTTATGATTGAGGGAGACCAACAAGGCCGCGTTTTTACTTTTCCTATTCCCACATACAATCTGACCAAAGATTTCGATTGGGATTCTTCCAATGCCAACCTCCTTTTCGAGGTCACTGCTAAATATGGCATTCCCTATTTCCAAAATTATATCGGGACAAATCTTGATCCTGGTGATATAAGAGCGATGTGCTGCCGCTTGAACCTCGATCAGAGAGAACTGCTGCGGAGGCCTGGAAACATATGGGGAGCAGGGGATTCCACCGGTTCCATCGGAGTGGTCACCATCAACATGAACAGGATTGGTTATAAGTCCGGTTCTCGAGAGGAATTTTTTGAAAATTTGAAGTACGTCATGACACTGGCCAAAGAATCCCTCGAGACCAAAAGAGAGATGGTCAACAACATGATGGGTAAAGGGCTTATGCCCTACACACTGGTCTATCTTGGCCATTTCGACAATCATTTTTCCACCATAGGACTTTGCGGGATGCATGAATGCTGTTTAAATTTTATGGGGAAAGGAATCGGAACCAAGGAGGGAAAGGAATTCGTCATAGAAGTTCTCCATTTTATGAGGGAAACCATCCGCAAGTTTCAAGAGGAGACAGGGAATCTCTATAATCTCGAAGCAACACCAGCTGAATCGGCTTCCTACCGGCTGGCCAGGCTGGATAAAGAAAAGTATCATAGGATCATCACCGCCGGAACCGAAAAATATCCCTACTTGACCAATTCCTCCCAGCTCAATGTGGACGCTACTCGAGATGTCTTCGAAGCCATAGAGCATCAGAAGGATATCCAGCCCCTTTACACAGGAGGCACTATCTTTCATTCTTTGCTGCCGGAAGCCATAAACAGGGAAACATGCAAAAGAATGGTTCAAAAAATCAGCGAAACTGCCCTTCCCTATTTCAGCCTCACTCCCACATTCAGCGTGTGCCCTAGCCATGGCTACATCAGGGGAGAGGCAGAGAAATGTCCTGAATGTGGAGAACGGACAGAGGTCTACTCCAGAATTGTCGGCTACTTGAGGCCAGTAGGAACCTGGAATGACGGGAAGCAACAGGAGTTCCGTGATAGAACACCCTTCGTGGTTACAGGGTAAAGCTCATGGAGTATTTTTTGTTTACCTATTCCAATTGTCCCAAATGTGAAGCTCTCAAAAGCTCTCTGGAAAAGACGCACTTGCAGGGCCGGGAATACAACTTGGTTGAAAAGGAAAGCAAAAAAAAGATCAGAGGATTTTTGGATGTTCTCAAGCGCGATGACAAGGGTGCCATCATCATACCGACGCTCATCCTTCAGCAGGATGGAAGAGTCCCGGCTGTGCTGAACAGCGAGCAGGAGCTTTCACAGTGGTTGAAATCAAGGGATTAGAAAAGTTTGCCCCCAAAGATTTCCCCGGACACATTTCCTCTACCGTATTCTTAGGGGGATGCAATTTCCGGTGTCCCTACTGTCATAATTCAGACCTGGTGTTACGAGCGGAGAGCCTTCCCTCCTTTCCTCTGGATTACTTTATAGGCTTCTTGGATTCAAGGAAGAATTGGCTTGACGGCATCTGTATTTCCGGTGGGGAGCCCCTGCTTCATGAGCATCTAGATCTCCTTCTTTCTCTCATAAAAGACAGAAACCTTAGGATAAAGATCGATACCAACGGCTCCTTGCCTTCCCGTCTTGAAAGGTTGATCGATGAGGGTCTGATAGATTGTGTGGCTATGGATGTCAAGGCGCCGCTAGAGAGATATGGAGAGGTGGTGAAGGCACAAGTCAGGACAGAGGATATCGCAAGGAGCATAAAAATAGTAAGAGATTCGGGACTTAGATATTTCTTTCGCACCACGGTCGTTCCAGGATTGGTGGGAGCCGATGATATCCTGGAAATGAGTCAGATGCTCAAAGGGTCTAAATTCTTCCAGATCCAGCAATTTATGCCCGTCAATACACTCGATGCCAACTATCTCCATAGAATCCCCTATTCTCGTGAAGAAATAAAGCTCATGGCCAGGATTGCAGAGCCCTTTTTTGATGAAGTAAGAGTCGAGGGAATCTGAATCATGGAAATCAGAGTGAAAAGAATCCAGAAAGATGCCAGACTGCCCCGATACAGCCACAGGGGAGATGCTGGCCTGGATCTTTTCTCTTCAGTCGATTGTGTTTTGGAAAATGGTCAAATCCTGGCTGTACCCACAGGTATTCAGGTTGCTATTCCTCAAGGATTCGTGGGCTTAATCTGGGATAAGAGTGGTCTTTCCCTCCAAGGTGTGCATCGTCTGGCCGGTGTGATCGATTCAGGATACAGGGGCGAAGTCAAGGTGGTCATGGCCAACCTCAGGAATAAACCTTTTGTCATAGAAAAGGGAATGAAGGTGGCCCAGATGTTGATTCAGCCTGTGGAGGAAATCAAAGTTGTCGAGTCAGATACTCTTGAGGAAACATCCCGGGGGGAGAGGGGATTCGGGAGCACCGGAAAATACTGACCTGCAGGATTGATTCTTATCTTTGCCTCTGGTACTGAAATCTCTTCCATATTATCCGCCTAGCCTTTCTTTTAGGGCTTATTTATAATAGTTGAATGACCAGAAGAGGTGAAAAGAAAGAGACCACGTTCAGCAATAGTTTTACGCTTGTTCTTTCCAGACCAGAAAATCCAGAAAACATCGGGCTTGTTGCCAGAAACATGAAAAACACAGGGTTCGCGAGTCTGCGTATCGTGGGAATGGATTCTCTGGATTCAAGGTCTTACTCAGTAGCTGTTCATGCCCAGGAAATTTTGGAGAAAGCCCAATTTTTCGACACAGTAGCCCAAGCCACTGCAGATCTGAATGTTGTTTTCGCTTCCACCTCGAAGAGAAGGAAGAATTTTGTTATGCTCACCATGGAGAAGGCCATTTCCCGAATGCTTGCTTTTCCTCCACAGGTAAAGATTGGGCTTCTTTTTGGCTGCGAAAGGACAGGCCTCACTTCTGAAGAGTTGGAGAACGCTAATTTTGTTTTTACCATCCCCCAGGCCCGCCGCCAACCTTCTTACAACCTATCCTCTGCTGTGCTGATCACCCTGTTTTCTCTTTATTTTAAGCAGAAACCCGAGAGAAAAAGTGAAAGTGAGGAGATCCCCTTGCTTCGAGGAGAGCAGGAAGAATGTATACAAAGGATTCTGGAGAAACTCGAAGCCAAGGGATTTATCCACAAAACAAACAGAGTGCATATGACAGAGAGAATTCACGGTCTTTTGGGACGTTTGAACATTACTTCGAAAGATAGAGAGCTGTTGTTGGCTCTGTTTTCCAAGGGTGTGGAGAAGAGGAAGCATTTCTCTGATAGATAATGATGTTGAAAACGGAGGCGGTTCCTGTCCATTCTCGCCAAGACTTTCCCCGCTTTCACTATGGGCTTCGTCCTCTGGGATCAGACTTCCTCATTCATGTTATGCCAGAAGCTATATTATTGCTTTGTCCTTTCATTCCTGATGAAGGCTGACCCGAGTGCGCGCACGTCTCTGGATGGCTTCCACCTCAGCTTACTTGACTGCTGTCGGAACTGTCGAAATAAGGATGCTTGCAGGAAGGATAGAATTTTTTGACAATGCCAGAATCTGTATTAAAATACAGTTTTATATCTTTCATGGCAAAGGAGTTTTGAAGTGAGACAGAAAATGAAAGTGACTTTTCCAGGAGGGATGAGAGTGGATGCTGAATACAAGGGAATTACCATAAAAACAGACCAGCCTGTCTATGCAGGCGGTGAAGGTTCTGCTCCTGCTCCATTCGATTTATTCCTGGCGTCCATCGCCACCTGTGCTGGATTTTATGTTATGGCTTTCTGTCAGCGTAGAGGAATTCCTGCAGAGAAGGCCTCACTTATCATGAGCACGGAAAAGAATGCGGAGACCAAGATGATCGAGAGAATCATCATGGAGATTCTGCTTCCTCCAGAATTTCCCGAAAAATACCAGAAGGCTGTTATTCGGTCAGTCCACAGCTGTTCTGTGGAGGCCCATATTCTGAAGGCTCCTGTCTTTGAGATAAAAACAAGGATTGGCGGCTGATCCTCCCAAGTGAGAGATGGTCCTCTCTTTTTACCGTGCGAGCTGGGGAAGCCAGAGATAATAGAAGCCGCTTTTCAATGAGAGAAGGGTTTTTTCCATACTCTTTTCTTTCCAAAGGTCGGATGAACTCAGGTTACCGGCATAGATGTTTGTTTTGGATTTGGGATAGTAGGTGTAAGCGATGATGTTTGCCTCTTTCAAGGAGGCACGAGCGAGGACTTCTTTTAAAGCATCGTCGAAGTAACCCACCTTATCGATGAGTTTAAATTCCAAGGCCTGAGAAGAAGTGTAGACGCGTCCATCTGCAAGTGTTTTGAGCTCTTCCATGGACAAGGCATCCTTCCTTCGAGAATAAATAACTTCCAAGAATCTCTGGTAAAAGTTATCCACGACGTCTTGGAAAATCTGTCTTTCTTCATCTGTAAGATCCCGGAACGCCGACCCTGAGTCTTTCAGATTTCCTGACTTGATGACATTCACCTCAATCCCGATTTTGGAAAAAAGGTCATGCAGGTTGGGAAAGACCGATATCACACCGATACTCCCTGTAATGGTGGAGGGATGGGCGACGATATAGTCACAGGCAGAGGCCACATAATAGCCGCCTGAAGCTGCCAGTCCCATCATCAAGGCCACCACAGGAAGGCCTGTTTTCTCCTTAAATCTGATGATCTCATTGTAGAGAATGTCGCTTGCTGTAACTTCTCCTCCTGGAGTATCCAGACGAAGGATGACTCCCTTGATCCACTGATCTTCAGAGGCTTTTTCAAGTCTGTAATAGACCTGAGAGAGAATGTCTCCCTCCCTTTCGAGGAGACCGGGCCGGATGGAAGATCCGATGATTCCCGAGATATCGAGGATAAGGATTTTCTCTTTTGCTTTGCTTTTAAGAAGGATAACCTCTGCTATTTCATCCTTTCCCAGGAAGTCAAAGTGCAGGTGTGCCGCACATCCAGAAAACAGAAAAACAAGAACTAAGCTCAAAACTAGTTTACTGTTCATCATTCCTCCTGGCAGACATATTTGGGAAGACATTTGATTATATCATATACAGGAAAAGACAAAACCAGATCTTTCCTGAAGCTAGGTGTTGGTTGACTTAACCTGCTGGGGATGTTATAAATATCTCAATCCTTTAAATTCAGCTTATCAATGAGAGTCTGGTTGCTCCAAAAGGGAGGCTGGAATAAAGGCTTAAAGCGAGGAGTCTTAAGAGTATCAGCATGATGGGAAGGCTCAAGACTTTCTTCCTCCAGCGCTTTGAGCTGGCTTTGATCATCCTTATTTTTATCGGTATTTTGGCCATCGCTTTTCTGGTTCATTACAAGCTTGCCTTTCTTAACTTTTTCTTTCTCCCTGTCATTCTTTCGGGATATTTTCTGGGGAAAAGACAGGCTGTTTTGACCGCTATATTTTGCGTACTTCTGATCATTCTCTATCTTGTTTTTTCCAATCTCTTTTTTGGTCAAAACCAGGAGTTTAACCTGGATGTGCTCATTACCCTCCTTGCCTGGGGAAGCTTTTTGATACTGACGGGAGCCATAATCGGTTTGGTCTCTGAACAGAGAGAATCCAAGGTGAAAAACCTGAGGAGAGCCTACATCGGAGTCCTAGAGATCATGCTCAAGTACTTGGAAATGGCAGATGAGGAAAGGCCTCGCTCGTTAAGAGTTTCCTTGCTTGCCGGAAAGATCGCCCAGGAAGTAGGGCTGGAGACAAGACATATCGAGAATATTAAATCTGCGGCTCTTCTCCATGAGGCAGGGGATCTGAGGGTCAACCTTCCTCTTTTCGAGGAGGTATTAGATTTTATGGGGGAAGGATTATCTCCATCTGAACTGAGTGATAAGGAACAGGTGATGCTCAAAACAACAGCCTCTCTATTGAAAGAGATCGAGCCTCTGCTTTTTGGCTACTTCCATTATTATGTCGAGCAAGAAGATGTTATGGATAAGAGTCTGGAAGAGATTCCAATAGGGAGCAGCATTATTGCCCTGGCAGATATGTATGATAGAGTTTCCACGGGCCATCCTTCTTTAATGGAAAAAGGAGTCAGATTCTTGGAGGATATCGAAAAACTGGAGGGCCGTTCCTTTCCTACTCCAGTCGTCCAAGCCCTGCGCAGGCTGGTTATAAAGTCTTAATTTTGAGTTGTCTCTTTTCTTTTTGTGAACAGGTACCCTTATCAAGGAGCAGGCAGGTTGAAGAATTTCAAAGTTATCGGCGTGGATTTGGCTGGAGTTCCCACCCGCCCCAGCGGAATGTGTCTTCTTCGAGGTCTTCAAGCGAGCACCCTCCTTCTCTTCTCAGATCAAGAGATCATCGGCTGGATCCAAGAGAAAGCTCCTGACCTTGTTGCAGTGGATGCTCCCCTCACTCTTCCTCCTGGGAGGAAATCTATCGACGAGAGAAACAGACAACACCTCAGACCTTGTGATGAGGAACTGAGAAGGAGAAGAATTCCCTTTTTCCCCATAACGTTGGGCCCGATGAGAAAATTGACGGAGAGGGGCATCCATCTCAGAAATTCTCTGGAGAAGATGAAGATCAATGTGCAGGAAGCCTATCCTGGGGGTGCCCAGGATATTCTTGGTTTTCCCAGGGTCAAACATGATCCCAGCGGTCTCTTTCAGGGCTTGAAGGACCTGGGGATCAGGAGACTGAAGAAGACGGCCTCTGTTCATGAACTGGATGCCGCCACCGCAGCATACGTTGGCCTTCTTTTCTTAAGAGGAGAGGCTGAAGTGTACGGAGATTTTTCAACTGGTGCGATCATCATGCCTTCTCCATCCTCATAAGACAGGAGAAGAAATCTTTCCTCTTCGAAAGACCTCTGTTTTTGTTTGAGTTTTTCCTGTTTCACACCTTAAAATAAATTCTTCAGATGGACAACATATCCAGGCTATCCTTCTTACTTTTTTGAAGTGATGATGCCTAGAGCTTTGGGAAGCACCTTGACCTGCACTTTGTTTCTTTCAGCCAGAAATTCACCGTTGTATTGGACTGGAAGGCACTCTCCTCGGATAATCATCTGCTTAGCTTTGAAATGTTTCAGTGATCTCTGATAGATGCCGAAATAAATGAGCGGGAAGAGAAGAAAATATTTTACTCCGCTGGTTTCGAAGAGGGTGATGTCGAGAAGACCGTCATCGATTTTTGCCTTAGGAGCAATTCTCCAACTATAGCCAAAATAACTGGTTTTTCCGATGACACAGTCGAACAGTTTCAGCTTAAGCCTTTTTGTATTGAAATGTTTACCCTGATCGTCATAGCCGTCCGTAAGTTCAATCTCAACTTCTTTTTTGGGGAAGCTTAGTATGATTCTTCCTGCCAAGAGATGTCCGAAGAGACCCGGGATCTTATGCTTAAGCTTTTCTTGAGTCACTCGTGCTGTGGCTCCGATGCTGGCAAAACCGGCTGCTTTTCTTTCGATCATGATCAAATCGATTTTTCGGGTGTAAGCTTCTTGGATGATTTTGAGGGCTTTTCTCATATTCTTTGGAATGCCAAGCGATTTGCGGAAAGCATTTCCGCTTCCCAGAGGAAGAATACCTAAGATGACGTCCTGCTCCTTCCGGGCATTAATGACTCCCTGGACAATATCGGCTATGGTACCGTCTCCTCCCACCGCCACGATGATATCGTGGTTTTGACTTAGTCTTTGTGCAAGGTCTATGGTCTGCTTCTTGCTTTTCTGGAAGTCAATGACATCGGATCGGAGATTTCTCATGAGGAATTGACGAGTACGTTTTCTTCTCTGCCATTTTTTGTTTGCAGCTTGGGGATTGACTATGCACGAGATTTTCAACGGATGGGAGTAAGAGGCTGCCTTATTCATTTGTATTGGCTGTTGAACCTTTTGATTGGTCGTTATCTTTTTACCAAAAACGAAAAATAAGTGCAATCAGGCCTATGATTGACGATAAATCCGATGGATCCCTTAACCAGGGATCTGAGAGTTATCCTCTTTTTTTCCCCTGTTCCTTTTCAAGATTTTTCTCAGAAAATTGACATTCATCGAAGCGATAAGAACCACAAAAAGAGCAATCAGCAGATAATCAGGAATGTTTATGGCATGGCCTAAATAAGCGAGGATGCAGAAGCGGGGAGTACGAGAAAGAAAGAGGGCTAACAAGTATCGGACCAGAGAGTAACGGGCTAAAACCACCAGGAACCGGAAGGGATAAAAGGGGATAGGAGTGAATCCGGCTATCCAAATGGCCAGGAAGGGGGATTTCTGGAAAAGGTTTATGATCTTAGTGACAGTCTTTTTATGACTGACTTTCTGAAAAAATTGGGCTTCGGTTATGTATTTGAAAGCAGAGTAATTCAAAGCCTCGGTCAGCAATGTACTGATGATAGCTACTGCAGCCACGGTGAAGGGAGTATAGAATTTGCCAAAGTAGATGAGGATCGGTTCGTGAGGAACCACAGCGATCAGGAATTCAGAGGGGAAACTGTAGAAAAAGAGGACCCAGAGGCTTTTACTGCTGCGGATGGATGTCGAGCTCAGCCAAATGATAAGGAGTGTGGCCACAAGCATGATCTGGAGAACAAAAATAAGGGTTTTGGTTCTAGAATTGATCTGATTTTTCTTTTGAAGTGAAAAAGAATCAGAATCTTTATGATTGCTCATCTAATCGATGTTCCGAAAATTGAATATTAAAGGGACTTTAAACTGTCTCTGATGAGGTATTTAGTTGGTTTTTCGGAGTTAGCTCGGATACTTGTGTAACAGTAGCTGCATGTGTTTTGTCCGAGGAAATCTTGTTGCATCTCTTTCTGTGTCTTGTAGTTTTTGATGATCAAGCCACAGGGTGAAAGACTTCCGTCAGGGTTGACGACGAAAAATTTTTCGCCTGCACGACAATCAGGAATGGACTCCTTTTCAAAGAACTCCACCATTTTTTGGAACACATAGCCAGATGGGTAAACCGTTCCGTACTTTTTTTTGAATTGAAGAAGGCGCTTGATGATTCTTCTCAATTCAGGTATTTCCTCCTGGGGGATGAGATACTCTTTCTTCTTTGTCCTCAGCCAGGTGTATGTGCTGAAGTTAATTCTCACTCCCCATTGGTGAGCCAATTCTGCCATAGAGATAAGATCTTTATAATTCTTTCTGTTGACTACTCCGCTGAGTGTGACAGCCTTATCTTCTGAACTCAATTCCTCCATGAGATTCTTAATTTTATGGAAAAGACCGGGGACTCGACGGAATTCATCATGGCGTTCATCTGGAAAGTCGAGGGAGAGGGAAAACTCATCCACCCCTGCCTGTCTCAGGCTGATATACCTTTCCCTGGTCAACAGAACGCCGTTAGTGGTGACCACAACATAAGGAGCGTCGTTTCGGTTGGTGAGAGCTTCAATGATTTTTTCCAGGTCTTTGCGGAGAAGGGGTTCTCCCCCTGAGACCTGAGCCACAACGGGCTTCAGCTCATCGCAGATCTCACCATACCTTTGAGGGGTGGCTCTGACTTCATCCACCGGTCCTCCGAGATGGCAATGCTCGCAACGGGCGTTGCAGCGATAGGTTACCTCGAAGGAAACACAGAACGGTCTTTTGAGAAAAAAATTATTGACTCCTCGTTTTGCCAAAGAAATCGTGCGGAAAAGAGAACTGTTCATCTCTGTTTACCTAGTTATCTGAATCTATTCTTTTACCAACTCTTCTCTTTTTATTCAAGAGATAAATAGAAAATCCTTTTACCACGATGAGAAGAAAAGCAGAAAATAAGGCGATAATCTGTAGTTGAGGAAGGAAGATAAGGATAAGCGTTACCACCGTAGAATTACAGAATTTAGCCACAGGACTGTAGTTGAGAAGATAAATGGTATGGTCCACCTTGTAGAAATAGTTGGGGGAGATGATGTCGAATTTTACAAATTGATAGCTCAGATAAAAATCGATAAAGGCAAAATCGATAATATAAACGACAGCGGGGAGGAATAGATAGGGACGGAAAAAGAGAAAAATGATGTAGAAGAAGAGGGTTTCCACCCGGTCAGCGATGATATCTATTTCTGCTCCGAGTATTGTTTCCTGCTTGAACTTTCTTGCATAAAGGCCATCGGCCACGTCGCCGAACCAATGGATGGCGAGGCCTATGTAGTTGTAAGTAGGATTAGTTTTGATAATCGCCAGAGCGAAGAAGGTCAAGGATGCCGCAAGTCGGATCAGTGTGATGATGTTGGGTTCACTATAAAAAGATTGGGGATCCTTGGGTTTAAAAGGTTGAATGCGCAATTTTCAAGTTTTCCAGAATTTTTTCGCCTGGAATATAGTTAGCCTGGATTATTCATGAATAATCCAGAAGAACCTGCATTATACAGAAATCAAGGGACACGTTACCGGAAATTCGGGACATGTGCCGATTTTTTTCAAAATCTGTAACGTCTTGAATTTCCGGTACATGTCCCTGATTTTCCCTCTATCAATATCGATCTTCGCCTGTTTTAAATAGGATCGGAGAAGAGGAGAGTCGGATTTTATCAGGCCAGGGAGGGTCGAACCTGCCTGTTCCGTCTACGTCGATGAATACAGGATTGGTTAAAGCATAAGGGAGAGTGGCACTCTCCAGCTTTCCATTTCTTGCTTGGCTTTGCAGGACTGGAAAAAGGCTTTTCTTACCCAGGACTTCTACAGCGATATAGGCATCTTCTTCCAAGCTTAAGCCGACCTCTTCAGAGAATTTCAGGATGCGTTCATCCTGGCAACTTACGGGAAAGACGATTTTCCTTTCTCCGTTAACCACAAGTCGAACTTCATCGACTGAAACCCAGGGGGCACTTCGAACTTCAACGGAGACTCTCACCTCCCCCTTCGATTCAGTCACCAGGTCTCCGGGTCCGTGAATATCGTTGATCTTGAACTCGACCAACGGCCCGTTGGAAACGAATGATCGTCCCTTCCTGAGAGCCTCTTCAAGCAGAAGCCAATCCACCTTATCTCCTTTTCCGCCTCCGTAATAGATGTAAGTCCGGCAATAGCCCGGCTCTCCTCTGTCGATTGTGTGGGAGTCAGAAGAACCGACGATGGGGAAGTAATAGCCTCGATTGAGAAGATTGAACCAATCCTGCACAGCTTCTTCATTGAAAGAGGAGAAACAAGGTCCGTTCATGACTTCCAGAAGATCAAAAGAAGTGTCAAAATGGATCCAGGCAAAAGCGGCGGATTCTGGATCAAGACGGTAATTGTTGAAATAACCGATGTCTGAATCACGCGGATGATTTACTTGAATCAGAGCTTGAGGATCTTTTCTGCGGCTGGTTTCAAAGAGCACAGAGGCTTCCTCTGCGAGAGGAGAAATAGCTCCATGCCGTTCCTCTTCTTTTCGACATTCCAGAGGATAGCTATTGTAATGGATCAGTCCATTCCGGGTCACCTCGTTTCCTGAGATAACAGCCAGATATTTTTCCAGGCCAAGGATTTTTAAGGCGGGTCGGTAGTCACTGATGAAATTGTGATCTGTAGCCACTGCCACATCCAGGCCTTCGGCGACAACCGACTTTACTCTTTGTTGAACATCTGCCCTTCCGTCTGAGGCAAGAGTGTGCATGTGAGGGTCGATGGAGATAAGGTTTTTTCTTTCAACAACTCTGTCGATTTGAAAGACCAGTTCCTGTGTTTTCCCATTCAGGATTTCTGCCACCTTATAATCAAGAGAATAGTCAGGTCCTCGAGAAGCGTAGACAAGGTAAGTGCCCACGGGTAGCTCTAATTCTAATCCCTTCTGAGGAGGAAAACAGGAATTTTTGAACAGCTCCCATCTTCTCCCGCTTTCTATGGGATCTTCAGGCATGAAATAAGGAGTCTTGGTCGGGTCAAGTCCGAGGAAGGTCACTTTCCCAGGAACAAAAGAGCCTTGGTTGTCTATTATTTTTACCTTCACTTTTTCAAGAGGGGGACTTTGAAGGGTACAGAAGTTTTCTCCCCCTTCGGCCACCATTAAGAATTCTTCACAGACCGCAGGAAAGATGTTTCCTCTGACAAGATAGACACCCTGAGGAAGAAGGATGGTGAGACTATCTGCATTTTTGAGGAAAGAACGGTAGAAGATTGAAGAGGAGAGGGCATTGCGAACGATAACTTCCATCATCCTTCCGTTGGTGTCCCTGAAATGAAGGGTGGCCGTTTCCAGCTCCCTATCCAGAAGGCTGTAGATTTTTTGAAGGAGTCTGCTGCCTTGACTTTCCACAAAAAGGATATAGCTCAGATGAAACTCTTCTCCAGGGGCAAGAAGCCCAGGTTGAGGCTCCTCATCCTCATCAGAAGAAGGTACAGGATTCAGGTCCATCCAGCCAAGGTAATGTCCTTTTTTCTGATAGACGCGGAAATTCAGCTCTGGATGATGCAGTCGGTTAAAGGGGCTGAAGTAATAGCTGTGATGAGGCCCGAAATGAAGATAAAAGTCCAGCTCCTCCAATTCCTGCTTTCCTGTGTTCTTGATGATTGAGGTGATGTTGATTTGACCTTTTTGATGGAGAATATCATAGGTGGTTTCGATAAGAGCCTCTTTTCCCTCCTGAGTTTTGTACGTGGCCGAAGCTTTCAGGGTTAGAACTTCATCTCTAGAGCCTTTTTCTATAACTTTCAAGGAGGAGTAGGACAGGAAGTTGCGCCTCTCCATGAACTTAAGGACCGGAGATCCAATACTCAGGTCGCTCACTATGTTTTTTCCAGCCGGTGCAAAGCCGATGATACTTCCCATGGCATTTGATCGCGGGATATTGAGAGGAGGATAGTCCAGAGGTCTGGGAGTTCCTCCCAGCAACACCAGGTATTTTCCATCAGAGACAAAATAGTCTCCCTTTTTACCCATGGTGCAGAATTTTTCAGGAAGATCTTGGGCATCCTTGAGGATTTTGACCTCAAATTCCGATGCGTGAAGGAGCAAAGCGAAGATGAGGAAGGAAAGAAGGACAAGAGGTATAGTCTTCTTCATCGGGCACCTCTTTTCAAGGCCAGAGTGGATTACGGCCGGCCTCCATAAAGACAATTACCATATATCAAAATGAGGATGAATTCAAACAGTTCTTGCTTTTTGGATGAATGTTTGGATAAAATCTCATCAGGGATAATGTTAAGGGGAAGATAACTCCTTAAAAATGAAGGAATTGGATAAGATCATCCAGGTCAAAGGAAGAAGGTTCCTGTTCAGGATGGATAAGTCCTCCGATGCCAGTGATTACACAAAGTATGAAAAGTTAAGGTATGATATCTGGGGGGAACCCGCTGATACTCTTCCTGGCGAGCGTAATATGGTTTGTGAGAACTTCTTCCATGAAGGAAGCGCGCTTTTTATCGCCGTTTATGTAGAAGATGCACAAGGGAAATTTGTGGAGGATGAAAACCACTTTATCGGCTTTTCCTATGGATTCGTTGGGGTAGAGGATAAGGATGTTGCCTTCAGGGATTTGGATAATCTTCTCTTTTATTCCCAGTATGTTGGAGTAAGAGAGGATTTTCAGAAATACAGCCTGGGGATCCAGATAAAAGAATTCCAAAAAGAATGCCTGATGTCGGTCTTCGGAGTCTTCAAGGTCACCTGCACTTATGATCCCTTGACAGGAGTCAACGCCTACAGGAATATCCATCACTTTCAGATGGAGGTGAAGGAGTACAGGGAGTCCTGTTACAGCCTGTTTGGAGGGTATCTTAACAGGACAGATGTGCCTTGCGACCGCTTTTCTCTATTGTGGGACCTGAAGAGAGAAGTGCGAAGGCCTGATTATGACGCGGAAAGTCTGCTCGCTTCTAAAAATCTAGCGCTTAGCTCCAGAAGAGTCGAAGTTGAAGGACGGAGCGGTCAAGCGGCTCTTGCGTTGGTAAAAGACATCAACCTTGATTTAAACCGGGAGTTTTTGCTGGTGGAGATTCCTTATGATTTTTACCGAATGCTCAGAGAAACAGATGTGACACAAGCTGAGGTGCGCGACATTCCCTTGAGATGGAGGATGAAATCGAGAGAGGTTTTTCAGACGCTCTTTAAAAGAGGATACAAGGTCATCGACTTCAGGGGGATAGAAAGAGAGGGTCGAAAAAGAGACTTTTATATACTCAGGATAGAGAAATAATGGATTGCCTGTTCTTCTCTGGGAGGAAGGGCAGGGTTCTTTTTTCAGAGAAGGAGAAGGCCTCCATGGGGGGAGTTCAGGCAGCAAGAGAGAGTCCTCAATACTTACAAAGAATAAACTTTTTGAAAAAATCCTTAAATTTAGAATCCAATATATGTAAAATAGGCTAAACAATTTTGAGGATACATTTTTTTTCGATTTAGAATGGCCGGGAAAAAGGCTCTGCTTGTGCTGGAAAACGGAGCCTGTTTTGTCGGTGAATCCATAGGATATGAAGCCGACACAGAAGGGGAGATCGTCTTCAATACATCCATGGCAGGGTACCAGGAAATCCTGACAGATCCCTCATACAAAGGTCAAATCGTTACCATGACCTATCCTCTTATCGGAAATTATGGATGCAATTTGGAGGATGTGGAGTCTTGGCATCCTTGGGTGGAGGGGCTGGTGGTTAAGGAACTGGCAGCTTTCCCTTCCAACTGGAGGAAAGAAGAAAGCCTTGATGAATATCTCAAAAGACACAAGATTGTCGCTATCCAGGGCATCGATACCAGAAGACTGACCAAGATGATTCGGACTGGCGGAGCTCAGAGGGCGCTCATTTCCACATCCGAGGATGATATCCAGAATCTGGTGCTTCGAGCAAGAAGCATTCCATCCATAGTAGGCCGTGATTTAGTCAGAGATGTTACCACGGATAAAGCTTACAGATGGAGGGAGAAAACCTACGGATGGCCCCATGGCTATCTTGAGCAGAAGCGGCTGAAATACTTTGTGGTGGCCTATGACTTTGGAATCAAGAGAAACATCCTGAGAAATCTTGCCTCCAACCAGGTTGATGTTCAGGTGGTTCCTGCCTCTACTCCCTGGGAAGAGACGCTCAGGATGAAACCAGATGGGGTTCTTCTCTCTAACGGGCCCGGAGATCCAGCGCCGCTTTCCTATGCTGTTGATAACATCAAGAATTTGGTCGGGAAAGTTCCTTTCTTCGGAATATGCCTCGGCCATCAACTCCTCGCTTTAGCCTTAGGAGGGAAGACCTACAAGCTGAAATTCGGGCATCATGGCGGCAATCATCCAGTGAAAAATCTTGAGAGTGGGGCCATAGAGATCACCTGCCAGAACCATGGTTTCGCTGTGGACATCGATTCTATTGGAGAGGTAGCTAAACTTACTCATCTCAACCTGAACGATAGAACAGCAGAAGGATTCTGTTTGAGAGAGAAACATCTTTTCTCTGTCCAGTATCATCCCGAAAGCTCTCCTGGCCCTATGGACTCAAACTATCTTTTTCGAGATTTTTTACACATGATGGAGGATTTTAAGGGAGGATAGAGTGCCGAGGCGGGATGACATTCGATCGATATTGATTATCGGGTCTGGTCCGATCATCATCGGCCAGGCCTCCGAGTTTGATTATTCAGGAACCCAGGCGCTTAAGGCTCTCAAGGAGGAGAACTACAAGGTGATCCTCCTCAATTCTAACCCGGCCACGATCATGACAGATCCTGAATTTGCCGATCGTACTTATCTGGAGCCTCTGACTGTGGAATACCTGGAGAGAATCATCGAGAAGGAGAGACCTGATGCTGTGCTGGCTACTTTGGGAGGTCAGAAAGCCTTGAATCTAGCTCTGGAGTTGCACGAGAGAGGTATCCTCAGGCGATATCGAATCCGGCTGATCGGAGTTGACACAAGCTCCATCCGGAAGGCTGAAGATCGAATGCTCTTCCGCCAGTCCATGGAAAGAATAGGCCTGGAAGTTCCTTCTTCTGGCTATGCATCCAACATCCAAGAAGCCCAAGAGATCGTTAAAGAAATCCACTTTCCAGTGGTTGTTCGTCCATCCTTCACCTTGGGTGGAACAGGAGGCAACATTCTTCTGGATTGGGAGGATTTCCACAAATACATACCGCTGGGATTGGCTATCAGCCCCGTCAGCAGAATTTTGATCGAGAAATCGATCATCGGTTGGAAAGAATTTGAACTGGAAGTCATGCGCGATAAGAAGGATAACGTAGTCATTGTCTGTTCTATCGAAAACTTTGACCCCATGGGAGTGCATACAGGAGATTCGATTACAGTGGCTCCTGCGCAGACCTTAACGGATAAGGAATACCAGCGGCTACGCAACGCTGCCATTGCCATCATGAGAGAGGTAGGGGTGGAGACAGGTGGATCCAACATCCAGTTCGCCATCAATCCAGAAGATGGCAGGATGATGGTCATCGAGATGAATCCCCGTGTTTCACGCTCTTCGGCCCTGGCTTCTAAAGCGACCGGATTCCCCATAGCCAAGATGGCGGCCAAGCTGGCTGTGGGGTATACTCTGGATGAAATTCTCAACGATATCACCAAAAAAACTCCAGCCTGTTTTGAGCCTGCCATCGATTATGTAGTGGTCAAGATTCCCCGCTTTGCTTTCGAAAAGTTTCCCGAAGAAGAACCCTCCCTAACCACTCAGATGAAATCTGTGGGAGAAGCCATGGCTATCGGACGAACTTTCAAGGAAGCTCTCCAGAAGGCTATACGGGCTCTGGAGATCGACCGCTGGGGACTGGAGGAAAAACCAGATGCGAACCGTCGTAAATATCTCAAGCAAAAGCTTGCTCAGCCGAATGCAGAACGCCTCTGGTTCATCGCTGAAGCGATGAGACAAGGTTTGCCTCTGGAAGAAATCGCACAGCTGACCAAGATTGATCCTTTCTTCCTCTACAACATCAAAGAAATCGTCAACTTTGAGGAGTTATTAAAATCTCGAAAAGCTCAGACGCTCGATAGCGGTTTCTTGCGAAAAGCCAAAGAACTTGGTTTTTCTGACAGGCGGATCGCAAGGCTTATAAACTCTGGAGAAGAGGAAATCAGGAAAATGAGGAAGATACAGAAGGTACAACCTGTGTGGAAAGTCGTCGATACCTGTGCCGGGGAATTTGAATCGGAAACTCCTTATTTCTACTCTACTTTTGAAGAGGAGGATGAAGCAGAGGAAATCCTGGAAAAAAAAGCTATTATTCTTGGTTCGGGCCCCAACCGGATTGGGCAGGGCATCGAGTTTGATTATTGCTGTGTGCACGGCGTTTTGGGGTTGCGAGACCTGGGATATCGAGCCATAATGATCAATTCCAATCCAGAGACTGTCTCCACTGATTATGATATATCCGACCGGCTTTATTTTGATCCTGTGACCTTGGAAGATGTGATTTCTATCAATCGAAAAGAGAGACCAGAAGGAATCATCGTCCAGTTTGGCGGACAGACCCCGCTCAAGATCGCCACAGGATTGTGGAAGAACAAAGTCAAAATTCTAGGAACATCCTCCTCTGCCATCGATCAGACTGAAAACAGAGAGAAGTTCGACCAATTTCTGAGAAGGCTGAATCTCACTCGTCCAAGAAACGGCATGACCAGAGATTTTAAGAAGGCCCTGGCGATTGCAGAAAGAATCGGATACCCAGTGCTTGTTCGGCCCTCTTATGTTCTGGGAGGGAGGGCCATGAGAGTCATCCATGATGAGGAGGAGCTGGAGAAATACCTCAAATCAATCCAGGAATATTGCGCCGAGTATCCAATCCTTATCGACGAGTTTATCGAGAATGCCATCGAGTTGGATGTCGACCTCCTTTGCGATGGGAAGGATGTCTACATCGGAGGAATTCTCGAACATATCCAGGAGGCGGGTATCCATTCAGGAGATGCTTCTATGGTTCTTCCACCCTATTTTCTGCCAGACAGAGTGGTCGAGGAAGTGAAGAAGCAATGTGCCCTGATGGCCAGAGAGCTCAAGATTGTGGGGTTGATGAATGTGCAGGTTGCGGTTAAAGGGACAAAAATCTATATCCTGGAGGTCAATCCCAGAGCTTCGAGAACAGTCCCCTTTATCTCCAAGGCGACAGGAATACCACTGGCCAAGATCGCCATCAGGTTGATCATGGGCGAAAAGCTCCAAAACATCGATCTAATCCCAGCCGCTCCTGGCCTTTATGCTGTCAAAGAAGCAGTCTTTTCCTTTGACAAATTCCTGGAAGTTGATCCCATCCTCGGGCCGGAGATGCGTTCCACAGGGGAGTCTATCGGCGTGGATAGATCTTTTCCGCTGGCTTTTTTGAAAGCAGAGGAGGGAGCAGGATTCTTTCTACCTTGTGAAGGGAGAGTTTTCATCAGTTTCTGTGATGAGGACAAACAGAAGGCTGTTTCTCTTGTGGAAAAACTGGATGGGTTAGGATTCAAGATGATCGCTACCGAGGGGACAGCGCAGTATCTTCACAGGCACGGATATGGGGTAGATACCATCGGCAAGGTTTACGGAGAAGGGAAAAACATCCTCGATGATCTGAAAGAAGGAAATGTCTCTATGATATTGAACACTCCTTCGGGAAGGTATGAGAGGAAGGATGCTCAAATGATCAGGAAAGTCGCTTTCTCCTATCGGATACCCTGTTTTACCACCATCCCCTCAGCCAGTGCCGCGGTCAAGGCCATCGAGATGAGGAAGAGACTCTCTCCTTCTCTCCTTTGTCTTCAGGATATCCATTCTGGATAATGTTGTTCTCTTTTGACCTTGACCTTAAAGGAGGACAAACTTAAGCTTTTGACTGACTGTTTTATTTGCGATTTCATCGGTCACTCTCACTGTCAATTCATACTCTCCCGACTCAGGAAGAGCAGAGAGAGGAATCTGAGTTCCTTCTAGGAGGACCGCTTCTTTTCCCAGCTTTTGCTTTCTTTTCTGAGGATTCAGCTTGAACGTCTTTTCCCCCTTCTGAAGCTCGAACTCGATCAGAAGAGAGCACTCTTGGTTCGAATCCACAGCGAGATTGTAGATATAGTAAAAGACATTAAGAAGTTCTTCCTTGGTGTATTCTTGGCTGAATCGAGGAAGGAAAGTGTAACGTCCTAAAGAAAAAACATCATACTCATTCGCTTTGGCTGAAGGCTTCTCCTCTCGAAATTGACAGGAAGCGATAAGAGAGGAAAGAGCCAGCTCCTCACTCCAGAAATCGGGCACTTCAATCTGATCTATTTTTATAGAATACATTTGTTTATCCTTGGTGTGAAAGCCGATGAATAATTTGTATTCTCCGGGCATTACGGGAAGTCCGAGGTAAGAAATGAAATAGTTTTTCTCTTTATCCAGATCTTTTTCCTGGTGAAGCGCATAGGAATGGTCCCTTGATTCCAACCTGCCGAAGAAAACCAGGTTTTTATGGATGGCATCGCTCTTTTCACCGGGATCAATTTTGAAAAAAAATGTCAAATAGCAGCTCCTGCTTTGAGCTTTGATAAACAGGATTTTTTTCTCGAATGGAATATGGACACTATCCTGGCTGGTCAATTTCACCTGTTGAATGAGCTTTTCTTCGAAGGATTCAGGAGAGGATGCCTTGACTTTTTTATAGTCGGGAAGCTCTTTAAGGTCCGGATTAAGCAGAAACCTCTCCCGGCAGGCATAGAAAGCCTCCATCACCCTAACATCAGTCTGGGAACGGTCGATAACATAGCCATCGGAGTCTATGGATGAGACCAGCTCTTTCTCTCGGTTCTGGTTGACCCAGTCTGTCTTAACAGCGGAAAAGGCGATGGTGAAGGTTTCTTTAGCAAGATGCATCCAGGGTTGAACAGGATAAACCCAGATGATGACACGAGGATCTTGCCTGAATACTCTGAGCGGCTCGCCAAAGTATAGATAGACTTTCCCCATATCAGTGGCTGTTCCTGTTTTGTATCCGTAGATAAAAGACTTTTTGACATAACTCAAGCGCTGGTAATACTCCTCCTTGAATTCGTTCTTTTCGGTTTGAGGCGTGGGGTCTCTTTTTGCCCAGAAAAGATTGATAAAAAATTCTTTGTCTGCATCTTTTTTCAGTTTTTTGAATTCAGCTTTTTCCGTATCGGTAATGATGAGATTCACCTCATTCAGCCATTCTTTGTATTTATCCTTTTTTTTAGCTGGCAGGTCAGAAGATATAAAAAGGATGAATACGAGAGCAGATAGGAAAATCTTTTTGTTCATTGTTCTTTTTCCTGGTTGTCTTTTTTGAGATAGTCAAGCAATTGCTTTGCGATTTTAGCTTTTTCACTGTCAGGCGCCAGTTCCAAAAATTTTTCCAGATTTTTTACCGCCTCCTTGACTTTGTTCTGTCCGATATAGAGAGTTCCCAGATGGTAATAGGCTTCGGCGTAGTCTTCTTTAAGCTCCACAACTCTGAGAAAAGATTTCAGTGCTTCCTCGTTCTCGCCGAGCTGGATCAAAACCAAACCATAGTTGTAATAGGTATCCGGATCATCCTGATTGAGTTCTACGGCTTTCTGGTAGTACTTTTTTGCTTCTTCATACTTTTCCATTTTTGCCAGTGTTTCGGCCATCTCTTTATTACAGCTGTAGCTTTCCGGGTTGAGCGCCAAAGCTTTCTCGAACGCGCTGGCGGCTTCTTCTATTTTCTCCAATTTCTTGTAGGCTAAGCCAAGGTTGAAAAAATAGGCCCACTGTTTGTCATGAAGCCGGATGGCCTCTTCATATTTTGGGATAGCTTCTTGGTAGTTTTGTTTTCCGTACAGTTTGTTCCCCTCATGAAACAACTTGTCTGCCTTGGCGAATACAGGATCTACGCTGGATTCTGTTTTTTTCAGTTTGACTTCCACTCGGCTCGTTTCAGATATTCTTACTCGCACATCCAAGGAGCCGGTGAAAAATCCTTCCTTTTTAAAATTCACCTGGTAGTATCCGGGTCGCAGTCCAACCTGAATGAATTTGCCTTCTTTGTCTGACGTCAACTTAAACTGTAAGCTCGATGCCCTGACTGAGGTGATAGTAACCTGAACCTTTTCCAAAGGAGTACCGCTTTCGTCAGTGACAATCCCCTCGATCTTTCCTTCATATTGAGCAAATAGGTTTATTGTCGTAATGATAAGCAAAAGCAAAAAAAGGACGGATTGCCGTTTCATAATTACCTCCAAAGTCATATTTCAGAAATAATTTTATACTTAATGGAATCTCTGTTACGAACTGCTTTATTTTTCTTTCAATTGTCTTTTCGCTTTCTTCTCCTGCTCTTTGACTTTATCCTGATTTGGGTCGAGCTCCAGTGATTTTTGTATAAGCGGCAATGCTTTCTCCGGCTGATTCAGGTTTAAGTAACATTCGGCAGCCAGGTTCATAACGTTTATTTCCAGAGCTTCTTCCAATAGCTTTTCCAGATAAAAAAGAGCTTTACCCCACTCACTCAGGCCGAAGTAGTTCAGGGCCATCAGTTTGGCCGTTTCCCGGTTCTGTGTTGACTGGTAGAGAAGCTCGACAACAGAAATGGAATCCTCGAATCGACCCAAGGCATAGAGAGCCTTTCCTTCTAAAAGCCGGACATTGGGATCTTCTTTCATTTTGAGAGATCGTTCGAGAGCAGCCAGTGCTTTATCATATTTCCGCGTCATGAAGTATTGTGAAGCCAGCACAAAGAGATGCTCCGGGTTGGGAAAGGCATCATGCTGTTTGGAGAAGACCCATGGAATGACAGGATAGTTAATGGAGAGGATGATGAAATTTTCTTTTTGGCTGAGGATTTTCTCTCCTTTAAGGTCGATTATAGATAATTCTACTCTGTAATACCCGGGCTTAAGGGAAGCAAGCGATATGGATTCTGCATCGATCGATATACCATCAGACCCTAAAATTTCTTCAAGGGGCTTTTTTTCAGTCTCTACGGGCGTTTGACTGTTTACGGGGAAAATCTCGATCAGCAACGACTCCGATTCAATATTTTTGAGGTTATATCCCTGACAGTAAATACCCATGCTCTCCTGAGGAAGGAAGTTGTTTTGGGTGTTGATGAGGTACTGGAATTCCTTAAAAGCAAAGGCCTTGATTGATTGTTTCTTTTGCTCTCCAGATTTTTCACGCCCATGATAGAGAATTAAATTGCTGAGAGCAGGTTCAGTTCTTTCCTCAGGTATGAGAATTTCTCTTTGCTGTGATGTGAAATCTTGGGCCGTCTTATTTTTAAGGAGAAAGAAGATTTGGTATTTTCCTGGGATGACAGGAAGTACATCCTGAATCGATAAAAGTTGGCTCTCGTGTTTTTGGTATTGCTCGGCTGTGATTCGCAGAGGGATCTCTTCTTCTTTTTCGAGGATGAGGTTTCCTTGTGTATCTTCCATCCTGAGAATCAATTGATAAACAGCATAGTATCTCTCCTGGTAGAATGAAAAGTTCACTTTTTCTGGCTCCAAAGCCCAGTGGAGGAAGAACTGTTTGTCATTTTTAAAGGCTTTGATGCTGAAGTTGCTCTCCACAAAATTGTGTGTGTATTCTGTCTCGACAAAGTCTTTGTATTTGAGGTAGGACCGGGCGTAGGAGTCTGAGAATTTTTTTTCCGGTACAGAGTAAATATTGGAGATGATGGTCTCTGAAGAAAGAGAGGAAATATCGATATTTCTTTCTCCAGGAAGATAGCTCAAAGAAGCATTGGCTAGTTCAGCAGATATTTTCTTTATTAAATTGAACGCATTATTACGGTTGAAAGTCTGACCGGGAGATGTGTGGATTATGAGCTTCTCTGGTCCTTCGATTCCTGGATGGTAGAGGCGGTACTCTCCCAGTCCTTGCGGCTGGTAAAAAATGAGATAAAAGAAATCAGGAAGGCCGTACTGGACTTCGCCACGATAGTACCAGAGTTCCATGGGCATAAGCTGAGACTGGGTTGTGTAGGAAGTCCTTTCCAGAGGAGGGCCAAGGAGCAAATAGAAAATGCCTCTCTCTGTCTGACTCCCCTTTTTCGATGTCTCATGGCCGAATTGTGCATCCGCAAACTGGACTCGGCTCATGTACTCCTGGTAGAATTCGTTTTTATTCGTATCAGGAAGAGGATCACGCTGCTTCCAGAAAATTTGGATGAACCTGTTCCGTTCCTCATCTGTTTTCAGAGCCAGGAAGACATCTCTTTCTACTTTGGTGATTATCGGTGAAACGAGCTCAAGCCATTCCTTGTGTTCAGGTAAAAGGTTTTGCTGTGCTGAGATAGAGGATAAAGTGCCCAGGATAAAAAAAAGAATTGCGATTTTTTTCATCGGAACTTCCTATTTATCAAAATAACAGAAGTGAAGATAAGTTTCAATTGGTCGCAGTAAGCATCCTTGTTTCCATGAGAATTTCGACAGCAGTCAGGTAAGCTCATTCGTCAGCCCACGGGGCATCGGTTCCTATCCATCCTCGCCAAGACCCTCCCACCCGCCACTATGGGCTTCGGATGGACAGAAACCTTGCCCGCTCGCCTCAGGATGACTTCATAATCAGCTTACCTGACTATTGTTGCATCACGGAAATGAGGCTACTTCCTTGGACGGGTAAGCATTTCCAGAACTGTGATGAGCGAGGGCAATTCTTCCATTCAGACAGTGGAGAGGAGGCTCCCCTCAATCCGAAACCAATAAAAATTATTCCTGTCTTTTTTAATGCAAGATCTATACAGAGAAAAGAAATTCTTGTATAATTTCTTTTCAAGTCAGAAAATATGAAAGTCTAGTTCCTTGTTGTCAGGAATACCGTATCAGAGATGGTCTTAAGGGAGAAGACAGGGTATGAAAGATAGTTCAAAAGTTTGGATTATTCAAAAATTTGGATTGAAATATACAAAGAAATATTTTTATTTTTTTTCAACTCATTTAAATTCTGCCAGATAAATAATAATGTTAATCTTAAAAATTGGCACATTTTTTGCTTATTATGTTGTCTAAATGAGACTTAATATAGAATTAATAACATTTAATGAATAAATGAATAATTTGTATAGACAAAATAATAAGCATCAGACAGGAGGTGAGAATAAAGGAAATTACAAAAAAAAGTCAGAGTCAAGTATGGTTAAAAAAATAGAAGGAGGTATCTAATGCGATTTAAATTTTTTGCATTTCTTGCCGTAATGCTTCTCCTGCTATCTCCTCTTGCTTTCTCTCAATCCAAAGAGACTGGAGCTATTGTCGGGACGATCGTAGATGAGCAAGGGACACCTCTTCCTGGAGTTACAGTGACATTGTCGAGCCCGAAGATAATGGGAGAACGGGTATTCATCACAGACAATCAGGGTGTATACAGATTCCCAGCTCTTCCTCCCGGCCTGTATACAGTCAAAGCTGAACTTGAAGGTTTTACCACGGTAGTCAGAGAGAACATTCGTCTTCACACAACCGTTCGGTTGACCGTAGATATAGCGATGAAACTGGCAAGTTTGGAAGAAGAGGTCACCGTGGTCGCCATAGCGCCCACCGTCGATGTGAAAACTTCTGAGACAGCGTCGGTTACACTGTCGGATGAGCTGCTCAGAGCTCTACCATCCAACCAGTTCGTGACCCAGATTATCAACATGGCTCCTGGAGTTACTTCCGATGTGGCTTACGGTTCCTCAAGCGACACAGGAATTTCTTACCAGGTCGATGGTGTGGACGTGTCCGACCCTGAGGGTGGTTCAGCCTGGGTCTTTCTCGATTACAACATCCTCGAAGAGGCCAAGGTTATGGGGATCGGGCTCAATGCCGAATACGGCGCTTTCACCGGTGTTATTTTCAACACCATTACCAAGTCTGGGGGGAATGAGATCTCCGGCCATGCTGAGTTTATCTTCCAGGATACCAAAAAAGGATTCTGGACTGCGGAGAATAACAAAGAATATATCGACGATTTTCCCGACCTGGAGTCTCCTGTGAAAGGAGCTTTCGACACCAGCTTCCACTTTGGCGGACCCATCCAGAAGGATAAAGTCTGGTTCTTCGGGGGTGCTCAGTATGCCCGTTTGAAGGAGCGGCCGGCGGGCTTTTCCGAGTACTGGGATCGCATGATGCCCAGGGCGTTCTTGAAGATATCCTCGCAGCTCAGCTCTCGTCTGAACCTGAGTGCTTTTTACGAATTTGACGCATACACGGTCGATAACAGACGAGCCAGCGCAACGCATCCACCCGAAACGTGTGTGCATCAGCGTTCTCCGGACCATGTCGGCAACTTCAGCCTGACCTATGTCCTGAACCCCAAGACATTCTTTGACATCAAAGCATCTTTCTTTTTGGGTATCTACTACCTGGATCCCTATGAAAGCCTGGATACAACGGCCGTATTCGACGCCGAGCAGAACTCATGGCTGGGTAACTCCAATTGGTGGTATAAAGCAGACCGCAGCCGCTACCAGGCCAATGCCAGCCTCTCCCACTACGCTGAGGACTTTATCAAAGGAAACCATGATTTCAAGTTCGGAGGGGAGTTTGAGCGCGGCTGGGCCAGGAGCCGATACGCATACACTGGCTATGTCGAAGGCATCGGCCACAATGTCTACATCTACGACTGGTACGGCTACTTGTACGCCTACCAGTATGAGGGCTATGACTTAAACACTAGCTATGTCCGTGTTGACCTCTTTGCCCAGGATTCATGGGCTATCTCCAACAACTTCACGCTTAACTTCGGCCTCCGCTACAGCATCAACCGCGGCTATTTCAAGGATGTTTCCGGCGCGCAGTACAAGACCGAGCGTCTGGCTCCCCGAGTCGGGTTTGCCTGGGATATCTTCGGGGATCATTCCACGGTTTTCAAGGCGCACTACGGTCAGTTCACAGAAGCCATGTACACCGGTTTTCTGGATGTTGCCAAGCCCGGTGCCATCCAGCCATTCAACTATTGGGAGGGCGGATCTTTTGGCGGAGACCCGAGTGATTGGTACATGTGGAACCAGGATATCTTTAATTACACACTGGCAGATGATATCAAGCACCCCTATATGAACCAGTTCACAGTGGGTATCGAGAGAGAACTGTTCAAGAATACTTCTCTCGGTGTGTCCTTCATCTACAGGGATTGGCAGAACTTTATAGGCCGTGTCCAATCCGATGCCGATTACGTCACAGACACAGTCAGCGACCCCTGGACAAGTGACGTATATACCGTCTATGAGCAAACAAATCCAAGCGGTGTGAGAAACCTCACCATCAAGAACATATCCCTGGGGGATCCGTGGATTCTGGAGGAACCCTACCGCGATTACTGGGCCATCGAGGTGCTCTTCAATAAGCGCTTCTCAGACCGCTGGCAGCTCCTGGCATCGTACATCTATTCGAAGTGCACTGGAACCATGGATAACGAATTCGGTGGAGATATCGGTTGGCAGGGGAGTGTCTTCAGCAACCCGATTTATGACCCCAACTTCTGGATAAACCAGGACGGAAGAAGCACCGTTGACCCGACCCATATGCTGAAAGTGCAGGGAACCTATATCCTTCCGCTGGACATCCACTTCAACGCTTCCTTCAGCTACATCACCGGCGACACTTATTCCCGACTGATACGTCCCAGACTTGCCCAGGGCAGGCGGTACATAAAGACCGAAGCCAGAGGGTCGAGGCGGTATCCGGATGTGATGAACCTGGATCTGAGATTGGAGAAAACATTCCTGATCGCTGAGAAGTACCGGATCGGACTGATGATGGACATCTTCAACGTCTTTAACGATGATACTGTCACGTGGTGGGGAGAACGTGTAGACTATGACTGGTCACCGCATGAATTCGACCCCACAGCCCCAGGACCCGACGGACACGAAGTCTACAACCTAGTATCACCGCGCGCGTTTCGGTTGGGTATCAGGTTCTTCTTCTAAAAATCGCGTAGAAGCAGAATTCAGAGGGAGACTGCAGCTTGTCTGTAGTCTCCTTTTTTTTACTAAACGTCAAAATTCATTCCAATTTCCTGATTCATGTCCGTTTGTGGTAAAATTCTTATATGTCCAAGGCCAAGAAGCACAAGAAGCAGGAGAAGAAAAAGAAAACTACTCCTGTTAAGTTTATTCTCTCCCTGACATTAGCCCTGATTCTTGTCCTGGTGTGTGTGTATCTGTTTTTCCTTCCCAAAAAACCTTCCTTTTCCCGCCTGATGAAAGGCAGAGAGTTCAATTACATCCTGATCACTGTTGACACTCTCCGGGCAGACCGTATCCACTGCTATGGTTTTCCATCTATTGAAACGCCGACAATGGACCTCTTTGCTTCCCGGGGAGTGCTGTTTGAAAAGTGCATCGCTCAGACTCCCCTCACTCTGCCTTCCCACACATCACTGCTAACAGGAACCTATCCACTCTTCCACGGAGTGCGCGATAACGGTGGGTTTCTTGTCCCTCAGGAACTCGTCACTCTAGCCGAAGTCTTTAAGGAAAAGGATTGCAAAACGGCTGCCTTTGTCGCAGCCTACGTGCTCGATTCAAAATGGGGACTGAACCAGGGATTCGACACCTATTTTGACCAGTTCGATTTGAGCAAGTACAAATCCATTTCTCTCGGAAACGTGCAGCGCAGGGGTGATGAGGTCATAGACGAGGCGCTCCGCTGGCTCGACCTGCACAAAAACGAAAGGTTTTTCACCTGGGTCCATCTTTACGACCCGCATACTCCTTACAAACCACCCTCTCCCTTTAGGGAAAAGTATCCCAAAAGGCCATACGTGGGTGAGATTGCCTACACGGATTCTCAGTTGGGAAGGCTGTGGAGATATCTGGAAGAGAATAACCTCATCGACAGCACCATCCTTATTTTTGCCGCAGACCATGGAGAAAGCCTGGGTGAACACCAGGAGAGCACACATGGATTTTTTGTCTACCAGGAAGGGATTCATGTTCCCCTGATATTCGTCACACCTTTTGATGACCTTCATGGAATTCGGCGCGAAGAGGTGGTCTCTCTCGTCGATATCATGCCTACTGTCTTGGAGATGGATGGAATGCCCATCCCTTCCCAGGTCCAGGGAAAAAGCCTTCTGCCTTTATTTTTCGATGAGAAAGAGAATGAGGAAAGTTTTGCCTATGCCGAAACTTATTATCCACGTTTCCATTATGGCTGGAGCGAGTTGAAGAGCATCCAGGAGGACAGATTCAAGCTGATCATCGCACCGGAATTGGAGTTGTACGACCTGGCAAGCGATCCTGATGAGAAGATAAATCTTTTCTCTTCACATCCCGAAGAAGCGAGAAAACTGATGCGGACAGCCGAGCAGTTTATGGGAGAATCGAGTCAAGGAGCTTTTGATGTGGATTATCGTCATATCGATGAAGAGACGCGCGAGAGACTTGGAGCTCTGGGATATATCGGAACCTTTGTCGATCAGTCCTCTCTGGAAGGAAAGAGACTCGGTAATCCCAAAGAAAAAATAACGATCTTCAACGAGCTTTCGCAGGCAAAAGAGCTGATGCTGGAGGATAAATATGATGAAGCGGTTGCATTGATCAACAGAATTATCGAGGCTGATCCAGATGTTGTGGATGCTTACTTCACCCTTGGAAATCTGTATTTCAAAAAGAGGGAATTCCAAAATGCTCTGGACAGCTTTTTTAAGGTTCTGGAAAGACGACCCAGCGATACCTTCACTGTGATAAACATCGCCAATGCTTACATGGGACTGGGAGAGATTGACGAGGCGGAGAAATTTGTTTTAAGCGTCATTGATGTAATTCCGCCGGATTCTCAGCTGTACTACCTCCTTGGCAACATCAAAAATCTCAAGGAGGAATTTGATGAGGCCATCAAATATTATAAAGAATGTGTGAGGCTCAATCCCTTCTCTGCATCAGGATACAATGCTCTCGGAGGCATTTATGTTATCCAGAAACGATGGGATGAGGCGGAGGAATATCTTTTAAAGGCCCAAGAATACAATCCAAAACTCAGAAATCTTCATTACAATCTGGCTCTGATCCAGGAAGAAAGAGGAGAGCTGCTCAAGGCCGTCGATGAGTATAAGATGGAGCTCGAAAATATCCCTCACAACTTCAGGGCGTGCTTTAACCTCTCGCGAGCATACCGCATGCTGGGGGATGTCCAGAAAGAAGAGAAGTATCTTAACCAGACTATAGAGATCAATCCCGATTTTCCGATGAGCTATTTCTACCTGGCACGTATTTATTTAAATCGCGGAGAAAGGTTTAACGAAGCTATCTCCCTGGTGGAAAAAGGGATTGAGTTGAAACCGGATAAGAAGGATCTTCCCCTGGGTTATTTCCTTCTTGCCGACCTCTACAGTCGCCTTGGTCGTCCAGGGAAGTCTCTGGAATATGCTCAAAAAGGGAAGAAGCTGGCAGAGGAAAATTCTAAATAAACAAGATCATAGGCCTATTCTATCACTTCTATTTTCGGTTCAGCATTCATTTATATGTCAAATATCCAGTAATTTTGGGCATAGCCAGAATATAAGGAGGTCATCATGGTAAAAATGAGTCATCAGGTTGAGGATGTGATCAGGGAGGCTATCAAGCTGGAAATCAACGGTCGCAAATTTTTTCAACATGCAGAAGAAATTACCCGGCACGAACTAGGGAAGAAGATGTTCCGAAGACTGGCTGATGAGGAAGTTAAGCATCTGGAAACCTTCAGCAGGTTGTTCAGCCAGATTCTCAAGGGAAAAGACTGGAAAAAGCAGATACAGGACGAAAAAATAGAGGGGAAGTCCGATCTTATTGAAAGGCTCAAGACTAGTGTCAAAGGAGAGGAAAGAAAAGGAGAGATCGAGGCTTTAAGGATAGGCATGGAACTTGAGAAGAGTGCTATTAATCTCTTCGGGAAAGCGGCAGAAGACATCGATGATCCTGTGGCTCGGGAAATCTTTCAAAAGATCACAGAGGAGGAGAAATTCCATTACGATCTTCTTCAGGCTCAGTATGATTCACTGACCCATTCGGGCTTTTGGCTGGATTCAGCCGAATTCCAGATGGACGGCAAATGGTGATTTTCTTTTTCCTTTGTTAGATAGAAGCGACAGCCCCCTTGAAATCGACGCTGTAATGATTAATCCTCTTTCAAGATCCTGACAGTTCTTATTATTTTTTAAAAACCAGGGACGATTCTTTCCAAATTCGTCTTTTAAAAAAAAGGAGAAATTTCGTTTTTATTGTAAAAATAATTTACATTATCAACAAATAATCAGAGTATTGACTCTCGCAGCTGCTTAATATTAAAAGGATTAGATGCACAGCAAGGCTTGGCATGAAATTTGCGAGTGAAACTGTTGTTTTGAAGGTATCAATGCATTATTATTTAAGGGAGAGAAGATGTGGAAAAAGATCGTCTCAATCACTCTTCTGATCGGTCTTATCTTTGTTGTCTTCATTTTTTCCGACTCAGCAAAAGGCTTGAATGCCGATAAGCCACGTTATGGAGGAGTATTTCGGTTAAAGTCCTTTATCGATAAGTTCCATCCCGATCTTGACCCAGCCAGTCCGGACTCCTACATTTTTGTTTCAGAACAGCTATATGATGGCTTAGTTAAGCTTGACAAGAATCTGAACATCATTCCCTGTTTGGCTGAATATTGGGAGATTTCTCCAGATGGGAAGAAATACACCTTCTACTTGAGAAAGGGAGTGAGGTTTCATAATGGAAGAGAGCTTTCGGCAGAAGATGTTAAATTTTCTTTGGAGCGGCTGCTGGATAAAGAGACCAAATCTCCCTATTTTCAATTCTTTCTCCCCAGAGTGGTAGGGGCTGAAGAATTTCGAGAAGGTAAAGCCAGGAGCGTGAAGGGTTTAGTTGTCTTGGATAAACACACCTTTGAGATTCACTGGAGAAGACCGTTTATATCGGCCCTCTATCTTCTGAGTATGCATTTCTGTAAAATTCTTCCCCATGATCTGGCTAGAGAAAAAGGGAAGGGATTTTTTTGGAAGCCATGCGGAACAGGCCCTTTCCAGTTTGACTACTGGCTTAGAACGCCACAGTTGGAAATATGTGGTGTTCGTCTCAAACGTAACGATGATTATTTTAACGGGAAACCCTACCTTGATGCTGTAGAATTCTGTCCTTTTTTTACTTTAGATCATTTTCTTAACAATGAGATCGATGCCATCCCAGTGCTGTCAGAAAAATTGATCGATTCTAAATATCAGATTTTCCAGAACGGCTCACTCCAGTATGCTTATCTGGGAATGAGTTGTCATATACCTCCTCTCGACCGCAGGCAAGTCAGAAGAGCGATTTACTTCGGCTTGGATAAAGCGGAGATTGTCCGGGCTGCCCATGATATAAAGATTTTAAAGCAGGTAGTCAACGGCTACATTCCTTCCAGACTTCCTGGTTTTTTCCCTTCGGATGATGAAAAAACCTACGATCCCCAAAAAGCCAAGGAACTTCTGAAGAAAACAGGATCGGATTCTGGCCAGGATTTTCCCACTTTGACTCTCTTGCTCGAGTCTCCCAGCTCCCGGTTAAAGATTAAGATCTATAGGGAGATCAAGAAACAACTTGAAAACATAGGGTTAAAATTAAGGTTGGACTATTATAGATCTTCTGAGGAAATAAAAAATTATAAAAGGCCTTATATCGTCCTGGTGGAAAAATCGTTGAATTTTCCGGACGCTGAGGATATCATCCGTCCTTTGTTTTACTCGAAATCAGTCTTCAACCTTTTCCGCTATGAGAATCCCGAGCTGGACTCTCTTTTGAAGCAATCTGAAGTAGAGAAGAGCTGGACAAGAAGGATTAAACTTTTCCATCAGATGGAAAAGCTTCTTTTCTTTGATGTTCCCGCTGTTCCTCTATTCTCTCGACAGAATCGAGTGGCCATGCAGCCTTATGTCAAAGGAGTGGAAGTGCCTCCTTTAGGTCTTTATTATCTGGACACAAAAGACATATGGGTGGATAAGTAAAGGCAAAAGATGAAAGTGAGAATGTCACTCCCCACAAGATTCATGATTTCTGTGATCGTTCTACTTATCTGTCTTGTGGGGCTGATTCTTTTCCTTATCGAAAAGAGAGAAGTGGGAGCCATATTTGAGGAACAGAAAGAAAAAGGGATGCTGATTGCCAGCAACATCGCTCAATTGAACCTGCAGCCTCTTCTCATGTGGGATAAAGAGGGGATAGAGGAAAACATCGAGGAGCAGATCGACGAGAAGCTCTTGTATGTTGTCATCTATGACAGGAACAACAATTCCTATGCAGCTAATCAATTCATAAAGGATTACCATGATATATATAAAACTAGCAATCTCCCCGCAGATGAGCAGGCAGGGAGCTATTCCTTTGTAACTAAGCAATTTAAAGATCGCAGAACCCAACAAGTGATGCGGATCTTGGAGATTGAAACTCCCATCTATGCCAAGGGTTCTCCGAGAAGATGGGGTGCGATTAAAATAGGCCTCTCTCTGGAGGATGTGCGAGAAGATATTGTTAAGACTCGGCTGATGCTTGTTTTGATCGGTTTTGGAGGAATCATCATGGGAGCAATAGGGGCCACCGTTCTCGCCAGACGTATCACACGCCCTGTCAAGAAGCTAGCAGAAGGGACAGTAAACATTGCCAGAGGAGATTTTTCTCATAAGATCGAAATTGATTCTCAGGATGAGATCGGAAATTTAGCCAAGAATTTCAACCAGATGAGCCACCAGCTCCAGCTAGCTAAAGAAAGAGAAGCGGAGGCTCAGAAAAAGCTGATCCAGGCAGAAAAGCTGGCCTCTATCGGTCGTATTGCTGCTGGTATTGCCCATGAGATAAGAAATCCTCTAACATCCGTTAAACTCAATATTCAAAAGGTTCTGGAGAGTGATAAATTGGAAGGCTTGGAGATGGACCACTTGGAGATATCACATGAAGGAATCGGTCAGATTGAAAATTTTATCAAAGAGCTTCTCAACTTCACCAGAGTATCCACGCTAAATTGCGATCGTTTTTCTGTGGATCAGATAATAGATGAGTCTGTGAAGATGATTTCTGAGTCTTTAGAACAGAAAGGCGTGCGTCTGGAAAGAGATTTCCAGGAGAATTTACCAGAAGTCTATGTGGATGCGGACAAATTGAGACAGGTCTTTCTTAACATACTTCGTAATGCTTATGAAGCCGTGGATCATGGAGGGGAAATTGTTCTATCTCTTTCTCATCAGGGCGACAGCAAAGGAAAGAAAATAAGGATTGAAATCTCAGATAATGGGGGAGGCATTCCAGAGAAGGATTGGGAGACTATTTTTGAGCCGTTCTATACGACCAAGTCGTCCGGAATAGGGCTGGGTTTGGCCAACGCCAGAAAAATCGTCGAACAACACAAAGGATCTATCAGAGTCAAGAAGAAAAAAGGGAAAGGAGCCTGTTTCGAGATCCTTATTCCCTGTGGGGGGGAGGAATGAAATCCATTTTAATCATAGATGATGATCCCTTGATCCGAAAAACTCTCTCTTCCTATCTTTCCAAGGAGGGATTTGAGGTGGTCTTGGCTGAAGATGGAGAAGAAGGGCTTCAAAAATATGATGAGTGCTTGCCGGATTTGGTGATTCTGGATATCCGTCTTCCTGATGTAGATGGGTTGGAGGTCCTGCGAAAGATCAAAGAGAAAACCGAGAATGCTTCGATCATCATCATGACCGCTTATGATGACATGAAAACCACCGTTGAGGCCATAAAGTCAGGAGCTTTTGAATACATGGTCAAGCCTCTTGATTTTGTGGAACTGGATCTGACTATTGAAAAAGCCTTTGAGGTGAAACATCTGGAGGAAAAACTCAGCTATCTTGTGGAAGAAAGACAGAGGGAATATACCATCGATAACCTCATCGGACATTCCCCTCAGATGAGGAAGGTGTTCAAGCTGATAGGGTCAGTGGCTGATACCAGGACTAATGTCCTCATCCAGGGAGAGAGCGGAACGGGAAAGGAACTGGTGGCTAAGGCTATCCACTACAACAGCCCTTATAAGCATGAGCCTTTCATCGTTATCAACTGTTCAGCCATATCCGATACTCTTCTGGAGAGCGAGCTTTTTGGCCATGTTAAGGGGGCCTTCACAGATGCTATTTGTGAGACAAAGGGGAAGTTTGAGATAGCGGGTAAAGGGACTCTCTTTTTAGATGAGATAGGAGATGTTTCCTCTAATCTTCAGTCTAAACTTTTAAGAGTGATAGAGACCAGGGATTTCATGAAAGTGGGAGGAGAAAAGGTCCTAAAAACAGAGGCCAGGATTATTGCCGCTACAAATCAGGATCTGGGACATTTGATCGACCAAGGCAGTTTCCGGGAAGACTTGTACTACCGCCTGAAAGTGGTAGAAATAAATCTTCCTCCTCTCCGAGACAGGAGGGGAGATATTCCTGAACTAGTGGTTTATCTTCTGGAGAAGATCAACCGCGATCTGCGCAAAAACGTCAGGAAAATTCCACCTCACGTCATGAAACTTCTGGTCAACTTTTCCTGGAAAGGAAATGTCAGAGAGTTGGAGAATGCTTTGACTCGAGCGGTGATTTTAGCCAAAGGAGATGTGGTTCTTGAAGAAAATTTGCCCCTGGAAAGCGTAGAGAAGAAGATGTTTCCTCAGGAGCTGGTTTCTCTCAAGGAAATGGAGAGAGATTACATCCAGCATGTTCTGATGGCTACAGAAGGAAATAAAACGCGAGCCAGCCGGATTCTTCGAATCACCCGACCTACCCTAGATAAGAAGATAAAAGACTACGACATCGAGTATTGATATTCCTGATCCCGAGGTTGTAAACCCTTTTTACCAGATGTAAATTTTTTTGCTTTGCCTAGTCCCTTTTAAGCCAAAAAACTTGCTTTTTTTCCCCTAAGATTCAGATCCTTCATAAATTGGCATGAAATCTGCTAATTAAGGGATGTTTAAGATCCATTTTGCATCGAATCGAAGAGAAATGAGAGAGAAAAAGATTATCGTGGTCGATGATGACGAGTCCATCAGGAAAACTTTTTTCCTGATTCTCAGCAGGAATCACAAGGTGTTTTTGGCAAAAGATGCCGACGAGGCGTTAAGCTGTTTCCATAAACTGAAGATTGATTTGGTCATTGCTGATGTGAAATTGCCAGGAAAGAATGGATTGGAGATGGTGGCCGAATTAAGAAAATCTGGATATAGAGGAGAAGTCATCCTGATATCAGCCTATCCGGATTTGATTGATCTGCAGCTGTTGCAACAGTTGTCTATCGGTCATTTCTTTGTTAAACCTCTGGATTTAAAGGCATTGAATCATTCCATTGATTGTCTTCTGGCTCTGGAGAAAAACAAAGAAAAAAATCAAATATTGTGAAAAGGAAGGGAATGGAGATGGCATCAGAAGGGACAATCTTTGAACAACAAAAATCATCCTCACCTGGTTCCTCAGAAGAAAAATCCTCTGACTTTAGTGTCACAAAGGAACAGATTGTCGAGTTTTTTGACATAAAGGAAAACAGAGGCAAAGCTGGCGAGGATATTTTTCATAGCCGTTCATCAGGAGATGATTTTTCCCTGGGGGAAGAGAAATTCAGGCTGAACATTATTAAGCTATTCATCGAATATTTTTGCATTAAGAAAAGGGTTCCATTTAAGGAGCTTATCAGCAGCTTGGAGCGAATGATCATCGTCCGGGCTCTTTCTCAGTTCAACGGTAACCAGAGAAAGACTGCACAATTCTTGGGTATGAAATACACAACTCTTAATGAAAAAGTAAAAAGGTATAACATCCGCATCCAGAATAGAGCTTTTTAATCAAGCCGCTACAGTCATAGGTTCGAAGCAGCAAAGAATTCTTTTCTAAATTTCCCCTCATTTTTCTATAATAGATAACGATGTGTGTATCATTCCGTATATACAGATGTGAGACTTCACTAAGGAGGCTTCGATGGAACGCAGGCCGTTAAGAATATTTATGAGCCTCGTGTTATGGTCTGTTCTGTTTGCCTTTCTCTCAGTTAATTTGACCCAGGCGGACTTTTATAGAGAGGATGAACAGAAGCCGTCTGAGAAGAGAATATCTGAGTCTTGGATGGGAATCTACATGAACGGAATAAAAGTCGGCTACAGCCACAACCAGGAGATGCACTCAAAAAAAGGGGGGAAAACGTTCAAGAAAAGTTCCAATGAGTCCTGGATGAGAGTTTCACGGTTAGGAGGAAATCCCGTGGAGATAAAAACAGTTGAGGAATTTCTTTACGATGAGCAGTACCGACCTTTGGAGCTGGTGATGAGGACAAAGATGTCTGATAATGAAACGGTCATCAAAGCTGAAATCAAGCCGAATATGATTACATTCAAAATTGGAGAGAGAACGGTGAAAGAGTTAACCTACCAGGAGGAATTTTATCTTGGAGTACCTCTGGAAAAGATTATCGAGGAGGAAGGACTGAAAGAAGGAAGCGAGTATGATCTCAAGCTCTTGGATCCTCTTTCTTATTCGCTTGCTGATTGCCATTTTGAAGTAATCGGGAAGGAGGATATTCTTATCCTGGGTAAAAAAATGGATTTGTGGCATGTTAAAACAGATGTCAGTTATGTTATTCCGATAGTGACAGAGGAGTGGGTTGATGAGGAAGGAAGAACATGGAAATCTCTGAGCCAGGTAAGCTTTGCTACAACAACTGCCATTCGGATGCCCAAAGAAAAAGCCTTAGAGATTTCAGAAGAAAATTTCGACATTGCTTTCTCCACGATCATAAAATCCAACGTCATCTTCCAAAATCCACAAAAGGTTAAAAGTGTGACTTTTCAATTGAGTGGCATACCAGCAGACAGGATAAAGAACTTTCCTTATGATGATGGAAGCCAAAAGATTTTAGAAATTAAAGATGACTCTGTTTTGCTTCAGACGTCCTCTTTGCTTTTCGGAGAGGAGGAGGCCGTCTTTTTTCCCATTCAGGATGAGAAATTCAAGGAATTTCTGAAGCCAACTTCTTTCTGTCAGGCGGATGATCCTCAGATTGTAGAGACTGCCCACCAAATCGTCGGAGAAGAGACAAATTCATGGCGGGCAGCCAAGATGATTGCCGAGTGGGTTAAACGAGAGATGACACCCAATTATGATGTGGGGTTTGCCACAGCCAAAGAAATTTTAATAAACAGGCAAGGGGATTGCTCTGAGCATACAGTTATCACTGTTGCTCTCTGTCGGGCTGTGGGAATTCCAGCAAGAGCAGCCGTGGGGATTATGTATGCCCAGGGCCTGTTTGCCTATCATATGTGGCCTGAGGTTTATGTGGGCCGCTGGGTGGGGCTCGATTCAAAATGGATAGCTGTAGATGAGGAAAGCGGTGAGTATTATACCGATGCCACTCACATCAAATTCGGCAGAAGCCTTCTGAATGAGGATATCTTCAAAGAAATGGCCCAGGCTGTCTCAGAAATCATTGGCAAGCTCAAGCTTAAAATCGTCGATTATCGACAGGATAAATAAAGGCAGCCTTCATACTGTCAAAGCTCTATTTATTGTTGGCAATTTTTTATCCAATTGTAAAAAACCTTTACAGAAGGATCCCCAATTTTAAGATGCTCTTTTTAAGGAAGGATGAAAGAGGTAGAAGTAAAATCTCATGCTATCATGGGAAGAGAAGAGCGGTCTGAATCACTGGCCTGGGGGAATAGCCAAGAAAATGAATCAGTCTGTTGTCAGCAAAAATTTTTTTAAGATAAATTTCGATTTGGCATGAATTTTGCCAATCTGTTTATCTGAAATTGGTAGGATTAGAAAAGACAAGAATTGGGAGTTGAAACACACACGATTTAAGATATACTCAATTCTTGGCAGCTCAAGGATGCGTGTGTGTTTGGCTCCGTGTAATATCCTCCACGGAGAGGAGATAAAAATGGGGAGATGCAGAAATGAGTAAAAAACTCCTAATCTTAATTGTTATTATCGTCATCGCTTTCATTTTGTTTTTTTCTTGCCTGGAAGTATACGCTCAGAGCGAGATAAGAGTCAGTGAAAAGCTTTGGATAACCTATCCGAAGAATCTAGCAGTTTTTCATATTCTGGTCATTCTTACTCCTTCTGGCGAGGGGATGATGGAACGCTTCCGTCATCCCCTCGTCAATCAGGCGCGTGATTATTTCCAAGATTTTAAAGACCATCCAGCGGTGATGATGACAGATCAGCTTTTTCAAAAAATGTGGTACTTTGTTTTCAACTATCTGGCCCTCTACTATTCTGATTTTCCTGATGCCCGGTTGGAAGCAGTCATTCCTGCAGAATACCAGGAGTGGAAACATATGGAGAAGATGATTGAAGGATACCTCACATCAGTACGGGATTTTTATCTGAAATCTGGTTTCGAAGAATTCTGGAAAGCTCACAGCCAAGATATTCAAGTTATCATGAAAGAAGTCAAAGCTAACCTACCGCCAATCGACATCCCTCAGCTGCTCGAGGATTTTTACGGAAGAAAAGTCAAGCGCTATTATTTTGTACCCTGTCCTTTCATGGCTCAGTCAGCCACTCATGTTGAAGTACAGGATAAGGATGGGGAGTGGAGGTTTTATCATCTTGATGGAGGCTTGGGGAGTGAGAACAGTTTTGCCTGTGCTTATTTTGCCTTCCACGAATTCAGCCACTGCTTTATCGAGCCTATTTCCCTGAAGTATGGAGAGCAAATCATGAAGCTGGCTTATCTCTATAAACCGCTGAAAAAAGACTTCGAGCGCATGGGGTATAGAGATTGGGACAGGGCATTCGCCGAACACATGGTTACTGCCGGGCAGCTTCATCTCTTTAGGAAAGCCTTTGGTGAGGAGAAAGCCATGGAAATGCTGCAGAAGGAAATCCAAAAGGGATTTAGACTCATCAAGCATTTCTATGCATATTTTGAGGAGTATGATAAGAATCGTGAGATATACCCAGATTTGAATGCCTTTTATCCACAGATTCTCTCCAGACTTTCTCGCTTCAAAGTGGAAGAGTACAGGAGGCCTGACATCCTGGGCTTTTACTATGAATTCAAAGGAGATAAGTGCTGGATAAAAGATGTTGTTCCTGGATCGGCTTTCCAAGAAGCGGAAGTTCGAAAAGGAGACGTTCTTCTCTCAATCGAGGATAAAGAGATAAGATCCAAGCAGGATTTTGATGATGCTGTGAAGCAAAAAGAGGAAGCCAAGGAAGGGGATACCTTGAAGATTATTCTATTCAGGGATGGAAAAGAGCTCATCAAGACCATCGTGGTTCCCTTCGTGACCGACTATAGATATGTTGAAGAAAAATAAGACATTTCTT
>CAYVAT010000010.1:0-31128 GCA_964449165.1 uncultured Eubacteriales bacterium | reverse complement strand
AGATAAAAAAAGGAGGAGTTTATGAGAAAAAGGTTCATTCGTACGGCTTTAATTCTGGCCTCAACCGCTTTTATTCTCTTTCTGCCTGCGGCATCGCAAAACCGGCCCGGTCTTTCGCTCCAGGAAACTTTTGATATTTATGTCAAGGCTGTTCAGAAATCTGATCTAAAGACTCTTTTCACTACGGTGACCGATGATGAGAAGTTTTTCTTCCTGACCAGTGGAGGGAAGCTGATTGATTCACGTCAAGGTTATCATGAATTTCATGAAGAGTGGTTTAAGGAAACTGGTTGGGAGATGCCGGTAGATTTTCTGGAAGCACATGAAGGTGAGAGTTATGGGTACACAACCGCCATATTTCACTACAAGAGCAAATTGCCGGAAGGAGGAATGTATCATCTGGATTCCTACTTTACCCTGGTTTTCCATAAGGAAGAGGGCATGTGGAAAGTAGTGGCCGATATTTGCACTCCCATCAGTCGCTATTATACTGAGGACGATTTAGAGATAAAGTACACTTCCGATCAGGTCTATCTTTTCAACACCATAAAGAACCGACGCACTGTCCGCAAATTCAAGCCTACGCCGGTCCCTAAAGAGCATATTCTTAAAATACTTGATGCTGCCCGCTTTGCTCCCACTGCAGGCAACCAGCAGCCCTGGAAATTTCTGGTCATTCAGGACAGGGAAAAGTTAGACGCGCTGAAAAAGGAGGCTCTTCTCTGGGCTCTGGAAAGATACAAGGCAAGAAGGAAGCCCACTCAAGAGCAGCTTTCACAAGCCCAAGGGAAAATCAAGGAGCTTCTCGAAAATGTGCTTTCTGCTCCTGTCTACGTGGCAGTGCTTGCTGACAGCGAAGCTGAATATGGAGATTATGTTATTTATGACGGGACCTTGGCCGCAGGCTATCTTATGATAGCAGCCAGAGCCTTGGGCTATGGAACAGGTTTTTATACCACCTTTTTTCCAGAAGAAAGGATGAAAGGATTTTTCAGCATACCCGAGAAATACAAGCTCATATGTTTCACGCCCATCGGGATTCCTTGGGAGTGGCCAGAGAAACCATCTAAAAAGGATCTGGCGGATATGGTAATTTTTGAATCCTTCCCAGAGAACAATGGGTGAAAAATATATTGGAAAAAGAATCAAGGAGTACAGGACACAAATCCTTGAAACCCTCTGTGAACTGATCGCCATTCCTACGGTCGACCCTCCGGGGGAATCTTACAAGCAGTGTGTGAACTATCTCTCCAGGAAATTAAGAAATTGGGGCCTCAGCCACCGTGTGGTCAAAGTGCCTGATGGAAAATTCCAGCGTCTCTCCATCCTAGGCAGTTATAGCGAGGGAAAAGAGAGTCTTCATTTTCACGGTCACTATGATGTGGTTCCCACAGATTCAAGCTCGCATTTCAGAGCCCACATCCGGAGAGGTCGCCTTTATGGACGTGGAAGCTCTGATATGAAGGGCGGGTTGGTGGCCATGCTTTTTGCCCTTCGCGTCCTTCAAGAAAGCGGGATAAAGCTTGAAGGCAGGATCACCTTTACCCTGGTCCCCGACGAGGAAACCGGAGGGAGGTTGGGAACTCGGTATCTTATGGATTCAGGATTGATTCCCCCTGCGACCTTGGGAATGCTGATGCCCGAGCCCACAAGCGGTTCCATCTGGAACGCTAACAAAGGAGCGTTGACCTATCTGGTTACTGTCCATGGCAGCCCATCCCATGTGGGTCTGGCCTCCGGGGGAGATAATCCCTTTGAGCATCTAGTTGAGATCAGCCATTCTTTATTGAAATTAAAACAGCGGATCAAGATGAGGAAGACAGTTATGAGAGTACATCCCCCTCAGGCCAGGAGCTCTGTGATGCTCATGGGAGGAGAATCAGGGAGCGGTGTGAGCTTCAACGTCGTTCCAGAGAGAGCTTTTTTTACCATCGACAGAAGACTCAATCCTGAAGAAAGTCTGGATGAGGCCAAGAAAGAAATTGTCAAGATTATGGAAAAGCACAAGAAGAGAGGAGTGAAGATAAGGATGGAGATTCTCCAGGAAGGAGAATCCTCTGTATCCAAACCTGAGAGTCTGCTGGCCTCAGCCTTGAAAGAGTCCGTCAAACGGGCGACAGGGAAAGTCCCGAGCTTTGAACTCTGTCCCGGGCTCTGCGAGATTCGCTTCTTCAACAAGAGAGGAATGCCGGCTTATGCTTATGGACCGGGATTCCTGGAGGTTAGCCACGGCCCAGAGGAGTACGTTAAAATCAGTGATGTTCTGGACTGTGCGGAGGTTTATGCTCTGACAGCAATTAGCCTGTTAAGCTGAAGGCTCATAATATTGGCTGTCTATTCTTTTTTCTTGGCAGCTGCTTTCCCAATCCAGATAGTGGCGATGACTGCAATGACTGTGACCACCACAGCATAAACGATCATCTGGATGATTCCTTGGGGATCACCGAAAACCTTGGCAAAGATAGAAGTGATGGCACCATTCCAGGCCAAGGCTGCGATCAGTCCGAAAGCGGCAGTGATCAAAGCAGCCAATTTGTCGATGACTTCTGTTTTCATTTGATTTGCCTCCCCTTACACATAAAATGGATAAGATTTATATAATGACTCCAACGGTTTGAGTCAAGCTGAATTTGACTCAATACTGAAAATCGTCTGGTTTTTCTAAGGAACTTCCTTTAAAATGATGTCTAAAAATGTTTCAATACTGTCCCCTCTGTGGCTCTGAATTAAGGATCAAGAAGGAAGAAGGAAGATCTCGTTATTTTTGTCCCCGTTGCAACTGGATAAAATATGAAAATCCTCTCCCCAGTGCCGCTGCCTTGGTCAGGGACGATGAAGACGGGATTCTTCTGGTCAAGAGGGGAGTACAGCCAGGTAAAGGAAAATGGGCATTGCCTTCAGGATTTATAGAAATCGAGGAGACTCCGGAGGAAGCTTGTCTCAGAGAGCTTAAGGAGGAAACCGGGCTTGAAGGGGAGATTCTCAGGCTCATCGGAGTCTACACTCAGGTGTCTCAAGTCTATAAGAAGGTTCTCATCATCGGCTATGAAGTCGAAGCTCGGGGTTCCCTGACCCCAGGCTCGGATTCTCTATGCGCAAAGTTTTTCCCTCTAACTGATATTCCCGAGGTTGCCTTCTCAAGTCATCAAGAAATCATCAGAGACGGTATAAAGAAACGGTGAAAGCCTATCTGGATTGTTATCCTTGTTTTTTTAGCCAAACCCTGAAAACCGCACGGATGATAACCTCTGACGAGAGCAAAGTATGGGAAATACTGGTTGCGGTTAGCTTGGCTCTTCCCCAGATATCCTTTGATGCCACTCCTCCTGAGATCGGCAGAGAAATCTACAAAATCATATCCGAAAAAACTGGAGTAGGTGATCCTTATCGAGGAGTAAAAGAGAAATGCACCAAACAGGCGCTTGCCCTTTACCCAGAAATGAAGAAGTTGTTGGAATCTTCGCAGGATCGATTGATGACAGCTCTTCGAGTAGCCATTGCAGGAAATATCATCGATTTCGGTGCCCAGGCAGCTTTTGACCTCAAGAAAGATATCACCAAGATCCTCTCTCAGGATTTCGCCCTAGATCATTCCTGGGAGTTTCGCCAAACTCTGCAGAATGCAAGAAAGATACTCTACCTGGCTGACAATGCCGGGGAAACCGTCTTTGACCGGATTCTCATCGAAGAGATGAAAAAACCTGTGATCTACGTTGTAAGAGAAAAACCTGTGATCAATGATGCTGTCCGCAAGGATGCTTTGGATGCCAGAATTGACAAAGTGGCTGAAATAGTGTCCTCTGGTATGGATGCTCCTGGCACCATTCTGCCCTTCTGCTCCGGGAAGTTTTTAAAGCTCTTTCGCTCTGCTGATCTCATCATCAGCAAAGGGCAGGGCAATTATGAAGGCCTTTCCGAGGAGAGAGGTCCCATATTCTTTCTATTAAAAGCCAAATGCCAGGTCATAGCTAAAGATATTGGGGTGGAAGAAGGAGATATCATCTTGATGAAGGCAAAGAAGTTTTAAAAGAGATCATAATATAAATATTAAGGAGGGAAATTTTTATGAACAATTACAATCAAAACCAGGATGAGATTCATTCCGCTGGCCTTTCAAGAAGGGATTTTGTCAAATATCTCCTGGCCGGGTCAGCGCTGTCTGTATCCGCTTTGAACAAGCTGAACGCAGCGGTCTATCAGAGCATCACCTCCCTTAATCAAAAATACATCCAGGATGAATCTCCTGATGGAGTGTACTGGAAAGCATTAAGAAAGCATTTCCTGTTCCAAGACGGTCTGATCATGATGAACAACGGCACTCTTGGGCCGATGCCTAAGCCAGTTTTTAACACGCTCATCAAGTTTTGCAAACTTCAGGCAACCAATCCTTTTGATTGTTACAATTTTATCCCCAGAGAGAAAGAAGTTGTTCGGCATAAGATTGCCCGATTCATAAACGCTTCTCCTGATGAGGTAGTCATAACCAGAAACACGACCGAAGGGATGAATTTTGTGGCTAACGGTTTGGATCTCAAAGAGGGCGATGAAGTCCTGCTTTCCACCATGGAGCATCCTGGAGGAACTCATCCTTGGAAGGTGAAGGAGAAGAGATATGGGATCAGCATCAAGGAGGTTCCTATCGGCCTTCCCCCTAAAAGTGTGGATGAGATAGTCGGGGCTTTCGAAAATGCCATAACGCCTAAAACCAAGGCTATCAGCATCAGCCACACAGTTTATATCTCCGGGCTGATTGCCCCTCTCAAAGAATTGAGCGAGATGGCCCACCAGAAAGGTGTTCTGGTTGTTGCTGACAGCGCTCATGGTCTGGGCATGTTGGATCTGGACATGAAGGAGTTGGGAATAGATTTCTTTGCCACCAGTCCGTACAAATGGCTGGGGGCTCCTACAGGAGTTGGGGTTCTCTATGTCAGCAAGAAAGTTCAGGATAAGATGTGGCCCACCATCGCTTCCTCAGGCTGGGACCAGTACCAGAACGCAAGAAAATATGAAACGCTAGGCCAAAGATCTGATGCTTTGATCATTGCCTTAGGGGAGGCGGTGGATTTTCAGGCCGCCATCGGAAAAGAAAGGATCGAGAGGAGAGTCAAGGCTCTTGCTGGTTATTTAAAGAATGAATTGGGCAAGATTCCTGGAGTGAAGCTTCATACATCCGCAGATCCCTATATCAGCGGCGGCTTGACCGCCTTTTCTGTGGAGGGAGTCGACCCCCGGAAGATAGTGAATTATATCAGAGAGAAATACAACATCGTCATCCGGACAATCGGAAACGTGAAAAAAGGAACCTATGGAGTAAGAGTTTCCACCCACATCTACATCACATTCCAAGAGATTGACATGTTTTTAGAAGGCATTCGTCATCTGGTCATGCATAAAGACTAACGAGATGAACGGGTTCGATTCTCATAAATCTGGACAGCAATTCCTGCTTTTTCCGCCTGTTTTTTAATATGATTGAGATCCTCTTTTGTAGCGGGTCTAAGGTCCTTGTCGGGATAATCCCTATCTAGGGTATACAGCTGAACCAATTCTGGTCTTATTTTTTTTATCCTTTTGATCCATTCTTTAATGTTGCGAGCCTCAAGATTGCCAGATTTACCTGAAGAGACAAGGGTTTGGATTGTAACACCAGGCATCTTAGCCAGACCTTCTGTGATCACCTCCAGGTCGATACCTGAACAGGGCTGGTTGTATCGCCTGAACATTTTTTCAGTTCCGCAGTCAAGCTTCATGATGTGCACATCGAGTTCGAGGATAGCTTCCCTGATGGCTTTTCTCGATACCAATGCTGAATTGGAAAGAACCGCAGTCTCGGTTTCGGGTGCCAGTTCGTCTCGAATGATGGCCACCTCTTTGACCATCCGTCCAAACTGCGGGTGAAGTGTTGGTTCTCCATTTCCAGAGAAAGTGATGTAAGATGGGGGCTCCTCCAGAGCAATCAGAGCTTTTGTCAGGGCCTTCCTCACATCTTCGACAGAAGGGAATAACACGCTGCTGATTTTCTCTTTACGGTGGATTTTGGTCCAGCCATATTGGCAATAGACGCAGTTAAAGGGACAGGCTTTTCTTGCTGAAGGGAGAAGGTTTATTCCCAGTGATCGTCCCAGCCGTCGGGAATGAACCGGTCCGTATGTAATATCCTTTTGGAGGTCTAGGAGCATTTTCCCATCCTCTTCTCCAGATGGTCCAGGGCTTTTCCCAGTCGGATAATCCCCTCTCTGATCTCTTCTTGATCGGTTTTGGCTATAGAAATACGAAAATATTCTGAGGCCTTTTTTTGAGGAAAGTAGTAGCTCCCTGAAGAGACCACCACCCTGTACTCTGACATAACCTTGTGAAGCTTCGCTATGTCCAATTTCCAGGGAGTTCTGACCCAGATTGTGTATCCTCCAGTGGGTCGAGTCCAGCTCATCGAGCGAGGAAATGAATCTTCTATGGTTTTGAGTGCGAGTTGCATGCGTTTCCTGTAGATACGATGCAATCTCTTTAACTGATGGTCATAATATCCCCGTTTCAGGAACTCATGAAGGATGATCTGGACAAGATTGCCCGTGCTCAGGTCGGAAAACCTCTTAATCGCTGTCAGCCTGTCGATGCATTCTTGGTCGGCTGTCACCCAGCCGATTCTCAGCCCCGGAAAGAGAGCTTTGGAGAATGTTCCTAAATAGATGACCATATTTTTCTCGTCGATGGATTTGATGGGAAGGGGGACTTTGCCGAAATATTTCATGTCCTCTTCGAATCCATCCTCGACTAACGGAACCCGGTGCTCGAGGCAAAGATTGAGCAGTTTTTCCCGGTGTTGATGAGTGGTCGTTATCCCGGTCGGGTTCTGAAAATTGGGGATGGTGTAGATGAAGCTGATATTATCTTTCATCAAAGCTTTATGCAGCGTTTTAAGGTCCAATCCATATTCCTTCATGGGAATGGGAAGTATTTCGACATCGTTGAAAAGAAGAAGAGGGATAATATTCGCATAAGTAGGGGATTCCACAGCGACTTTAAACTTTGGCTTGGCCAGCATACGAATAATTAAGTCAATGGCCTGCTGGGCACCATTGGTGATGAGAATTTCTTTCTCGGATACGGAGATGCCATGAAGACGCAGGCGGCGGGCAATTTGACGTCGGAGAGGAAGATATCCTTTATGGTCGCCGCATTGAAGAGATTCAGAGCCTTTCTCCCAGAGCACATGGCTTACACATTTTCTGAATTCTTCGATCGGATAGAGACGGGGATCAAGATCGAGTTGAGAGATATTGAGGGCCTTTGTATCAGAATCAAGATAAGGAAGCTTTTCTGGAGAATACCTCCTGAAAATCTCATAGACCTTTCGGGCTGATGTGTTTGAGGCTTTGGCCCAAGAAATAGCGCTCATTCTTTCAGGATTATACTCAACTTCTTTCCGTCTTTTCTGCGCTGTATTGTAAGAGCCCGGCCTGGAGAGCAGGTAGCCCAGGGCTTGGAGTTCCTCGTATGCCCTGATTACGGTCGAGCGGTTGACTCCTAATTTTTTAGCCAGGCTTCTTGTAGAAGGGAGAGCTTGATCGACTTCAAGAGATCCTTGATCTATCAAGGTTTTGATCTCATCGATGATTTGCAGATAGAGAGGTTTGGGGCTTTGTTTTTCGATTCTTAAGAGCATCCCATTCTCCTTTTCTGTTGTTTCCTTCCCAATATAGGAGGTAAATTGGTCTTCGTCAACATCCAATTTCGATTAATTTTAAACCAACCAATTTAAATGGTAATAGTCTTTATAAAGGAGAAAAATCAGGGGAAAGCGGGAGTTAAAGAAGGCTTTTCAGATAATTAGTGTGGCGATCTATCTCTTCTTTTCATGTATCTTACCATGGCCGGGAACAATTGCATCGATCTCCACTTTCTTCAGGCGTTCAAGTTGCAAAATCCAGATTTTCCATTCTTCTGGGCCACCAAATCTGACGTTTAGTCGAGTCTCCTTTATTTGATTTTCGAAACAAGATTCCTGAGAAATTTATCATGAAAATGGCGAGTGGGTATGGAGATGCCAGTTCCGTATCTAAATTGTTTTGTTATCAGGATAACAATGACTTTCTTATTTTTTTTTGTGATGTTCCACTGGGCAACCTGATAGATGCCTTTTCCTGTGTAAAAGGCTCTCTGAGCATCATCTTCAGGTTCTCTGAACCTGCAATCTCCCCAGATTCTTGTGATTTTTTTGCCATCAGCCATGAAGTATTCCATTCCGTGATTTTGAAAGCTTTCCATATCTTTTTGAGAGCCTATTTCCTTCTTGAGACTCTGCAATGCTCTCTGGTCAACGCCCATGAATGGTTCTTCTTTTTGAGTTTTGTCAAGCAGAGACCATTTGAGGGTCAGGGAAAGATTTTGATCAGAACACAAAGCCAGCAGAGATCCTGTTTCCTGGTTCCTAATGCCTTCGTATTGAGGGAAAGGAACATAATAGGGGCTGTCAAAGAAAAACCAATCCTCCGGATAATAAAAAGAAAGTCCATACCGAATATTATCAAACTTTCTGGTTAACTCAGGGTATCGCTCTGTAGGGGCCTCTTTATGACATTGTATTGTTTTGGCTGACCTCATCTCATTCTCGAAATCTTCTCGGGGTGTTTTTCTCCTGAGATTATAGTTTGTGTCGGCGATGAATTCCCTTCCGCTTTCAGGGCAATTCCAGATGATGAAGCGGGTGTAGAAGGATTTATTGGTCCCATATGCTTCCACCCACACTGCATCATGACCGGCTATTTTGGTCTTTCCCTCTTTTCCAGTGAACTCAAATTTCACCCCCCACATATCAAGCATCCTGTTTTTGACATAATCGATGGTGATCTCTGGTATCTGTATCTGACCCCAGTGGATGAGGTACATCAGCCATTTTGTATCGGTGAAGGTGATTTCGCCTTCATTCTTGGTGCCTTTGACATCTTCTTCTTTCCACTGCCAACCAATATCTTCGAGTTCTACCTCCAACCCGGATTTCTGATGGATGAGCGAAACCAGGTCTTCGACCGTTTGTGGATCATCTTCCTGAGGAGTTAAAGTCAGAAGAGAAATGAGACTCATAGCCAATAGAAGAAGGGAGAATCTGAAGAGATATTTCATTTCATCTCCTTTTACTGTGATATCCTTTTTCCTGGATGAAAATAAATACAGCAAAAAAAGTGCCAATTGAGATAGGTTCTTCTTTGTCCCCCGGAAAGTGTATATTTCAGGAATCCGGTTTGCCCCTTCCTGTAAAGAAACTTAACTGAGAGTTATTATACCAGCGCTTTTTTTATGCTTTGATTTTTGTCTCCAGCAGAAGAGAGATAAGAATGAAAGATATTTAACCTTAGCCGCGGCATTTGGATTGTCTCCATCAGCGGATGATGGTTTTCTTTTCCAAGAGTTTCTGGCAGTGCCGACAAAAAGAGGTTTCTTTCTTGTCTGTGTCCTGAAGACTGTTTGAAAAATGCATCACACATTCGGGATGAGGGCAATGTCTTAATCCGTAGGTATGCCCGAGTTCATGGATGGCTTCTTTGACCATCCGTTCCAGGAAGAGAATTTTGTCCTCGGGCAAACCATAGTAACTTTGCCGAAGGCGCGTGAGAGAAATGATGGCATAGTGACCTTCGAACTCTGCCTCCCCGAAGACGAAATTGAGATGAGGAACATAAAGGTCGACATCGGTAACAGCCAACACTTTTTCCTCTTTAGCCGGGCTGATAGCCTTGCGGATTTCACTCAGAATCTGAGAGGAGAGGTATTGCTGACGATCCGGATTGTATGTTCCTGGGGGAAGATTGTAACCTTCTCCAATTTTCACATGGCAGTGAAAGGTTTCTTTGAGGCGGTTTATTAATACTTCCAGAAACTCTGCTTCGATTTCACCTAAAGGCACAAGGATAATCATTTCTTCCTCAGCCGTTCTGGTTTCATGATACCATGTTAGATCCCATGATTCACAGAAAATAAGCAAGACAACAAAAACTATTATAAAGAAAGCGCAATGAGTCACAAAAAGATTTCCTAATAGCGGGAAATTCCTCTTTGTGCTAATAAATGCTCTAGTGTTCATGAAGCGAGGAAGTTAGCTGTTCTTCAGTGCTTCTTTAATTCGGGCGGGTGTCATGGGCAGTGTGAACAACCTGGCACCTACGGCATCGTAGACAGCATTGGCTATAACACCTCCCATAGATGTTATGGCGGGCTCTCCGCATCCCTGGGGCGCCATGTCTGGATTATCCACGAGCACTGTTTCAATCTTGGGAAGCCAAGAAAAACGGGGAATCTGGTAGGTGTCAAAGTTCTCATCTAGAATCCTGCCGCCTCTGAAATGGATTTCTTCGGTTAGACAATAACCGAGTCCCATCGTGATGCAACCTTCGATCTGCATCCTGGTTCCTTCGGGGTTTATCACTTCACCCGTGTCTTGGGCACACACGACGCGTTCCACTCGGATTTCTCCCGTTTTCTTATCGACGTTCACCTCGGCCATTGTAGCCAAGTATGTGCCCAGATAATCTGTGCACGCAATCCCATATCCTTTCCCACTAGGCGTTTTTGAGAATGAGTGTCCGAATATCTCTGAGGCTGCCTCAAGAACTCTTTTCATTCGTTTATCCGTTAGGTTTAGTAATCGGAATGCCAGGGGATCCATCCTTGCTTTCTCTGCCATGATATCGATCTGGGATTCGATGGCAAACACATTAGTATTGCTACCCGGGCCGCGCCAGGCGCCGACACCAAAGGGATGGGCACTGCCGCCAATCCCTCTACCTCCCCAGCCTCCGTAAGAAAAGACTCGGTAATGAGGGATGTTATAGAAGGGCTGGGAGCTTCTACTGCCTGCAAAGTAGTTGTGGTATTCCCAGAAGCTGATTTGACCTGAACTGTTGAGACCGGATCGAATGCGTATCACAGCTGCCGGCCGGAAGGTATCATAAAAGAATTCCTCTTTCCTGCTCCAGGCAACCTGTACTGGTTTTCCGCTCAATTTTGCAAGTTGCGCGGCTTCGACTATCTGTTGCCCTTGGTTTTTTCCACCAAATCCACACCCAACAAAAGGCGTGATGACTCGCACATTCTGGGAAGGTAATCCTAGGACCCGGGCGACTTCAACTTGGGCTCTGAAAGGAGCCTGTGTGGAGGCCCAGACTGTGGCTTTATCTCCCTCTATTTTTACCACGGCTGTATGATTTTCTGTCGGGGAATGGGCGACATAATGGTTGTAGTATTCCGCTTCAAAAGTTTTACTGGCCACGCTCTTGCCCTCATCGAGATTCCCGGCTTCAGTTACCACTTCCCCCTCAGGAGCAGAATCTTTTAGATGTTTAAAGATAGTATCGTTATCTACTCTGAATTCGGGCATTTCGAACCGGGCTTTTATTAAGCCTAAAGCCTTATCTGCCACATCACGGTGTTTGTGAAGAACAGCGATCATATCTTCATCCTGAATGATTTGGATGCCTTTTATTTTCTGTGCGGCAGAGGTATCCACACTTGTCAGCTTTGCTCCGTGTGCAGGAGGCCTTAATATCCTTGCGCAGAGCATTCCGGGTAACTGGATGTCTCCTGCAAACTTGGCTTTTCCGGTGACTTTCTGTTTACCATCCAAACGGTCTGTCGGTTTTCCCGAAAGAGTATGTTTTGAATAATGCTTGATCGGCGGTTTTTTCTCGAGATGTCTCTTGATTTTTTTCCCTTTGGCGAGTTGGGCATAGGTAACCTTTTTCTCTGGATTTTTGCGGATAAAGATGATTCCATTCTTCGCCGTCAGCTTTTCCTGTGGTGTACGGAGATGTTCTGAAGCCAACTGAATGAGAATGGCTTTGGCTTCTGCTGCGGCCTGACGCAGAGGGGGGCCAAAATATTTTGTGCTTCTGGAACCAAAAGTTCCGGCATCCCAGGGACAGAGTGCTGTGTCTCCCATGATCATATCGACGGTGTTTAAGGGTACATCGAGCTCCTCGGCAAGCATCTGGGCGAGAGAGGTGATGATCCCCTGTCCCATTTCAATCTTTCCGGTGAAACAGGAAACCCGGCCATCTTCTCCTATCCTGAGATAGGCGTTGAAATCCTCAGGATATTCGCGGCCTCGCCTTGCGTGTTGAAGGGCAAAAGGATCTCCCACAGAGAAAAGGATCAATATCCCCCCTCCCATAAGTTTGAGAAATTCCCGGCGGTTAAGAGTGATGAACTCTGCCTCTTTTTCCGGATTGGTCAGGATGTATTCATCGTCTTTCATGGCTTATGTCCTTTCATAGTCCGAGCTGTGGTATGGATGGCCTGGATAATTCGGTTATAGCTTCCGCAGCGGCAGATGTGGCTCTCCAGAGCTTCGACAATTTCCTTGGAGGAAGGCTGAGGATTCTTCAATAACAGACTGTAAGCTTCCAAGATCATCCCCGGCGTACAAAATCCACACTGAAGTGCATTATGCTGCATGAATGCTGACTGCAGCGGGTGGAGCTTCCCGTTTTTTGGAAGTCCTTCTATGGTGATGACTTCTTTTCCATTGATATTTTGGATAGGATATTGGCAGGACAATACCACTTCATTATCTACGAGTACGGTGCATGCTCCACAGAATCCCTCCCCACAGCAGTATTTTGTACCCGTAAGTCCAAGGTCAGACCGCAAAATCCATAAGAGCATGCGATCTGGAGATGAGGTCAAGCTGATATTTTTCCCATTGAGTTTAAAACGATATATTTTTTCCATTTGACCTCCTCATGACTATCAGGATTATAGTATTTTAAAATAAAAATGAACAAGTTTTAAGGTAAAAAATGCAATCGTTAGCCTTTGTTCTGTTTACCACAGCATCTCTATTTCTGTGATGAATGAGAGTATCTCATCAAGTCAGATATTGAAGCGTCGGTTCCTATCCATCCTTGCCAAGACCCTCCCACCCTTCCACTATGGGCTTCAGATGGACAGGATCCGACGCCGTGAATGTTTACACTCCTGCATCATTAGTAATCAAGGAAATAGAGATGCTGCCTTTGGAGTATTTTCTTTTCTTTTTTTTTCTCTGTTTGGCTATAATATGTGTTCTGATTTTTAACAGGAGGTAAAAAGTGAAGAGAATCGCGGTCATCATCCTGGCATTTTTATTCTTGGTTCCCCTTTCTCTTCCCAAGGAAAGAGAGTATTTTTTGATGGGCAGGCAGCAATGAGCTATCTCAAGGTTTTGGCCTCCGATTCGATGGAGGGACGAGAGAGCGGTCAGCCGGGAGGAGTGAAGGCTGAAGAATACATCGCTGCCAAATTAAGAGAGTGGGGACTAAAGCCGGCTGGTGATAACGAGACCTTTTTCCAGAATATAACTCTAGAACACAGACATGTAGAGGAAGGTGTCGTCCTGGAGATAGTGGCAGATCGGCCCCTATTTTTATATTCCCCGTTAATTGAAGGAGAGTATCGGGTTGTCCGGGCTGGAAAGACTTTTCTATTTGGTGTAGATTTAAGCTAAGGGAGGAGAAGCTCAATCAGAGAGCTTGTTTTTACAGCCGCATGCATTTTTCTGTTCCTTGTCTATCTGATCGCAGAGCGTCTCTCTGTTAGCCGCAGAATCCGCAGAGTTCCTCTGCGTATATGTGTCACGGGCACGAGGGGAAAATCGAGTGTCACCAGGCTCATCGCCTCTTCCTTGAGAGAGAGCGGTCTTTGTGTCCTGGCTAAAACCACAGGGTCAAAACCGGTCGCTATTTTCCCTGATTGCAGAGAGGAGGAGATTCGAAGAGGAGGACTTCCTTCTGTCCTCGAGCAGAAAAAAATCCTCCGGTCGGGAGCGAAGCTGGGGATTGATGCTCTAGTCTGTGAAATGATGGGTATCCATCCTGAATCAGGTTACATAGAATCCACTCGGATAATTCGGCCGCAGATAATGGTGATCACCAATATCCGCCTTGATCATCTGGCCCAGATGGGCTCATCCAAAGAGAGAATTGCTCGCGTCTTTTCATCCTGGATTCCAGAAGGGAGTACGGTCTTTATTCCCCGGGAGGAGGTTTATCCAGATCCTCATAAATTGGAAAAAGAGCGAAAATCAAAAATTATTCGTGTATCACAGGAATCGTATGATACTTCTCTTTCTTCTTGTGAGAAATTCCCTTTTTTCGAATGGAAGGGAAATATAAGTCTGGCTTTGGCTGTAGCCGAACATCTGAAAGTAAGCCGGGATGAGGCTCTGCGTGGAATGATCAAATCCAGGCCGGATTTTGGGAGTCTGAAAATCTGGAAAGTAGATTGGGGCAAGCCTCCTCGTTCGCTTGACTTTGTGAGCTGTTTTGCAGCCAATGATCCTGAATCCACAGCAATTGTCCTTTCCTTTCTTAAAGAAAGAGGTGTTTTTCAAGGAAAAAAGATTGTAGGGCTTCTCAACCTGAGAAGGGACAGGGGGGACAGGACGCTTCAGTGGTTGCGGGCCTTCAAGGAAGATGCATTTTCCCAGTTCAGTCAAATTTATCTCGTTGGCCTTCATGCTCATGTTTTCAGACGGAAATTAAGAAGAACAGAGAAAGAACATTTCAGCGTTCTTAAGAGCCAGTTGCCTGAAAGAATCATGAACCGCATCCTGGAAAAGGAAAAGGGTGAATGCCTCCTGGTTGGGATGGGAAATATCGGTGGAGCGGGTGAGGGTTTGGTCAATTATTGGGAGAGCAGAGGAAAGTCTTATGGTATATGAGACTCTCATCATCGGAATTGGAGTTGCATTTATCTACGTTGAACTCATGGATGTCTATCCAGGGGGAATCATCGTACCTGCATACATCGCCCTTTATCTGGATGAACCTTTAAAAGTTGCTGCTACGGTCGTTGTTGCTTTCGTGAGCCTTTTATCCTACCGCCTCCTCTCTCGGTTTCTGATCCTCTTCGGAAAGCGCAGATTTATGATGTTTATCCTTCTGGGTGCTCTATGGGCTCAAATCTGGTATCTTTTCTTACCTCATTTCTATCAGGATCCTTTGGGTTTTAAAGTTATCGGATGGCTGATTCCAGGACTTCTGGCCAATAACCTGGAAAAACAGAAAATCATTCCCACCCTGGCTTCATTGCTCATCGTTTCCAGTATAACCTATGCTCTGGCTTCTATCCTAGGCTGGTTGATTCGGTAGCAGAGAGATCATCCGGGGTACGCGTGAAAGAAGAATGATCGCTCGAGAAAACAGTCCTGAAAGCTGTGATGTCTTTTGGTATCTGGTGTGATGAGAAGATTGATAAGTAAAGAATTTGTCCCTGAAGAAGGGAAAAGCGGAAACGGGAAAGTCCTCTTCATCCTTTTTGCCTTAAGTGCCCTGTTTCTAGCTAGTGCCAGAGCCTTAGTGTTCCAAGGGAATAAGAACTTAAAGAGGGAGATGACTGCGGCTTCTGAGATTATGCAGAAGGGTATGGAAGTACTCAGGGAGTGCCGGGAAGCAGAGGGAATCCCTATCGATCAACAATCCGATCCGAACCGGACAGGACTCATCGGGTTGAAATACTCACCTCTGACCACTTCCCTCGGCCAGCTGGAGGCTAAAAGGACCACAACAAACCCCAACTTTGCTGGCTTGGTCGTTTTCCTGCTGAAAGAAGCTGGGGTAAAGAGGGGAGAGACCATAGCCGTTGCAGCTTCAGGTTCTTTTCCTGCCCTGACTCTGGCTGTGCTTTCTGCTTCTCGAGCCCTGGACCTCAGGCCGCTGGTGATATCCTCCCTGGGTGCCTCACAATGGGGGGCCAATCATCCTCGCTTTCACTGGCTTCGCATGCATGAATGCCTGCTGAAAGCCCAAGTTATTAATTGGGAGCCCATTGCCGTCTCTCTAGGAGGAGATAGAGACAGGGGAGAAGATATAGAAATGCATACCCGATCCCTTCTTGTTCGAGACATAAAAGAGAGCGGGATTTTCTTCATTGCGGAGAAGAATCTGGAGCTCAATGTCCAGTTACGGGCGGCCCTTTACAGAGAGCAGGCCGGAAAGGAGGGGATAAAGGTCCTGGTGAACATCGGGGGCAGCTGGCCGAGTATGGGTAGCGACCCTGAGGTTTTAAAACTGAAGCCCGGACTGGTCGAAGTGGATCGTATTTCTCCACCGGAAAGAAGAGGGCTCATCCACGAAATGGCTTCTCGGGGTATACCTGTGATTCATCTTCTTTATATCAGAGGTCTTGTCCGCCGCTACGGTCTTCCCTGGGATCCGATCCCTCTTCCACTGCCTGGCAAAGGGACACTTTATCAGATAACCAGGAAAGAACAGCCGGAATTTATCTTTAGCGCAGCTGCATATTTATTTCTGGTGTTTCTTGTGGTTGTGATGAGAAAAGTCCTGCAGTGATTCTTTCTGCTGAGGAAGTCAGCGTCATGTGCCTGTTTCCTGAGGTCGATTACATGTCCCTTGATTTCCATCATGAGGGGAGATCTCCCCATGAGAAAGGGCACCAGTCTTTATCTATCTGTATTTTATGGTGATGGCAGAGAGGCAGTGGTAGGACTGAAAATTTTTTTTATCCTGGCAGAGGTCCCGTTCGATGATGAGAATACCCAAAGAATAGTCTCCCCATCGGTACAGCCTTATGTCAGACCGAGACCCGGTTATAGAAGCAAGCTCAGGCACTCCTTGATGAACCAGGGGAAGATCCAAAGCCTTCAACACAAGGTTAAGGGAGGAAAAATTCCACAGGTGAAGATAATTTCCTCTTTTATCCAAAGTAAGAATAAGCTTTGGCTTTGGCTCTTTAAACACATAACGAAGCTTGATATCTTCACTCAAGATCTCTCTATCCTGATGATAATTTAAAGCGGGAATTTTTTCAGGGAAGACTTTCCCCTTGATTTCGAATACATCCCACTTGCCTATCTCACTCCGCTGAAAAAAAATGAAAATAAGAAAGATGAAGATCAAGATGAGGGAAGCGCGGAACAAGTATTCAATCTGTTTTTTGACCATCAGCTTCAAAAACCAGAGCAGGGCAAGAACCAGGAGAATAGTAGTGATCGTCCTGAACGATATCAGGTGTCCGAGAGTTTGCCAGATTTCCGTCACTTTTTTACTCTTATTTCTTGTAAGTTACTGAAGAAAGGATACTGCCCGAGAGAGACGGAGTTGAGAAGACTCAAGAGCACCGGTTGATCTCTCGTTTCAAGCTCTTTCCCTTGTTTATTTTAACAAAAATTAAAAAACAGAGGCAATCACTGATTTTTTCTCTCATTAGACTCCGAGTATTTTGCCCAGAGTCTTGCAGTTGTGGACAGCATGAGCGTGGTAATCATTGTTGAAATAAACGTAACAGTCCTCTGAAGCGGTCTCCTTTATGGTGTTTGCCCACCCTTCAAGTTCTTGCTCAGGATAGCTGTACCGGTACCCGCCTGTCAGTCCGTGAAAGCGGAAGTAACACGTCTTGGTTGTTTCGACCACTGTTTTTGGTACTTTAGTCGAGGAAACCGTGCAAAAGATGGCGTTATTGGCTTTAAGAAGCTGGTAGACTTCTTCTCTGTACCAGCTTTCATGACGAAACTCGATGACATTTCTATAATAAGGAGTGAGAGTCTGGAGGAATTCCTGGAGAAGATCCATATCCAGAGTAAGCGAAGGGGGGAGTTGGAAAAGAATGCAGCCCAATTTATCTCCGAGTGAGTCGGCCAGGATGTAGAAATACCGGACTTCGCTTTTGACTCCTTTTATTCGTTTCAAGTGGGTGATTTGGCGGTTGGCCTTCAGGGTGAATTTAAAATCTTGGGGGACCTTAGCCTGCCAGCCTTGAAGAGTCTCGGGTTTGGGAAAGCGGTAGAAGGTCATGTTGATCTCCACGGTGTTGAAATGTTGAGCATAATAGGGAAGCCAGCTCTTTTGAGGGATGTCCTCAGGATAGAATCTTCCCTTCCAATCCGCATAACTCCAGCCAGATGTGCCAAGATGATAAATCATGAGCCTTTTATCGTTTTCTTCGTGACATCATTTTCTGCAGCTTCTATTTTTTCTCTCTTCTGGTTTGTCCCATACCCTTGATTGTATTCCTTCCCACTCCAGAGTAAAAGGCGAAATCAGCCAGGGCATTGATTCTTCTCCGAGTTTCTTCTGAGGATGTTTTCGGAATTGTGTATGCAACTTTTCCTATAAAGCCCCTTGCTCTGTGTTTTGAGTAGTAAACAAATTCTGTGGTCAGTCGTAGCCAGCTAATTATTATTTTTTTAAATTCCTTTTTGATTTCTGCCGGGATTTTATCTTCAGAGAAGGCATTCCATTTGTCAACAAGGGAGGAAAAGACCAGCTCAGGAAGGGGAAAATCCAAGTGCTCAGACTTAGCTTGGATAGATGTTGGCGAGCAGAATTCAAGAACAACCATGGATTCATCTGAGGCTTGAGCAAGCAGATTTTGGAAAGTTGTGAAATTCGCTTGGGTGGCCTTCTGGAGATCCACTTTTTCTATAACTATTTCTCCATCGGAGAATTTAAGTGGTTCTCTTTTTGAAGTCAAGGCGAAAAATCCTTGGGTGAGGGATTCAAGAATATCTTGGCGAAGGTATGTGATCTTAACAGGGATTGTCTCTCGAGGAAGAAGAGAAGAATAACCTCTAGAATATTTGATTCCCCGAAGAAAGGGGGAGAGAGTCACCGGTTTCACGCCTTTGGGTCCGTCAATTTCTGTGGCCAGATTCTGGTTTTTCTGCCGGAGAACGCTGAGAAGCAGGTGATAAAGTACATCTTCTCCTTTACCCCTCACTTTGAACGGGACCAGAGGTTTGAGCTTAATCAGAAGGCTTCCGATCATCTTTTTCTTTAGGCAGGGGAATGCCATAGGGACCATCAGGAAGAAGAGCCACCCTCGGCTCTTCCTTAAGACGCTGGCGAAGGGTGTTAAAGGCTGAAGCAAGGGATTTCTCCACCAGCTCCTGGAGGGAATTTGCCTGCGGGATAATAGATCTGGCATCTTTGCCAGGCAGCCAGGAAAATTCCTTCTCAGGGATATCAAGCGTGCAGTAGATCAGGTCTTGGGGAGGGATTTTTTGAAACAGCCGGGTCCACATCTGTGCCTCCCATTGTTCAGGGACGAAATTCCATTCCGGATCGGTGATCATTTTGAGAAATTTCTCCGTCCCTGATTCCCCTAAGAGATGCATCATATCTTTATAGTTTGCCCCTCCGATGGGATCAGGATCAGTATGAAGGGCCGCCAGGAGGCAGATTCCACCTTCTTGGATCAAAGGCACACAGGTCAAAGCCCCCTTGGCTGCCTGATAGTGGTTGACTCCGACATAACCTGCGTGGCTGAGGACAAGATGGTATTTTCGCTCCACAGGGATGGCAGCGTAGCTTTTGAGCTTTTCAAAAGCAGATAGAAAAGCTTTTTCCATGTCTCCAGCGAAGACGCCTGTCACCCTGTAGCGAGAATCAAGAGTGACGTTGATGATGAAATCGCATCCAGCCATCCGAGCGATGCGGAGTGTTTCTTCGTGGACAGGGTTTCCTTCCAGGATAAGATCTGTCGCGCAGGGGGATGAGAGGAAAGGTCCGCTGTGGAGGAGGTGGGTGGAGGACTCGCTCATGAGACCGGGGCAGATGGATTTTCTTCCCCCTGAGGCACCGCCCATGAAATGGCTTTCCACAAGCCCGGTCAAAATTTTTATATCGCTTTCCATATAATAACGATTGAGGAGAATTTTTCCTCCCAGTTCTGTTTTTCCTGCAAGAGTGAGGCCCCTTGGATCACGGCTGTCGTGCTGGATGATGGGAATGTCCAGAGAAAAAATACGTGGATCGAGCATCTTCCGCAGCTCATCGGAAGTGTTCTGTCGGTGAGTGCCTGTAGCTACCAGGATGCTAATCTGAGAGGAGGGGAGTCCGGCTTTTATCATTTCATCGATCACAGGGAAAAGGATGCCCGAATCTCCTGAATAGGGGACAGGACGGGTGTTATCAGAAATGACCACTGCAGCCTTTGCCCGGGGATTTTGGCGAAGCTTCCTGGAAACGATGACCTTCAATGGAGGAGTGTCTTGGGGGTTTTTGAGGACATGACGGATTTTTTCCCCGGGTAAGGGAAGAGGCGCTGCCTTTCCCATAGGGAGGATATCAGCGTGATCAGGAATTTTCAGGGGGAATTGCACACGGCCCAAATCAAGGAGAACTTCCTTCATTATCCTGAGGCCCTATCTTTTTGTTTCTGCTTGTCATGTGTATAGAGCATTGGCTTGTGAACTTTACATCTTACATTTTTCTTTAAACGACGGAGCGAATAATATAACATAAATAACGGACAAAGAGGAAAAACGTGTAAGCCTTTCCAAATTCATGATATCTGATGATCGAGAGTATAATCAATCACAGCAAATGAGCAGAAAGTTCGGCCTGATCGGGACCATCACTCTTGATCATATAAGCCATGAGTCTGGCTCCCTCTGGAAAGGTATAGGTGGTGTCCTCTATCAGGCGTCTGTTCTCTGTGCTTTGGAAAGGGAGGTTTTTCTCTACACCAACCTTGGCCAGGGTTTGGCTGAAGATGTGGAAGGAATCATCGAGAAGTGGCCGAAGCTCCAGAGGGAAGGAATCAACCTCGTGGCCGGCCCTGGAAACCTGGTTTATCTCCATTACCCTTCGAGCGGAGAGAGAGAAGAAATTCTCAAATCCATGGTTCCTCCCTTGGATTCTTCTCGGATTATCCAAGATCTCCCTAGGTTTGATATGCTTATCCTGGTCATCAATTCCGGGTTTGATATCGGACTGAAAGACTGGAGGGGCGTCGTGCGAAAGGCTCCCTGTCCCATATGGATAGATATTCATTCTCTGCCTCTTTCCCGGGAGATCGGCGTTAAACGGAAATATCTGCCTCTGCTTGAGTGGAAGGAGTGGACAGATGGAGTTCATTTTATCCAGGCCAACAGAAAAGAGATGTCCTCCATGCTGGGACATCCAGAGCAGGAGCCTTCTCAGGAGGGAATGAGAAGTTTTGCAGAACAAGCTTTTAGCTCAGGAACCGAAGCGGTTTTTGTGACCTTAGGCAAAGAGGGAGTCCTGGTGATGACTCCGGCTGAATCCAAACTTATTTCTCCTCCCGGAGTGGGTCAAGTTGTGGATACCACAGGATGTGGCGATGTCTTTTGTGCCTCAACAGCGGTTGCTCTGGCTGATGGAAGAGACCCTGTTAGGGCTTCAGCCTTTGGCCTGGAGCTGGCCTCAAAGGCAGTCAAGGCCAGAGGCATCCAAGAAACTTACATGAAAGGAATGAAGAAATGAAGAAAATTAAATTAGGGACAGCCTTCCTGGTTATAGTCTCTCTGCTTGTAGGCTGCAGGAAGCCAGCCCAGCACATAAAGCCGATCACTCCTCAGGAGATCGAGGCCCATATTTGCTTCCTCTCCCATGATCTTCTGGAAGGCCGCGCTGTGGGAAGCCGTGGTTTGGCCCTCGCCGCTCTCTATCAAGAGAATTTCTTCCGCAGCCTTGGCCTTGAGCCTCTTTTTGGAGGAAGCTTCCGTCAAACTTTTGACCTTGAAGGAAGTTTTCCTGATAACAGAGCTAAGGTAGAAATTTTCGGAGGCGAAGAGTCCATGAAGCTCCAAATTTTCGAGGATTTTGTGGTCAGCTCTTTTCGCCGAGACTGTCCTGAGGGAGTAGAGGGGGAGCTTGTCTACTGCGGCTACTTGATCCAGGCCCCTGAGAGGGAGTGGGATGACATAAAAGGTGTTGATTTAAAGGGAAAAGTGCTGCTGGTGGAGGTCAACGAGCCTGGAAATTATCCAGGGGGCATTTTTGACGGAGAAGATATGACCTATTATGGCCGCTGGATCTACAAATTTGAGAAGGCGGCAGAACTGGGAGCTACAGGTATCTTCATTATCCATGACACAAAGGGTGCAGGCTATGGTTGGGAAGTAGTGAGGAACTCCTGGTCGAGGGAACGCTTCTTTCTTTCAGATAGAGAACAGAGACTTTTTTTTCAAGGCTGGCTGCATGGAGAAGCAGCCGAGTCTATCCTTGCTTCTGCGGGTATGGACCACCCGGAGCTTTTAGCCCGGGCTGAGGATAAGGAGTTTCAGCCTGTTCCTCTTGACATCAGCGTCCGTGTTCGTCAGATGCCTGAATTCCGTAAGATTTCCACTGAAAATATAGGTGCGCTTCTTCGAGGAAAACACAGAAAAGCTAAGGACCGCTATGTTATCCTCTCGGCTCATTACGACCATCTGGGAAAAGACCCAGCAAAAGTGGGCGATCAAATCTACAACGGAGCTGTGGACAATAGTTCGGCATCTGCTTGTCTTCTTTCACTGGCCCGTTTATACTCCCAACAGCCTGAAATCCTCAAAGCAAACCTCCTCTTTTTAGCAGCCACTGCTGAGGAGGAAGGGCTTCTGGGATCGGATTATTTTGCCCGCCATCTTCCTGTCCCTTATTCTTCTGTCCTGGCCAATCTGAATTTTGAGATGACCAATGTCTGGGGAGAAACCGAGAATCTCTATGCTATAGGAGCCAATCATTCCGACTTGGACGATTTCTGCCGCCGGGCGGCCGAAAATCTCAAGCTCGGCTACATTCCTGAGAGGCTAGCTCACCTGGGCTACTTTTTCCGCTCTGATCAGTTGAGCTTTGCCCGGGCAGGTATCCCTGCGGTCTGGCTTCATGAAGGAGTTGTCTCCCGCGGCGATGATAAAGACTATATACTAAGAAAAAACGAAGAATACAGGCGGGAGAAATATCATCAGGTCACAGATGAAATCGGAGAGGATTGGGATCTCAGAGGCGCGGTGCAGATTGCCCGCTGGGCTCAAGAGATCATTTCCCTGGTCGCAGAGGCAGAAGAGCTTCCCCTGTTTAAAGCCTCAAGCTCATTCAGAAGAAAAGATCAATAGGTTTCTTTTACATTATTAAGCTTTGGAGATGAAGGGTTTTGTGCTAGAATTATTCATACGGAGATGAAGAGTTCCTATCTTTCCGATTATCTCAAACCTGCCCAAGTTCTCTTTAACCTCAAAGCCAAGGATAAGGTTCAGGCTTTGGAAGAGCTGCTGGATGTGTTGGCCAAGCAGAAGCTTATCAAGAACAAAAAGCTTATCCTGACCCGTATCATCGACAGAGAAAGGCTGGAATCCACAGCCATTGGGCATAGCGTGGCGCTTCCCCATGCCCGGGTGGACACTGATGGCCAGATTGCGGTGGCTGTGGGGAGGTCAAAAGAGGGGATAGATTTTGATGCCGTGGATTATAGAAAGGTTCATCTCATCATCCTGGTCATCTGGAATCCCTTCCTTCCCGGACTTTTTAACCATCTCTTTGCCGGGCTTGCTCAATTTTTGAGAAAACAGGCCTTCAGGGAGAGAATTTTCGAAGCCAAAAGTCGATCCGAACTGTACAGCGTGCTCTCCGAAGTAAAATTGAGCCTTCCCAGTGAAGACAGGATCATCAATCGGGCCTCCCTCCTTAAGAAGCTCCAGGATATCGAGATCAAAATAAAAAAGGTGAAAAAAAAGCAGCGTGGAGAGCTGGAAGAAAAGGCCAGTCTGATTCGTGAAGAGCTGGATCAGGCTCTGGTAGCTCGCTTTGATCGGCTGATGGAGAGATACGGTTTTGCCGTGGCAGAGGTAGAGGATGGGGCTTGCCAGGGTTGTAATTTCTACATGGCAACAGGAATGAGCTCGGCCATCGAAGGAAGCAACGATATCTATGTTTGTGAGAACTGCGGCAAATTTTTGGTGGCCAAAAAAAAGAAATCCAAATAACTATTCTGCCTTCTTTTTAACCAAATTCACAGCTTCTCTTACCCTGTAGACTGGAAATTTATAAGAGCTTGATTTTGAGGTTTGCCGAGAATCCCAGAAATTTCCCTCTTTAGGATTTTCCATATGAGGGCGTTTTCAAAGAATGGACACTATGGTATTATTCCCTTTTTTCATAATACAGAGACGAATAATGACTTATCGGAAATTCTTCAGCCAATCGTTGATTTTGTTATGCCTAATCGTTTTCGTCGGTCAAATCCGGGGTGAAGCTCCCTCTATAAATTCAGCACAAAACAGTAACAATCCCCGCGATGCCAACGGTAAAAGGTACATCACAGCCGTTCGCACTGAGACTCGATTGGATATTGACGGGTTTTTGGATGATCCAGCTTGGCAAACAGCTCAATTTCAAGGGCAGTTTTTACAGCGCGAGCCAGAAGAAGGGGCGCCCTCATCTGAAAAAACTGAGGTGGGATTTCTTTACGATGAAAAGAATTTTTACATTGGCGTCAAGTGTTACGACTCGGAGCCGGATAAGATTATAGCCAGAGAGATGCGGCGCGATGCTATTGTCGATGATGATGACTATTTTGAAATGGTGCTGGATACCTATCACGACCACCGGAGCGCGTATTATTTCATTACCAATCCTCATGGTGTCAAGCGTGAAGGAGTACTGGCCAACGAGGGCCGAGACTACAACCCGTCCTGGGACGGTGTCTGGTCTTGCAGAGCAAAGATCACAGATGAGGGCTGGTTTATTGAGATCGCTATCCCCTGGAAAACATTGCGATTCATAGAGCATGACACGACTGTATGGGGTGCTAACTTCGCTCGGATGATTCGGCGGAAGAATGAACATGTCTACTGGCAGCTCATTCCGCGTGATTTTGGAAGAGGAGCAGGAATATTCCGTCTCTCTGAGGCGGGGTCGCTGCGCGGCATAGCTGACGCAAAGATGGGGGGTAATCTGGAGCTGAGGCCTTATTTTTTGGGAGGTATGGAAAACGACCACAGCACAGATTTCACCACGGATCGTCTGGGCGATATGGGGCTGGATGCAAAAGTAGCGCTTACAGCAAATCTGGCTTTAGACCTCACTTTAAATACAGATTTTGCCCAGGTGGAAGCAGACCAGGAACAGGTTAACCTGACGCGTTTCTCCCTCTATTATCCTGAAAAACGAGAATTTTTTCTTGAGGGGGCTGAGATCTTCTCATTCGGCGGCAGCGGAGGGAATTTTTGGCATAGAGGAGATACTGATATGAGTCTTTTTTACAGCCGTCGGCTCGGGCTTGTCGATGGTCATGAAGCACGGATACTCGGCGGTGCCAAAATGGTGGGAAAGGTAGGGAAATATCAAGTCGGCGCAATGAATATAGTAACGGATGATGTCACCTTTCTAAAAGATGGTGAGACGACTAAGGTCAATGCGGCAAACTTCACTGTAGTTCGTTTCCGGCGCGATATTCTGCAGCGAGCCACAGTAGGGATGATGTTCCTGAACAGGGAAGATCTACGTTCATCAGACTATAACCGTTCCTTGGGCTTCGATGGTCACATTCCTCTAAGTCTTTACTTCACTCTTTCTGGCTATCTCGCGGCTACCTTTGGACCTGAAGAAGAGAATAACGGCCAACTCGTTGATATGAATAAGCAAAACCTGGCGGGCAAACTCAGTCTGGATTACAATAGCGACCTGTGGAAGGCTTCAGCCTCCTACCAGGATGTGGGAGCCCGTTTCAACCCGGAAATAGGGTTTATCCGTCGCACGAACTTCCGTCTCAGCAGCGCCTCTGTCGAATATTCTCCGCGGCCTAAACAATCGTCCGTCATCCGACAGTTCAGTTTTCAACTGGAAGGCAGTTATCGTGCTGACCATGATAACAGGATGCTGGACAGGGAGATAGGGGCATCATTCTCAATTAATTTCCAAAACAGCTCACGCTTCAGCATCAATGTTCAGCAGCAAAGTGAGTTTATCGATTATGATTGGCAGGTACGTGAAGGCTTCCTCATTCCTCAGGGAACCTATACAGGCTTCATATATTCTATAAACGCGGAAAGCGATAAGAGCCGTGACATTGCGGGTGAGATCGATATTGATTATGGGAGTTATTATACAGGCCGTCAAATGAGGTTCGGTCTGAACGGCACAGTTACCCGCATCCGGCGAATGAGGATGGAGGTGGACTATAATCATAATTATGTCGATCTTCCTGAAGGAAGTTTTCACACCAACACGCTCGGACTGCGTATGTTTTACTTTTTTTCCACAGAGCTGTATTTAAAGGCCTATGTGCAATGGAACGACGACAAATACTATAACGCAGGGAAAGAGAAAATCGTCAGCGATATTCTGCTGCGATGGATTTATTCACCGGCATGTAATCTCTATCTGGTTTACAATGATAGCCGACTGGTCGGACCGGGAGCTAACGAAATCACCAATCGGACATTGATGATCAAAGTCACTTATTTCTGGCGGAAGTGATGCTCAAATCAAGAACATAGCTGATAAAAAAGAGAAAGAGTATTAAGATTTTAGAGATAGCAGAATACTGTAAGCATTAAAGTTTAAATCTAAAAAAGGGAACTTTCCAAAAGGCCTCAAAAATGATTTTTTTAGATATTTTAGAAACCCCGCCGACCCGGTCTTCAAATATGATGGGCACTTCGGTAAACGTAAATCCCTTTTTATATGCTTTATACTTCAGTTCAATCAAAAAACCATAACCTTCTGCTTTTATGGAATCTAGATTGATATTTTCGAGAACTTGTTTTCGCCACAAATTAAAACCGGATGTAAAATCATATATGGGAGCCGATAATATTGTACGCGCATAAAAACTGCCGAGTTTACTTAATATTCTTCGCCTGAGCGGCCAGTTCAGGATTCCACCGCTTTGTATGTTGCGGGATCCAACGACAAAGTCATATTCATCGATTTTTTCAACAAGCTCGGTGAGGTATTTTGGATTATGTGATAAATCTCCATCCATTTCACATAGATATTCATATTCGGCGTTCAATCCCCATTTGAATCCAGTTATCATCGCTGAGGCTAATCCCGATTTCCCTTTTCTTTGGATTAAATAGATATTTTTGTCATACTTTTGCATTTTTTTTACAATATCGGCTGTTCCATCTGGAGAATTATCGTCAACTATAAGTAATCCACAGGGGGCCATATATTTTCGTATCTCATTAATTAACTTTTTTATATTATGAGCTTCATTGTAGGTGGGTATGATTATCAGCAGGTTTTCACTCTTATCTTTCATTTGTGTCTTTCTTCTTAAAAGATATTGCTGGCTGCGTTATTGGATTTTTCCGATGTAAAATTTGGGATTTCCCTTAGGCACTGGTCTGGAATAATTCACTAAGACGGGCATTTTGCCGAAGGCAACAATTTTATCTATATTTCTGAAAGATCTGTTTAGCCTATCTGATATCTCCTTTCCTTTCTTTTTCCTAGGATCATATCCATAATGAGGAATAAGCACGTAAGCCCCTGAAAAAGGCACGCTAAATTTGCTCTTTAATTTCATGCCATCAAAATATTTAATTTTATATTTTTTTTCTAATTCTCTTGTATCTAAATCAAGCTCTTCAGGAACAAAAATTATCGAGCCTGGAGGCACATTTGAATCTATCCAGTTTATGGAAAGATTTCTTGAGTCTGGTTTGAGATCGTAGGCACTGACAATTTTTTTTATGGGAAGAAAAATGGAGATGATGGCTGCAATAAATAGAACAGATATTCCTGTCTGCAGTGTTTTATGTTTTGCTAAATAAGGACGCTTATTAAGAATTGAATTCAAATACTTAAAAACTAGAACGATCCCGAAAGCACAATATATACAAGAAAAAACATATACGACCAGGATGTTTCTCATAAAATGCACTTCCAGAGAAGACAAGTAAATCAACAACAATAAAGGAAAACTCAGCAGAATTATGCCTTTTTTAGGTTTTGAAACCAGGCTAAAAAAGATACCTAAAACGGTGAAGGCCATAAATCCAAGTCCATATTCGTGGGTCAGGCCATGAATGTAATAGAAAAGCTGAGGTAAACCCGAAGGCCCTGTGAAGCCTGGGTGTCCAGATTTATAATGATAAATATTAAATACGATCCCGTCTAAGAATGTGTTGAAGTCCAAAATGCTGTACGGAACACAGACAATAAATGTTATTATGGCCATAAAAAAGAGCAGTGTAACTTTCTCAAACCTCTGTTTTTTTGAGTAGAAGATAATGGCCAGGACTGAAGGGACAAAGAGCGGATAATAATTATATTTAGAGGCAATGGCTAAGCCGCATAAAATTCCGGGCATTATGGCTTTCTGCAAGAATGAATCGCTTTCCAGTCTGCTAATAATATAAAAGACAGCTAAGACTGCAAAAAAACTCCCGATGATATCAACATTTAAGTATTTCGCAGAATGATTGAGATACAATGAAGACAGAGATAACAATAAGGGAGCAAGATAAATCATGTGTTTTTCTTGTGAAACGTTATAAGCAATTATCCCGATCAACACCATCCCTGTGACTGATAAAAGTGCAAAAAACAATTTAGCAGGGAGGACAATTCTTTTTTGTGAAAAGAATGGATATGTCACTCTCCCGATTTCTTTTGTATTCCTTATATCTCCATGGGATACTGAATTTACATATCCAACTACAAATGAGGCAGCAGTCAAATAGAAAGGCAAAGAAGGATAGACAAAGGTATGAGGATTTAAGTCACCGCTTTTTAAAATTTTTATAGATGGGGAAGTAATTGCTTGCTCGTCAGGATGTCCGATGTAAGGTAAGGATCCGTTGATGATTTTGATCCTCACTAAGATGGAAAAGATTGCTATGAGTGCGACAGGTATTAATATCCATTTATTTTTGTTCCACATCATCAATTTTATTCTTTTTACTAGCTATTAATTTTCTGAGTCTTATATAACTAGTCTACCTTTTCTTTAGCCAGGTTTGCTGGTTTTCGAAGTCTGTATACTGGATAGACTTGGAGCTGGCGTCCCCATTGAGGTACTAAGTAGCGGTCAAAGAAATTCCAGACTAATAAGCCGTCGTCGCTTTCTGCTTCTAGAAGGTAAGAGGTAAGGCGACCAAGAGGTTGGGCTGTAGAGATGAAAAGAGTTCCTGGGGGAAATTCCCGCTCTTCGGCCTTGTATTCGCCCTTAACTTCGTTCAAGTAATGTCCCTGGTAGAGCCTTGAAGCGCCTTTGATTTCACCCACGCGAAATGACTCTACCTCCAGCATTGCAGACTCTGTCAGTTTCTCCACCGTGAGACCGTGGGCCAGAAGTATGTCAGTGATAGTAGAATCAGAGAGAGGAATGAGATAAGCGTAGGGTAGAGGGATGCTTCTCTTGGGGACGAATTGAGCGAAATAGGGAAGCTTGTAAGTCCGTTTTTTTTCTGTCTTTTTTATCCGGGGCCATCCCTCTTCTCTGGGGATGACCTCCATTTCCCAGCCCTGGATGGCGATTTTCTCTTTAAGGGATTTTATGTCGATTTCGACGGCGAAGGTGTCTTCACCAGATGGACTCAAACCCCTTTCTGTGGTTTTCCGGTCAGCCTCTGCCACCAGCTGGACGATTTCTTCTTCATGATCTGTGCAGTACTCCAGGATGGAGCGGAGAAAGTTGTAACATGCCAGCACCCGTGTTTTATAATCAGCATAGGCGTAGTTTTCATCCAGGATAGCCAATCTGTTGCGGAGACCCATATAATTGAACAAAAGGCGAGGAAGATGGGAGGCTGTCCTCCAGCCTTTTTCAGGATCATTAAAATCCATGAAGTTTCCATAAGGGATGGACAGGGTGGCGTATTTTTCCACGAGGTTTTCTTTTATTGAAGGGAGCATTCTATCCCTCATGTACTGGATGATGGAGGAGTCTCCGTTGGGATTGAGAGGCCAGGAATAGGTGACAGGTTCTTCGTGATAAGAGCCATTTGTAGTATGACAGTCTACCAGCAACACCGGATCCCAGCGGATAAGCACGTTTTGCACAAGACCCCGGAGCTCAGGACTTTCCAGTTTCATGCTGTCCCGGTTCAAATCCAGGTTCTGTCCGTTGTAGCGCACTCCGACGCCTTTTTCCGGTCCAACCTGATTGCGTCGGTTTTCCGGGCTGATTTTTTCATTGCCGTCAGCGTTGAAGATAGGGGCGATAAGAATCACCAGCTTATCCAGGTAGGGAGGCTTTTCGCTCAGGAGAATATCTCTGGCCAGCATGAGGGACGCTTCTTTTCCCTCCACTTCCCCAGCGTGGATATTGGCCTGGATATAGACAGCAGCTTTTCCGAGGCGATGAAGGTCAAGGGGAGATGCTGGTGTAGGATTTCCGATAACGAGAAGTGGCACGGCTCTTCCTTCTGCGCTTTGACAGAGGGTTTCTACGCGAATCATCGAACTCTGTCTCTGGAGGTGTCTGATGAATTCTACGACGTCAGCATATCTTGATGTGGCTGTAAATTCGCTTGCTTCCGCCACAGTTAACGGCTCTTTCTTGGGCTGAGAAAGAGATGAAATGGAAACGAGGATGAGGGCTAAGCCTACTAATGAGAGTCTCTTTAATTCTTTTTTCATCTTATTTTTTTCATAAGGGAGGTGAATATACTATCCTTCTATTAGCTTAAGGAGTTTATATGAAAAGCATTCCTGTGTCAACGAAAAATGACAAGGGAGATAGCCCCTCCATTTCCGTGATAGCTGATAGAGGCGTCGGTTCCTCTCTATCCCTGCCAAGACCCTGCCACCCGCCACTATGGGCTTCGGATAGAAAGGAACCACCGCCTCACTAGCTAAGCTGATGAGATAATAACCATGTTTTAGATGATGCTTAATGAGATAGTCCCTCTTTTCTTGTCCCTTACAATAGATTAAAATGGAAGTAGAGTAATAAAAATGGCGACGTTCGGAGTAAGCAAGGAAAAAGAGGAAGCTCTTCGCAAGCGCATGGAGAGCTTGGAGATTTTTGAGATAGATATCGTGGAGAAGTTTGTCCGCTCCAGCGGAAAGGGAGGGCAAAAAGTAAACAAGACTTCCACCTGTGTCTATTTGAAGCATCTGCCCACTGGAGTGGAAGTCAAGTGCCAGAGGGAAAGATCTCAGGCCATCAATCGGTTTGTCGCCAGGAGAATCCTTGCCGATAAGATCGAGCATATGATCCGAGGCAAGGAGAGCGAGGAGAGGAAGCGAATCGAAAAGATCCGCCGCCAGAAAAGAAAACGCTTAAAGAGAGCCAAGGAAAAAATGCTTGAAGAAAAGAGAAAACAATCACAGAAGAAAAAAGAGCGCAGATACAGGCCCCGGCCTGAAGATTTCGCAGAATAAGAGCTGAAGGCTTTTATCGAGCTAACCGGATAAGTATTTGAAGGAGTAGATTGGCTCCCTTCTCTAAATCCTC
>CAYVAT010000009.1:62841-84321 GCA_964449165.1 uncultured Eubacteriales bacterium | reverse complement strand
ATTCATTAAAACTTGACAAGAAATTAGTTTTATTCAGAGGCTACTCCAAGGAAGCGGGAGAAGAGATGATGGAAGCCCTTCTTAGCCAAGATACCAGTCCAGAAGCTGTTTTTTGTATAAATAATCTTGTTTTCTTCGGAGCGATGAAAGTTGTCCAGAGCTATGAGAAACAGCATAAGCGTTCAATCATGATGTCAGGTTTTGACATCGCCTATTATGCTGATATTTTTAAACGCCCGCTCATCAGTGCGGATCAGGATATGGAGAAACTGGCCAGCGCTGCTGTTTCCCTTCTTATTGACAGAATCAAGTGCCGGGAACGAAAAGAATATCATATCATCATTCCTATATCCGTAAAAAAGCATCGATTGTAGAAAAGCAAATGTCTTTCCAATCGCCTTAGCAATGGCAGGAGCGTTATGCACGCGGCAACCCTGAGTGGCCTCACTGGTATCTAAAGCTTTGCGGCCGAATCGAATGGAAGCTCAACTCCAATCATCCCATGGCAGTGGAAGGCGACTATCTAGCAGATTTGAAGGCTATAGCAGAAGAGCTGAATATTGCTTTTGAATGCTATGATTCCATAACTCCTGAAGAAATTGAGGGAGGAACTTTACCTTAATAATCAGAAGAATAAAGGATCTCTTTCGCGGCTTTTCCCTATTTCATTATATTTATCAAGAAAATCCCCGTTATGTATCCTAAGTAATTCCCGATCACATATCCCCAGATTCCAACCAGGAAAGAAGGGAAGATAAGCGACCTCCATCCCTTTGAAATAGCGATGGCAGCTGCATTCATTGGTCCTCCTGAGGTTGCAGCGGCCACTAAAACCAGCTCCTCTAATTCGAACTTGAATGCCTTCCCTAATCCAAAGGTAATAAGGAAATTCATAAAAAGCATAAGCGCACAAAATAAAAGAAGCAGTGGACTTTTCATGATGACCGTCTTAAAACTGGCTGGAATGCCAATAAGAACAAAGAAGATGTAGATCAAAAAAGTTCCTAATTCCTCAGATCCAGAAATTTTTTCTGTAAATTTCGGGAACAATATTGGGATGGCAATAGAAAAGGTTGTCAGGACGAGGTATTTTTGGCCTAAAATCGACCTTACAATGGAAGGCATATGAGCAGTCCCAAAGAATGAACTTACTTTAATGGAGGAAGCAGCAATGATAAAGGCCAAGGCTAAAGAAAGAGCAATATCCAGTAAAGATATGGGCTTGGGCTTCCAGAAGGCTTTGGCTCCTTCTCGAGAATCCTCATCATAGTAAGTCTTTGAAACCGAAGTTAGGGGAAAGATTTTTCTGACCAGGATGGATGCGGGAAGAGCGAGAAGAACAAGAAAATAGAGAGCCATTACACCGTTATCAGCAACGATGGTAGCATTTACGAGGCTCTCGGGTGGTTTAAAAGTAGAGACCATGGCCACAAAGTTTACCCCTCCTCCGATGTAACTCGCAGTCATAATTCCTCCAATCTTAGCAACTTCTGCAATCAGATTATGGAGCAAGATGACTGCGATAAAGCCCCCTACAATAGTCCCAAGAGCGCTCAAGTGAAAGGCGCCGAACATCCTGCCTGTTTCTTTGATGATTTTTCTGATATTCATCTTCATCAGGAGAAGAGGAATGACCAGGGGGACTACATAATCCCAAACAATATCATAGGTCGTTGCATCTGTAGGCAAAATCCTGAGGTTTGACATGAGCATTCCAAGGATAAGAGCCAACACAGGACCCGTCAGTTTTGCAGCAATTTTGTTTTTTTGTTCTAAAAAAATACTCAAGCCGGCCGCAGCAACGAGGGCTGTCCATAAGATCCAGTGATCGCCGGGTGAAACCAAGCTGTCCATAAATTCACCTCTTTTACATGGTAAATCATACAGAGCGATACAGAAGTGAAAATATCATTTATATCTTCTTTTATACACTTTCAGCACCAAAAAGGAATAATCAGTGTTTTATATTTTCTGGACAAATCCAGTTATTCTGCTCTTTCTTTTTGAATCTTCATGCTCTCTGTACGGAAGCATTGACAAATTTATAATCTGATGGCTAAAAAATTTTAGGCATATTTATATCCAAAGATCGTGGTCCTGTCAAAGAAAAATATCAAAAAAACAGAATTTCTATTTCCATGATGGGTGAGGATATTTACCCGATCACAACTATTATTATTTCTAAAAAGGTATCCTCTATAATCCTTGCTTTTCTCGGTTTGGCCTTTCTTGCTTTCTAGCTTGAATAATTGAAGAACACTCTGCTTAATCCGTTGTCTCAAAACTCTGAGTCCTTTAGAACCTCCTCCCCCAGGTTCCCGTATTTTGGGGTAGGTATGTGGATGGAATTTCTTGCCCGCATAATCCGTATGGCTCTTATCCCTGCCTCCAAGGCGGCCTTTATATCGGAATCAGAATCTCCGTAGTAGAGCCGAATATTATTCTCTTTTATGGCTTGTACTTTGAATTTGGTGAAGATAGTTTTGCGGAGATTGTCTATGACAAAAATCTGGGCAAGGTAATCGGTTACTGTTTCGTTATCTGTTTTTGTCCTCGCTGTGATGAAATAAATGGTGTCTCCTCTCTTTTTGTGCAGCTCTATTAATTTCCTGGCGCAATCCTTGGGAAGGCTGAATTTGTCCAAGCCGTTGTTCATCTCATCCCAGAATTCTTCCATGTCAAGATAAGCATCGTTTCCGGGAGAATACTTCTGCCGACCGTAGTAATGGCCAGGGCTGGAAAAAATGACGGTGTCATCCACGTCGAATCCCACATTGAAGGGAGAAAAGTTTTCCAAGCTTCGGGCAATTTCTTCTATGGTCACCCATCGTACCGCATCCTTTTGAGAGGGGGGAACACAGCTCACCAAGATGAAAAAGATGAAAACAAGAACGGAGCTTATTCTTCTCATCATTCTGATTTCTCCTAAAAAATGCGATCTTTGTTCATTTTTGACGGACGGATTGTTTTTTTTCATATAAAATCTTATCTTGGATAGAATCCTATTTATAGCAGAAGGCCAGTCTGAAGTCCATTTTTGGGCCTTTGTTTTTTTCATTTCGGTGAAACATAGCGGTACGGGCCATTTAACCATGAAATGTGGATTGACAACGGCCTCTCAAATTTCAATAATCTAAGACTGCTTTATGGTTCGATCTCTATCAAGTTCCTGACGAACTTCATTAATAGAGATAAAAATAAAAGTCCGGAGGTAGCTAGAATGAAAAGAAAACACGCAAAGTCCACAGGACTGATCATCCTTTTCTCTCTTGTTTCTCTTTCATTGACCACAGCATGCAAAACAGAACCCTCGGTCATCGGACCCAAGCCCGAGTATGCCCAAGCTGCGGAAGCGCTGGAGAAGCTTATCCAGCACGAAATGAGGAGTAAGGATCTTCCAGCCTTATCCATCTCCCTGGTAGACGACCAGGAAATCGTGTGGGCTAAGGGCTTCGGGTGGGCAGATTCTGAAGAGAAGATTCCGGCCACAGCTGAAACCATCTACCGTATAGGCTCGGTGTCTAAGATGTTCACAGATATCGCTATCATGCAGCTTGTGGAGAAAGGCCAGCTTGACCTGGATAAGGATATCACCGAGTATCTTCCCGATTTCAGGCCGCAGAATCCCTATGGGAAGCCCATCACCCTCCGCCAGCTCATGTCTCATCACTCGGGTCTTCTCAGGGAACCGCCGAAAGGAAACTACTTTGATGATACTGGGTCATCGCTGGCTCAAACTATTGCCAGCCTGAACGAGACAGAACTTGTTTATGAACCCGGAACAAGATTGAAATATTCCAATGCCGGAGTCAGCGTGGTTGGCTACCTTCTTGAATACACTCAAGGAAAGCCTTTTCAGGAGTACCTGAAACAACATGTCCTTGAGCCCATGGGACTTGAAAGAAGCGCGTTTGGAATCGATAAACACCTGATGAAGGATCTGGCTGCAGCATGTATGTGGACGCTGGATGGCAGAGTCTTTAAAGCGCCCACTTTTGAGTTGGGCATAGCCCCGGCTGGATGTATGTACTCATCGGTAACCGACCTGGCAAGATTCATAAGTGTCCTCTTCAATGGAGGAAAAGGGAAGAAAGGCCGGATTCTAAAACCGGAATCTTTGGAAGAGATGTGGACACCCCAGTTCGCTTTTCCAGGCGAAAGACTCCGTTTTGGATTCGGATTCATCATCTCAGAGCTTGGTGGTTATAAACAAGTCCATCATGATGGCATTATCTATGGATTTGCTACCCAGTTGTCAGTCCTTCCCGAAGCCAAGTTAGGTGTAGTTGTTGTAACCACCAAGGATGCCGCCTACTCGGTGGTTACCCGCATTGCCAATCGCGCCCATCAGCTCATGCTGTCTTCTCGAGAAAAGAAGCCTCTTCCTGAAACAAAGCTAACAGATTCCGTTGATCCGGTACTGGCACGCCAGCTGGAAGGAAGATATATGAGCGGTGAGCGCAAAATCGATCTTATAGAACATGGCAGCCAGTTGTTCTTGATGAGGACAAATAATCTGCGCGAATTGAAATCTTTTGGCGATAAGCTTATCGTCGATGATCCCCTGGATTATGGCACTGAGATCGAAGTCGAAGGTCAAAATCTCAAATTAGGCGATCATATTTTTAAACGCGTAGAACTGCAAAAGCCTAAACCTGTACCTGAACGATGGAAAGGCCTGATCGGTGAGTATGGCTGGGATCACGACATCCTCTATATTTTAGAGAGGGAGGGAAGGCTTCAGGCATTGATTGAGTGGTTCTTCTGCTATCCTCTGGAAGAGATATCTGAAAATGTCTTCGCCTTCCCCGATTACGGACTATATCTAGGGGAGAAGCTCATATTCAAGCGTAATGAAAAGGGGGCAACTGAAGAAGTGAAAGCCGCCGGCGTGGTGTTCAAGAGTCGGTCTGTAGGACTGCAGGAAAAGCAACCGTTCAGCATCACTCCTCTTAAATCTGTTTCGGAACTGAGAGAGGCAGCGCTAGCAGCCGAACCGCCCCGGGAGGAAGGGGATTTCCTCAAGCCTGAATTGATGGATATATCGCTCCTTGATCCCAGTATAAGGATCGATCTCATCTATGCTTCAACCAACAACTTCCTCCAGGTAGCGGTCTATGAGAAACCAAAAGCTTTCCTACAAAGGCCGGCAGCCGAGGCCCTGATGCGAGTGAACATGAAGCTCAAAAAACAAGGCTATGGGCTTATGATCACCGATGCCTACCAACCGTGGTATGTGACCAGGATGATCTGGGATGCAACACCTGGAGATAAAAAGCTTTTCGTGGCTGGTCCAGCTCGAGGCGTGCCTCGAAACCGGGGATGCGCAGTGGAGCTTACTCTGTATGAACTCGAGACAAATGAGCCAGTGAAGATGACAAGCAGAATAGATGAAACAAACGACCGCTCTAATGCCTATTACTTGGGAGGAACGTCACTTCAGCGCTGGCACCGAGACCTCCTCCGTAACACTATGGAAGAAGAGGGATTTTCAGTCTGTCCGTTTGAGTGGTGGCATTTCGACTACAAGGATTGGGAGAAATATCCCATACTAAACCTCACCTTTGAAGAGGTTATCTCATCACAACAACAGTAGTAGGAAGTTGCATGTTCGTCAATCCGAAAAAGCCCATAGTATGATCCACTCTTTAATCAGGTTTTCCAGCCTGTCCAGCATCTGGAGGAAAGCCGGCAAATTTCTGATGTCACATCGCAGATGCAATGGTGTGATAGAGTAAATCTATGTCCGAAGGTGTATGGTTACTTGAAAGAGCGAATCGAAAATGACCACCGGGAGGCGCTCCGGGATAGTTGATAAAGGGTGGATAGATTCCATTTTCTATAAGGATACGAAACAGTCTGTTATTTTTTTCTTCATCATAAAATGTGATCGATATAATCGGTGCAGACGAGAGCGGAATATCGAATCCCAGTTTACGAAATTTCTTCTTTAGTTCAATCGATCGCTCCTGTAATTCTCTGATGATATTTTTCTTCGATTCCAGATGATTAATGGAGTGAATTGCAGCCGCAGCCAATGGAAGCGATAAACCCGTGCTTCCCACAAAAGCCAAGCTTTTTTGAGGGATGTTTTGAATCAGGTCAGTTTCGCCTGGAATAATTCCACCGAAGACTCCGAATCCCTTGCTTAATGTACCAGTTTGATACACCAAATCTCTGGCAATCCCCTTCTCTTCCCAGCTTCCCTTACCAGTGGGGCCTACCACCGCCATACCATGTGCATCATCGATCATCAGTTTTGCCTCATAGTCTTCCATGACCTGGACATATTCATTAAGCGGGGGGATTTCTCCGCGAGCCGAGAACACACCGTCGGTCATGATCAATGGCTTAGAAGATCCTTTTAGGTTTTCCTTGAGCTTTTCATCTAGATCCTGCGTCTGAAGATGTTCGAAATAGACGATCTTCTTGTCAAACTGCATGGCTGCATCGACGATGCTGGAATGAGATACTTTGTCAAGAACAAAAACATCAAAATCTCTAGCAATCACCTGAAGTAGAATTATGTTGGCTAAGTACCCGCTGGCAAAAACCACGGCAGATTCAGTATCAAAAAATTCAGCCACCTTTTTTTCTAACTCAATATAAAGCGGATGATTGCCAGTGGTAGTCCGGGATCCTGTCGGATTTAAGCCGTACTCGAATGCAGCTTCAGAAAAAACTCGCAGAACCTCCGGATTATTTGACATTCGATGATAGTCAATCCCACCAAAATAAAGGAGTTTTTTATTCTCGTAGATGACATAATTTCTCTCAACAAATTTCAATGGGGGGCCTAACATTATTTCACCTCCTCTAATCTCTCCACATAATCCGGATCAGGATAAGCCCCAATCCCAGCATCCTCGGGAACGTCGATTATCCCATTCTCGACACTCACTCCACCCGCAATCGGATTTTCTGCATGCTCGAAAAAGGAATCTAAATCAAAAAATTTAAAAATCTTATTGGATAATGCAAAGTGTGCCGCCGCAGTAATACCCAATTTTGTTTCCGACATGCATCCGATCATACAAGGACGCCCTCCCGCCTCCGCAATATGGGCTATTTTTTGAGCACTGCAAAGGCCGCCTGATTTTGAGAATTTGATGTTGAAATACGGAGCCGCATCTTGTTGAATGATATTTAAAGCATCGTATATGGAGGATAATGACTCATCCGCCATCACAGGGATGGGAGTATGATCACTGACAAATTTCATTCCCTGTAGATCATTAGCACGACAGGGCTGTTCGCAAAACTCGATTATAAATTCTTCAAAAGCATTCAGACTCTTTACGGCTGAGACCCTGTCCCATCCTTGATTGGCATCTATGCGAAGAATTGGTTCGTCGCCTACAGCCTTGCGAATATTTTTCAACCTCCTGTGATCATCTTCATAGTTAATTCCCAGCTTCACTTTAATCATCTGGAAACCCATTGATCTCACTGCCAATGCTTTATCTCCGGCTTCATCAGGATTACCGATTCCAATGGTCAGATCAGTCTCAATTCGGCGTTTTTCTCCACCTAAGAACCGATATAACGGAAGCCCCGCAGCTTTAGCAGCAATATCATAGAGCGCCATGTCAAAAGCACTTTTGATTGTTGTGTTATGGGGCAAAAAATAATCCATCTCATAAGCTAAACCAGAGATCTCAAGTGGATTTTTCCCGAGTAAAATTTGCTTTAGTTCTTTGGCTGCGGCGAAATTTATGAGCTGGGTCTCTCCTACAATTGAACGTAATGAAGAAGCTTCTCCCCATCCGTCGATACCCTCATTCGTTTTTATTTGGATGAGAACATTTTGAGCATTGCTAATGCTCATCGTGGCAATCTGGAAGATATCTTTTAAAGGGATATCAAATTTAAAAATCTTGATATCCTTAATCTTAAGATTTGAATAAGAAGCGGTTTTTTGCACTAAATTTTCCTCCTTTTATTTTTTCCTATCCCTGCCGGGTTATGCGCATTATTTATTGCTATGATGCAGATCTCTCCTTCAAGAAAACCTGCAAAATCCGAAACATCTCTCAAAACTGCCCATTATGCCAAAAATTTCCATTCTTGCCAAATTGTCAGTTGAAACGAACATGCAGGGCTACCAGAAGTACTCTTCCCTTTCCTCGGCTGCCATAAAAAGTTGCTGCTGCCTGATCTGAGAATGAATTGTGGGAAGGCATCTGGCTGTAAAAAAGAGCTTGGAGACGGCGACTAGAACATGGAGATAGAGATGATTTCGTTTCAATACCGCTATACTATTCGTTTTGACAATTTTTCATGATGTTATCAAATTTCTCCATTTCATCTGGAGAAATAAAATGGTAATATCGTTTTTTATACTCGTTAAGCATCTCGCAGGCTTTAACTTTATTCCCAGTATTTAAATAAGCTGTAGCCAGAACCATGTGGTCTTGACGGAAATTTGGATCTGCCTCAAGCGCCTTCTCCCGTCAGTAAATGGCTCTTTTTATGTGATGAATAAATCCTTTAAGCTGTGCCCACTCTTCATTCCATGGCGCTGCCCACTACTGCTTCAGCCTGTCTACCTCAGAGTATCAATAGCGATGAAAAGAAGATTTTGATTCGCTTCCTCCATCAATTTGAACCTGAGTCAGAAACGTATGATGATCTGAGACGAAACTATATTTAAGAATAAGTATTGCCTGTGCCTCAGTTGTAATCCCAAGATACAATCACCTGAGAGATTTTCTTTTTTTACCCCACCTCTCTCGTAACCTAATAGAATCAAAGCCAACACAATTTCCTTTTGAGAATGGATTCTTGCCAACACATTCAAAACGAATTGTATGTCTACCTTTGGAAAGCTTTACACTGCCAAGGTAATGATCTCTTACCTCTAATTGCTTAGAATAAAAGTCTATAAAATCTTCTTTTTCGTCCCATAAGTAACCCCCGAGTTGCTGTATGTTCTTTCCATCCAGAAATATTCGATACGTACCATAATCATAAGAATGAGTAAATCTAAAGACTAAGCCTCGGTATTCCTCTTTTTCTATATTAAAATCCACCTCAAGAAATGGTTTTTCAGTTGAAGGCTTAAAAAATAGCTGGCCATCTCCAGTCCAATCATATCCTTTCTCCAGTTGTAAGATCCCTTCTGAGTGCTTTGCATTTTCTACCATATCCCTTCCCTCTATTACGATATCCAAATTTGGGAAAATGCGCTCTTTTAATGAAGGAAACTCGGTAAAACTCTTTGGCTGTCCAACCTGATACCAGAAAGCCACTGTGGCTATATCATCCTCACGCTCAACATGACCTTCTACCTTGCCGGATTCTGTCTCATCAGCAGTAATCCAGCCTTTATGCTCGATTTCAAAACGGAGAGATTTGGTAAAACGAACAGGATCTGCGATATGCCAGCGATAAAGAGTATACCGGGCACCAAGATCTTCCATATTACCACTCATATAGGTACACCCAAAGTAGGAGTACGAACATTCTTCTAATCCCCACGCACAAAGAAAATAATCCTCTGTTCCTGTTCCTCTTATCGAAGGAGTTTTCTCGCCATCGATATAAAACTTCGCATCTCCCTCACCAAACCAGTTTGGACTGCGCGGACGAACAGACATTACAGTGCCAACATAATGCCCTTCTCCTTCAGCATCAAGAATCAGGTAGTCAGAACCTAGCTTTTCAGGGAATTCCTGCCGGTATTGGGCACAGAAATAAGCTGTTCGGGGAGGAAGTTTATCGAGCTCTGTATAGTCAATTTGGTAATAGAAACTGCGAATCTTTTTTTTGCTTTCATTTGTGATTGTTATCCTTGCCCTCTTGTGAAAAGGCATCGGCCAGAAGCAATTATAGGCATCTCCTCCCTCAACGAGAACAGGGACAGAATTAACATCACGGCGCAAACCAAAGCCTGCGGCAAAAAAATCACCCAGCGGAGCCTCAACAGCGGGATACTCTCCATCATCCCAGTACATACGCAAAACAATCTCTGCTGGATTTGCTGATCCCTCTTTTGATATCCAGTTAGGTCGGGCTTCGTTAAAGGTCAGCCAGATATGGTTGATTAAGCCTGGTCCTTGGATATCCGCAAGAATTCTTGTTTCACCTGGCTCAACAGATCCAATCCTGTCCTTATTGCTATCGGGATTCTCTGAAGCCGAGGAAACAGCACGGGATCTACCCTGTTTTATCAGAATTAAATCCGATAATTCGCCACCAATCTTCCCTTCAGTAAAGAAGGTTAAAACAAATAAATTCAGTAAAAACAGGATACTAAGCATTTTTAAAAATTTCATATCAATACTCCTTGATTGAATTTGATAAATGAACCATTTTAGAAATCATAAGATAAGACACAACAATTTATTCTCAGATAAAGTATCAATAATATTTCTTTGATTTAAAAAATAGAGTTTATTTCCTGCGTGGGCTTTCTCAATTGGATCCAGTACCATCCTTAAGATTGGCCCGAGGTCTTTCATGTGAGCCAGTGGACTGATCCTATTGTTGCTCTTATTGACGGGAGAAGGACACGAGACCAGGCTCAATGGGCAGCCTCCTTTTTCAGAGGATTTCAGGATACTATAAAGTCCAGCATCGCTGATGTCAATAAAATATGAATGATAATTTTATCGCATGATACATAGGTCATTACTTTTTCGAATTATTCCCTTTGTAGAAGTCTCCTCATTTCCCTGAGAGCTAATAATGAGGGAGATACTCATTTTTATAAGTGTTTGGCGAGATTCTTCAGGCTAAGCAGCCGGCTTCGTCACAATAACCAAGGACATCACAAAGTGCAAGCAACTGGATAAAAGACTTAAACAGATCAAAAGATATTGGAAGATTCCCAAAAAGAACTCAAGAGTCTTTCGCTCAGAATATTATCAATCAGGGAGGAAGAGAAAAAATATCTGGCAAATATTTTGCGTGGCAATGTAGGAGCTAAGGCAATAGTCTTGAGTTCTTGCTTGACTGGCGTCGAGGAATTAATTAAAAATAATAATTTAAGAGCAGCATTAGAATCTCGTGCAAGAACTGAGTCTAAGCTGGATGAATTGGTTTCAAGGTTAAAAAAGATGGCAGCGAGGAAGGAAGCAATTGAATCATCAAATGGAACGTTCAACATAAAATCAGTACGGGAAAAAGGGACTAAAATATCAGTAATTATCCCCTTATCATAAAAGAGCATAGACAATGAGTATAAAGATTTTCATAGCGGATGACCATCCTGTAGTAAGAGACGGAATAAAATACATCATTGATAAGAAAGGCGAGGATATTAAGATAATTGGAGAAGCTTCGAACGGAAACGAGGTGTTGGAATTTGCAAGAAAAACTTTAGTCGACATTTACATTCTTGAAGTATCCATGCCGATTTTAAACGGAATTGAGACCACTCATAGCCTTATAAAAATGGACGAAAAGAATAGAATAATCATACTCAGCACACACGATAGCAGGACAATTGTGGAGAGAGCTTTGAAAAGCGGTGCAAGAGGTTACATATTAAAGGAGAGCGCAACAGAAGAAATCATTCATGCGATCCATGAGGTGTATATGGGGAGATTCTTCCTGAGTCCTGCGATATCAAAGTTTGTAGTCGATGGATTTCTCGGCAATTTGCCCGATCACAACAAGTACAAAAGAGCATCTGATCTGACAAAAAAAGAGAGAGAAATTTTACAGCTTATAGGGGAGGGTTTTACAGATAAGGAAATAAGTCAAAAATTTAATTTATCTTTGTACACCGTGCATGTCCATAGAAAAAACATCATGCGTAAGCTTGACATTCACAAACAGGCCGGTCTTATCCGTTATGCGATAAAAGAAGGTATTTCCAAGCTATAAATATTCCCTCTGAAAATTCTTAATTTCATCTGAACTAACAGAAAATAAACTTAAAAATAACCCTTTTTCAGTATTTACAAAAATTATTTTATATAATACTAATCAAACGATTGAGCTAAACGATTGAGCTAAACGATTGAGCGGAGTAATTTTTCTCGTTTGTTAATTGTTCATGTAAATAGTCAAAAGACCATGTCAAATTCATGGATAAGTTAACTTTTCTTTAAAAGTCTCTGATTTCTTATGAATGTTCAGGTATTTCTCTTAAAGAAAGGAGGTGGTAGAAAAGAAAACACTAAAAAAAATATTCTTCAAATTTTTATAAAATCTTCGAGGAGGTAAAGAAATGTGTTTAAGAATAAGAAAGATTATATTTATCCTGTTCTTCCTTTCTGTAGCATTATCCTTTTCCTATGCTCAAGTCATTCCTACCGCTACTCTGAATGGCACTGTTTATGATACCGACGGTCTTCCCCTTCCCGGTGTCACTGTGACAATCAAGAGCCCCTCTCTTATTTTACCTGAAGTGACAACTCAGACTGATAAAAGAGGCTATTACAGGTTTTCTCAACTTCCTTCAGGCACATATCAGATAAAATTCGAGATGGCAGGAATGAAAACTGTCATAAGAGAAGGCATCGAATTATCAGTGACTCATAACACCACGGTTGATGTTGTGCTGGAGCAATCTGCTATTGAAGAAACCGTGACAGTAGTCGGACAAGCTCCTTTAGTTGATTTGCAGAATACTGCAACCGGAGTAACCATCAAATCAGATTTTCTTGAGAATATTCCGCTTTACAGGAATATTGGTGCCGTTTACTCTATGGCGCCAGGAATGTACAACAGCAGAGCTGCTCATGGAAGCGACCGTCGGTCAAATATATTTAGCGTTGACGGCCTAATGCATCAAGCCCCATCGACTGGTGATCCCATCATGGAAATTGGGTGGAACACGATGGAAGAGGTCATAGTGGAAACAGGGATGCACAAAGCTGAGTATGGATCAGTGAAAGGAGCCATAATAAATGTAGTGACAAAATCTGGTGGTAAGGATTTTCACGGAGAAGCTGAATTTTATGTGCAGGATAAAGAGTTACAGGCGGATAATACCAAAGGGACTCCTTTTGAAGGAGGATATATTGGGTTCGACCATAGATACTTCACAGGTCTTTCGTTGGGAGGCCCAATAATGAGCGACAAGGTGTGGTTTTTTACTAGCTATAACATGGATAATGAGATCTATTATACCCAAGGATTTCCGGAATTCGGAACAAAACCCGCTAACCCCAATAAATGCGACATATACTCACCCTTTGGAAAGATCACCTGGCAGATTAATCCCAAAAACAAACTTGTTGCCTCAGCTTACTGGAGAGGATATTACCGGGATAACAGCGTTGCAAGAGATTATAAAACTGTTGAAACCACAGCCCAATCAGGTCGAGGTGGAACTCTTACGAGTCTGCAGTGGACAAGAACCTTTACCAACAATTTCATCTTTACGGCAAGGGGAGGATATTATCATTTCTTTCAGAGTTTTAAGGCAAAGAATGACAGTCCTCAGATCTATGATTATAGTGATCGGATTTTAAGAGGATCATATGGAGCTGATTGGGATTGGCCACAGAGCCGTGTTCAATTCACTTCAAATGCGACTTATTTTGTTGAGGATTGGCAGGGATCTCATGAGTTTAAAGCAGGAGTTGATTTTCAATGGGCCGAAGGCGTAGATCAGGGCGCTTTTAAAAACGACCCCCGATTCGCTGATATGATACCCGCTGGATTTAACGCCTACAGGATAGAGCTGATAGGGGGAGTTCCCCTTTTGGCTGAGGTTGAGCAAGATTATAAGGCAACGACTCAACAGTCAACGCTTGGTCTTTTCTTGCAGGATACGTGGTCTCCTACAAAGAGATTGACCTTAAGCCTGGGTGTTCGTTATGATTTCAGCCAAGTCAGTTTCCCTCCTCAAAGAAGGACAAGTGGTGAATGGGCGAATGAGAAGAAGCTTGTAGTGGGAGAGGGACATACTATTGCTCCCAGACTGGGAATAACTTTTGATCCTACTGGCAACGGCAAAACTGTCCTGAGGGCAGGCTACGGCAGATATTATGCTCCTTTGTACTTTATGCAATTCGAGGGAGCAAATCCTAGCCGAGGTGCTCGGTTCACAATTTATCTTAATCCAGACTGGACAGAATGGTACCGCACACCTATAAATTATTCATCCCCGACCGATATCGACAGCGATATAACACCGACTTATGCAGACGAGATAAACTTTGGAATCGAACGCGAAATAATGGAAGATCTTTCCATCGGTGCCACTTTTATCGCTAAATGGGAGAAGAACTGCATTGATGATGTGGACAGCGATCATATTGATGTTGATCACCTTAAAGAGACAGGAGAAGCTGAGTGGACTGGTTACACTCCGGTACAGGGCACTGACCCTGATGCAGGGAGTACTGCCACTTTTTATGACAGAGATCCAACCACATCCTCTGCTACCTGGTATGTTATGAATATTCCCGGGACCTCCAGGAAATACAGAGGTTTGGAACTCAAGCTCACCAAACGGATGTCACACAATTGGGCCTTGAACGCAAGTTATGTTTGGAGTAAGGGAGAGGGTTATCTGAACACATCTGAGAGTAGTGGTGCTACGGGCAAATGGGACGATCCCAATGTTATGATTAATGCCTGGGGTGTGTTGGAAAATCAAAATCAACATCTGGTGAAGATTCTGGGTACTTATAGAGCTCCTCTTGGATTAGTAATGAGTGCTTACTATACTTTCGCTTCGGGAGCTCCTTATACACGCAGGTTGAGAAGTCTCGAGGCAGATCTGGGACGACTTTCGCAGGGTGTTGTCACTATCAATGCTGAAACACGAGGTTCAGAGAATCTTCCTGCTCAACACAATTTAGATTTCAGAGTTGAAAAGAATTTTAAGATAGGACCCGGACATTTGAGTCTAATGGTTGATGTTTTTCGATCACTAAATCTTCAAACCACCACTTCCATTGGTTCTCTGACAGGTGTCGATATCGGTAGAGTGTATGGCATAATGAGCCCAAGATATGCAAGGCTCGGGATAAGATACACTTTTTAAACCACACCTACTCCAAGACGATGCTGAACGCTGAGTCTGAGGGAGTCCGTGCCAAATAAATACATCTCGCGGACTCCCTCTACCTAACTCGGTCAAAAATTATGTAAACAGGAAGCAGAATTTATTTTATCTGCAAATCTGTTAAGATGATCTTGAAAAAGTCAAAAATATTGCAATTCTGTGAGAGGATTTTTTCAATGTATCGAAGTTAGGCCCTTAAAACACGGCCTCTTCTGAGGATTATAACAATGCCGCTACAACCAATAACTCCCGAAAGTGTCCGGATTATTATTGATGAATTTGCCCTCGCCCCCGTAAGCCTTTACAACGCCCTCAGAGACATCAGTTGTAGTTCTGCAAAGGTTATAGGACTGGCCTTTATTCGACCCGTTATAATACCAAAAGCGATTTTACGCCCTTCTGTGCCAGCGATGATTTCTTGGATAATTTCAGCATCGTCTTCGGCATATTGCCGCAATGGAGCAACAGACACTCCATCTTTTGAATCACAACAAGTTATTCCAGTCCAGAATCGCGCTCGTGGTTCTACTGGCAAGCTACAGGATATACATGCCGAGTAAGCCGGTGATATCAACCTCACTGGCAGCGGACATGAGATTTTCGCTCATCATACTCATCAGAGTGCAAGGTGTTAGTCCATAGAACTGTTCGAGGTTGGTCCAGCATTGGATGGCTGTCTCGTTCAATTTGTTTTCTGCGATCAATTCATCGCTGGAAAACCCTAACTTAGTCATTTTGGTCAGGGCCCCAGTCAGTACGACATCCACGTGTGTGTATATCTTTATGGTGGCTAATTTATTCTTGGCTCTTCTATTGCTGTTTTCGAGTTTCGAGGCTTCCCCTCTAATTTCTGAAAGGTCGATGGTCTCGACAGCTATGCCATAGCGCTGAAGTATTTTTTTGCTGCAGCAAACGGTGTTAAACGGTCCCCGGCCGGATGCCGATGGCGCAGAAATGAGCATCCCCGAGTCCTTTCACGATTCGACAGACTGCAGCAATGAAGTTCATAGGCATAGATTTAATCTTTTGCCGTCATTTGGGGGCAGAGCGGAAAGATTGTCAGCCTTAAAAGTGTGCATCCGTAGGGGACAAGCGTTATCATCTCGGTATTTTCGTCCAGGCGCTCGCTCAGCCCTTCGGGGTCTGGTAAATCAGGGGTATGAGTATAAACTTGATTATCTTCATCATCCTTTACTTTTTCCAGAATCCATTGCCTGACTCGCCTGGCAGGAGCCAGCAACTTTATGGGCGCCTCATCGACAGTCCACGGGTTGGCTGTCATGGGTTGTCGAACAACTTCCATCTGTTCTTCAAGTTGCTTTTTATCAATCTTCAGCGCATAATTCCAGGGGCTTATTGGTGTCATATCCCAGGCAGGGAACTTGTCGCTCGATTTAGGTGTATCAACCACCTCTCGAGATTCCTTGATAGCCAGGGAATAGACCAGCGGACCGCGCTCAACACCCACACCTTCCTTGGGCCAGTGGCTGAGCTTCAGCGACATGGGCAGTAAAAGCACCATCTTGTCTTTGTCAGAGAATTCATGGTCCAATTTCAAAAAGGTGCCAGGCCGCACATCGACATTCATCGGCTGGCCGTTGAGAGTAACTTTGGGCTGTTGGCACCAAGCCGGAATTCGCAGCCAGAAAGGAAATCGCACCTTTTTTTCTGCCTGGATTTCAAACTCAATTCGCTCAGAGAACGGATAATCTGTTTTTTCGATAACAGTCACAGACACACCGTCCTTGCCAACTCTGGTTTGGACCGAACTTGGGCCATACATAGCTGCCACCAGCCCGCCATTTTTATCGCCGAGCCACATTCGGGCTATGTAGTTGGGCATGAAGCGATTGACATTGCCCGTGCAACATTCTACATCATGGCCCGGGCGATAGGACATCTTCGACCTGACGAAGCCAGGAACGTGACTCGAGCTTTTAGTGGCCAGGAACTGGTTGGGACTTGAAAAGTATTGAAGGGCCTTGAAATCTTTAGTGATCGACCCTATACCGCCATTGAAGCAGGCCCGCTCTATCTTATCAGCCCATTCGGCCTGGCCAGTGATCATGAGCATATATCCGGCGCTCCAAGAGAAATCGGTGACATCGCAGGTCTCGTGGCTGGTGCGGGAAGATTTCCCGCTCAGAAATTCGCAGGAACTTGGAACACCGCTGATCAACATATGGTCACGGTCCAGTTTCCTAAAACCGTTAATAGCGGCTTCCAACAGCTCCTTCTCTCCAGTATACATATAAAGAATAGCCGGCAGCTTGACTGTCTCCATAAAGGTGACGCCATGAATAGTCGGCTTTTTTTCTGAAAGCAGGTTCTCGATGGTGGTATCCAACCCCCATTTTTCACTTTTTTCGTTAAATACCTGATACATTTCTATAGCTTGATTCAGAAGCCGCTCATCCCCAGTAATCTCGTAGAGCCAGCAAAACTGCTCAACATTGCAAACGTCTCGATATTTGTGGTATCCGGAGGTGCCGAAAAGGTCATGTTTTTTCATAGCTTCGATGATGGCGTTGTCTGCGGTAGCGGAATATTCAGCCATCAGAGCACGGAAAAACACGGCATACGGCCACCAGGCATTCTTTATGTGCCTGGGTCCAAGCATACCTTTGGCATCGGGATGGGCCAGCGTGTAATTGAGGTGTTTTTTTGCTTTTTGAATCAAGAAGTCGTCTTGCAACAGGTATCCGCAACGAATCATGCCGTCAATCCAGTAAGCGGTCTGTTCGTAAGGCCACCAGGAATGGCCTTGGAGGTTTACAACTTTTTCGCAGCTCCAGCCGCAAGTATTGTAAGGGAAGCCGGCCACTTCCAGGTGTCCTGTCAAGCCGTTTTTCTGGTTTTCCAAAAATTGGCGCAGCCAGCCTTCAGGATTGATGGCCGTTATCGGCAGTTCCCGGAATTGGCGAAGGCACTTGACCGCTACCTGCCTCGATAGGTCATTAGTTTCAGTCTGATGACCTATGGCAAGACCGTTCGAAAGCGTTGCCAAAAGAGTCACCACCATGCCTAAGATTAAAATTTTCTTGCTGTAATCCTTCACTTTGTTCACTCCCTTCACTCTTGCATTATTTCCTTATCCCTTCATTAATTTTTCTGCTCGCTGGGATTAGCCCAGGCCGAATCGCAAACGGCGAGCAGCAGGACCGCAAAACAAGTTATTTTGCGTTAGAATCCAAAGTCGACCGGCACTTATGAAATGGGAAAAATTATACCGTTCAGAACTTGAAAAGTCAATATGCACAATCGATTTAGCCACATGTCGAATTCATTTGACAATTATGAAAACGCTCTTATATAATGAAATTTATTCCATGAGAAATATCAACTATAAATTGCTGATAAAAAACAGCATAACTCACATTCATCTTCCTTTAGTTTACGGTTCTGGATCTCTCATTTTATGATGGATGGATCAAGGACCAGGACCTTCCTCCCGATGAGGAGACTAACGGGGAAAACCTCAATCAAGAAGAGGAAGGAAAAATAAGCAAGGATGGATCATTTTTAGGAGGTATCACCATGAAGGTAAAACATTCACTTTTCTTTTTCTTTTCATTCCTTATCTTGGCTTCTCTCAGTCTTTCTCCAGCCTTGACTTCCCGAGAGATTTCCTTTACCAAATCGACAAAAACTTACCAGAGAATCAGAGCTGAAATCGATAAGATCAGAGTCGTTGATAACCACGAACATTATTCGCCAGAAAAATCCAGGATCGAAAGCTGGACTCCAGATTTTTTCAACCTGGTCCTGGATGATTATACGGGATCAGATATTCAAAATATCGGGAATACTTTTTCTGATGATAAAAAATATTTAAACAAAAATCTGAGTGTAGAGGAAAGATGGGATTCTTTTCAACCCATCTATGAAAGAATTAAAAACACAGGGTATATGAGATGTCTTCGGCTGGGCATTAAGGCAGTCCATGGCCTCGAAATCACCGATGCTTCCTCCATAAAAAAAATCAACCAAAGCATGAAGAAGCTCTACCAGCCAGGAGTCTACAAAAAAGTTCTTCATGACCTGGGAAAAATTGATTGGGTTCTCGTTTACAGACAATACAGTCACCTCGATAAAAATGCTTATCCTGACTTTTTCAGAGTAGTCAGGTATTTTGACAGATTAATTGTTTTTACCGAGCCGGATGATCTCTATCAACTCGAGAAAAGATACGGGGTATCCATTCACTTCCTGGAGGATCTGGAGAAAATCTACAGAAAGTATGTGGATGAATCCATCAAAGACGGCGTTGTCGGTTTCAAAACTGGAGCAGCCTACATCAGGACACTTGATTACAGCCATTATTCTCGAGATAAAGCTGAAGCCCTCTTAAAAAAACTGCTCACCTTCTCCAAGGGGGATTGGATGCGAGGGGAGGCTTTATCTGTCAAACAGGGAGAGGATTTAACCAACTACTGCATGCATCTCATGCTGAGCATCATCGAAGAGAAAGGAATGCCGGTTTCCATTCATACCGGCATCCAGACAACCGGGAAGATTGATATTCGATGGAGTAATCCCCAGCATTTGATCCCGCTTTTCAGGGAGTTCAAAAACTTGAATATTGACCTCTTCCACGGAGGATTTCCCTATGTGCATGAGTTTGTGGAACTCGGAAAAAGCTGGCCGAATGTCTTTCCGAACCTGTGCTGGTTTCACACCATCTCTCCTGAAGGGGCAAGATGGTTGCTCTCCGAGCTCCTGGAGTGTGTTCCAGTCCATAAGATTTTTGCCTTCGGGGCAGACACATCCTTTCCGGAGAGCACTATCGGACATCTGGAGATGGCCAAGGAGAACTGTGCCCTCGTTCTGACCGAAAAGGTTTTGAATGGCTATTTCAGCGAGGAAGAGGCCATCCAATACGCACGAAGAATACTCAGGACCAACTCCATCGAATTCTTCAGATTGAAGTAGCCGGGAATCGAAGAGTCTCCTCTGAATCAGAGACTATGGCCGGAAGTTGAACCTGGAACTAATCGAATTTACGACCTAATTTTTCTTCCAGTTTAAAGACCCGGATAGCATTTTTCCGAAGGATTTTGACTGCTATCTCCTTCGCCAATTCTATGCTCATCCGTCCTGCATCTACTCGCTCGGCTAACACCTGGGCAAGGATATCCCGGCCGTATTCAACAGCGCCAGCAGAACCTTCGATGATGCTGCAGTCCCCACCCCAGAAAAACTTGTTGTAGGGAGCGCAATCCAGCCACTGATGAAGGGCATCAACGGCTGCCTCTCTCGATATCTGGGGCAACCAGACAATGTCTATATAAACGTTAGGAAACGACTTGGCTAAGGCCCCAATCTCCGTATACCAGGGATAGCCGCCATGGAAAAGGCTGAACTTTGCCTCACGATACTTGAGGAAGATATTGTTTAACTTCATCGGCTTGCCTTTCTCCAGGGTGTTTCTGTTTCCTGCCAAATAACCTGTATGAATCTGGATGGGCAGGTCGTATTCTGTACACTTTTGAATACACCAATGGAACATGAAATCCTGGAGCCTTTTCTTTTGGTCAGGAGTCAGTTTGTCAGATGGCCTGGCGAATAAGCTTTCAGCTTCCTTGAAGGGAACATCCTCATAGTATATGGTCCGCTCGTAAGCATTGGCCGTCTTAGCACAAACAGCCTTTTTAGCGATAAATTTCTGGAACCACTGATCGGCGAAGGCAAGATAATCCTCGAGAGTCCGAATCTCGTAATTTTCTTTTTTGGCCCGGTAGAAAGGATTGTTAGAGGTGGAGGTATCTGTCTTTTCAAGCCTTGACCGTTCAGAAATGGAGTTTATGTATTGATCTAATCTCATGGCCATGGCGAAATGTTTATAGAATGAGTCTGTCTTAAACTGATCCCACCAGGGGTCGATAAACATCAACTCAAAATTGGCTTTTTGAAAAGCTTGATCATACCATTCATCAAAATTTAGATAATTGTGGTGGACGAGAAGAGACAGTTCTTTGATATTATCCTTGGTAAAATAAATTTCATTAAAGCCGTATAAGATGCGGAATCCATCCACCAGGTGCCTGTAATAACTCGTGTCTCGGGTGAAATCGAGATACCGACCGTACCTCTCCCATAATTTATCGTGATCACCGTCTGCAATCAATCCAGAGTCTAATTTAGGTGAGCCAGCAGAAATCAAGTCAGCGTTTAAATAGCTCTTCTTAATTAAAGTAAAGACGTTGACTTTTTCTCTTTCTGGCTCAGGAATGAGTTGTTGATGTTCGTGAGTATTGATAACTTTGATCTGGTCGATATAGGTCTTGAGGTGCTTGTAAGTTGCACCCTTATATCCTGTTTTGGTGCTGCAGGATATGATCACTGAGGAGACTATCAGAAACACGAATAAGATGGGTTTAAATTGATTTTTTTTCACTCTGACCTCCTTTATGAAAATTAGTTTTTCATCAATGCATTCCTTTTATATTGCCCTGATGGACAAATACGATGCCATAATGGTCAACCGGACGATTATAAGCGTCAGCCAC
>CAYVAT010000009.1:23075-62741 GCA_964449165.1 uncultured Eubacteriales bacterium | reverse complement strand
TTTAATTTCCACTCATCTCCTGAATTAATCTTTTCCACCCCTAAAGAATTAGCGGCTATTGCTATTTCCATCATCCAGCCATTCTCCTTTTTTGTCACCTTTACCTTGGTATCACTATCCCACTCCAATTCTTCTTCTTTAATCTCTGCTGTCTCTTTATTCGTTAGATACTTGATATCAAAAATGCTGGGATGAGTATTAATGTAAATCTGGTACAAAATGACATCTTCCTCTTCAGGTTTTATCCCCGGCACCAAGAAAAATCCTGTATAGTCATCGTCATGGACATCTTGATCCTGCTTGTCGACTGTAACTAAGAGTTTTTCCATTTGAGATTCGTGAGCTTCCACCAGAACGTACAAAGTATCATCGTCATATCCAAAATAGAAATGAGTTTCTTCCACGTGTGAAGGAGTCTCATCTTTTCCGCAGAAGGCAGAGATTTTCATTGCTTTTTCCCACAGCCTTTCTTTTTGTCCGTCAATAGCTGGTGCTCTGTCGAACCTGGGACATTTTAGCTTCCGGGAGATAGGTATTTTCGCTTCTATGCTGGTGGATTTATTCTGGCCAATCATAAGCGGCAGTGAGACTCGAGGTAATGGAAAGATACTGCCGATTTGGGTTAGAGAAAAGCTGAGATCCGCGGCATCTCCTGAGTTCAATTCAACAGGACGGTTTACAGGATCAATATTCCAATTGCCTTCGCTAATCCAGGTCAATTTGGTATCCAGAGCATTTTTCAATTTATTCTGGATCTTGACTGCATAACCAGGAATGGAAAACTGTTTTCCATCTTCAACTTCAACAGGAGGCAGGTAAATTCCCTCTTTTTTCATGCTAAATTTTTGTTTCGCATAGGACCAGGTAACTGAATCCCAGGGAAGAATTGTATTATTAGGATCATCTTTTTTTACAACTCCTAAAATAACCTTTTTACCTTTCACCGCACCGAAGAGGAAATGGAAAAATTTGCCCTCATCTTCGATTACTCCGTTGAAGAGCTTACCCCCGGAGCTTCCGATTTCCGTGTACAGTATACCGTCGTACTCAGCACTGCAATAAAAATGATGATGTCCTGTAAAAACAGCAGTCACTTTATATTTTTTTAAAAGGTCGTGCATTCTATCAGGCTTGTCTGATCCAATGTAATCCATCCAATATGGTCTGTGCATAAACACGAATATATTATCTGCCTTTGGCTTCTTGGAAAGGGCATCTTCTAGCCACTTCCACTGCGATTCAGGCAATTCTTCATATGTGACCCATATACTTGAATCAAACATCACAAAATAGGTATTCCTATGAATAAAAGTATATTGGGGCTTTCCCAAGTACTGGTTAAACAACGGCAGCATCATTTTATCATGTCCTGGGGAGATATCGTGATTACCAGTTGTGTAAAAATAAGGTGCTTTGACAAGCTCATGGATAGCCTTATACTCTTTCCATTGCTTACGCAACAGTTTCTTATCGTCGCTGTAGCCTTCAATGACGTCTCCGACATTGAGAACAATATCAGGTTTTAGCTTGTTGATTTGCATGACAATTTCTTTAAATACTCCAGGAGTATGTTCTTGCGTTCTGTCACCTAGGACGGCAAAGCTAAAAGAGTCGACCTCTGATCTATCAAAAGTCTCTTTCTTACAGGAAAAAATAATAAAGATTGCGCTTAAACCCAGGAAGATGAGGACTGGAAAAATGTTTAAATATCGTTTCATAATTCTTACTCCTTAAGATTTCATCATTATTCCTTTTGGCAATTTCTCATCAGGTTGTCAAATTTCGTCCTTTCGGCTGGGGACATAAGATTGTAGTATCGTTTTTTATAATCGCGAAGCATCTCACAGGCTTTGACATTTCTCCCGGTGGACAAATAGGCTAAAGCCAGGTCAAGGTGGGCCTGTTGGAAATCTGGATCTGCTTCCATGGCTTTCTCCCAGCAGTAAATGGCTCCTTCAACGTTGCCCAGCTTATTGTAGGCCTGGCCTAATCCGTAATAGGGTGTTGGATATGTGGGGTCGATTTCTATTGCCTTTTTATAGTACTTGAAGCAGTTTTGAAAAATAGCTGGATTTTTCACCTGAAGGCCAGAGGAATAATAGGCATTACCCATGTTGTTTTGAAGCGCGGGATCTCTATCGTCCAGGGAAAGACCTTTTTTATAAGCTTTGATGGCCCCTTCAAAATCTCCTTTCTTGGCCTGAGCAATCCCCAGATTATTCCATGCTTCAGGATCGAGTTCCATTTCTCTGAAGCTCATCTTCTGGCAGAGGCCGATTGCTCTGTCATACTGACCAACATTGATAAGCATCTTCACATAATCAAGGAAAGTCTCGTAGCTTGAGGGGATAGAGGTGAGTCCCTGCTCCAGGGTTGACAGAGCTTCCTCAGCTCTTCCAGTCCCTTTGTAGATATCCGCCAGGCGTCTATAAGCCATGTCAATGTCTTTTCTCTCTTCCAGGATTCCTGACAGAATCTTGATTGCCTCTTCTTCTTTCCCATCATTATAGAGGTCCCAGGCCTCATTTGTTTTATGGACATAAGGAAGGAGGACTTTTACGTCATCTTCAGGGCCAAATTTCTCTTTCTTTGTAACCTGGATGCTGGAGACATAACCCAGACTTTTCAATTTCTCCCGGGTCTCTCTATCAATTCGTTGTTCGGCCTTTATTCTTTCCAATGAAGTCTGGTCATTCCTGATTTTTTCGAGTTGCTCTCTATACTTTTCCAGTTTTTCTCGCCCGGCAAGGTTTTTCAGCTCATCAAAGTCCTTCTCGAGTTCATAGAGTTCTGGAATTGGAGAATCAATGAATTTCTTCTTCTGGTCAATAAACCCTTTAAGCGGTGCCCATCCCCGGGTGTAGTAGGGATAAAGGGACTCAAAATAAATCGGCCTTTCTCGTAACTTCTTTCCCTTGAGAGCGGGAACAAGAGAGATTCCCTGGAGAAGGGATGGTTTTTCTAATCCTAGGAGGTCACAGATTGTAGGGAAGAGGTCAATATGACTGACATAGTCGTCGATGCGGCAGGGCTTTTGCTGTGGAATTGAAATGATGAGAGGAATCCAGATGGTTGCATTGTACGCAAAATATCCATGGGTCTTTTCACCATGCTGGCCCAATGATTCCCCATGGTCTGCAGTTAAGATCACAGCCATGTTATCGAGAAGATTATTAGCTTTCAGGTAATTGAAAAGCTTTCCCAGAACAGAATCGACGTAAGCGACTTCCCCCTCGTAAGGATTCTCTTTATATTGAGTTTTAAAGGGCTCAGGCGGCTCATAAGGAATATGGGGATCCCAACAGTGAATCCAGAGAAACCAAGGAGAATATTGTTTTTCCAGCCATTCCAGGGCATTCTCCACTACAGCTTCGGCCTTTCTCTCCGGGGAGGATGGATCTGCAGAATGAGTTCGGGTGTAATCATCATCGTAGGCATCGAAACCCTGGGAGAGCCCGAATCGTGAATCGAGTGGATAGGCTCCTATGAATGCTCCGGTGGAATAGCCGTAGCTTTTGAGATGCTCGGCTAAGGTCAATAATTTCTCGTTCACAATGAAGTTAAAATTTTCATGAACTCCGTGATAGTTGGAGGTTGTTCCCAGGAAAATATTGGTGTGAGAAGGCAGAGTTGTCGAATTATGAGCAAAGGCTCTCGTGAAGAGAACGCCTCTTTCAGCAAGGCTGTCGATATGCGGAGTTTTGGGATTTTTGCTCCCATAACAGCTCAGCCTGTCTGCTCTCAGAGTATCAATAGTGATCAGAAGAAGATTTTGCTTCGTCTCCTCCTTTTTCAACGAATAAAGAGACGGTGCTGTGAGAACTGTGCAGAGAAAGACAGACAGGAATACAAGAAGGCAATGAAAACGGATTTTTTCCCTTACGATTTTTACCTCTCGCTTTCTAAGAATTTCTTTTTTGGACTCTCCTTAGGGATACTCAGATACCCTGTTTGTTGTTGGTATATTTTGTGATCAGCAATTTTCGAAGAGATCGGTACATCTCAACTATCTGTTCCATCTTTTCATTCGTGTATCGAGTTAAAAACCTCTTTGCTTGATCGGGATCTTTTTTATAAAGCTCGAGTGCCTTTGCATCGAGGGAGGTCTGTTCTTTAAAGAAACTTGACTCCAACGGTTCATCACTTTTTGGGTCATACCAGCCAAGATCAATGGCAACCTGCTTATAATTTTTTGAGGCCATGAAATAATCGGGTCTGCTTAAATCTATCTCTTTGATAATACTCCAATGAGGATATCCTGTGTGGAAATAAGCCAAGGTTTTCTCCGCTATACTCTCCTTATTGATTTGTACTCTTAGTGCAATGTACTTTGTGCTTAGCGTTCAATCTTGATTCCTTTCTAGGTCTCTATTGGAATCACAGTATGATGTTGTCTGAAATTGGCTGCGCCACTGATTTTAACCTAGAATTAAGTACCGATTATACCCGAAAGCAAACGATTGTTCAATCAAAATCCACATTTCATCAATCTCTTCCTGTTTTAATCTTTTTTTTGAGCCTAATATTTATTGCATTCCTAACCACATTCTGCTGCGAAATTTTCATTAAAAGAGCTGGAATTGGGGGAAGGGAACCACACCCTTAGCCTGGAGTACAGGAGTACTTCGTTGGTAGAAAAACAGGAAATCGGTATAGACTGCATCTTATTGCAAAGGATTGAACTCTGAGACTGCGGTTGAGCAATAGTTTGATTTTAATTTTTTTATTGAAGATAGAACAAGAATCGTCTCTCTATAGCTATTCTCGGACCTGACTCGGATTAAAAAGGATTGCTCCCTGAATATTACTTCTTCTGATCCTGATTTTAACAATAATTATGATCGGCGCACCTATATCAAGCCAGGAGAGACGATGGTTATGGTGGAAAGCAAATATCCAGCGATCATCAATCATATTTGATTAGCTTTTATCGAGGCTGACGAAGCTTCTTGTATGCATTATGGCTCGTTTATAATTATTATCAAACAAATTTTTGAAATTTTCTTGACAAAAAATGAAACATTGTGTATGGATAAAATAATATTTAGCAAACGATTGTGCAGGAATGTTGGATGAACAGAACAACGATTGAGGCAAACGATTGTGCAAAATGTTATGTTTCATTCCAATAATATAAAATGAGTCTTAAAGAAATACATAATATTACTGGATTTTCCTATTCAACAATCTCCAGGGTTCTCAACGGGAAAGCCAAAGAATTCAGAATTTCTGAAGAAACCTGTCATACCATACTCGAAGCAGCAGAAAAGCTCCAGTATCGACCCAATATTCTAGCGCGGAGCCTAAGGCTCCGAAAGTCTATGAGCATCGGCCTCATAGTTTCTGATATTCAGAATCCTTTTTTTGGTGAGCTTGGTTCAAGAATAGAAAGATTGCTTCGGCAAGAGGGCTACAGCACGATTTTATGCAACACGAACGAATTGCCTGAGAATGAAGAATTTTATCTCAAAATTCTGGTCGACAGGCAAGTAGACGGGATAATCATTGCTCCTATTCATACTGAGGAATGGGAAAATATGGAGGCCACGAGGGGGGATACTTCTGTAATTTTGATTGACCGTATATTCTTTAGCACTAATTTACCTTGGGTAACGAGTGAAAACACACGAGCAGCAGAAGAATTGACGAGTGAGTTGATTAAGCTCGGCTATACCCAGATAGCTTTTCTGGGGGGAATGCCCGGAACATATATAAATAGTGTAAGATATAAAGGCTATCAAAGAGCGCTGCAAAGGAATTCATTAAAACTTGACAAGAAATTAGTTTTATTCAGAGGCTACTCCAAGGAAGCAGGAGAGGAGATGATGGAAAGGCTCTTGAGTCAAGATATCAGTCCAGAAGCTGTCTTTTGTGTAAATAATCTTGTTTTCTTCGGAGCGATGAAAGTAGTCCAGAGCTATGAGAAAAAGCATAAGCGTTCAATCATGATGTCAGGTTTTGATATAGCCTATTATGCTGATATTTTTAAACGTCCGCTCATCAGTGCGGATCAGGATATGGAGAAACTGGCCAGCGCTGCTGTTTCGCTTCTTCTTGACAGAATCAAGCGCCGGGAAAGAAAAGAATATCATATCATCATCCCTATTTCCGTAAGAAAGCATCGATTGTAGAAAAAGTAGTTGATGGAATAGAGAATAATTTAAGTTTCATCTATACAATCTGGAAAGGAAAAGCCTCATTCTTAATACACCGACAATCAAGCCTGTCAAAGATCCGGCTGAAAGCACTCTCTACTGCACTCGTCGGCATCAGAATCTAGCTTTCCCCTTCAAAACAAAACTCGAGAACAAAAGACGCGTTCATCGAAAAGTTCTCGATACAGAAGCTGGCACTTTTTTTGTATTTTTCTCAAATATTTCTTCAGGATCCTTGAGGCAGGCCTTGAAGCTGCATGTGAACTAATGATGTAATGAAGCAAGACCATACTTAAATAAAGAAGATCTTCGATGCTAAGTATGGAAAAAATTGGGAAATCCTTTTCTGGAGTATGCGTTCTGGATAATGTCCCTTTCGATCTAAAACCGGGGGAAGTCCACGTTCTGGCCGGAGAAAATGGCGCGGGGAAAACGACGCTCATGAAGATTCTGGCAGGTGTCTACTCTGATTATGAAGGGAAAATCTGGATCAACGGAAAAAATGTCAGGTTTAAATCTCCTCTTGAGGCTGCCTCTTACGGCGTTTCATTTATTCACCAGGAAATGTCACTGATCAATTCCATGACAGTTGCTGACAACATTTTCCTTGGAAGGGAAAAAGCTTGGGCAGGAATCTGGATGGATTATCACTCCCAACACGAGAAAGCAGGAGCTCTGCTTGAACAATTCAACATCGATGTCAACCTCTCGAAACCTGTTGAAGACTATCCTCTCTCTGTGCGCCAAATGATTGAAATTGCCAAAGCTCTTGTCTATGAGGCTCGAATCATCATCATGGACGAGCCCACAAGCTCTCTCACCGATATCGAAGTCCAGCGTCTTTTTGAAATAATCATGGATTTAAAAAGTAAAAGATGCGGTATCATCTATATCTCGCACCGTCTTGATGAAATCTACCAGATTGCTGAGAGAATAAGTGTTCTTAGAGACGGGAAACACATAGGCACCTCCACACCTGAGGACCTTCCTCCTGGAAAATTGATCCGATGGATGGTTGGCAGGGAAATCAGCCAACAGTTTCCGGAAAGGATTTCTCATCCTGGTAAAGAACTCTTGGGTGTGAGGGATTTTTATCTTCCCGACCCCACAGGCAGCAAACGTTGGGCAGTAGAAGATGTCTCATTGACTTTAAGCAGAGGAGAGATCCTTGGGATAGCAGGCCTTCAGGGATCAGGGAAAAGCGAACTTCTTCATGGTCTTTTTGGCTCTTACGGGAAAATAACTAAAGGAAAAGTATTCCTTGACGGTCAGCCCTACACTATTCGTTCTCCGATACACTCTATTGAACGAGGGCTGGCGTTACTGACCAATGACAGGAAAGGCTCTGGCCTTATTCCGGCCATGGGTATCACCAGAAATATCTCTTTAGCCTCATTAAAAGATTTTTCCCAGGGTGGTTGGATGTTAGCTCATAAAGAAGAGGAAGCAGCGGCAGAACAGGTCAAATCCTTTGACATCAAGAGCCGTTCTCTCCATCAAGAAGTCAATACGCTTTCCGGAGGGAACCAGCAGAAAGTTGTCCTGGCCAAGTGGATCGGAACTCAACCAAGGGTGCTTCTCCTTGATGAGCCGACTTTGGGCGTTGATGTAGGAGCTAAATATGATATTTATAATCTGATGAATAAATGGACAGCCCAAGGTATAGCTGTCATTCTTATCACTTCAGAACTTCCGGAGTTGCTGGCTATGTCGGACCGCATCATTGTCATGCACAGGGGAAAAATAACGGCTGAATTTTCCCGGAAACAGGCCAATCAAGAAAAAATTATCAAGGCAGCGATGGGAAAGAGAGTGACAATATGAAATCTCCTTTCAGAAGAAAGGCCAAATCTGTCCAGAGAAATTCTTGGCTCAGCTCTCCTTTTGTTCGTGCTTTCGCTGCTCTGATGTTTGTTTTGATTCTCGGAATGCTCTTTAATGCAGAGGGGACTTTTTTTAAATGGGACACCCATCGTGACATGTTCAGGCAGATATCTGTATTCGCCATCCTTGCCTGTGGAATGACTCTGGTCATTATCACTGCTGGAATTGACCTCTCTGTGGGAAGCTTGCTCGGGATGACAGCTGTTTTATTTTCAATTCTCACCATTCACAAAGCATGGTCTCCATGGCTTGCAATTCCTGCCTGTCTGTTAGTAGGCGCAGTTTTCGGAATGATGTCTGGAGGACTAATAGGCAAATTCAGAATACAGCCCTTCATTGCCACTCTGGCTATGATGGTCTTTGCCAGGGGAATGGCCAAGTGGATCTCAGGAGGACAAAAAATTTCGACCGCCGTCTTGCAGCCGGATGGTAACTACCATTATGTTGAAGTTCCTTCAATTTTTAATGTTCTCAACTCAAAGATACTCAATGAAAATATTGCAGTAGTCACACTCATTTTTTTTGGCAGTGTATTCATCTGCTGGATAATCTTGGCCAAGCTCCGTTTGGGCCGTTATATCTACGCCATCGGCGGCAACGAGGAGGCGGCAGGATTATCCGGAATACCTGTTATCGCCACCAAGCTCCTTGCCTACGGACTCAGCGGGTTCTTCAGCGCCACGGCAGGCATCTGTCAGGCAGCCCAGGAACTCCAAGGCGATCCGGAAGCAGGTATGACTTATGAGCTGACAGCTATTGCTATCGTGGTCATCGGAGGCACAAACTTAATGGGAGGAAGAGGAAGTATTGGTCTTACGTTCATAGGAGCTTTGACTATCGGCTATCTTGAAAAAATTCTGAGCATCAACGCTGTGGGAGAAGCAAGCAGGCTTATGCTCACAGGAGCTATCATTATCGGGGCAGTCCTATTCCAGAGAAGCCGAAGATAAAAAGGAGAAATACTATGCGCAAGTGGAATTATTGGCTGATTGTTTTATTGTCTTTTTACCTGATGTATACGGGATGCTCAAAAAAAGAAGAAATCCCCTCGCCCAGCGAAGAAACGTCTGACAAGAAAGAGCTTCGGTGGAGTATCGGCATGAGCCAATGCAATCTGGGCGAGCCATGGCGAGTGCAGATGAACCATGACATCCGGCAAGAAGCAGAAAAACATCCAGAAATCAAGGTGATTTTTAAGGACGCACAAAACGATTCTCTTCGACAAAGAGCTCAGATAGAAGAATTCATCAATGCAGGCGTCGACCTTATCATTGTCTCCCCTAAGGAAGCAGCCCCTTTAACGCCTCCTGTGGCTGCTGCCTTTGGCAAGGGAATTCCTGTTATTGTTCTTGACCGAAGAGTCTTAGGAGAGGAATACACTTGTTTTATAGGAGCAGACAACAAAAGAATCGGGAAAGCTGCGGGGAATTGGATAGTCAGACGCCTAGGCGGTAAAGGAAATGTGGTGGAACTGAAAGGACTGATGACCTCTACCCCCGGGCAGGATCGCCATACAGGCTTCCGTGAAGGAATCAAAGGCAGTGGTATCGATATCATCTTTGAAGCTGATATGAAATGGCTTGAGCCAGAAGCTCGTGATGAGATGGAATCTGCCCTGGCTCGCTTTAGGAAGATAGATCTGGTCTACGCTCACAACGACCCCGGGGCTCATGGAGCCTATCTGGCGGCAAAGGCAGCAGGCAGAGAGAAAGAGATCATCTTTGTCGGCATAGACGGACTTCCTCAAGAAGGCCAGATTTATGTCAAGCAGGGAATTCTGGAGGCAAGTTTCGAATACCCTACAGGAGGAAAAGAAGCCGTCAGGACAGCCCTTGATATTTTGAACGGTAAATCAGTGCCTAAAGAAATAACGCTTCCCTCGAGAGTATTTACCGCAAAAAACATTGATGAGGGAGGAGAATGGCTGGAGGAAGAGTCCGATTGAATCCGTATCATTTGTTTTGTCAGCTTTTTGGGATGCATAAACACTATCATGATTACTTCGGGAATGGAGTACCGGAGGTCATGAAAAGTTTAAAAAAATAAAGAAATCGAGTGAAGGGAGGCTCTGTTTGAACAAAATTGTCGATATATACTTGCCTTTGGACAGCCGCAAAGAAGCCATCAGAGAAGTCTGGCCAATTGCCACAACGCAGCTGAAAGAATTAACCAGAGTGATAGAAAAATGCGGCTGGCGGGCCAACATCCTTAACCCGGATAAGCCTGTGACGAGTGTTGCTGAGGGAATGAAGGTCATCAAGGGAGCAAAGGCTGAACGGTTTATCAATTTCATGGCGGGATGGGCTTTTCCTGATTTTTCGGTAAGTCCCATGTGGCAGCTCTCAGAAGAAGTTCCCAAGCTGATGCTTGCCAGCTCTATTCCAGATTTTCCTGGAGCCGTGGGACTTTTAGCTGCCTCCTCCGGCACTGCTCATGTCGGGATCGACACCTCCAGATTATTTATTGAAAATTTTGAAAGCCATGGGGATTATGTCGATGCTATCGAGACCTTTCTGGACAAAGGGCATTATGAAGAGCAGCATCCGTCTTCCATTGAGTTCTCTGTCAGCCAAGAGAATAGAGAAAGAGCAAAGCAAGCGGTCAGAAAACTCAAGGGGTCTGTGTATGGAGCTATCGGGCCGCGTTCGATGCAGATGTGGAATAAAATTTCAGAAGCTGACTTCCTTAAATATTTCGGTATCTCTCGGGAAGGATTTGATGGACTGCGCTTGTCGAAGATGGCAGAGAAGGTGCCGGATAATAAAGCAGCAGAAGCCCTGAATTTTCTGGTGGAAAAGGGAATGGATATTCGTCTGGGCACTGATCCGGTCAAAAATTTAACCAGGGAGATGATTATCTTCCAGATGAAGGTCTATTTTGCTTTTCTTGAGCTTAAAAAAGAGTTCGGCCTCGACTTCTTAGGAGTTCAAGATCAACTGGACTGGATAGAGCATTATCCGACGACAGACCTTACTCTAGGAATTCTGAACAATAAACTCAGGCCAGAATCAGACGGAGAAACCGTAGTGGCCGCCACTGAGGCGGATGACGGGGCAGCCATGACCATGCAGGTGCTGAAGCTTTTAAGCGGAGGCGAGCCTGTGGGCTTTAATGACTTCCGCTATTGGGATCCAAGAAAAGGCCTCTATTGGTTTGTCAACTCAGGGGCGCTGGCCCCCTATTTTGCTTACGGCAGTCATGATTCCTTGAGAGGTGCCTGGTCAGAGCGTCAAACTCACATGTATTTCAAACAAGGGGGAGGTACCTGTTCGGTTGTGGCTCGTATCCCGGGAGTGGCTACCTGGGCCCGGTTTTCTTATCGCAATCATCAATTATATCTCTGTGCCGGGCGTGGAGTGACGGACATCCCTTCAGAAAAGCAATGGCAGGAGCGTTCTGCACACTGCAACCCTGAGTGGCCTCACTGGTATCTAAAGCTTTGCGGCCGAATCGAATGGAAGCTCAACTCCAATCATCCCATGGCAGTGGCAGGCGATTATCTGGCAGATTTGAAGGCTTTAGCTGAAGAGCTAAAGATTGCTTTTGAATGCTATGACTCCATAACTCCTGAAGAAATTGAGGAAGGAGTTTTACCCTAATAATCAGAAGAATAAAAGGTCTCTTTCGGCTTTTCAAGATAAAGAAATGGTTCTGATTAAAGTCAATTCTTGCAAGACGCGGTACACCGCATTAGCCTCAACCATAAAGGGAGTAATAACATGGCGGGTATAGGAAGAAGAGCGGTTTTAATAATTCTGGCCATTGTGCTCGGATATTCAGGCTGCTCCAATCTCTCCGAAAAGGAAGGCCTGGATTATGTGAGCAGCGTGCTGTGGACAAAAGCCTATGATATCGAAATAAAAGGCGACTATGCTTTCTGCTCGTTCCTGAACGGGCTGAAGATTCTGGATATTTCTGACAAGAAAAAGCCTGCCCTGGTTTCCCGGCTCTTTCTCGGTGGAGGATTCGGGATTGCTCTGCAGGATAACCTCGCTTTCATCGCTGCCGGAGCTGAAGGACTGCAGGTTGTGGAAGTTTCAGAGCCAGGAGCACCTGTTCTCAAGGGCTCACTTGACACTCCTGGAGAGTCCAGAGGTATAGCTGTGAGGGGAGATTTTGCCTTTGTGGTGGACGGCGAGTCAGGACTGCAGGTTATAAACATCAGCAATCCTTCTTCTCCCGTACTTGGAGGTGCCTGTGATACTCCGGGAATGGCCGAGGGTCTCGCCATGAGCGGTGATTATGTGTATGTGGCAGATGGCGAGGTAGGCTTGCAGGTGATAAACATAAGCAACCCTTCCCTGCCTTCACTTGTCAGCTCGTACGATACTTCCGGCACTGCAGAAAGAGTCGCTTTATCCGGCCAATATGCTTATGTTGCGGATGGCTCTCCGGGAATGCAGGTCATTGATATCAGCAATCCCTCTGAGCCCTCTCTGATCGCCTCCTTTGTTACTGCTGGTTATGCGCATAGCGTAGCTGTGAGTGGGGATTACGCATATGTCGGGAACCTTTATGATGGGGCTTTCCAGATAATAGACATAAGCGATCCCAAAAAACCGGTTCAGGCAGCCTGGCGCAAATACACCATGTATAATGAAGCCTGGGAAGTGTCTGTAAGCGGGGACTATGCCTACATCATTGATTATTTCGCAGGTCTGCAGATTATGGATGTGAGCAACCCCTCTCGACCCAGAGCTGAGGGGCTTTATTATACTCCCGGATCTATCCTTGGGGCTGCTGTTGTCGGGAATTACCTGTATGCGGCAGGAGACCTTTCGGGTATGAACGTTTTTGATATTACTGATTTTTCCTCTCCCAAATATGTCGCTACAGCGGGACGCTTCCGCGGAGTACACGGCATGACTGCCAGCGGAAATTATGCCTATATGACAGACAGGTGGACATTGAGGATATTCGATGCCTCTGATCCTTCTCAGATAAAGCTGATACAATCCTTTCGCATGCCCGGTGTTGCCCGGGCAGTCGTTGTCAACGGGAATTACGCCTATCTCACAGCTGATCATTCCGGATTTCATATCGTCGATATCTCCGATCCATCTGATCCAAAGATAGTGGGTTCTCATGAAATGCCTGGTTTTGCCTACGGATTGGCTGTGAGAAAGGATTACGCCTACATTGCCAACAGCGATACGGGTTTTCATATCATTGACATCAGTGACCGCTCATCGCCTCAGCTTGTCGGATCTTACAGAACGCCTGGTATGGCATACGGCGTTGCTGTAAGTGGAGATTATGCCTATGTGGCGGACGGTCCGTCAGGCCTCCAGGTCCTTGATATCAGCGATCCGTCGTCTCCAGCGGTTGCCGGGAAACATGAACTGGAGGGCTTTGCTAACGGCGTCACTGTCTTTGGAAAATATGCCTATGTCTCAGTAGAGACGAAAGGTTTAAAGAAGATCGACATCAGCGATCCGGCCGCACCGAAAGTAGTTGCTTCCTTTGACACCCCTGGCGAGGCTGTTGGCGGTTTTCTGTGCAGTGGGTACATTATTGTCCCCGACACTTTCTCCCTTTTGATATTAAAATAGATACAAGAATGAAGTGTCCTTACTGTGGTTCGGAGAACATATCACCCGCCGAGCGCGAGTACACAACCGATTATCCCTTCTGGATAGTTTTGGTCGCTGTATTCTTCCTGATCGGCATCATGCTCCTGCTTTTCTTTTTCCTCCAACTTCATCCCATCATTCTAATACTCATTCTGGTGGCAGCACTCAGCAAATTGTTGGATACGAGAAGCCGGGCAAGACGAAAGACCCAGAAGGTTGAATACATCTGCCTGAGCTGCGAGCGGCGGTTCATACGGCGGAAATCATCATCCGGAGATGGGGGGAAGTAACAAAAAAAGCAGGCTTCATTCTGTTTTCCCATTTTTGTAAAGTTCTATTCGTTTGCGGATCTCAGAGGCTAAGCCGAAGTTTTGAGCAGCTAAAGAAAGCTCTAATGCCTTTTTTGCTGTGCTTTCCGCCTGGTGAAACTGGCCTGCGGCTGCATAAGCCATGGCCAGGATGTTTAAGACTCTTGCATCCTTATATTTGGTCAATTCAGCGGCTTTGGCAGCCAGAAAAACTGCTTTTTCAGGGTTGCGCTTATCTCGATCAGGATGTGTGGCCAAAATTCTAGCCAGTCCGGTTAAGGCCGGCGGCCAGAATGGTCTCAATTCCAATGCTTTTTGGAAATGTTGAGAAGCCTCATCCATGTCGCCCTGTCTGAACAACGCATATCCCAAGTTGTTGTGTGCGAGGGCGTAATCGGGTTTGAATTGAAGAGCGAGACGATAATGCCTGATTGCCTCGACAAGTTTTCCCTCTCTTCTAAGAGCATTCCCAAGATTATTATGGGCATAGGCATCATAGGGTTGGACACGAAGGGTCTGGTAGTAATTCCAGATCGCCTCATCAAGCTTGCCCTGAGACTGGAGTAATGCTCCCAGATTGTAGTAAGCAGCGGAATAGTCAGGGTCAATTTCAATGGCTCGGCGATAGTCCTTCATCGCTTCTGCAGAGCCTCCTTGTTCAGCCATTACCACTCCGAGATTATAATAAACATCAGCATAATCAGGTTTTAGTCTGATTGCTTCTCTGTAGGCTTCCTTGGCTCTGTCTGTTTGACCACGCTCATCCAGAGCAATCCCGAGAAAGTAATTAAGTTCAGCATCATAGTTAAGCTTTTCCTGATGAAATGGCCCGAAAGCGCTGCTGGCCGCGATCACGAGAAGAAAGACTGCAGATAGAGTGGCGATTTTAGCCCTTTCCTGTTTCTTCACAACCTGATAGAGGGCTGCACAACCTCCAGAGGCCAATACACACATGGATGGCACTACAGGCATGCGATATCGCGATGCAACGAATATAAGTATGACGGAGGCAGGATAGAGAACCATTAATAACCATAATGGCCCAGGAATTTTTCGCCACCAATACACTGTTCCCACAACAGCGAGCGAGAGCAGAAGTCCGAAAGGAAATCCAAATCCTTTTGCTTCCCAGACTCCGATGCGCAACAACTTTGACCACTTCCTGAAGGAATACAAATTAACGTTACGGGGAATTTCGCGCGAGGTGAAGAACTGGGTTGTTTTACTCAATAACCCTTTGCTGAAATTTAGGGGTTCATTAACAGCATATGAGATTGCTTCGTTTCGGTAGAATTTCTCCTTTTCATAAATGCTGTTGATGCCGTATTTTTGGGGAAGTCCGATGAACTTTTCCCATCCCAGCCCCGGCCTCAAAGTGATCGTTTTTTTATAATCGGGGTTGTTCCCGATGTAGAAATTGATTCCACCGGAGAAAGGAAGGATCCGAATTTTGCCTGTGGTGTGATATCCCAACAAGCCCACCGGAAGTGATACAGTCAAGAATCCAGCTATGATCAGGATTGCTATGGGGAGTAATCTTTTTAAGGTCTTCTGCTTGGAAGCCTGCATGATCAACCATATGCAACTTGCTATGAAAAAAGGCAGGAACACAGGTCGTGTTATAATGCTCAGAGCACCTGAAAATCCCAGAAAGAAACAATTCACAACTCCTGGCTTCTCTGCTGTGCTGAGAAATACGAGCACCAGGACAACAGACCAGAAGGCTGCCCATCCGGTTGCGAGAAGCTCTCCTTCGAAAAAGATGAGCGGGAGATAGAGGGCTGCAATAATTCCTGCCAGGAACCCTATCCTCTTATTGAAGATTTTCCTTCCAAGCAAGTACACCAGAACACATGTCAATCCTCCCAGGATCATCTGAAAAACCTTGACGGATAAAATCGAGCCCTTACTGAACAGGTAGATCAATGACAGGAATAAAGGATAAAAAGGAGGTTGCCAGAACAGATCGCGGGTCAGGTTGCCTTTGTCAGCAACTTCCCTTGCAATCTGATCATAGGTACGAGAATCGACAACAGGAACATGAAAAGTCGGGTTATCGCTGCTGTCGATAAGGTATAGCCCCCTGATGACAATCGCTAGCAAGAAAATCAGGATTATATACCGAATATTGCTCTGGTTGAGAGAAGGATTCTGAGTTTTCTCTCTATCTCTGCTTGAGAAAATACTCACTACCACATGTTATCACAATTGTTGCTGTATCGGAACTGACAAGATGGAAGACCTGTTTTGGGTCGAAGAGAAAAAATTACAGTTTTCGGAGCAGATAGGTAAGATTTCCTACAGCGACTACGATCAAGCTGCCCACCACGATGTAAAGCGGCCAGGCGATGGTTAGCCCTTCCCCAGGAAGCAGTATCTGTACAGGGCCTTTTACCAGGAAGAGCAGGGCGGTCAATCCCGCAAAGAATCCCGCAATGGCGTCGATGCGCTGAAGTTTTCTGGAGAGGATCCCCAACATAAATGCTCCCAGCAATCCTCCATATGTGTAGGAGGCGATTCCCAATCCGAGTTCCACCACAGCTGGTCTTTCTCCTGAGGATTTAAGCTGTACGAGAGCAAAACAAAAAGCGGAACCGGTGATGATAATTCCCCAGACTAGGGTGATTATTCTGGATATCTTCAGGTCTTTCCCTGGAGAGTTGTTCTTTCCCCAGTAAGGCTTGTATATGTCCATGGTTGTGGAGGAGGCCAGGGAATTGATAGAGGACGAGAGAGTACTCATGGCTGCGGCCAGGATGGCCGCAACAATCAGGCCTGAAAGTCCACGCGGAAGCTCCTCCACTATGAACTTGGCGAAAATTTCGTCTGTTGTGGCCAAGCCAAGCTTGGAAGGTTCCAGGCCGTTGTAAAAACCATAGAGCAGAATGCCTATAAAAAGAAAGAGGGCAAACTGCAGAAAGACCACAATGCCGCTGCCGATTACGGCTTTTTGGCTGGATCGGAGATTTCTGGTGGTCAAGAGCCGCTGTACGATGAGTTGGTCGGTACCATGGGAAGCCACAGAAAAGACCGCTCCCCCGATGAGAGCTGTAAAGAATGTGTAAGGTTGGGCAAGAAAATCTCTAAGGCTCAAGTCAAAACCAAAATGAAAGAGATTCAATTTGCCTGCACTTTGTGCCACGCCGACTGCGCTGGCCAGACCGTGAGGTAAGCGGTTTATGATTATTCCCACAGCCAGAAAAGCTCCCCCTAGGTAAATTCCCATCTGGATCACATCCATCCACACCACAGCCTTGATCCCGCCCAGAAAAGTATAGACGAGGGTCACTCCGGAGATCAGCAGGATGGAGATAAAATAGATATTCAGGTCGGAGATTTTGACTCCTGCCAGGCGGAGGATAATGGCAATGGGAATAGCTGAGGCGAAAAGGCGCACCCCATCTGCCAGAAGGCGGGTTACCATGAAGGTCGAACTGGTGATATTACGCATGCTCTCGCCAAACCGGGAACCAAGAAACTGATATGCCGTCGAGATCTGACCTTGGTAATACCGGGGCAGAAAGAGCAGGCTTACTCCGATCCGGCCTAAAATATAGCCGAAGGTGATCTGAAGAAATGTCAGGTTTCCTCCGTAGGCCACAGCAGGGATGCTGATGAAAGTCAAAGTGCTGGTTTCTGTGGCTACCACCGAAAACAGCACCGCCCACCAGGGGATTTGATGGCCACCAAGAAAGTAGTCTGATGTGGACCGCTGTCTGCCTGATAACATTACTCCCAATACTGTTACTCCCATCAAGTAGAGAACGACAACCAGATAGTCAATCGTGGCAAAACCCATAAATGAGCCTCTGTTATGAAAAGTTTACTGGCCTTCTCATATTTTCACAATTCTACGTTGTCCCGAAGGATTATATTTTTCAAGATAATTTTCAAGACCTGTTGTTTCGGAAATGGAAAGGGCCTTTTCCCAGCTTGCAAAACTTCTTTTTCTCAGGGCCTCTATAATCCTGATGATACTAAGCTCCACCTCACTGGTCTCTCCTGCCAGCTCGGCGACAAAATCCATTGCCGCAAAAAGAACAGCATTGGCCTGGGCATAAGTGATCAGGTCTGTTTTTCCGTTTTTTTTGATCCATTCTCGCTTCGAGATAACATCGTTCACATGGCTCATAATAAGATATGTGGCCCTACCGATTAGCTTCAGATTGCTGGGATTGACATTGGTCATGGTGTTTCCTACCACTTTCCCTATCCTCGCCATCACTCCTGTCGAATGCGCATTGAGAAGGATTTTAATGGCAATCTGCCTTCTTAGCTTGAGAGGATCATCTGTCCGATCCATGGTAAAAGTGATAACAACATCTTTATCCTCTGCCACCGGCAGGAGTCTGACGATATTTTTAACCTCTTGAGGGTTTTTATTGCTGACCAATACCAATGCTATGCTGGCATTTTTTTGTTTAAACAGGGAAATAAATCGGGAGGAAGAAGAATCAGGGGCGGCGAGCTCATCGATTTCCTCATCCTGACAGACCAACACTCCCAGGTCCCCTTCCTGAGGCCCTCTCCTCTCTACATTTTCTCTGGAGAAGGAAAAGTCGTAGAGTTTTTCCTGATCAGGACCGGCCTGAGAGAGACTCTTCAGCGCGGTCTCCCTGAGGTAATGATCTCCAATCTGGCTTAAAAAATAACGTTTGTAGAGTGGCTTATCCAGTCCACTAAAATCCCTTCCTAAGAGAGACTGCCATGCATGTTTATAGTCTCCTGCTTCTGTCCATACCTGCAGCCAGGATCTCCTTTCTTTTTCGTCGGCCCTGTCCAGAGGATAAAAATGAAATGTGGGGCTTCTTTCCGCGCAGTCGATGAAGACTGTGATGAGCGCCTTCTTGGCGAAATAGGTGGCCCTCTTCCCGTTCCTGTAAGTCGTGGACTCGAGAAGAGTAAACTTCCCCAGATCTTTCAATAAGCTCATCAAACGCTTCCTTATCTTGTCAAAGGAGAGTAATCTTTCTTTCATACTTGTCCTTGGGGCGAAACCGAGAAGGAGAGCTTCTTTCTCTGAGAGAAAGTCTTTTACGAGTTTTTGTATGCCGGCTTCCAAAATGCTGCCCATGATGTATGTTTCAGAAGTGGCGGCCTGCATCCGGGTGGAGCCTGTGATCGCTTGGGGTCCGGTGGCGAGGTTGATCTTTGTGACGGCAGGATTTTCAATCACCGAGCAGCTTCTTCCAAGCGGTTTGAGCACATCATCGGGGTTGTTGTAGAGAAAGTAGAGATGATTTTTGGCATCAACGATATTGTCTTTAGTGAGTTTTCCATATTGATCCCATGCGGCCTGCATGGCCCCTATTACTGAAGAGGTTTCTCCCCCCTCTGTGATACAGAATACAGCATCTCCTTTCTCAATCCTTTTGTCTTTGAGCTGGAGTTTACCTACAAGCTGTAAATCTTCGAATCCTTCCAGAGCGCTGATGAGGGCTCGGTCTCCTCCAGTCATCTCTCCGATGAGACGGTCCTCTACATCCTCGGGCAGGACAGGTTTCAATTTATCCCATAATGGGCTTTTTTTTATGCTTTTCCAGAAGGGACGCCAGAGGGCGCTTTCCATCTGTTTGGCCAGGCGGCCTGTCGAACCGCAGCCGTAGATAAAAATTTTTTTTCTTTCCTTTATGGCACGGTATACGGCATGAGCGGCTTGATCCAGTAAAAGAGTGTTTTCAGCCATCAGATGAAAATTTTTTGAGATATCTTGGTCCACAGAAAGAATCTGCTGAAGTCCCTTTCTCACATCGTCTTTTATGGCGGAGCTCAGGTTCCAGGTGCGGGGATGCCTTTGTTCAGTGAGGAGTGTATGCAGTTGGAATGGCTTTTTGTTCTTGACATAATCAATGGATTGAGAGGAAGGTTTTATGTTCAGCAGCGATAAGATATCTGTGTGCTTTGTTTTCACCGATGAGTTCCCTTCATTATGCCCTAATCGGCGGAAAAAATCTCCAAAAAAACAGATTCTTCTTAAAATCTTTATCAGCAAAAAAAATTATTGAAACTTTCCTCTTTCACTGTTTTATATTATAAAAGAAGTATGTCGATTCTAAGGAGAATTTAAGGTTGATGAAATGAGTTTAGAAGTCGATGTCAGAGAATACCAGCCAGATGATTTAGAGCAGGTGATAGGACTTGTTGCGGAATTGGAGTCTGAACTGGCCCAGAGATTTCCCGACGTTAAGATAAAATCTGGAATAGATGATTACCGCAATCGCTATTTGAAGCCCGGCAACAAATACAAAACCTTCGTCGCTCTGGTCGGAGATCGAATTGTGGGATATCTCATGGGATATCCTTCTCTGGGCGCGCCTGAAGTCGATAACATGTACGATATCTTACCTGTTTCAGCTGTGTGGACTTCGCCAGAGTTTTTCCTTCAGATCACTTTTGTTTCCCGGCCCTACCGCAACCAGGGAATTTCCAAGAAGCTTCATAAAGAGATCATAGAATATGCGCGCAAGAAGGGGTATAAAGAAGTCTATGCCTGTATTGCTAAATGGAATATTCCGGAGATCAAGGTTATTAAATCTTTCAAGTTTAAATTGAGGGATTTGGGTTACAGATACCGGTTGACTTTAAAATTGTAAAATAAAAAAAGGAAGGAGTAATATAAAATGAAAAAGGCTGTCTTCTTTTTAATCGTCATTGGCTTGCTGTTCCTTTCCTGTACCAAACAAGAGGAGCAGGAAACAATGGAAGTAAATCCTTTGCTTTCTGAATTTGATACTCCGTTTGGCGTTCCTCCTTTTGACACAATTAAAGAGGAACATTATCTTCCGGCATTTAAGGAAGCTATGGGCCAGCAGCAGCAAGAAATCGAAGAGATCGTCGCTAATCCTGATGCTCCGACATTTGAAAACACCATAGAAGCTCTGGAGCGAAGCGGCGAATTGTTGAGAAAAGTCGAGAGTATTTTCGATGTCTTAAACGGATCGATGACGAACGACAAAATGCAGGCAGTTGCTAAAGAGGCAGCGCCTTTGCGATCCAAGCACCAGGATGATATCCGGTTGAACGAGAAGTTATTCCAGAGAATAAAGACGGTTTTTGAAAAAAAGGATGAGCTGGATTTAACAGAGGAGCAGAATATGCTTCTTGAAAAGTATTACAAAGATTTTATCAGGGGTGGTGCTGATCTGGATGAAGAAGAGAAAGCCAGGTTGAGGGAGATTAATAAAGAGCGGTCTGTTCTCACCCTGAAATTTGGGGAGAATATTTTAAAAGAGGATAATCGCTTCGAATTGGTCATAGAAAATGAGGATGATCTGGCAGGGCTTCCCCAGCAAGTCATTACCGCTGCCGCAGAGGCAGCAAAAGAGCGGGGGCATGAGGGCAAATGGGTTTTTACCCTCCATAAACCGAGCATGATTCCTTTCCTACAGTATTCACAGAGACGCAACCTCAGGGAAAAAATCTTCAAAGCCTACATCAACCGTGGAAACAATGATGATGAGCTTGATAACAAGGCCATCTTATCCCGAATAGCAGAGCTTCGTGTGGAAAGAGCCCATCTTCTGGGTTACAAAACCCATGCTGATTATGTCCTCGAAATGAATATGGCGAAGAAACCGGAGAACGTGTATCAATTTCTGGACAAAATTTGGAAGCCGGCTTTGGCGGTGGCCAAGGGAGAAGCCAAAGAGCTTCAGGAGATGATCGAAAAAGAGGGCAGTAGCTTTAAGCTCCAGCCCTGGGATTGGTGGTATTATGCTGAGAAAGTGAAAAAGGCCAAATATGCCCTGGATGAAGAAATGTTGAGGCCCTATTTCAAGCTTGAAAATGTTAGGGAGGGGGCTTTTTATGTAGCTAACAAACTCTATGGTATTCAGTTTGTGGCAAGAGACGACATTCCCAAATACCATGAAGATGCGAGCGTGTTCGAGGTCAAAGATGCTGATGGCTCGCACATCGGGATACTTTATACCGATTATTTTCCCAGAGCCAGCAAAAGAGGCGGCGCCTGGATGAACAGCATCAGAAAACAGTACAGACTCGAGGGGAAAAACATCCATCCCATCATCACCAACAACGGCAATTTCGCAAGACCAACCGGAGGAAAGCCGGCGTTGATTAGCTCGGAGAATGTCCTGACCCTGTTCCACGAATTCGGCCATGCTCTCCATGGGCTGCTTTCCGATTGTACCTATTACCGGCTTTCAGGAACCTCTGTGCCCAGGGATTTTGTGGAATTGCCCTCTCAGATCATGGAAAATTGGGCTTTCGAACCAGAAGTGCTGAAGGTATATGCCAAGCACTATGAGACTGGCGAAGTGATTCCGCAGGAATTGGTTGATAAAATGAAGAAAGCCGCTCTGTTCAACCAGGGATTCGCAGCTGTGGAATACCTGGCGGCCTCCTATCTGGATATGGATTGGCATACTCTCACGGAACCCGAGGAACTCGATGTCCTGGAGTTTGAGACAGAATCCCTGAATCGAATAGGCCTGATTCCTGAAATTATCGTCCGATACAGAAGCCCTTACTTCAGACATATCTTTAGCGGTGGTTATTCTGCGGGGTATTACAGTTATATTTGGGCCGAGGTTCTGGATGCCGATGCCTTTGAAGCCTTCAAAGAAACGAGCCTCTTTGACCAAAAAAGAGCACTGTCATTCCGGAAGAACATACTGGAGAAAGGCGGAACAGAAGATCCCATGAAGCTCTACATGCGCTTTAGAGGAGCAGAACCCAAGGTTGAGCCTCTTCTGAAGAGAAAAGGCCTCATTTGAAGAAATAAGGGAACGTTTTTTTCCCTAGCAGTGACAATTAACATTCCTCAATATTAACCGCCAAGGAAGCTTAATGCTTCCTTTGCCTCTTTACTTCTTTTTACCTATACATTATATTTATTTAAAGAGAGATGTTCTGATGACTCAAGCAACAACAATCATTTGCATTCGTCACAAGGACAAAATCGCTATGGCTGGAGATGGACAAGTGACCATAGGTCAGACCATCTTCAAGAAGAAAGCGAATAAAATCAGAAGACTTTTTAACGGGAAAGTCCTGGCTGGATTTGCAGGAGCCACATCGGATGCTTTTGCCCTTTTTTCCAGGTTTGAGAAGAAGCTGGAGGAATACCGCGGGAATCTGTCTCGGGCTGCTATTGAATTGGCCAAAGACTGGCGTCTGGATAAGGCTCTGCGCAGGCTGGAGGCTCTATTGATCGTTGCCAACCAGGATAGTTCTTATCTTATTTCAGGAACAGGTGATGTGGTGGAGCCTGATGATGGGATCATTGCCATCGGCTCAGGAGGTCCTTTTGCCCTGGCCGCGGCGCGGGCTCTAATTGGCCATACAGATCTTTCGGCAAAAGAGATTGCATTGGAAGCGATGAAGATCAGCGCCGATATCTGTGTCTATACCAACGATCAAATTTTTGTCGAGGAGCTGTAAATGCCTATCGTTCTTCCCCAGAGTTTAATAAAGACCTCAATGGCGAAGCCAGAGGCTGAGCTTACTCCTCAAGAAATCGTATCCCAATTAGACAAATACATTGTCGGGCAGAAAGCTGCCAAAAGAGCAGTGGCCATCGCCCTTAGAAACCGGTATCGGCGACGGAAACTTCCCCCTGAGCTTGCCGACGAAATTGCTCCAAAAAACATATTGATGATCGGACCTACAGGCATAGGAAAGACCGAAATTTCCCGTCGGCTGGCTAAACTGACCTGCTCCCCGTTTTTAAAAATTGAGGCCAGTAAATTCACCGAGGTGGGTTATGTGGGCCGAGATGTAGAGTCGATGATCAGAGATTTGGTGAGGATTTCGGTCGATATGGTCAAGTCAGAAAAAATCGAAGAGATCTGGGAGAAGGCGGAACAAAACGTTGAAGAAAAAATCCTGGATGTTCTTCTTCCTCCTCTCAGAAGACGGGCAGACACCTATGATCCAAATGATAACCTCAAATTTCAAGAGACACGAGAAAAATTGAGGAATCAGCTGCGCCAAGGTCTTCTGGATGAGAGGATGATTGAGATTGAAATGAGAGAACGGATGGCCCCTCCCTTCGAGATCTTCTCCAACAGCGGAGTGGAAGAGATTGGCATCCACATCCAGGAAATGCTGCCTGGATTTCTTGGCGGTAAACCCAAGAAACGTAAAGTCAAGATAAAAGAAGCTCAGGAATATCTGCTGGAAGACGAGCAAAAACGGCTGATCGATATGGATCAAGTTGCCAGTCTGGCAGTGGAGAGAGTGGAACACTCAGGAATCATATTCTTGGATGAGGTAGATAAAATCGCTGGCCGTGAGTCGGGGCGTGGACCAGAAGTGAGCAGGGAAGGAGTGCAGCGAGATCTGTTGCCCATCATAGAAGGAACTACCGTTAACACCAGGTATGGACTGGTGAGAACAGACCATATTCTTTTTATCGGAGCCGGTGCTTTTCATGTTTCTAAACCTTCTGATCTGATACCCGAACTCCAGGGGAGATTTCCGATAAGAGTGGAGCTTACCTCTTTGGACAAGGGTGACTTCATACGTATCTTAACCGAGCCAGAGAACGCCTTGATCAAACAGTATAAGGCTCTGATGAAAACAGAAGGGATCAAGGTGGAATTCACAAAGGATGCTATAGATGAAGTGGCAGCCATTGCAGAGAAGGTTAACGAAACAGCAGAGAATATCGGAGCGCGCAGGCTTCATACAGTCATGGAAAAGGTCATGGAGGAGATCTCTTTTCAAGCACCAAACACAAAGAAAAAAAGAATCAATATCAATAGAAATTATGTTCAGGATCAACTCAAGGATATCATAAAGGACGAGGATCTAAGCCGCTTCATTCTTTAATGAAGAAATTTTTTTCGTGCCTCCTAGTTGCCTCTCTTTTTCTTATTATGACTTCCTGCGGAAAAAAGGGGCCTATATACCCGCCGATCATCCGGAAGCCGCAGAGAATAGAAAATTTTAACGCCGTTCAAAGAGGAGACAGAATCCTCCTTGAATGGACAAATCCCATTACCTATACCGACGGAGAGCCGTTGGAAGGAGTAGAAGAGGTTGAAATCTGGCTGTTTGAGGAAGAAAAGGAGAAAGAGAAATTAGGAGGTGAGGAATCCGAAAGAGAGGAAGCTCTTGATACTGAGGAACAAATCTCTGAAGAAGAATTTTTGCAAAAAGCAGCGCTTTATCTTTCCTTAGAAAAAGAAAAGTTTCCAGAATATCTTATTAAAAAGAATGGTGGGGCTCAGTTTTATCAATATCAATACCGGTTTGAGCAGAAGGATTTTCTTTCCAGAAAATACATCTTTGGCCTCAGAACAGAAGACAGGAAAAAGAGAAAGTCTAATTTTTCGAAGCTCATCACCGTCCTACCCCAAGCCCTTCCTCTTCCTCCTCAAAATATCAATTTTGAGATCAAGGAGGATCGCATCCTTATTCTCTGGAATGCTCCCGTGAAGAATATCGACCAATCCTTGCCCGCCCACGTCATGGGGTATAATGTTTTTCGCTCAGAAGGAGAGGCCCCTCCCCGTTGCCTGAATAGCGATCTGATTAAAGAAGAGATGTACAATGATATTGATTTTGTTTTTGGGAAGACCTATCGTTATTTTGTCAGAGCCTCGGCTACAGAGACGCCTCCTTATCTCCAGAGCTCCGACTCTGAGGTCATCGAAGTTGAGGCCAAGGATACTTTTCCGCCCAAGGCTCCCACGGGTCTAGTGGCAATAAAAGGGGAAGGTTTTATTTCCTTAGCCTGGGATAGAAATCTGGAAAAAGACTTGGCCGGCTACAGAGTCTGGCGACAGGAGACAGGGCAGGAAGAATACAGTTTATTGACACCTGATCCGATTCGAGAAAATACTTATACTGATAAGGAGATTGAAAAGAAAAAAAGTTATTTATACACTATTACCGCTCTGGATCGGGCCGGCAACGAAAGTGAAATGTCGCAATCCATATCGGAAATTATTGGAGAGGATATGCCATGAAAATATACCGTTATAGACATAATAACAGTATTTCTTATGGGATATTGAAGGAGGAATTCCTATACAGGATCGAGGGTTCCATATTTAGGAAACACAGAGTCACGGATCAAAAGGTCTCTATCGGGGATGTGACCCTTCTTCCCCCTGTGAAGCCATCCAAGATAGTCGCCATCGGCGTAAACTACCACAATCATGCGATGGAAATGGGAAGAAAGCTGCCTGAGGAGCCCTTGATTTTCCTCAAGCCTCCTTCTGCTGTAATAGGCCCTGATGATATTATCGTTTATCCGAAGATGACCAAAAGAGTCGATTATGAAGGTGAGTTGGCCTTCATCATTAGAAAGAGAGCACAACTCCTCAAGGAAAGCGATAATCTGGACGGTTTCATACTGGGCTACACCTGCTTTAACGATGTAACTGCGCGAGATCTCCAGGAGAAAGACAAACAGTTCACCCGAGCCAAGTCCTTCGATACTTTCGCTGCTGTGGGACCATGCATTGAGACCGACATCGATCCTTCCCGGTTAAGGCTGAAGACCTTTGTCAACGGGAAGTTGAGGCAATCGGCCATCACCAGCTCTCTGATTTTCACCGTTCCTTTTCTTTTGAGATTCATCTCCAATGTCATGACTCTCATTCCAGGGGATATCATCACCACAGGAACTCCTGCCGGCGTAGGGCCTCTTTCGCCCGGAGATAGGGTGGATGTTCAGATAGAAGGAATAGGCACTCTTCCCAATATGGTGATGAGGATAAAGAGGTAGAATTTTTCTCCTCCATCAACTCCGGCTTTAAACTTTTTTTGGAATACTGTATGATAGATTCGGCGTAAAAAAAGAAAAAATGCGCCTGATGAAAAATGTATTCTTGGTATTAAAACTGGGAGGTAAGCATGAAGATTTTCCTTGATACGGCAAACCTAAACCAGATAAGCGAAGCTTCGAGTTGGGGAATCCTAGATGGGGTCACCACGAATCCCACCCTGATTTCAAGAGAGAATATGAAGTTTGATACTCTAATCAAGAAAATTTGTAAGATTGTTCCAGGCCCGATCAGTGCGGAGTGTGTCTCCTCTCGGGCCGATGAGCTCGTCAAGGAAGCACAGACTCTGGCTAAGCTAGCCGAGAACGTGGTGGTTAAAATACCGATCAGCATAGATGGACTGAAGGCCATCAAAATCCTGTCTCAAAAGGGAGTCCGAGTCAATACCACTCTAGTCTTCTCTCCCAACCAGGCAATTCTGGCCGCTAAAGCAGGGGCAAAATATGTCAGCCCTTTCGTGGGTCGTCTTGACGATGTCGCTCATGAAGGCATGGCTTTGGTGGATCAGATATTGTCCATATTCGACAACTACGGTTATGAGACCGAGGTGATCGTAGCCAGCATCAGGCACCCTCTTCATGTGGTGGAAGCTGCTCTCATGGGAGCGGATGTTGCCACTATGCCGTTTGCAGTCCTGGAGAAGATGGTCAAGCACCCCCTGACCGATGTGGGGATTGAGAGATTCTTAGAAGACTGGAGCAAGGTCAAAAAAAGATAGAGCCTGAGATAGATAAAATGACTATCGATAAAAAATTGGAAGAGCTTAGGCGAAGGGGGCGTCTTGCCGAACTTGGGGGAGGTCAACAGCGAATTGAAAGGCAGCATCAAATCAAGAAGCTTACTGCTAGGGAAAGAGTCAGCCTGCTGCTCGATGAAGGCTCCTTCCAGGAAATGGACAAGCTTGTGGTCCACCAAAGCCATGATTTTGGCATGGAGAAGAAGAGAATATACGGGGATGGGGTAGTAGCCGGCTACGGAACCATCAATGGCCGGACTGTTTTTATCTTTGCCCAGGATTTTACCGTGTTCGGGGGTTCTTTAAGCGGAGCCAACGCAGCCAAAATCGTCAAGATTATGGACCTGGCCATGAAAGTCGGCGCTCCTGTCATTGGACTTAATGATTCTGGCGGAGCCCGGATTCAGGAAGGAGTAGCAAGCTTGGCAGGATATGCGGATATTTTCTTGAGGAATGTCTTGGCTTCAGGAGTCATTCCTCAAATCTCAGCCATCATCGGCCCTTGTGCTGGGGGAGCGGTCTATTCACCCGCTATGACTGATTTCATCATCATGACCAAAGAGACCAGCAACATGTTCATTACCGGGCCTGATGTGATCAAGGCGGTTACCCGGGAAGAAGTATCCATGGAAGAGTTGGGAGGGGCAGAAACCCATAACACCTTAAGCGGAGTGGCTCACTTTGCCGCGGAGAATGAGGAGCATGTTTTTTCCTTGATTAGGGAGCTTCTCTCTTTTGTCCCGAACAACAACTTGGAAGATCCTCCAGAGCGGGAGACAGACGATCCAGCCAACAGAATAAATGATAAGCTTAATTTCATGGTTCCCGATGATCCCAATCATCCTTACGACATTCGAGATATCATCCGGGAAGTTGTGGATGATAATTATTTTTTTGAAGTCCAGAGTGAATATGCTCAGAATATTGTGATCGGCTTCGGGCATTTAGGAGGAAAATCGGTGGCTGTTGTGGCCAATCAGCCCGATCATCTAGCTGGGGCTTTAGATATCAACGCTTCTGATAAAGGTGCTCGATTCGTCCGCTTCTGTGATGCCTTCAATATCCCGTTGATCACCTTCGAGGATGTCCCCGGCTTTCTTCCTGGTGTTTCACAGGAACATGGGGGGATTATTCGCCATGGAGCCAAACTTCTTTATGCCTTTTCCGAAGCAACCGTTCCCAAAATCACTATAATCACCCGCAAAGCCTATGGAGGGGCTTACTGTGTTATGGCCTCAAAGCATATTCGAGCAGATATCAACTATGCTTATCCGACCGCAGAGATTGCTGTCATGGGTCCAGAGGGAGCTGTGAACATCGTTTACAAGCGGGAGCTGGATGAAGCCAGAGATCCTGAGAAGCTGGCAGAGAAAAAGATCAGGGAATTTCGTGAGAAATTCGCAAATCCCTATATTGCCTGCGAGAAGGGCTATGTCGATGAAGTGATAGAGCCTCGGCTGACCCGTTCAAAGCTGATCGAGGCCCTGAAAATGCTGGAAAACAAGCGGGATAAGAATCCTCCCAAAAAGCATGGAAATATTCCTCTATAATAAATAAGGAGAAAACAGGTAAGGCTGGGGAATAGAAGGCTGGAAGAAGCATATGACCAAAATGTTCAAAAAGATACTTATCGCCAACAGAGGTGAAATTGCGCTGCGGATCATACGGGCTTGTCGGGAGATGGGAATCGTGCCCGTGGTCTTGTTTTCTGAAGCAGATAGAAAAACCCTCCATGTAAGACTTGCCGAGGAAGCCTATTACATCGGGGAAGCCAAGCCGTTGGCAAGTTATCTCAATATCGATAAAGTCATAGATGTGGCCAAAAAAAGCCGATGTCAAGCTCTTCATCCCGGCTATGGATTCCTGGCAGAGAATTCCAGGCTGGTAAAGAAATGCGAGGAGGAGGGGATTGTCTTTATCGGGCCTCCCTCCGAGCCGATGGAGATCATGGGAAAGAAAACCACTTCAAGAGCGCGCATGGCTGAAGCAGGTGTGCCGATCATACCGGGCACTCTCGTGTCCATAAAAGATGAGAACGATCTGAAGGTTCAAGCCAGGAAAGTCGGGTTTCCTCTTCTCCTCAAAGCTTCAGCAGGAGGCGGAGGGAAAGGCTTGAGGCTGGTCAAGGACAAGAAGGATCTTGTCTCCAATTTCCGCTTGGCTCAATCGGAATCCCAATCCAGTTTCAATGATCCATCGGTTTATATCGAAAAATATATCCAGGAGCCTCATCACATCGAAATCCAGATCCTGGCGGATAATTTTGGCAATACTATCTATCTTGGTGAGAGAGAATGCTCTATTCAAAGACGATACCAGAAAGTTCTGGAAGAAACACCATCACCTCTTCTTGATGAAGAGACACGGCAAGAAATGGGCCGCATCGCGGTAAAAGCGGCTGCAGCTGTTAATTACAGAAATGCAGGGACGGTGGAGTTTGTGGTGGATAAAGACAAGAATTTCTATTTCTTGGAGATGAATACCCGGCTTCAGGTAGAGCATCCGATTACCGAGATGGTCACCGGCATCGATCTTGTTAAGAGCCAGATCGAGATAGCAGCCGGTTTGCCGCTCAGTGTCCGGCAGGAGGAGATTAAACCCCGAGGCTTTGCCATAGAATGCCGTATCTATGCGGAAGATCCGGATGACGACTTTATCCCCTCTCCAGGAAAGATTACCCATCTCCTCACTCCAAGTGGGGGATTGGGCGTGCGTGTTGACAACGGAGTTTATGAGGGATACGTGGTTCCTCTGGAGTATGATCCTCTCCTTTCCAAGCTTGTCACATGGGGAAAGACAAGAGAGGAGGCTATACATCGTATGCTTAGGGCTTTGTCTGAATACCAGATTTACGGAATAAGAACCACCATTCCCTTCTTCAAACGCATCCTTCTCCATCAAAAATTTTTAACAGGAGATTATAGTACCCACTTCATAGCTAAAATGGAGGAAGAGGAGGATGGAAAAAAGACTGAGGAAAGGGATGTGGTCTTGATAGCTGCAGGAGTAAAGAGCTTCATGGAAGCAAAGGCTGGCCTGGTTTCTCGCTCAAGAAAAGGAAGACAAAGAGACAGTAACTGGAAGTTCCAGGGAAGGTTGGACCACTTTTCCAACAGGTTATGAGATGAATTTTTCGTTTTGGTTTGACGACAAAGAATACAGGATCAACCTTCATGAAAAGGGGCACAATGACATTCAGGTTTCTTTGGGAAGGAGGACCTATTCAGTAGGAGTAGAGTTGGTGAGAGAAAATGAGGTTCTTTTAAACATCGATGGCAAAGTCTACAACATCATCATCAACAGCAATTCCGCCTCTTCCTATTCTGTATACCTCAACGGGAAATTCTTCAACATCAAGAAAAAATCCATCTCACAAATCCTGGAGACAAAGAGGGAAAAATCCAAAAAACAGGATATCAAAACCTCGATGCCAGGAAGAGTCGTCGAGGTTTTGGTCAAGGAAGGAGAGAAGGTCAAGGAAGGACAGTCCATATTAGTCCTGGAAGCGATGAAGATGCAGAATGAGATCAAATCCCCTCAAACAGGAACTGTGATAAGAATAAGCCCCAGAGCAGGCGATTCAGTGGAGGCGGGATCCCTTCTTTTTTCAGTAGAATAGAATTCTTTTCCATGTTTTTCCCCACTCGTGCTAGATGAATCCAGAGCTTCAGCCCTGCCATGGAGGCAATTTTCATCCAAGCGGCGGCTCCTATCCGTCCTTGCCAAGACCCTCCCACCCTCACCCTTATCACAGAAATTGAGATCCTGTCCTTTGCTGGCCATGAATTTATATTTTTAGCGAAAAGTGCTATATTTAGTGTTTTATTGTTGATCTAAAGTCATGAGAATAAGTAAGAAAGCCAGATCGCTCGTCATCGTGCTTTCGATACTGGCGCTGCTTTTTGGAGCAGGAATTGTAGCCAGAAGCATATTTCTTCGTCAGATAAAGGAGAAAATTCAGTCAAGCTTCGGGTATACCCGCATTTATTTTTCTTTCCTTCCCCCTGCTTTAGTCCTTGAAGACGCCAGGACAAAATCATTGTCCCCCTTTTTCTCAGCAAAAAAAGTAGCGGTAAGCATTTCATTGCGGTCGCTATTGACTAAGGAGAAACCCCTCAATATCTCTATCGACCGTCCAACCCTCCGGATTTACGAGACACTGGAAGGAAAAAAAGGGGGAAAGAAAGAGTTTGGATTATCCCTCCCTTTCTCTGTCCAGAAAGGATTAATCAAGGAGGGGGAGCTTTTCTACTGGGGAAAAGAGGATCGATTTCAGGCAAGGGGAATCAACGTTCTCTTCCTTCAAAGGGGAGACCGATTTTCTGTCAAAGCAGAAGCTGAGGAAAGCATGATCTTTTTTTCCTCCGTCCGGGAACAGTTGGAAGGAAAAGTAAGCATCCAGCTCGATGGGCAAGGGAAAGAGATCGAAATACAGAGATTGGTCTTCCAGGGAAAAGAGGCATTCCTCAAGGCAGACGGAAATCTCCGCAATCTTTTCGAGCCTGATTTTGAGCTTAAGGCTTTCTTCAAACTTTCAACGCCTTATATCGCTAATTTCCTTAGATTGCCCTTTTCCTGGGAGGGAAAGGTCGAAGGAGAGGGAATTCTGACAAGAAAAGATGGCCTCCTTGTGTTCAGAGGGGATCTTTCCAGTGAGGACCTGGTCTTGAATAGAGTTGCGATGGACAAGGTCCAAGGAAGGATCAATTTTATGGAAAGTGCCATAGGGACATTAGAGCTCAATGCGCAGAGGAGATCTTTTCCCTCAGAATTTCTGAAAATTTATTTTGGGGAGAACAGAGTTTGGGGAGAGGCCAGGAGATTTTATCTGGATTCAATAATGAATTATGTTGGCCTGACCTATCCTATCTCTTCCCCGGTGTGGGGAAGTTTTTCTATAGAGAGAGGGGATATTCGAGCGGAAGGAGAATTCAGGGATGAGATGGTCAGGACAGATCCTGACAGATTTCCTGTGAGAGGACCGTTCAAATTTCAGTGGAAAAGAAACGGTGAATTCTCTTTTTCCTCTCCTTCGATTACCTCCACTTTTGCTCAAGTTGAAGTCGAAGGAAATGCTCAGGTGGGAAAGCACGTCGACTTGCGGATACTTGGAAAAGTCAGAGACCTCAATCAAGCCCGCCATTTCACCTCGCTCATCTTGACTCGGAGTTTCGGGTTTCCTGAGATACGGGGAAAAGGGCAGGCAGAGCTTCGCATCTCAGGTGATTTTATCAATCCCCAGGTGGAAGCAGGTTTTCAGTTTTCGCCAGGTGGTTTTGATCGCTTTGATGTCGACTCAGTCAAAGGACAAGCAAGGATAACGGGGGGTAAATTTTTCGGGAGATTTGATGTCGATGATCCCTTTATGGAAGGAAAAATCAATCTTTTTGCTGAGAATGAAGAGTTCAAAGCAGGAATCCAGATTGAGCGGGCTCTTGTGGAGAAGATCTTTCCTCCTTTGAACATTAAACTGCCTTTAGCAGGAGAAGGTTCAGGGAATTTTGAGGTTGTCCAAAAAGAGGGAACGATCAGGCTAAAAGGGAATTTCTCAAGCCCTTCACCCACATTCGAGAACCTGAACCTTACGGCTTTGAGCGGTAAGCTGGAATGGGAACCTGATTCGCTTTCCCTTTCCGAGCTTCAATTCATGTTTCACCAGGGCAGGGTCAAAGCAGATTTCATGAGCCTCCCTGCATCCCAAGAATTCAACCTGGATGCTCAGGTGGAAGAGATCAATCTTTCCTCCCTGGATCCAAGCCTAAAAGGAACTCTTTTCTTCAACCTGAAAGGGAAAGGTGTTTTTGGCCGGGATCTGGCATCCGGTTCTTTTGAAATCCGGGATTTGGAGATAACTCCTTTAAAGAAGACAGAGATCAGAGGTGCGATAAAGGCCAGCTACACTCCCGAGCTGCTCCATCTCGAGCTAGAAGGAAATTTCTTTCCAGGAGAAAACAATGTGGAAGTCTCCGTCAATTTTCCCTTTAGAGAGGAGAATCTTTCGGCCGAGATAAAAGGAGCTTACACCAATATCGACCTTCTTCTTCCATGGAGAGGAGTAAAAGGGAAAGTAAACTATCTGGTAGAAATCAAAGGTCCCAAATCACATCCCCAGGTGAAGGGGGTTGTCGATTTTAAGGGTTCTGTTTTTCCCTTCCCTCGTTTTGCCCAGGCACTTCAAGATTATTCCGGTCTGATGTTCATCGAAGACAGCAAGGTGACACTTCGATCCCTTAAGGCCAAGCTGGGCGGTGGTGAGGTTCAGGGATTTGGTGAGATAAGATTAGGGGAAGGAGGAGTAAAGAATATCGACATTAAAATAGAAGGAAAGGACATGCTCCTTTCTCCTATAGAAAGAACCCGCGCTTTTGCCGATGGAAATCTGAATCTGATCAAGGATTCTGAACGTTTTATCCTACAAGGAGATTTCAGGATTCATAGGCTCCTTTGGAGGCGGGAAATCTACGAAAAAATCGCTTTCTCCTCCTCCCCTTATTACAGCTCTCAAAGGGAACCCGGTTTTTTTGATGACCTGACCCTGAATATTCGTTTAAGAGCCGACGATGATGCCTGGATGGAGAATTCTTTGGGAAGGCTCAGGGGGAGGTTTGATCTTACCATCGGCGGGAGTATCTTTGCTCCGGTTCTCCTTGGAGAGATTGAGGTGATCCAAGGTGCTGTCTATTTCCAGGACAGGAAGTTCGAGGTGCTGCGTGGAATGGTGAGCTTTTTTAATCCTTCAGTCATAGAGCCTTATCTCAATTTTAAAGGAGAGACATTCGTCAAGAATTATCGGGTAGTCCTCTCTCTTACCGGTTTTATCGACCAGCTTAATCCTGAGCTGAGTTCTTCTCCGCCTCTCCCGCCAGAGGATGTACTGGCCCTCTTGGCTGTGGGGGAGGCATTTAAAAGGACTTACTCATATGATACTGCTACTCAACTGAGCACGGCTTCCCTTCTCTCGCTTCAACTTTCAGAGGAGGCCGAAAAAAGAGCAGAAAAATTATTCAGCATAGACAGGTTCCGGATAACTCCCTTTATCCTGGGTTCTTCAGCTGAGATGACGGCCCGCCTGACTATAGGTAAGAAAATAGCAAGAGACTTTTCTATCCTCTACTCAACCAATCTCACTACTCAGAGGGAAGAGCTGGCCAGGATTGAATGGGAGCTGACGGATGATTTGTCGATCGTAGGGATGCGGGATGAAGAAGGAAGGTTAAGCCTCGATGTCAAGGTTCACAAGAGGTTTTGATTTGAGAGGTAAAAAGCAGATAACGAGGATAATTCTTCTGCCTTTTATTTGGATTTTCTTGCTCTCCCAGACATCTCTTTCCCAATCTCAACAATCTTCCCCTATTATCAGAGAAGTTTCCCTCCAGATCCAGGGCCAGCAGGACGGAGAGAATATGGCTGAGCTGATCCAAGTGAGTGAAGGAGAGCCTTTCTCTTTGGAGAGGATATCACAGAGCATCAAACATCTCTACAGTACGGGACTTTTCTCAGATATCAAGGTCTTAAGAGAGGGGGAGAAGGATATCCGCCTGACTTATGTTCTCACCAGAAAGTTTTTTACCAGGAAGATCAACATCTTGGTTGAAGAAGAAATCTCTAAGAAGAAGCTGAAGAAGGCCTTAGACTCCGTTCGCGAGAATAGCGCTTTCTCTGATGGAATGGTGGCCAAGGCTGAGGAAGAACTGAGAGAGGCTTTGAGAAAGCAGGGCTATTTCGATCCTGAAATCAAGACCGATGTGGAGAAAGACTTCAAAACCTCTTCTGTGGATATTCTTTTTGAAGTTCGTTCTTCAAAAAGATACAGGGTCAAAGAGATCACTTTTTCAGGTCAAACCATTCTGCCAGAGGCTGATCTTCGGCAGACAATGGAAACAAAAAAGGGCCATATGTTTGTACCCGCACAGCTTGAAAGTGATGTTCAGAAGCTGAAGAGGCTTTACAATTCCAGGCACTACAACCGGGCAGAAGTGAACATTAAGAAGACCGATTTTGAGGAAGACGGAGTCTCTGTAGAACTTGGAATCATGCCCCACGAACGATTGGAGGTGGTGGTCAAAGGAGCCGAAGTTCCTCTAAGGCTTCTCCTTCCTATATGGGAAGAGAGGATTTTTGAGGAATGGGGTTTAAGCGAAGGCGAGGCAAAAATCATAAATTATCTAAGAGACAAAGGGTACCTGTTTGCCTCTGTGCATTCTTTTATAGAAAAAAAAGAAAACAGCATGCGAGTAGTGTACGAGGTGGCGCCTGACAAGAAATATGGAATTCAGGATATTTCTTTCGAGGGGCTGAAATACTTCACCCCTGAACAGCTCAGAAGGGAACTTGGTATAAGAGAAAAAATCCCTTTTTTGGGATGGATAAGCGGCAAGAGGCTGTTCGAATTACCCCAGGAGATAGAAGAGCTTTATAAGAAAAATGGCTTTTCCCAGACAACGGTTTACCTAAATTTTACCCGGATAGATGATAAGGTTACAGCCAAGTATTATATCAATGAGGGAAATCAGGAAAGGATCAAGAACATTTTCTTTAGAGGAAACAAAGCGCTGGCAGCAGGAAAGCTCATGGAACATATAAGCATCTATCCAGACGGCCCCTTCTTCCGGCCAATCATCGAGCGGGATGTGGAAAGGCTTGAGAATTTTTATCTGGAGCAAGGATTTAGGGGGACGGAGATTCAGTCCAGTGTGGAAAAGGCAGATGAGGACCTTTATTCAGTGACTTTTGATATCCAGGAGGGAAAGAGAGTCAAGGTAGAAAAGATTATCATCGCCGGAGATAGCATCACGCGTAAAAGTACCATCCTTCGAGAGCTCCGAATAGAGGAAGGCGATTATGCGCGTCTCGGACTTATACGGGAAAGCAAGAGAGGGCTTGAAAATCTGGGAATTTTTACCGAAGTCAAAATAGAGGAAATATCCCTTTCTCCTGAAAGCGAGAATCTAATCGTAAGTGTGAGAGAAGGGGAAAGGAATTATGTGAGTTTAGGCTTGGGTCTGGAGACAAAGAACGAACCTCGCACCTTTTCTGTCTGGAATAATGAGGTAAGACTCCGTGGAACGGCTGAGTTGATAAGGAACAATATCTTCGGGCGGGCGGCTCAGCTGAGTCTGGTGGGGCAGTTTAGCCTTAGAGAAAAAAGAGGAGTGATCTCTTGGGAACAGCCCTACTTTTTCGGGATGCCTCTCCAGACTTACTTGAATGCGTGGCTGGAGAGAGAGGAACGGACAAGCTTCAGTTTCGAGAGGAGGGGCATCAGTCTGACCACTATTAAACCTCTTTCAGAAAGTTCTCTCTTATTGACCACTTTGAGATGGGCCAGAACGACGCTCTTTGACCTTCAGATTGCCGAATCAGAGATAGACCGGCAGTATTCGCCTTTTTCTGCCTCCTCTATCTCGGGGAGCTTTATCTGGGACCGCAGGGATGATCCTTTTAATCCTAAGAAGGGTCATTTTTTTAGCATTGCTTTTGAATGGGCCTTTCCTCTGTTCAAGGTGGAATCAGACTTCTTGAAAAATTTCATTAAATATCAGCAATATATTCCCGTTATCCCAGGCGTCACCTTCAGCTCAACATTTCGCCTCGGGCTTGGAAGAGGAAGAATGCCCATCCACGAGAGGTTTTTTGCTGGAGGGAGCAATTCTTTCCGGGGAGAGAGGTTTGATGAATTGGGCCCCAAGGATCCTTACTCTCTAAAGCCGGTTGGCGGGAAAGCTCTCTTTCTTATGAATCTGGAACTGACTGTCCCTCTTTTCTTCTCGTTAAGAGATTTGTTTGCCACGCTCTTCTATGATGCAGGAAATGTATTTGCCAAGAGAAGGCAGATGAGCTTGGCTGCTATTCAAGATACCATAGGAGTCGGACTCCGCTACCGCACTCCTCTGGGACCCATTCGCTTCGAGATCGGCTGGAATTTAGATATTCCAGAGGGAGAAAGGAGGGTTTTGGCCTTTATCACCATAGGAAATGTCTTTTAAAACATGATTTTTTCATGAGTTATTTCTTGCATTTTTTTCGCAGAATCCTCGGTTTTTCTTCCATCCTGCTTATCTGTCTAACATTGACTCCAGCAGGTTTTCAAAGGGTCGCTGATTGCATCGTTGCTGTGGTCAACGAGGAAGTCATCACCTTAACCGACCTCCGGATTGTCAAGGCCTTTGCTCTTTTTGGAGAAGGCGGGGAGGGTTCATCCGGGCTTCCTCTTTCTTCTATTCTGGACAAGCTAATCGATCAGAAGCTGGTGATTCAACTGTCTGCAGAGAAAACCGAAACCCATGGCCAGGAACTGGATGCCTATCAGAAAAGACTGATGGAGAGAATGGGAGAGCAGAAGATCAGGAAAATCTTCACAGAGTATGGCCTGGACTGGGCCGGCTTGAGGGAATACATCAGCGAGAAGCTTCTTTTTGAGTCGCTCATCTCCAGGAAGTTCGGCCAAACCGTTGTGGTCAGTCTTGCTGAAATCGAAGCTTATTACCGAAACCACTATCTCCCATCCGAGATACAGAAAGGGCTGGAGCCCAAACCGATGATAGAGATGATTCAGGAAATCGAGTCTTTACTCAGAAAAAATAAGATAGAAAGTCAAATCAAAGGTTGGATAAGCAATCTCAGGAAGCAAGCTGACATCCAGATTCTAGTGAAAGACCTGGAAGAATATACGGCAACGGAAAAGGAGTGAGTATGCAAAATCTGGCATTTCTCTTTCCCGGACAAGGCTCACAGATTGTAGGCATGGGAAGAGATTTTCACCACAACTCATCCCTGGCCAAAGAGATTTTTGCCCTGGCGGATGAGACTCTGGGATTCAAAATTTCAAGCCTCTGCTTTGAAGGACCTGAGGAGGAATTAAAGCTCACCCAAAATACTCAACCCGCTCTTCTGACGGTTAGTTATATAGCCTATCGCCTGCTGAGGAAGAAACCTCTGTTGGCTGCAGGGCATAGCTTGGGAGAATATTCTGCTCTGGTGGCAGCAGGGTCGTTGGATTTTGAGGAGGCTCTCCTCCTCGTCCATAAAAGGGGAAAGTACATGCAGGAAGCAGTCCCAGTCGGAGAGGGAGCTATGGCTGCTCTTCTTGGAGTCGAGTTCGAGAGGGTCAAAGCGGCTTTAACTAAAATCAAGGAGGGAGTAGTAGAAATAGCCAATTGGAACAGCCAGGAGCAGATTGTAATCGCAGGTCACCAACAGTCGGTCAAAAGAGCTATGGATCTGATCGAAGCTCCTCGTTCGGTCATCCTCCCTGTAAGCGCTCCCTTTCACTGTCAGCTGATGATGAGCGCTGAGGAAAGACTTTCCCGTGACTTGGATGCAGTTGAGTTTAAGGATTTAGAGTTTCCGATCGTCACTAACGTCGAAGCCAAAATCATTCACAAGGGAGAGGAAGCGAGAGAAGCCTTGAAGAGACAGGTGAGTCGGCCGGTCCTCTGGTACAAATCCATGGAGGTTATGAGAGAGCGGAAAATAGATCTTTTCGTAGAATTGGGCTCAGGCCAGGTTCTCTCTAGACTGGCAAGAAGAATAAGCCGTCAATGGAGTTTCTCTCCTGATATTTTGCGTATGGAGAGTTTCTCTGATTTGGATAAGGTCAAGGAAGTACTTTCAGGAACGTCTGGATAGGATAAGGTGTCCGAATTTTAAATAATACTCTCCCGCAGAGAGAAGAGCCGTGGCGATAATCAACCAAAGCCCTACCTGGGTAAGAAAATAGAGCTCTCCCAGATACTTATCTCCTAAGATCAAGAGACATATGGTGACTGCCTCTGAAATCATCTTGATTTTTCCAAGAACAGAGGCAGCGATGTTTACTCCTTTGGAAGCGGCGACAGCGCGAAATCCCGAGACGGCCAGCTCTCTCCCGATGATGATCACAACCATCCAGGCTGGAACAGCTCCCAGCTCCACGAGGCAGATTAAAGCAGAAGCTACCAGCAGTTTGTCTGCAATGGGATCCATGAGCTGACCGAAGGCGGTAATCTGCTTTTTTCGTCTTGCCAAGAAGCCATCAAGCATGTCCGTGAGGGCGGCCAGGAAGAAAATGATGAAGGATACGATCTCCTTTCCTTTAAATTCGGTAAGAAGAGCCACCACCAAGGCGGGGATGGAGAGTACTCTCAGTAAGGTCAGGAGATTGGGCCCGTTGAGCATCAGGGATGATATACTATAGGATGTTTGTGTTGTCAAATCTGAAGCATCGGGGTCAGACCTTCATAACTTTTCTAACTTTTCATTCCAGAATAAATA
>CAYVAT010000009.1:0-22975 GCA_964449165.1 uncultured Eubacteriales bacterium | reverse complement strand
AAGCATCGGGGTCAGACCTTCATAACTTTTCTAACTTTTCATTCCAGAATAAATATATTTTTCTAGAGGGATAAAAAATTATGAAAGTTATGAAGGTCTGACCCCGGTGATGTGGAGGAAATATCTTCATTCATCACTGGTTCGGAAATACTTCGGGGTCGAAGGTGTTGAAAAAACTGTAAGGGCGAAGTATAGTGGAGGATCGAAGATGTCTCCTGTTAACTCTCTCACTCCGATGATGGATCAGTACCACCGGATAAAGAAGGAATGCAAGGATGCGATTTTGTTCTTTCGCCTGGGTGATTTTTATGAGATGTTCTATGAGGATGCCAAAGTCGGATCTTCTGTTTTAGAGATCGCTCTGACTTCCCGCCAGAAAATCCCCATGTGCGGTGTTCCCTACCACGCTGCCGATTCCTACCTGGCCAAGCTCCTCAAGCATGGATACAAGGTGGCTATCTGCGAACAGGTTGAAGATCCAAAACTTGCTCGAGGCGTGGTTAAAAGGGATGTGGTTAAAATTCTCACTCCAGGTACTGCTGTTGAACTTGATCTGGAAGCAGGGAAAGAAAGCAATTACATCGCCAGCCTTTATCTTAAGGGAGAGGACTGGGGCTTAGCGGTCATCGAGCTGGCCTCTGGACAGATGAGAACCTATCAAGACTCCAGAGAGAATAGGCATCTGGAGGATGAGCTGTTCAAGATGTCTCCCAAGGAAGTTGTCGTTCCATCCGAGGAAGAGGCCGATGTGGAAAGGCTCTTCAACAAGCAAACCACTTCTTCTATTCTCATAAGCCCTATCGAGGATTGGGCCTTTGATTTATCCCAGGCCAAGAATTTTTTACTCACTCATTTTCAGGTCAAATCATTGACTGGCTTTGATCTTGAAGATAAAGAAATGGCTGTCTCTGCAGCAGGAGCGTTGCTCTACTATCTCAAAAAAGTGAGGAAGGACTCCCTGGCCTTGGTTCACAAGGTCTCTTTTGTCCATTCGGCTGACAATATGGTGCTGGATGCCACCTCCATCAAGAATCTGGAACTTGTCCGTAACCTGCGGGACGGAAGCTCGAAAGGCTCCCTGCTGGATGTCATCGATTTCACGGTGACCTCTATGGGCGGAAGGCTGCTCAGGTCCTGTCTTCTCCAGCCCCTCCTGGATTGTTCCCGAATCAAGGAGAGAGCGGATGCTGTCGCTGAATTTCATAAATGCACCATTGAGCGACATGAGTTGAGGGAATACCTGAAGGAAATATTCGACCTTGAACGCCTGACAGGGAGAATTTCTCTCGGAGTAGCCCATCCCAAGGATTTGCTCTCTCTCAAGAAATCCCTCTTGCCTCTTCCCCAGATTCAACCGCTTCTTTCCGCCTTTTCCTCCGGGAGGATAAAAGAAATACATCAGGAATGGGATAATGGACAGGATGTTGTGGATTTGATCGATAGAGCCATTAAGGAAGAGCCCGCTTTTCTGCTGACAGAAGGGGGGATCATCAAGGAGGGATACAACCAAGAACTGGATGAGTTGAGGAAAATAAGTCATTCTGGGAAGAGCTTTATCGCTCAGATGGAGAAAAAAGAGAGAGAAAGAACGGGCATTTCCTCTCTCAAGATACGCTACAACAAGGTGTTCGGTTACTATATCGAAGTCACCAAGCCCAATCTTTCCCTTGTTTCTCCTGATTATATCCGAAAGCAGACCCTGGTCAATTCCGAGCGATTCATTACTCCTGAGCTTAAAGAATACGAGGAGAAGGTGCTCAATGCGGAAGAGAAAATTGCAGAACTGGAATATACACTTTACTTAGAAGTGAGGGATAAGATAGCTCAGGAAACCGTTCGGCTGCAGAAGATAGCCGCCAACATTGCCAGCTTGGATATGCTTTCTTGCTTGGCCGAACTAGCCTCGCAGCGCAATTACTCCCGCCCTGAAGTGGACGCGGGGGATAGAATCAGGATTGTGGAAGGCCGCCATCCCATCATCGAGAAGACCCAGGATGAGCCTTTTATTCCCAATGATACTTACACTGACAGGGAAGATGATCAGATCCTTATCGTCACTGGTCCCAATATGGGAGGAAAATCCACTTATCTCAGGCAGGTAGCCCTCATCTGTATTCTGGCTCAGATGGGCTCCTTTGTCCCTGCCAAAGAGGCCTCGATCGGTGTTGTGGACCGTATTTTTACCAGGATCGGGGCCATGGATTTCCTGAGCATGGGCCAGTCAACGTTCATGGTCGAGATGCTGGAGACGGCCAATATCCTGAACAATGCCACCTCCAAAAGCCTGATCCTTCTGGATGAGATAGGTCGGGGAACCTCAACTTTCGATGGCCTCAGCATCGCCTGGGCTGTGGCTGAATATCTACATGAGAGGGAAGAGACACGGCCCAAGACTCTTTTCGCCACTCACTATCATGAGCTTACCGAGCTGGCCCTGACCATGAGGAGAATCAAGAACTACCATGTCTCCGTCAAGGAATGGAAAGATGACATCATTTTCTTAAGAAAAATTGCTTCGGGGCCTTCCGACCAGAGTTACGGCATTCATGTGGCCAAGCTGGCCGGCATCCCCCGCACCGTGGTGGAGAGAGCCAAAGAAATTCTTTTTAACCTGGAAAAAAAGGAGCTGGATGATACAGGACGTCCTAGGATTGCCTATGGGGTGTTCAAGAAAAGGGACAAAGCTCAGCTCCTTCTGTTTGAGGAGGACCAGAAGAGAGAAATATTGGATAATATCAGGGAAGAAATCGAGAAATGTGACGTCGAGTCGCTTTCGCCCCTGGATGCGCTAAATTTCCTCAACGATATCAAAGAAAAATTGAACAGAATAAAAAAATAATATGGTCTGACCTGCACTTGAATAGACACCAGGTGTCAAATCAAATCCCTCTTATTAAGAATTTATTAATGACTATTCTATTAGACGAAGAAAGTGGATGTATTTTGGAAAATATCAACTTGTCTTCTTCTTCGCCATGAATACAATAACAGAGGCACAAGCTATATTAAGCGAGGAGGCGATTATGTCAGGTTGTAAAAAAATTGCCTTAATTCTCATCATCTGGACTGAAGTTTTTCTCTTTCTTTTTTCGTGCAAAAAGGAGCCCTTCTCGGATGCTGGAAAAGTCAAAATGATGATTTCCTCAGCCATGACGCAGGCCAGAGAAGGGGATGCTGCCGAAAGCATCCAATCGGTTTTCGCCGCTCTGTTGATGACTTTGCCTCAAACAGGTTTGCCGGCAGAAATGGGAAATCTCATCAATCAAGCCAACGAGGCTCTAATGAGCGGAGGTTTTCCTAACCAGGAAGTGACAAAATATGTTTTAGCTGCATATCGGGTGATGAAGCCAAGTTTTGCCGGCTTCGGTAAAATGGATGAGTCTTCAGAGGTATCTTCGATCGCCGGGCATTATGCCACAAAACTGAGAGAAGCTGAGGTTCATGTGGATGAAGGCCGCCCTAAGGATGTTGTCGAATCCCTGCTCGAAGCGGTTCTTCTGACCTCTCCGATCACTCCTCAAGAAAAATAAATAAAAATTGGGATCAGACCTTGAATTGAGACAATCCCCCTCAAGACAATGAGGTTTATTCACATTCAAGGGCTGCACCTAATGAAGAAGCCTTAAAATGCTTACTTGTAGCAAAGTTTTTGCGCCCGGACACAGAATTAGGTTTTTATTATCATAGAAATGTAGGCAGTCAGGTTAATTTGATAAATGAAAGTGTGAAGGGAGAAATCGGACACATTAGGAGTGAATGGAGCAGAGGTGGAGAATAAAAGAAGGGCTTAAATTGGAATCCTAAGCAGCATGTGGTTTATTCTTCGTCGTAGTCGAAATTGTCCTCTCCTTCTTCTTCGAGAGATTCATCGTACCCACGCTCTTCTTCGAATGGGGTTTCCCCTTCTTCTTCCTTTCTCTTCTCTAAAGCCAGCTGGAATTCTTCTTTATCCTCATACCGTCTTATGAAGTTCGAAGCCGTGTCACTGTAACAGAGCTCAAGATAGTCCTCCTCTATGCTGCAAAAGACAGACATGAAATGGCCAGACTGAAGATTTCCTACTGTTTCCACGATTTCTGCTGCTTTTTTTATGGCGTCTAAAGTCAGCCAACTCGAGACTTCAATTTCTTCCATTTCCGACTCCCAAGTCAAACATATCAATTTTTATCAAATTGTCAAGGGATTCAGAAAAAAAATATTCAAAGGAAATTTTTCTGTTTACCAGAGAGAAAAAATGCCTATTCTTGACATAAAAGAGGATCAATACTTTAATAGAGAAGGAGTATGAAATGAGGTGGGATAAATTCACTTTCATGTCTCAGGAAGCTTTCCAGCTTGCCCAGTCCAAGGCGGAAGAGTTGGGACATCAGGAGCTTCGTCCCGAACATATTCTGTGGTCCTTTCTCAATCAGGAAGAGAATGTAATCTTCTCTGTTTTGGCCAAGATCGGGGCTGATGTGGATAAAATTCGCCGAGACCTGGAGGAAACACTGAAGAAATTTCCTAAAGTCGAAGGAGGAGGTGAAGCCTACCTTTCCTCATCCCTAAGAGAGGTGATGAACAAAGCCCAGAAAGAGGCAGAAAAGCTTAAGGATGAGTATGTCTCCACCGAACATCTGCTGCTGGCAATGTTGAAGGAGGATAGCTCAGAAGCAGGCAGGATCTTGAAAGAGAACGGAGTGAGTGAAGATGCTGTCCTCAAGTCCCTGAGCGAGATTCGGGGAACCCAGAGAGTAACGGATCCCCAGCCTGAGAGCAAGTATCAAGTTCTGGAAAGATATGCCAGGGATATTACTGCCTTAGCAAGGCAGGGCAAGCTGGACCCCGTGATAGGCCGTGAGGATGAAATCCGAAGAGTCATACAGGTGCTTTCCCGCAGAACAAAAAACAATCCTATCTTGATCGGAGAGGCAGGAGTAGGTAAAACCGCAATCGTCGAAGGACTGGCCCAGCGAATTGCCAACGGCGATGTTCCCCAGCCCCTCAAGGACAAACGAATCATCGCTTTGGATATCGGGTCCTTGGTTGCCGGGACAAAATACAGGGGAGAGTTCGAGGACAGACTCAAAGCCGTGCTCAAAGAAATCAAAGAGGCCGAAGGAAAGATCGTCCTCTTCATCGACGAGCTACACACCATCATAGGCGCAGGGGCGGCTGAAGGCGCGGTAGATGCCTCCAACATGCTCAAGCCGCCGCTGGCCAGAGGAGAACTTCGCTGTGTAGGAGCTACTACCTTAAACGAATACAAGAAATACATCGAAAAAGATGCCGCTCTGGAGAGAAGGTTCCAACAGGTCTATGTGGGAGAGCCTTCTGTGGAAGAAACCATATCCATCCTGAGAGGATTGAAGGAGAAATACGAGGTTTACCACGGCGTGGATATCAAAGACTCTGCGCTGGTGGCCGCAGCCACCCTCTCCAATCGCTATATCGCTGACAGATATCTTCCTGATAAGGCTATCGACCTTATCGATGAGGCAGCTTCCCGAATCCGTATAGAAGTGGACAGCATGCCTGAAGAAATAGATGAACTGGAAAGGAGGATTGTCCAGCTTGAGATCGAAAAACAGGCTCTAAAGAAAGAGAAGGAGAAGAGTGCCAAGGAGAAGCTGGCGCACCTGGACAAAGAGCTTGCGGATTTAAAGGAAAAGAGCCGTGCTCTCAAAGGGCGCTGGCAGAAGGAAAAAGAATTGATCGATTCCATGAACAAGCTGAAGGAGCAGGTGGATGCCCTAAAGATAGAGGAGCAGAATGCAGAAAGAGCCGGTGATTTGGAGAAAGTTGCTGAGATTCGCTACGGAAAGCTGGTGGAAACCCAGAAAATGATCGATGAAACAGGTAAAAAACTGGCTAGTATGCAGAAAAAAGGAAAGATGCTCAAAGAGGAAGTTGATGAGGAAGACGTAGCAGAGATAGTCTCCAAGTGGACCGGGATTCCTGTTTCCAGGATGCTAGAAGGTGAAGTGGAGAAACTGGTCAAGATGGAGTCCAATCTGGCCCGGAGAGTCAAGGGACAGGATCAGGCAATAAGAGCTGTTTCTGATACCATAAGAAGGGCCCGGGCGGGTATCCAGGATGAATCCCGGCCTTTGGGTTCCTTTATTTTCCTCGGCCCTACAGGAGTAGGAAAAACAGAACTGGCGCGGGCTCTGGCTGAGTTTCTTTTTGATGACGAAAGAGCTATGGTCAGACTCGATATGTCGGAATACATGGAGAAGCACACCGTCTCCCGCTTGATCGGAGCTCCCCCCGGATACGTGGGATTTGAGGAGGGAGGACAGCTAACCGAATCGATAAAGAGGAGGCCCTACTCGATTATTCTCCTCGACGAGATCGAAAAGGCTCACCCCGATGTGTTCAATATTCTTCTTCAGATTCTGGATGATGGACGTCTAACCGACGGGAAGGGAAGGACAGTGGATTTCAAGAATACCATCATCATCATGACATCCAATCTGGGAAGTCAGGAGATCAAAGAGTTCCACCAAGATTATGAAAAAATGGAGAGAGAGGTCAAAGCAGTGATGGGAAAACATTTCCGGCCGGAATTCCTCAACCGGGTGGATGAGATCATCATCTTCAGAGCTCTTTCCCCTGAAGTGATCCTCCAGATTGTGGGTCTTCAGGTTGAGGAATTGAGAAAGAGGCTGAGCGAGAAGAAGATAGGGATTAAAGTGACAGACGAGGCTAAGAAGCTATTGAGCGAAAGAGGCTATGACCCTGTCTATGGAGCAAGACCTCTAAAAAGGACCATACAGCGGGATGTTCAGAACCCTTTGGCGCTAAAAATCCTGGAAGGAGATTATGGCGAAGGAGATACCGTGGTTGTTGATGTCAGCGATAAAAAAGGATTTGTTTTCCGTAAATTGTAACCTTATTCTAAATTCTAAGGAGTGAATGGATGAAAGAAAAAGTCAAGGAAGCCATCCAGGAACTAAAGCCCCATCTTCAGGCCGACGGTGGGGATCTGGAGCTGGTTGAGGTCACCGATGATGGGGTGGTTAAGGTCCGGCTCCTGGGTGCCTGCGAGGGTTGCCCAATGAGAGAGATGACCTTGACACATGGAATAACCAGGTTCCTGAAGAAGAAGGTTCCTGAAGTTAAAGAAGTTCAGGCCGTTTGAGATTTTGGTGCATACACCCAGGGGCGCTGCAAAAGCACTTGGGCCATGTTTTGTTTGAAAAAAAAATGAAATTGTAGTAAACAGAGGGGAAATAGAAGGAGGTCAAGATGAAGAAGGCAAGAATTCCTCTTGCGGTCATCGCTTCTGTTGTGGTTCTCAGTTCTTTAACCATGGCCAATGGGTTGAATTTGAATAGTCTCGGGTCAAGAGCCTTGGCTATGGGTGGCGCTTATGTTGGTCTGGCTGACGATTTTAGCGCCATCTTCTGGAATCCAGCCGGTATCGCTCAGTTCACTACCAGGTACTTTGGTTTCTACGGAACGGATATCATCCCCTCTGGAACATACGAGCTCAATATGGATATTCCAGGACTGGGAACCATTCCTTTAGTAAACGCGGAGACGTCCACTAAACATTATCTTGCCGGCCTGGCTGCTTATTATATCCCCGTAACTGAGAACCTGGTGGCAGGAATAGGAGTGTATGCGCCTGCCGGTCTCGGGGCTGAGTGGGATGGTGCCGATTTTACGGCAGCAACCATGGGAGAGGAGTATCAGTGGGCCAGCAAAATCGGCATGGTAACCATTTCTCCTGCCCTCGCCTATAAAATAAATGAGATGGTCTACGTGGGAGCAACTCTTAACTTAAACTACACCACTTTCAGCATCAAAACTCATGCCGGTGATCAAGATCTGGGAGTGGATATCGGACAGTACGATGAGAGTCTTACTGGCTGGGGCTATGGAGCCACCCTCGGAATCCTGGTCAAACCCAGCGAGATGTTCAGCGTGGGAGCGACTGTGCGCACGCCCAGTAAGATCAGCTTCAGTGGAGATGTCGAGATTTCCAAACTCAACATTCTGGGCATGATACCCGGAAGTCCTCTTTATGGTGCCGATATTGCTACAACCACCAGCGCAGAAAGAGAGGTGACCTGGCCCCTGTGGCTTGCCGGAGGAGTGGCGGTGAGGCCTGTGGAGAATCTGACCCTGACCGCCGATATTCAGTGGACGCAATGGTCTAAGATTGATGTGATGAAAACGGAATATGATGATCCCATATGGTCCTTGATCGTGGATACAGAAAGAAAGATGTACTGGGATGATGCAACTCAGATCAGGTTTGGCGCAGAATACAGGATCAACACCATCGCTCTTCGAGGAGGATATTATTGGGATCCATCGCCCGCTCCGGATAGAACAATGAATGTTCTCCTCCCTAATTATGATTTCAACGTGATTACTCTCGGTTTCGGGTACGCCCTCGACGGCCTGCAAATCGATATCGGTCTGGAGTACTTGATGGGGAAGGAAAGGGATATACCTTATGCAAAAACTCAGACTGATCCGGATTGGAAGGCCGCCCAGGCTGGGGTGTACAACATGAAGATCATGGTTCCTAATGTATCTATAAGCTATAAGTTCTGAGACCAAGCAGCCATAAACACCCATCGATTCGTCTGGAGCCATGATTTCAAAAAGAAAAATATAAAGGTAGTGTCCAAACTATAGAGAGGTAAAGATGAAAGTCCAAAAAGCGGTCATTCCTGCTGCTGGATTCGGGACAAGATTTCTGCCGGCCACCAAAGCGCAGCCCAAAGAAATGCTGGCTGTTGTGGACAAGCCTCTCATCCAGTATGCGGTTGAGGAGGCAGTGGAGTCGGGAATTGAAAACATCGCCATCATAACCAGCCGAGGCAAATCCACAATGGAGGATCATTTTGACAGGAGTGCGGAGCTGGAGCAGTTCTTGGAACAGAAGGGGAAGCTTGATTTTTTGAAAGAGGTCAGGAGAATTTCCGATCTGGCCGAATTCTGCTACATCCGGCAGAAAGAGGCCTTGGGATTAGGTCATGCCATCTTGATGGCTGAGGATTATGTGGGTGATGAACCTTTTGCTGTCTTACTACCCGATGATATATTTGTCTGCCCTACACCCTGCATCAAACAGCTTATCGATGCATTCGAAGAGTTGGATTCTGCTGTCATCGTTCTCGGGCGTGTGGATGAGGAAGGGACCAGGAAATACGGCATTATCAAGCCCAAACAGATCTCTGAGCGGGTGTTTCAAGTGGAGGACATGATCGAGAAGCCCGGCCCAGAGAGAGCTTTTTCCGATCTAGGAATTCTGGGAAGGTACGTCTTTAACCCGGATATATTTCAGGCTATTAAAGAAACCCAGCCTGACAAGAGAGGCGAGATCCAGATCACAGATTCCATAAGGCTTCTTCTCGGAAGAAGGCCGGTCTATGGATATCTCTTCGAAGGGAAACGCTATGATGCCGGCGACAAGCTGGGCTTCATCGAGGCCACTATCGACCTTGCCTTGAAGCGGCCCGAATTCGCCCAGAAGCTTAGGGATTACCTCAAGTCCCTCTGAGAGTATACTTTCGTTTCTCCCTTTATCATATAAAGCGGTTACGCACAGCACAATTTCTTATCTGGAAGCCTCCGGGCGACTTATAAAATTCTTTCGAGCCTATCCAAAGTCTCTCTGAAACTCTTGGGCCGGAGCGACCTGAGGGATTTTCCGGGAATCCCCACCCATTCCGGATGCACATCGATATTCTCAAGTGTAGCTTCAAATTCTTCCATAAACACTCCTCTGCCAGGAACAAACTCAACATCCTTCGGAAACACCTTTTTGCCTTTGGCATCCTTTTTCCAACGGCCCACAACATCTACTCCACACGTCGGACTCGCCTCTGCTCCGATAATCGCCACAATTTCATAACCTTTCTTCACATACATTTTTAAGGTCTTGCATATCTTTTCAGCCAACTCTCTGTAAGAAGCCCTGATTTTTGGATGATCGTAAGAATCCTTGGGCAAAGCCTTACGAAAAATCCCTGACAATTCTAACTCAGGGCAGGGAATTTGGTAGATTCCAACGCCCTTTTCGATCAAAAGCGCGACCACTTCCTCTTCCGCTCCTGGATAGATCGCAAGCTCATCCTCCAGCGAATGTACGTTTAATATGCAGTGAGATACAACCACAAGCCGTCCGCTTCTTTTATCTTTCAATGGAGACCTCATCCGATGACATTTTTCTATACGATATCGTTTTATGCCTTGAGTTTCAACTCATACATAATGAATTCACTCAACATGTTGTCCGTCTTGAATCGTCTTTGATCATCTATTGCCTTGACATTCCTATCCGTGTAAGGAGAATAGTCTTCGAAGGGATGCGCTACGATACCGGTGATAAGTTAGACTTCATCGAGGCCACTATCGACCTTGCCTTGAAGCGGCCAGAATTCAGCCACAAGCTTAAGGATTATCTCAAATCCTTCTAAAAAGTCTTTTTTTCATCAACAGAAAAGGAGAACGCAAGCCAGTAAACAGTACCTCTATGACCGTCTTCTTTAGCGGGGAAACCAACTAGTAGAGTCTTTGGAAACTTTATTCCAAGTGTCTGGTTTAGTAATTCCTTTTTTTCTCTATCTGTAGGTTTTATTTTGATGGAGAATTTTACTTTCAAAACGGCTTCCTCATTCTCGATCGAGAGAGGTTGTACCTTGAGCGAATATTCTCTACTATACTCTGGTGGAGGCGCATACAGCTCTTTGTTGATAACTGAAGCTTCAAGGTTCTCAGTGTCAATGAGAATATTTGCTTTAGAAAGCGGCAAAATACTTACTACCTCAGGACAGCAGAATCTTACATGTTCTTTAATACTTTTTGTAAAGTCTTCAATACTCTTAAACAAATCTGATTCAAATAGGACAATCCCGTCTGGGAATGAGGCAGTTACATATCCTCCGATCTGCTCACCTCTTACCCCTCCTACTTCTCCTTCTTTTGCTGGAAGAGGCTCACCACCTTTAACAATACTCTGGTGGGGAGGGATAAGAAAGATAGTGATCGTGAGTTTCAAATCTTGATTTTGATATGCTATATCCATAGAGGAAAGCGATAAGATGATGATGGCAAAGAAGAAAATATAATTACATTTCTTTTCCCTCATAGCAATTCGCCTCTTCTCTTAAACACTATTTATCTCTCTCTTCTTCTGAGGATTTTTCTCTCTTCTTGGGCTTATCCTATAAAGCGGATAACCTGCAGTGTCCCGCATATCCTAGGGGTCTCCAGGCCTCCATGCGACTCTATTTCTTTTTTCTATTTATCGATTTTCTTTATGATAACAAAATCAGCAGGTTTTCCTTGATATTTGACTTCGCTGGCACTTATTTCAATACGAATAGTATTTCCGTTTTTATGTAGAGCTTTTGTCTCGTATATAATCGGGACATCCTCGCCTGCTAAGCGATTCGCGTACAGCTTGGTTACCTTGGGTATTTCCTCATGATCGAGATAAAGAACAAATGGTTTTCCAATAGCCTCTTCAGGAGTGTATCCTAATAATCCCGTTAAATAGGGATTAACATATTTTATGAATGCCTCTTGGAGGATCATAATCCCTTTTTTTTCATGGTCAAAAAGCTTGTGAATTTTTCTTGTGATTTCATTCATCTCATTCTTTTTTTGCTCTCTTTCAGCTTCCAGTTTTTCTAATTCAGTTATTCCTCGATGAAGATCCAGCAATTTCTTATGATCTTCTTTTGGAGTGTCTTTATCTTTATTGTTCATTTCTTACTCCTTTTTTGCCGATTTTTTCAATCCTCGGGCGGCCTCAGGAGTCTCCACTTTCTTCATCATTCTTCAACCTTACAGGTGTGCTCACTTATCCATCCTGTTTTGTTTTGATATTTGACCTTATACCAAATGACTTTGACCCTTTTTCCTCTTAATTTTCCTGGACTTACCCACTTGCATTTATCCAACACTTGTAATTTCGTTCCTACAGGTATTTTTGTCAATGTGATTTTCATATTATCCGGATTTATCCTTAGATTTGCGGGGTGTTCAATTATTGATACATATATTGACGGCTTTTCTGTTTCTGCCTTAAAGTTGACCTTTGGCTTTGATGTCTTATTAAATGTGGAAATAACAATAATAGTTAATATCAACAAAGCTGACAGCAGCAGGAAGCTTTTGAAAGTCTTCACCTGAACTCCCATTAACTCAATCTTAAAAGGGACTAAAGGCTTTTTATATCCCCTTTAATTTATATTATTCCCTAAAATTTTATTTATTTATTTTAGTCAGAGAAATCAACAAAATAATTCAAAATAATCCGAAATGTCCTATTATGCCCTTTTTTGTCCTATGAAATGCATACAATGTCTTTTTTTGTCTGCATGATTTCCGTAATTTTATAAAAGGTTACAGCTTTATTTATAAGAATAAAATCTGAAAAATTTCTTCAGAATTGACTCTCAATGAAATTAACATACATTTAACAGAAATTTTATTCCCTCTTAACAATAAAGATTGAAAATATGTTCTCAAATAAGACATGAAAAATGGAGGCTAATATGAGCTTAAAAATAGACTTAACTAAAATAGCAATCACCTTCATTTCAATTCTTCTCTCCCTTATGCTGTTCAACTCTATAATTATGATTTGTGATGCAGATAAGATTATAAGCAAAAAATCTCATTATGAAATCGCACAAATGAAATAATATCCGGGAACCAGAACTGTTGAAAGATTATTAGCGCGGAATGGAGTGACTGATATTGAAGTCTAGATAAATTATCAGACCAGACTTTTTCTATTACAAAAGATCGTTAATTTGCCAAGGATTAATTCGTGCTGAAGTCTAACTTAATCGGGGAAAAGGATGATTGGGAGAATGACGAAGCCTAATCTAGGTATTTCTCGTAAAATTTGGAGAATTTAACCTTTTCCATATCATATTAAGTTATGAGGGCTTCTTTTTTCTCTTTGTATCTGTCCAAGGCCTCGAGCTTATTATCAGTATAGAGAGATCTCTGGATCCGCTTGCCTTTAATCCGGATGTAGAGCCAGTAATATTTGCCGACTTTGCGGAGGGTCATTTTTACTTATTTTTATAAATTTTGACAATTATTTTAATTGCTAATATAGTAAATGGAGATAGTATTAATATACCTATTATGATCTCAATCATATAATTTGCTATATTTATAACGAAGGCGAATAGAGCCACCCAAACAATGTATGTAATTTGAGGCAATACGAGACAGAATATAATATTTGCCCCTGCTTTCACGCTAACTAAAGAGAATAAGCATCGTTTGCTTTTTTTCCAATATTCACTCCTGATGTTTGTAAATTTAAAATGTTTTAAATAAGGCATTATTATAAAATTAGAATCCTTTAGATCGTTTTCAACTTCTTCCATTTTTTTAAAATAAAATATAAAAGATAGCATTGTTCGACAACCTAACCAAGTCCATATTATATTTAAAGTGATTGCAAAAATTGGAATGCCAAATAATAAAATTGGTTTCCAACATAGATTAAAGCCTTCCTGTAAAGTCCCAACGAAAGCTATAGCTAAAAGTGAATTGAATGTAAGTAAATTATTTGAACGAGAGGAGAGGGCGGTATCTTCAGCTATTAATCCATTTCGATATATTTCATGCGCTCTTAATAAATAGCTTAATCCATTATTTTCCATCCTTCTCTCCTTTTTGATAATTTATTTATTTCAAATCGTCTCTTAAATGAGGCGGATAATGCGCAGCGCGTCATATCAGCCTATGAGAGTCCAAAGTTAATGGACTATAACTTCTATTCAGCAGCTATCTTTTCATTGATCTCCTGAGCCGATCGGTAAGCATCGAGCATTCCCCATATCCAAAGTATAGGAGTAGTGATGAAGCCAATTAAAACAAACATCAATAGCCAAGAGATTGCATACAGAATAATAAATATAATCCCTTTACCTATTTGTCCATTATAGATCTGTCCAAGTCCCATTACAAATAAGGACAGGGTAGAGGCCATTGTTGGGTTCTTGAAAGATTTTGGGGGTTGAGTAGACATAAAATACCTCCTTTTTAGAATCTGTGATTTATTACCCGAAACATTAACTTCTTTTCCATTTTATGTGATTGGAAACAGGAGGTTTCTTCATTCTTATTTATCCTGAAAAATTTTCCTTCTTTATGGATAATAATTTAACCTTGCTTCGCCTCCCTATAAGGCAGATAACACACAGCGTCATTTCTTCCCGGGAGGCCTGCGGGCCTCCACGCGCCTCAAATTCTTCTACTCTGGGATATAAAGTATTCACTAGTAAGCATCATCAATCCCGATTAGGATCTCATCGCTATTCACTAACTTTAACTGATGAAAACTAGTATTAGTTAAAGCATTGAATAGAATAGGTAGTTGAGAGATCTGTTGTTCTATTAAGTGAGAGATGTCTAAGACTAGTATTCCCATTTAGCCTAAACTCAGTTTTCATTCCTCAAGACTCCTTGGATTATTTTCATTGTATCGACGGCTTTGCTGCAACAAAGTTAGGATCGCCCTCAAGCTCTTTCACAAAGGATCTTAGTATTCGTTCAATAGGCTCAAATATATTCTTTCCAGGGTTCCAAATCTGAATAATATCACCTCGTTCCACTTTATATTCGTAGAAATGGTAAGGACGGATATTGAAAGGGAGCTTTCTCTTGTCACCCATCCTGCGAAGGATGATGAACTTCTTATGGAGGATCATCATCATGCCAAGTTCCATCATAACGTTAGGATTAAGCCCAGTTATATCTACAATTCCGAAATGTGAGGATCTGATCTCTCTCATGATCCCATCTATAACGTAATCTCTTCCTGGGGGATGTTCATAATGCTTGGCCAGAATTTCGTTTTTCTTCAGAAATTGCTTTACAGAGTTTTCTATGATTTCGAAATCACGCCTGAAGGGTCGTGCAACCAATCCTGATCTGACTTGGGGTATAGGCGTTGTAGGTTCAAACTTGCGAATAAAATTAGCGAATATGGAAACAGCGTCATGTGTGTGTTTCTGGTTAAGTTTCTGCGCCTCAGCTTTCCAAAGGATTATAGCAATTGGTTTCGATAGATCTTCAAGATACTCTAAGATTTCCCTGGTAAACTTTCCAGAAAACTGCGATTCCACAGAGTAAATACCCCAAATAGTTTTTCTAAAGAATAAAGGGATTGCCATGATAGAATCAGTACCTCTGAAAATATTAAGGAAATTAGTTCCAATGTTCTTTCTTGTAGCAAGATTTCTTATGGGTTTTTTCAAATTCTTACTTCTGATCTCTTCGATCCATATAGGCTTTTCATTCTTATATACCCAAGTCCATAATCCGGTCTTTTCGGTAGGATCTTTTGGAATTTCATAAGCCTTTAAATCACCTCGCTTGGATTTGTTAAAACTAGAAAATGGATTAAGAATTACCCCGACTTGTCCTTCTTGCTTCCAGAGAACATCAATAATATGAGCATTTAGCGTGTCGGCGAGTTTGTTATTTACCACATCTATGATTCGTATTGCGTCATCTTTCGCGACGAAGTCAAGAGTTAGACTCAATTTTTCTAATTCCTCAATCATAATTTCCCTCCTTTGCTGAGAATTTATTTATTTCAAGCCGTCTCTCAGGTGAGGCGAACTCTCACTAACAGCGTCACTTCTTACCGGGAGGCTTCCGGGCCTCCATGCGCCTCTATTTTTTAATACAAAACTATTTATACTTTTCCTTATGGAATTCATAAGCATTTAAAAAATTTTTCTCATTATCCTCCAGATCTTCCTCTTTTTTCATTTCTATTCTATCTATTTCTTTTTCTAATTGTTCTTTATATTTATTCCAGATACATTCGGTCTCTCCTTCTAAATCATAAGGTTTATTAATGTCGATAGATTTAATATTTTCCCAATATGATTTTTCTATTCTTAATTCTTCAAATCCTGAACTGTTTTTTCTAGTATTAGAAATCTTAGTTTCATATTCATTAATTTTATCATCAATATAATTATCGACATCTTTTTTATCAAAAAGTCTATAACTAATTCTTTTTGCTTTAATATAAGCATCAACTTCATGAGGCATGTTTCTATATATTTCATTTGACCATTTACCTTTTAATTCAAGATATTTTCCCACTATATTAATTTTAGTGAATATACATTTGAAATTAATATCTTGAAGAACATGCTGTAATTCATGAATAATTGTTAAAGATTTAAATATTTCATTATCATTTTCAGCTATTTTTTTTGATAAATAGACGATATATTCAAAAACAGAAAAATTAGATATTTTTTTAATTTCGTAATCATATTTCTTTAAGAAATCTTTATAATTTAGAGAATCCTTTCTTGTCATTGCTCCTAATTGATCTGGATATTGAATTGAGATCCTATCATTAAAGAAAACAAGTATATTTTGGTCTAATAATATATTTTTCTCATTTTTTGGAAATGCATTTATAGCCTTTTTAACACATTTTTCATTCAATTCTGTTGTTTCATTTAAAGGAAAATTTTTAAAAAATTCACAAAAATGAAATTCAATTCCCATTTTATTAATTCTATTGTATTAATTTTTTTATTGTTTTATGTGCCGTTATTTCCCCTTTCCAACCAGCGCCGGATTCTGGCTTCTGCGCGCCTCACTTACCAAATTTCATCTATATAGAGGCTGGTTACTGCTTTGCTTGTCCACACTTTATGGTGATATATCATCCCTATCAATTCATAAACGCCTATAGTTTCTTTTGAAAATCTTTTGTTGAATTTAAAGGCATAAATCATTACCGCTTCTCTTGGAATTGTTCGTGTTATTTCGATTTTAGAGCTTTTAGGACCTTTGACTTCAATCGAAATTTTTGTATTTGTGGCTGGTTTAGTTCCATAATTTGCGACTGTGATAGCCACCCAATCATCATATGTCGATTCTTCATAATAATAGGTAACAAATTCGAAGCATTCAAAATCTGTATCTTCTAATTTTAACGAACTAAATCCCACCATTAAAACTTGCACTTTATCTAAAATGTCCTTTTCATCATATATTTCTGTTTCTACTTTTGGATGTAATTTTTTTAATAATATATCTCTGACTTCACCAGTAAATCCAAATTCTTCATCAGTTTTCTTAACAGCCTGTGGCCAGGCAAGTAAAGGAATTAGACATGCTAATCCCAAAACTAAAATCTTGGTTTTCATTCTAACCTCCCTATTTATGCTAATTTTTTAATTAAGGCGAAATCAACCCCATATACTAAAATGTCGTTTTATGTCCTTTTTTGCCCGATCTAATAACGTAATAGGCTTGATACCTCTTTTTTACATTCTGGACATAATGTTAAAGGCATAATTTCCCCCCTTTTTTTATTTATTTAATTTTTTCTTTAATTTTTCTCTTCTTCCCTGAAAACCAGTTTTAGTCCCATCATCCAGACCTTGTTCAATAGCATAATTACAAATATCTATTGCTCTTTGATATTCATTATTTTTTTCGTGAATAATAGATAGTTGAATCACTGAGGGACACCGGGGAACAGCGCCATAAATCCTTCTTTGTTGTTCTAAGAATTTTGGTAAAATTTTTATATCTTCCCCACAAAACATGATACATTTTTCTAATGCGTCTTTCCTTTTATCTCTCAATTTATAGTAAAGCCTTATTAGACCATTATAAGTCAAATGCCTATACTCTAGAGTATCGTCTTTTGCATTTAGGGCTTTCAAGAAAAGTTGTTCTGCTTTTTTATATTTTCTTTTTAAAAAAAAATTAATTCCATCATTCCATAATTCTTTCTGAGATTTCATTTCAATATTTATTACTATTTAAAAATAAAAAATCAATCCTTTATCACCAAATGTTCTTTCATTCCCCTGTTTGCCTTGCTTTTACTTTTTCTTCGACTTCTCTATAAGCTTATTAAACACCCAAATCACTCTTCCCCTTACATGAGATACATCCTCAGCAGTGTATTCTTTGAGTTTCAACACCATAGGGTAATCCTTGAGGTATTCAAGTTTTCTGTCGTCTTTATCCTTAGTGGCGCCATCGATGATTAGAAAATACCGGTCTATTTTAATTAGTCGTTTGATTGTCACAGCGTTATTAAAGTCTTTCAGGAGGAAAGCGTATATTTCTCCTTCTTTAGGTATTACATCCATAAATTATTTTGCTCACTTTTTTGATTTTGTATTTCTTAATATTCCTTTTATAAGAATAGGAATAACCCCATAAAAATCAACTTTTTCTGACGAAATCAGAGCGGTGGCGAGGGACGGAATCGAACCGCCGACGCAGAGATTTTCAGTCTCTCGCTCTACCGACTGAGCTACCTCGCCCGTCGCATTTGCAGTAAGTATAATTTTCCTCTTCTTTAAAGTCAATTCATAAATGATTCTTAAGTGATTCATCAAGGAATTTGTCATTGTCTGACCCAGACATCTGACTGTCTGACCCATACATCCGACCCCGATATCTTGACTAAAGATAGAGGGTCATGTTAGGTTCAATCTCTGATGAGGATTGCAGCAGTCCTTCCCCACGTACAGGTTTTCGGAGGAGTAAGGCGGTATTTAGAAATCGGAAACGAGTTAGCCAAGAGAGGGCATGATTTTGTCCTTTTTCATCCCACAGGCAGCCCTCCGCAGTGGCTGGAATTTCGAGGGAGAGTGGAACCTTTCACTTCCCTGGAAAAAGGAAGCTTTGATGTGGGCCTGTGCAGTGAATATTCTGTTTTGTCCTCCTTCGAGAAGCTTAAAGCCAGAGCCAAGTTTTTCTATTTCCTGCTTCCCGGCCACAGGCTTGAAAGGGAGGTTATCCGCCGGGGATATTTTTTCCTGGGGAATTCTGAGGGCATGAGCCGCCGGATAGAAAGTAAATATCATGTGCCCTGTTTCAAAGCCGCAGGCGGTGTGAACCCGGAGATTTTTTATCCTATGGAGGGGAAAAAACAAAGGGATGAATTCAGAATCCTCTCTTACGGGCGCCTTTACAAGAGGAGAAAAGGCATCAAATATGTAATCCGGACAGCCGAAAGGCTTCACAAGAAATATCCCCAAATCAGACTTCTTCTTTTCGATAGTCTGGTCGGAGAGGAAAGGAAGGATCCCCGCGAGATAATCCAGACCAGTGTTCCCCATGAGTTTTATCTTGATCTGCCGCAGAGCAGAATGGCCTGGCTTTATTCCCAGGCCGATGTCTTTGTCAGTGCAGAGAGAAGGGCAGGCTGGTCGAATACCACAGCCGAAGCCATGGCCTGCCGTATACCCGTTGTCTGCACACCCAGCGGGACGCGTGATTTTGCCTTTCATGGAAGGACCGCTTTGGTGGCAACTCTTCCCTTTCCCTCTTTTTTGAGTCATCAGCTGCGCAGACTTATCTGCAACCAGGATCTTAAGCAGAGGATAGCCCAAGAGGGATACAAAAGAATAAAAAATTTTACCTGGAGTGCTCTTGTTGATAGATTGGAACCTCATCTCGAGGCCATGGTAAAATTGAAATCAGAAAGGCGTTTGTGATATTCTTTCCAAGGAGGAAGGAAACTTTATGGAAGAAAAAGAGCTTAAAGAAATTCTGTTGAAGGAAAACGAGGAATTCCGAAAAGCCTACAAGAAACACCAGCAGTATGAAAAAAGGCTTGAGCAATTCAAGAAGAAGGATTTCCTCTCCGAAGAGGAGATACTTAAAGAGAAAGAATTGAAAAAGAAGAAGCTTTTTCTCAAAGATAAAATGTACTATCTGATGACAGAGTACAGGAAATCCCTCACTTAAGTCCCTCGCCATGAATACAAAAAGACGATTACGCATTGCCCTAGTTGGCACAGATTCGCTCCGCGGAAGGGAGATAAAGGACGTTCTGGAGTACAGGAATTTTCCTCTTGACCGGATAGAATTCTTCGATCCAGATGTGGAAGAGGAATACAGCAAGCTCACTCAGTTTAGGGGAGAGCCGAGAGTGATCTATTGTCCTGAAGAGGAGTCTTTCCTGGATTCCGACCTTGTCTTACTGGCAGCGGATAAGAAGAATAACCGCAGATTCGGCATCCTTGCCCAGAAGCAAAAATTTCAAGCCATCGACCTGAGTGAGACCTTCAATGCAGAGAAGGATGTTCCCATCGTTGTGGCCGGAGTCAATGATGATATCATTCTCCATAAAGAACCAGTCCTTATTGCCAATCCTCATCCTGTGACTGTCATCCTCAGCCATATTTTTAATCTTATTCTTCAATCATTCGGGCTTTCCAAGGCTGTGAGTTTTGTCCTTCAACCCGTTTCTGCTTTTGAGGAATCAGGCATAGAGGAACTGGCCGACCAGAGTTTTGCCATACTGAACAGCTCCTCTCTCACCAAGAAGGTTTTCAAAACCCAGATTGCCTTTAATCTGCTTTCTCACACCGAACCCATGGATAAGGATGGGTTTGCTGCTTCAGAGCGTCAGATCATAGCAGAAATCAGGAGAGTTTTGGCGGGCTGGGAGTTTCCTCTGACCCTTTCCATCATCCAAGCTCCTGTCTTCCATACATACTCGATCATGACTTACTTGGAGTTAGAAAAAAAGACTGAAATAAAGGCCCTCAAAGAGCTTTTCAAGAAATCCTCCTACTTTAAACTGATCCCTTCAAGCCTTTCTTCCCCTGCTTCTTGTGCTTCTGTTGCCGGGAAGGATAAAATTTATATCGGCCAGATCAAGAAAGAGAGGTCCCTTCCCAACGGTTTCTGGATATGGACGGTTGCAGACAATCTGACACGCGGTTCAGCCTTAAATGCTTATGAAATTACCATGAAGTTACTGTCTTCCGCTGCGGTTGAAGAATGAAGGAAATACTCAAGCTTTTAAAACTTACACTCTCGGAGAAGAAGACCCTCATCCTCTCTTTTGTATTTACTATCTTTGTGGCTTTCTTCACCTACGTCTTCGTCAACCTGGTCCAGCCCATCATAGATGAAATGCTCCAGCTTGCTCCCCAGACATCGTCGGCCAAAACAAGTTTGATGGCATTTATATTCAAATACTTCCACGTGACCAAAGAACAGCTGATGTGGTTTATCCCCTTAATCCTGGTGATCGTTATCTTGGGGAAGGGAATTTTCACCTTTCTCTCCTCGTTTTTCATGAAATCAATCGGCCACAGGGTAGTAAAGAAGTTGAGAGATGAGCTCTTTGGACACCTTGTCTACCAATCCTCTGATTACTTCGATTACAAGCCCACCGGCGAGCTGATGTCCCGGCTGACCAACGATGTGGATAAAATTCAACAGGCTGTCTCAGGAAGTATGGGGGATTCGATCCAGGAAGTCTTCACTCTTTTTGCCCTGGTTATATATATTTTTGTCACAGACTGGCGTCTGGCTTTGGCCTCTTTTGTCATCGCTCCTCTGGCGGTTATTCCTTTAGCTGCTTTCAGCAGACAACTGAAAAAGAAGGGAAAACTGAGCCAGATCAGGATGAGCCAGATCTATAACCTTCTTCATGAAAGCATCACTGGGAACAAGATTGTCAAGGCCTTTACCATGGAGAGGTTTGAGATCAAGAAGTTTTTTCAAGCCACCCTCGACTATTTTAAAACCAGCATGAAACTGGCTTGGATAGGCAGCCTTTCTTCTCCTTTCATGGAGTTTATGGGGGGCTTGGTAGGTGCTTTTATCCTCTTTGTGGGCACAACAAGAATCGCCCAAGGACACATCAGCCCCGGAGATTTCGGCTCTTTCGTCATGGCCATCTTCATGATGTACACTCCCATCAAGCGTCTCAGCCGGGCCAACAACACCATTCAGCAAGGAGTGGCTTGTTACGAAAGAATCCAGGAGGTTTTACAGGAAAGACCTCAGATTATAGATCATCCTCACGCTTTTCCTCTCCCCCCTGTAAAAGGGAGAGTGAGGTTTGAAAATGTCTCCTTCAGCTACAACGAAGTCAGGCCGGTGCTTCACAGCATGGATTTTGAGGTCCTCCCTCATGAGACGGTGGCCCTGGTCGGTTTGAGCGGCGCAGGGAAAACAACCATCATCAATTTGCTTTCTCGCTTCTATGAGCCTAATTCTGGACGGATCACCGTCGATGGAATCGATATTCGCCAGGTGAAGCTGGACTCTCTTCGATCCCAGATAGGCCTGGTGACTCAGGAGCTTATTCTGTTCAACGATACTGTCCGCAGTAACATAGCCTACGGTCTGGAGGATTTTAATCTGGATAAGATCGTCAAAGCTGCCAAAGCGGCAAAGGCCCACGAGTTTATCATGGAACTTCCTGAAGGTTACGACGCCATCATCGGAGAGAGAGGCGCATTGCTCTCCAGCGGGCAAAGGCAGAGGTTGGCCATCGCCCGGGCTCTTCTCAAGGATCCTCCCATTCTTATTCTTGATGAAGCCACCTCGGCTCTGGACTCTGAGTCGGAAAGGCTGATCCAGGTCGCTCTGGCCAACGTGATGAAGAACCGAACCGTCTTTGTTATCGCCCACCGCCTCTCCACGATAAGGAATGCAGACAAAATTCTGGTAGTGGACAGGGGGAGAATCGCTGAGCTCGGCACCCATCATGAGTTATGCCGTAAGAATGGAATCTACAAAAAGCTGTATGATTTGCAATTTCCGGAAGAAAAGGAGGAGGTCCCTTGATCCAGAGCATGACGGGTTATGCTGAACAGCGCTTTGATTCTCCTCTGTTCTCGGGCAAAATCAGCATCAAAAGCCTTAACCATCGCTATTTTGACTGGCATTACAGAGGGACTCCCATCGGAAGCCTGGAGACCAGGTTAAGAACAATCTGTCAGAAAAGGCTCCAGCGAGGGAGGATCGAGGTTTCTCTGGACCTTGTTTTTTTGGATACTTCAGGATGGGATTACTGGATCAATGAAGAAATGCTAAAAAGATTGTTCTCAACTCTGGAGAAGCTCTTCGTAGAGAAGAGAGAACCGATTCGATTCTCACTGGATAATATCTTTGCCATCCCCCATGCGGTGAAGGTGAAAAGAAAAGATTTTACTGAGAAGGAATTGGCGTTTCTGACGAAAGAATT
>CAYVAT010000008.1:37736-85270 GCA_964449165.1 uncultured Eubacteriales bacterium | reverse complement strand
CAGGATGACCTCATGAGAGGTAGAAAAACCAGAACAAATGAAATGGCGCGCCTGGAGAGACTCGAACTCCCGACCCGCTGCTTAGAAGGCAGTAAGGCACAATTCTATTAAACATCATCAATTGTTTAAAAATGAACTATTTGCAGCCTCACCCCGAAAATTAACAGTCCAAAATTTGACGCCCCTTTGCCATTTCAATTCGTCTTTTAAGGATTTCTTAGATAAGGTCTCCACTGCATCCATCTTTTCTTTAGCCTGGGAATGAAGATATCTTTGGGTTGTGACAACCGAGGCATGGCCTAATAATTCCTTGGCGATAATCAAATCGACCCCTCTCTTTATTAACCTACTTGCGAATGTGTGCCTAAGGTCATGGAAGTGTAACTCTTTGATACCCGCCCTCTTACAAGCGCCATGAAACGCCTTTTTTATATCTATATAAGGCTTGCCTGTCTCGGGGTTAGTAAACACAAACTCAGTTTTCCCATTTTGCGACTTCAATCCAGATAGCAAACTGAATAGAATTGAATTCATCGGAATGGCCCTTCCTTTTCCGCTTTTACTCTTTGGGATTCTGATTTTTCTGCTTTCAAAATCTATATCTTCCCATTTTAGATTGAATATTTCTCCCTTTCGCATTCCAGTATTTAAGGCGATCATAAGAATCGGCCTCAAATGTGGCGAGATTGACTCAAACAACCGGTTCTCTTCATCTTCGGTTAAAACTCTCTCTCTAAGACTTTCATTCTCAGAAAGGAACTCAACCCTCCTAACAGGATTGTTGCTAGCATAACCCCAATCTATTGCCTTATTAAAAATCTTCCGCAAACATGAGAGTTCCCTGTTAACCGAACTGTTTTTTAAGCCTCCTGATAATCTTCCAGACTTGTAGTCCTCAACCTTTTCCGTAGTAATATCAGAAAGTCTACTGGAGCCGAAATAAGGCTTCAATCTCCGCAGGTAAACCCAGTCCGAGGTCTTCCAGCTTTTTTCCTTGTTCAATTTTGCATACTTTTCAAGATAGAGATCTGCCATCTCACTAAATGTAATTTCTGGATTTTCTTTTTTCAGGTTGTACTTTCCTCTTAGAGCATCTGCTACTCTTGAATTTAAAACCTTAACTGCCTCAGCCCTTGTCCGGGCCCCTTTGACAACTTCTCTCACTCGAAGCTTGTCAATCTGGAAATCGATATAATACTTATCCTCCTTATTTTTGGTTTTCCTCAGGATGACAGAGCCTATGCCGTAAGTCCACCTGATTTGACCTTTCAACTCTGTCCTCCTTTTCAGGAGCATTCTATCATAAGCATCAAGTGAAAGGTCAAATCTGGGGAGAAGTTCTGTTATTTGATATTTATTAGATGAGTTAGTCCTTAAGTATTCTTCAATTTCTTCTTTTTTGAATCTAATTCTGCCATTAATTTTAATATATGGAATCTCTCCTTGTTTTACCCATTTATAAACAGTGTTCAGATGGACCCCCAAAAAAGAGCTGAATTCTTTTACAGTGAGAAGTTGATGACTCATTTGAAAGCAGAAATTATTGTGCTTCTTGAGATTTTCAGATGGCCAGTAGCTTCTCGAACAGTTAATAAAGAGTTCATTTTTCTTGATTAGGTATTCTTACTTAAAAAGTGTAGGGTATATGGTAGATATATAAATAGTCTCTGATTTTGCAGGAGTCGGGAAGGCTTCTGACATCGTGTTTTTGCAGGTGTCACCTCTATAAGCCCTTTTTGGCATTTTTTGGTTGACGTCGTGTTTTCACGGGTGTCGACTCTCTGATTTTGCAGGTTGATTCTATTCATGAACCGCATCCATAAAGGTCATATTTGAAAGTCAATTTGAACAGATTTTCATAGCGATACAGACCTCCTTTTCTTTCTCTCTCAATCCAGCCTTTAGTCTCCAACTCTTGAATCGCCCTTGAGATTGCGCGATCGTTACAGCAACCTTGAACACCTTTCATGGCACTGTATGGTAACTTGATTGAACCATTGTTTGAGCCATTATATCGAGCCTTCAAGTGCAAATAAAAAATCTTAGCTGCTGGGCTCAAATCTCGCCATTCCTTTCCTTTCAATGTGCGCCGCTCTATGCCTACGTGTTCTAAACCTTTACCTTTTCTTCGTCTTGACATGTCTATCACTTTCTATAAGAAGGGCGGATAGGTCCGTATCTTTCATAAAAAATTCAAACCTACAATTTTCCATTTTTATTTATCTTTCTTTCTATCTAGCCCCCGGAGTCTTCTCTTTCTATTCCTGCCCATAATTCATCCCATTTGTTTCTTAGAGCTGCCATCCCAAGAATCCACTCTTTCCAGTAATTATCCTTTTGAGAAAATCTTATCACCCTTTCAATTTGCTCGTTTGTCCTCTTGTCTATTTCTCTCAGCATCCAGCAAGTATGAGGTCCATCCCTTTTACATGCCTTTATAAGTCCATCAAGGATTCCCAGGGTGGGATGATTCTTTTCCATTAATTCAATGAAGAGATTGGTGAGTTTAAGGTCTTCTTCCGAAAACTCGTCTGAAAACTCGTTTTTCAGACAAAGAGAATCTTTTTTTCTTTTATTATCTTTACTTATTCTTTTATTAGATGTGGTCGGTCGGTGGTCTTTCAGTGGTTTTTCAGTGGTCTTTTTCCCTTCACTTTCAGTGGTCTTTTTTTCTTTATCGAGTGGATTCCAATTGTCATAATCTACCCAAGTTACAAGGGTTTTTCGGTGGTCAGATTCTTTTGTGATCCAGTGGTCTACATTTTGAACTCGTTTTAAAAAATTGCTGGTCTTTGTTTTGCTCCATCCCCATCTTTTGGCTAACTCCCGTTCGGAAGTTAAGAGTTGCCCTCGTTTTACTCTAATTACTTCACCATTAAACTCCCTAGGCTTATCTTTACCATGCATCTGAAAATATAAATCCAAAAGGGCTTCAAAGTCTGTAAATTCCTTTTTTTCCCGATAATAAGGGTATGAGGAATGATCCATAAAAGCCGCGCGCCACGCAAGCACATAACCTTTCCGTTTGTAACCCTCGTCTTTATTCACTGGCCATCCCCTTGTGGATATTGAGAATCAAAAATTATAGACCGAAGACTTCTTAGGGCGCCCAGGAAACGCAAAACCGGTACTGGACAATCATTGTAATATTCATTTATCAAGCTCTGAATTTTGCCATTAGTGTCTTCAAAGAGGAAGACTACTTTTTTATCCCGTCTACAGATACCCTTTAAAATAACTCCCTTTGCTTTTAGGAATGAACCAAGGTAGAGGTCAGAAATTCTTATTGATTCCCCTGATTTTTTGTGTTTGAAAGTTGCTTTTTGTTTTGTATTATCCATTTCAATTTCTCTATATTTTAATTATGATTATGGACGTTACTTGTTCACTTCTTTAGGAAACAGCCAAACTATTTCAACCCCTAGAGCATTAGCAAGTTTGATTTTTTCTTCTTCAGTGGGATTCCAAAAACCACGCTCGATAAGGCTAATCTGGGGCTGAGGGATGCCAGTTAATCGGGAAATTTGAACTTGTGTTTTCTGGGCCTTGAATCTTGCTTCTTTCATTCTTATGTTCACTGTCTTTTTCTCCACTAAAAGGGGTCTCTATTTACTTCCATTAATAATTTATGTATATTTAGTGCGGAAATACATCACCACTTTTTTGTGACAGACGGCTATGCCTATTAAAGAAGAAAACTTAAAATTATTTACCACAATGCAGAAGCACAAAAAAAAGAGAGCCGGGAAATCTGTTTATAATTTAAAGCAAAATGTTAAGCATCCAGCTGACCGAATAGATTTAGCCAAGAAGCTTTATAAAATTGGTGGACAAATCAAGAAAGGATATCTAAAAATTACTGAACCAGAAGATCATCCAGAAGGATATGTGAGAGCCAAGGATGTTTTTGGCAACATAACAAGCAAGAGAGGTCACAATAACCTTGCTGAAGAAATAGAGAATTTAATTAGAAGAGGGGAAGGTTTTAATAATCATTCTCGAAGGCTTCAGAGAGAATATCATCAAGAAAAAGAAATTATCAAGGATCTATGGGATTGGATTGCTAAAGACTATGATGGGATGACCCCTGCGGAGCGAAAGCAAGCAAGGGAGGTAAATAGACTATTTAAAGGACCTGACAACATACAAAATAAGCCCTGGCCCCTGAAAAAGACAAACCGTTCTTTGCTGTAGTTAATTCTTTCTGATTCCGGAAAAAGCACCGTCAATAGCTACAAACTCACCTAGTTTTTCTTGGATCAGCCTGGCTTGATCAAGGTCTATCGCAAGCCTTAACTCCTGGCCTTTCGAGTCTTTAACAGAAAGGGCAGCTGGAAAAATGGTGTCGGGATTTTCATCATTGTCTTGTTGAGGACATATGTCTACTGAAATGCTCTCGTCCTCCATAAGGACATAAACATTTGACATGCGGTTTTCGGTGTTTACTGGATACGGTTTATCGTCTTCCTTCATCAGTTGTTCAGCGATCATTTTTATCAGCTCTATAAGCTGCGCTCTTCTGAGGCACAGGATCAGTTCACATCCATTGTTTTCAACCGCAACATGAAATGATCCGGTTTCCTCATCTCTTTCGATATGGCTGATCTCATCAATAGACAACTCTCCTCCAAAACACAGCCCGTGTTCCTTGACAGCCTCAACTTCTTGACCTATATTGTCTTTGGTTGCCAAAACCATGCCGATGTTATCATCGGCGCCCAGGGCAGTCTCTTCGGAGACTGTCCTTTTTTCTTTTTCTTGTCCTCTCATAACCCTCTAGACCTCCTTAAAAATTTAGTATAAGGGTGGTTAAATTGTGACCACCACCTTAAAACCTGGGCCTTATCAAATGTTATCTTCTTTCTGGGTGCAATCTGATTATAAGGCATGTTGTAACAATTCATATATCTTCTTATAGTTGCCTGGGAAACCCCCAGAAGTTGTGCGATCTGCTTCAGATTCAAGATTTCAATGTTTGTAGAAATCCCTCTTGTTACCATTTAAGTAGTTTAGATTTACTTAGTACCCTTTTTTGAATATGGTTTTCTAAAAAATTCTGAAATGGCCTCTTCAGAGATAAGCCATCTACCCCCCACTTTTTGAGCTGCAAGTTTGCCATCTCTAATATATTTTCTCAGGGTTGGTTTGGTTACTCCCAATTCCCTTGACACCTCATCTAAAGTAAAAATCTTTAAATCTCCGAGCCTAATTGTCTCTTTCTTTCTTCCTCTCTTGATAACCACACTTCACCTCTCTTCTTTTTCTCCTTTTATAGGATGTAAAATCATAAATTGCAACCTCGATATTTCTCTGGCAGCATTAATGGCTTTTTTCAATGCGTCAAGTTTTTCCTCATCATCAAAACTTTGATAAGCCTCAGATTTAACGATCTCAGACAAAAGATTATATGTAGCTTTTCCTGCCATCTCGGAAAATTCATTATACTCCTCAGGAGTTAGCTTGAACCCTCTAATCTCGCGTTGTGGCATACCCGGAAAGTATTTAAGTCTTTTAAGCTCCTGATCCACATCGGTTATATCTTCCTCGGAAACCCAAACAGGAGAAACCAGCTTTTCAAAGAATGACCCTTTTCTCTCAATTGGTCTCCCCCATAAATCACGCTTGGGCGACAAGGTCTCAGATAATTTAGGGATTCTTGATTTTATCTGATCCAGGGTGCTTTTTGCATCTCTGAAATAGGGATCCATGGCTCTGGCTATGTATGCAACGCCAGTGGGAACAACAGTTCCAGCAAAGGTGCTTAACCAACGCTCTCCATGTCTTTCTGGATCTGATATGGCGTTAAGGGCTTCTGATACACCCCTCATAAAAGTTTTGTTTGTGATGTTCTCGGTGAAAGCCAGTATTAACTTAGAGGCTAGATCATCCCTATCCCCTTCTTCAATGTCTTGCCAAACCTCAGCCATATCTGCTGTTACTCCAAACATAGTGGCCAACGGTTCAATTCCTGCATATGAGTAATATTTATCTCCGATCTTGATTGAATAAGGAGTCCATCCTTGTCTATATAATGCCTGCCTTTCCTCTCTATCTGTTGGTCCAGACCCCGTTATATTCCCCTTCATAGTCTCAATAAAAACCCCAATGGAAACCAGACTTCCTATTAATGGTCTTGATACATTTTCGGCAAACTCAGCACCTTTATATTGGCCTTTTGCTGCCCTGTACAGCACCCTTGGAAGATTGAATGGAGTTCTCTCAAAAGCATATTTGGGGATGTTTATGGATACTCTCATGAAAGGCACGATCCAACGCACAGGTTCAATGGTTTCTCTGAATTTCTGAGTCGCCTTTCCCCACTTGCCCAATTCTTTTTGAAAGGTCCTATAAAGCATTTCTCCTGTGGCATGTTCCATCATTGGCCTATCAGGATTCCTAACAAGCTCTGTGACTCTATCAATAAGAACTTTTCCTTTAAGTCCTTCGGCAACAGCACGTCTATAGGCCATGGCGTGAATATCAGATGTATAGACAATCGCCTTAAAAAACTCATCGGCTGCTATCAAGGCGCGTCCAGGAATTCTAACTACTTTACCTATTCTTCCAGGAATGGCTTGTCTGTGCCTAGCTTCAAGTTTCGACGCTCCCTCCATGGTTATTTCATTTGTCCAGGCATATAGAGCCTTTCTGACACCTTCTGGAATACCATTGAATATTCCAAATACTTCAAACGGGACTTCTCCAAAATAGACCTTAGGCTGCGCTCCGGTTAATCGCCTGGCTGCCTCTACTGTGGCAGCAACGCCCTTTTCTATTGGCTTTGTCAGAAGGTTAAGCGTATTAGAGGCAATATTGCGCACCTGAGTAGGAATCCCGGAAAGGAGGGCATTTATCCAGACCTCAAACACCATGTCTGATATTTTGGGATTACTAAGATCTCTCAAGAATTTTGAAATCTCAGCAGGATTGCCCCAATCAAGCGTTGTCATTTTTTCATATATCTCTACATTCTTTTCCACTCCACCAAGTTGCTGTAATACCCTTTCCATGGCACGATGACGAAACTCCCCAGGTTCATATTCTTTCCGAAGTATATTTAATGCCCTGGCTGCCTCGGTTTTGGCTTGGCTGACTGTTTTTACTATCAATCCAGCCCTTTCTGTAGCAGCTCGAAAATTAATCAAGTTCGTATATGAAGGGTCTTCTCCGTATACTTTCATCGCCTTGTTTACTTCAACTATTGAGGCGCCCTGTAACCTTCTTGCGGCCTCCATCTCAGTGGCGTTTAATGCCTCTCCCTCTCTTTTCTTCATGAGCTCATCTACTGTCATGCCTAGGTCCTTTGCAAACTTTTCTCTATCAATCCAAGTTACAGGTTCTCTATATGCATCTGTTTCGGTTTTAACCATTTCTGCTATATCAACCAGAGTCTTTTTTACATCATAGCTACTGTTGATCTTATCAATTCTTATATTGCCGATACTTTTAGGTAACTCCATACCAAAGGCTAACACGCCAGATCGGACGGCTCCCTCAGGTCTCTCAACGCCAACTCCTTTAGCTGGCCTTACTGTATCCTCAATAAGCTCATTTATCTCTTTAACCGCAGAGTCTACGGTTCGCTTGCCGGTAACTACTTCATTGGCTACTGTTCTTAGCCTTTCTCCATCCATGAATGTGTTATCAAGGAACTCGGCTATTTGTTCCTGAGGTTTTCCTGTCTTACTCAATATCTCTGCCTCTGCTTTCATAACCGGCTCTTGTGCGGTTAGTTTGGCCTCCTCAGCGACCTGATACCACTCTGGAATTTCAACCTCAGATACCGCCTTTCCTTGAAGCTCTCGGTATAAAGCCTGGGAATCCTCTAGTCCCAGCATGTCAGCAACCTCATCAGGAGGAAGTCCCTGCTTTTTCCTCAATTGCTTAGGCACGTTTGATTTATACTCCTCATACTCAATAAACTTACCCCTAGCATCCTTAAACGGTCTTATTCCCTTACCGCTTGTTGCGTCCATAATGTCATACCAAATCCCTGGAGCATCTTTGGGAAAGAATGGATATTTTTGCTTTGTTGGTTTGACAGAGATATCCATTTCATCAGGAATTTTGTTTAATATTTCCTTGATCTGCTCAGGAGCTTCTTTAGCAATTCCCTTTATTTCTTCTCCGGTAAGCGATTCAATTCCTTTTAATCTTTTGGCTAATAAACCCTTGCCACCCTTAACAAATTTTGGAAGCAAAAGAAGGGCATAGTTGCCAATGATTCTCAATGCAGCCTTTTTTTCTTCATCATCAGTAATCTTTTCAACGCCTTTTCCCATTAAATCCAGATAAGCCGAAAATGGTGCAGCTGCGATCTGGGATAATGTCTGCCCTAACTCCGTTTCAGGTCGATAAGCCATAAAATTCATAACATCTTCCATGGCCTTTTCTGCCCGTGTGAAGGAAATGTCTCTCCCCCCTGATTTCCAAGCATCATAAATCATTTTGGTGGGAACAGCTAAAAGCCCACCTAGCCATCCCGTTACGCCCGTGGCCAGGGCATAAGGAGCCTCTGCAAAACCAAGAGTTTCAAATAATCCCTTTAATATGTCCCTGCCTAATCTATCCCTTTTGGCTATGGCTATTTGTCTTTTTCTTTCTTCCTCTTCCTCGGGAACTAAGACTACTTTCAATTCGGGCTTTGGTGTGGGGCCAAAGTTTCCCCAACCAGCCCAGGGATCTACCTGAGGCTTTTCTTTTTTAGTTTCAGCAAACAAACCAGCCCAGGGATCTGCTTGAATCCTTTTTTTCTCTTCTTCGGTAAAAAAGCCAGCCCAAGGATCTATCTTAGGGCGAGCCTTACTCTTTTCCCAATCTGCCCAGGGATCTGGCAATTTTTTCTTAGGCTGTGATTGATCTGCCATTTGCTTGTTCCTCTTCTATCTGAGTGTGATCATCAGGCTGACTTAATATTTCTTCAACCTTTTTTAGAGCTTCCAGAAGCTTAGGCAATAGCTCCACATTCAAGGTGATACCCTTTTTAGTTGGCTTGGCCATTCCATCTTTTTCATAGCGTGGATTAACCCACACCCTGATGTTTATATACTTCTGGGACTTCCATTCAGAGATTTCTACCCGGACTTCTTCAAAGGAGTTCTTTTCAAATTTCGCTATTTCCATTTCAAGACACCTGTTTATTTTTCTCCTTTTTGCCGTCCTTTTTGTCGAGCCATTCAACTTTGTCTTCTTCTTCCTTTTTCGGGAGTTCTGCAGCCATTTCCTCCAAGCGTTTCAAATTCTTCCAGAAATTCGGGTTCATATTTAATTTGATGAAAACATCTGCCGCCTTCTCTCGTCTTTTGCCCTGTTTAATACTTAATTCTCTCTCTAGCAAGAGAAGCGAGGCATAAATATTTTTAATGAGTTGACCTGGAAGCCGCCTTTTGATCTCCTGGGTACTCATTTTTTCAACTTCTTCAAAAATTCCTTTCAATTCAGCCTCGGGATTATCTACCTTGAAAAACTCACGCTTTTTGGGTCCCGTGTTATCGTTTGTTTTACTCATCTTTTATTTGTCTTTAACCTCCATTTTTCTATTTCCGATATTGGAGCTTAATGGAAATACTCCTTAAAAATCTATGTACCTTTCAGCACCGTTTTCGATTCGGTCAAGGTTATGTAAATACTTCTGAGTTGTCTCAACCGAAGCATGTCTCATGGCCTCTTTTACCTGCAAAAGCGGCGCTCCTGATCTCAAGGATTGGGTGGCAAAGAAATGTCTCAGCGAATGGGCAGAGAGTTTCTTATTGTCGATGTTTATCTTTCTCAAATTATCTTTAACCAACTGTCTTATAGTTTTGGTGGTAAGCCTTTCTCCACCATTCCGGTCTGAAAGTGAGACAAACAAAGGTTCTTCAGGCTTTGCTTTTCCCCTTGCTTTTAAATAAACCAGGATAGGATTCAGACTCTTCTTTGTGAGGATAACAAATAAATCCTTGGAGTCCTTACCTTTGCCCTGGACAAACAGTAGGGCTTCTTCCCCCTCCTGTTTCATGTCCTCCACGTTTGCCCTAACTACCTCAATGGTTCTTAGGCCAGTTCTAGCCATGAGGTTAATTATTGCAAAGTCTCTCTTTCCTTGAATTGTGGTAGTATCAATTTGATCTAACAGATCCTTGATTTGAGGTGCGGTTAAAGCCTCCCGTAAATGAGACTTTGGCTGTTTAAGACCCTTAACGTCTTTGGCGACATTCGGATATTTTCTTATCCCTTCCAGGAAGGCAAAGAATCGTTTTACAGCAACTAAATAGCTGTTCACTGTATTGGCTGATAATCCAGTCTCCATCAGAAAGGATTTAAACTTAACGATTGCCTCTCGGTCCGGCTGTGTGATGTTATTTGAAGAAAGCCAGGAAAGGAATCTCTCCAGTCCTTTTTGATAAGCTGTTTTTGATATTTCCTTTACATCTTGAGCAGAGAGGAAAGACATAACAAGGCCAGGAATTGATAGTGCTTTGCTTCTCTTGACTCGTTTCTCAATGGCCTTTTTATTCATTTTCAAACTCCTGTTGTCTGATTTCAACACAATAAAATATAAGTCATCAATCGCCATTTGTCAAGTCTTTGTTCTATATTTATTCTATATTAATTAATTAATGATTCGACATTGATTAAACTATAAGTCAATCATACCGAGAAAGAAATGATCCATAATTCAATTTTCCTTAGATGTGATGACCTATACATCACTTTTATACAAAGAATTGTATGGATACGCACAAATCAAAGTTTGATCTTATTTCTCTTCATCCACAACAGCTTTAATGCTCAATTGTCCTGATTCCGGTCTTTTTTAGAAAAAAGCCTAAAGACCAGGAGGGGGGATGCGACACCCGAGGAGTCCCAAGGAATGGCAGTAAAGATTACTTAACGCGTAAGAAAAAGAACTACTTTTTAAGCGATTTCACTCTTTCCTTAGGAAATAAAGAATCTTTTACTCATGATATTTACAATAACATTTTACTGGGTATATAATAGGCATCCAAAAAGACAGACAGTAAGAGGAGGGGATATGAAAAGGCTAATTCATGTATTCATCATAACTATTTTGATCGCATTTCTTATTCTATGCAAAAGCCCTGAAAGACCAGAGATAAAAAAGCAGGCAATTTTAGAAATAGCAATGCAATATGAGCCGATAATTTTCTCATATAATAGTTTTCATGAGTCTTGGTGTTGTTCTAATTGCGTAATATTATCTGAGACAAATGGTGTGGGTGGACATATCACCAGTGCTAAACTAGTGTTTGTATATAAAAACAAAGAATACGAATCTTATACATTCGAGGGTAGGACTTTTAAGCCATATGAAAGTTGGAAAGTCTGCGATACTATTTGTACAGTATATGAATATGATCAGATCAAGATCACAGTAAAAGGTACTGACAATAACAATTACTCCATTAATGTAAGCAAATATTTCAATATCTATTATGAATAACCGAATCTTTTTCCGGCCTATCCCCTAAACAATCTTTTTTGAAAAATATAGGGTTTATCTAAATGCCATCTAAAATATACCCGAATTAGCGCCTCAGAAGCCCGCTAGACGACGAATTACATGAAACAGCGTAAAAAGGTATTTGCACCATGGATATGTTTATCTCTTTCCTGGGTTTGTTACTGAACGAGCTCTTTAAATTGCTGTTTGAGAGAGTGATAAATAGGTAGAGGAATAGATTAAAGATACATGCATTAGCAAATGAAAAAAGTGATTTCTTCTAATTTAAGAAAAATCACCTTAATTGACTAATATCACTTAGTTTCAAGCTGACTAAATAATGAATATTTTTGAATTTAGCAAACAAAAAGGGATGTTTTGAGATCTTAGATTGATTTTTTTAGAATTAGTATAGATAATAGAAAATTGATCTAAATGATGGGATATCAATGATAACAAGACCAACTGTCCTAATTCTTGGAGCAGGGTCTAGTATGCCTTACCAATTTCCCTCAGGTCGAAAGTTAATGAGGGATGTTTATATTTATCTTAGTGAAAAACATCCAAGCAGTTGGATCCCAATATTAAATCAATTAGGCATAGAAACTAATCATATTCAAGCTTTTCGAGAAGAACTGCATTACTCGGGACGAGCTTCGGTAGATGCTTTTTTGGAGTATCGCCCTGAATTTCTAAAAGTAGGGAAGTTGGCGATCACTCTTGGCCTTATACCACATGAAATGGAGAGCTCTCTTTTTAATGTAACACATAATTGGTATGAATATTTGTTTAACAAACTTAATACTCCATTTGAAGAGTTTGATGAAAATAAATTGTCTATAGTAACTTTTAACTACGATAGGTCTATTGAACATTATCTTTTTACAGTACTGAGAAATGCTTATGGAAAATCAGAAAAAGAATGTGCAAATAAATTGAATAAAATACAAATTATTCATGTCCATGGTAGGCTAGGTGCGCTACCTTGGCAGGAAGGACCTGGAAGGCCTTATTATCATAAAGTTTCCCTTGAAGAAATAAAAACTGCAAGCGAACAGATTGTAGTCATATCAGAAGATATTGAAACATCCACAGCTTTTGAAAAATCTTTCAGTTTAATGAGTGCTGCCGACATAATTTGTTTTCTAGGTTTTGGTTATCATGAGGCAAATCTCCGCAGGTTAAAAATAGACAAATTAAGCAATAAGACTGTGTTGGGAGCTTTTTACGGTTTAGGAGATGCCGAAATACGTAAAATTTGTGCCAGATGGAGAATTTTGTCTCCAGGTAGTGAATTTAAAATTTTTGACTTCCTAAGAAATTGTCTGTATTTGGATTAATTTTCAAGTTGAATGAATTAAATCCCAAAAGCGTGCGGGGTCCTTTCTGTAAGAAATGACGCTATGCGTTATCCATTTCATAGGATAGAAGGAGGAAGGGAAGGAAATTCTCATATTGAAAGAGGATTATAGAATAACTCTATCATAGCTTATTATGGAAAGATTGAAATAACAGGTGTTTATTCCCAATAAATCTGAGATAGAATATTTGTATGAAATTAGCCTATTTGATGGACCTATCTTCTTTGAGTAAACTCGTAAAATCTTTCACCTCCAAACACAATTAATCCCATTGCTGAATAAAAAAAAGGAAAAGTGAACTGACCAATCTCAATCTTCGGCCATTTAAAAATAATGAAAGTAATAAAGAAAAAACCGACAGGAATAAAAGGAGTAGATGGACAGTAACTAAATAACTTCTTAAACTCAAGAGGAAAATTATTGTAGAGTCTTATTCCAATTGCAATCAAAAAAATAACGACAGACAAAATCAGTACCCAAGCTAAAATATCCATTCGAACTTCTTCTCCACTAATAGCCCCCTACATATTTCTTCTAAAACCCGATATGCTTTTATCTAATTAAATTACGCCTTGCTTCATTAAAAAATTTTCCAGCAAATATAACTATTGCTATAACGCCAACCGGTATGGTTGATAATAGCCCTTTAAGCATTGGATTTGCTTGGAACAACATTTGGGCAAGCACAGAAAATATTATCCCACTGCCCGCCAGTATTTCTAATTTATTGAAAATATTTAGAGTAGATTTCTTTTCTTTAATTTTAAAAAGCACATCTTTTAAAAGTACTTCTGTTTCCTTTTTGTATCTACCCTTATGTGGAGCTAAATCATCATATACTATTTCAGGTGAAGCAGTTGGTATATATCCAAGACCACAAAGGGCTACCTGCTCTTTCTTTGCAGACTCGCTATATCGATATTCTTTGCCATTAGCGTATTTCATTACCTCTGTACTCATTCAACTCTCCTTCTAAATGATAATACTTGCTGCTATTTAAATCAAATTGAGTATTTATTAGATTTTAAGTATTTTTTTTTAATCTCTTTAATTTGTTCGCCTATCTTTTCTAATCCATCCTGAATTCTTTTGAGAGCTTCCTCAGGAAGCTGAAAAACCCACATCGCTTTGCTTCCCTGTATATTCTCTGTTTCTATACCTACAATTAAAACTGGGACAAGGTCAATAATGTCTTTATAATCTGTCGAATTAGATAATGCGGTAATATACGGAGATTCTGCTAATACCGGCCTTAAATCGCATACAATACTCAAATCAGAAAGCTTGGGAAGAGCCGCTAAGCTATGGCTATGCCTAAGTATTTGCTTTGCTATTTTTATTCTGACTTCTTTTATTTTTGCATAAAATTCTTTTAATTTCTTTAATCCTTCTGTTTTTATCTCTATGGATTTAAAGTCTTCAATCAGTTCATCAAGAGAGATTTTACTTTTATGCCAATGGTATGTTGTATAGCGGACGACATGAATAACATCTCTTAAAGTATTTGGCTCTATTTCTGTTTCTTTACTTGTCTTGACTATGTCTTCATTGAGGAGTCCTACAACTTTTTCCGATGTGGCGAACCATTCAGCAAGGGCATCAAGTTGTTGTTGCTTTAACTCAGATAGCTTTGTTAAGTCGTCAATAAGGCTTTTGGAGGCCCAATAGGAAGTACCTAATAATTTGAAAATCATTTTGGCCTCCTCCCTGATTATTTAGATTCTATATTTCTAATTCATATAAAGTCAAGAAAAAATCTGTGTCCAATAATCATTAGCGACGTAAACATTGATACATAGATATGTACGCCATCTCATTGATACTGGGTCTAATCAACATAATTTAGTCGCAATCTCAAAGCCAAATATTAACTATATTTATCTCATAACAATTCTAATGATGCAACAACCTTAAAGAATGACAACTCTAGATTTGACGCTCTTTTGACATTTTAGTGTCAAAAAAGCTCAAAATGGCATAGGCTCGCTGAAAGCATAAATTTAGGAAAACTATTGAAAAATAAGGGGATAAGATGGCGCGCCTGGAGAGACTCGAACTCCCGACCCGCTGCTTAGAAGGCAGCTGCTCTATCCAACTGAGCTACAGGCGCGCACTTTATTTCTAAATCCCTAACTCTCAACTAGATCTCTTAGCCGCCATCTGAAATCCGAATCGGGGAGATCGGATTTGAACCGACGACCTCCTGCTCCCAAGGCAGGCGCGCTAACCAGGCTGCGCCACTCCCCGCTCATTCTACCCATCAAGGAATTCCAGGTTTGAACGAAATCTACCCTGGTCTCGAAGCGCCACAATCTTAGCAAAACCTCAAAAAGTTGTCAATTTCAGCGCCGCTTCAGCCCTTTCTCAATCTCCCGCCTTTCTATCTTAACTGTTATCGGTCGACCATGGGGACAGAGCGAAGGATTAGGCGTTTGAAACAGCTCGTCGACTAAGTATTTCATCCTATCCGGAGATAAAGGTTCTCCCACTTTTACAGCAGTCCTGCAAGCCAGGGTGGCCAGAAGCGCTTCTTCTCTTTTTTCCATCTTCTCTTCCTTTATTTCTTCAAGCAGAGAAAGAAAGACATCTTTCGCCTCTTCCTCCTGGAAAATATCAGGAATCTCTTTCAGAGCATAGCTCTGCCCTCCCATAGCTTCCACTCTGAACCCTGCTTCCTCCAGCAAGGCCTGATTCTCCTCCATGCTCAGGATTTGAGAAGGTGAAAGGTCCATAAGGAGGGGAAAGAGGACCATTTTTTGAGGCCACTTCTTTCTCTTATGTATCTCTTTATACTTTTCAAACAATACCCGTTCATGGGCATTGTGCTGATCGATGACTAGAATCTCCTCAGGAGTTTCAGCCACGATGTAACTGCGCAAATACTGGCCTAAGACTCTGGGATACAATTCCTCTTTTTCGGGGAGCGAAGCAAAAAGCTTCTGTCCCATTTCATCTTCTCTCGCATCTTTCTTCATTTGTAAAGGAGGAGGCTCCTCTTCTATCCTGAAGGCCTTTTTCTCTTTTTCCTGGGCAGGATAGACTTCTTTTATGCCTTGGTGGCGGAGCAATGCCTGTCTCATGCACTTAAACACAAAGCTAAAAACTGTATTCGAGCTTCTGAACCTTACTTCAGCCTTGGTGGGATGGACATTGACATCGACCTCAGAATAGGGACAGGAGAGAAAAAGGAAAGCTTCCGCAAAACGACCTCTCTCCAAAAAACCATCATAGGCCTGGTTTATGGCCGCTTGTAGGAGTTTGTCCTTAACCGGCCGATTGTTGACAAAAAAGATTTGTCGTCTTCTGTCAGAGCGTCCGGAGGGAGGAGCGGAAACAAAACCAAAGATCTTCATTTCGTCCTGTTGATAGTCAACTTCAATCAGATTTTCAATGGTCGATCTTCCATAGATTTGAAAAATTCTTTCTTTAAGGCTGCCCACTGCAGGATAGTGAAAAGTCTCTCTTTGGCCGTGAGTTAAAGAAAACCCGACACCTGGAAAGGCCAGACAAACCTCGGTCATGTATTTGACTATGGAAGAAAGTTCAGACTTTTCGGATCGCAGAAATTTTCTACGTGCAGGAAGGTTGAAGAACAAATCTCTGACTTCGACGCTTGTCCCAGGGGGAAAACCGATGTCCTGAATGAGGAGGACCTTCTCTCCTTCTCTTTCAATAAGCGTTCCCTTCTCTCCTCTCTTCTCCGCAGTCTTCAAGCTCAGGCGAGAGACCGCAGAAATGCTGGGTAGGGCCTCTCCTCTAAAACCTAAGGTTGCGATGGCTTCAAGATCCTTCTCACTTCGAATCTTGCTCGTGGAATGCCTTTCAAAGCAGAGGAGTGCATCTTCCCTGGCCATTCCCGACCCATCATCGGTTACCCGGATTAACCTCTTCCCTCCGTCCAAGATTTCGACATTGATCTCAGAAGCACCAGCATCCAAGGAATTTTCCACAAGCTCCTTGACAGCAGAAGCCGGCCTTTCGATGACCTCGCCCGCTGCAATTTTCTGGGAGACTGCAGGTGAAAGGCGAATGATCCGGCTCATTTCATCTTATTTTAACCTCTTCCCTTCGGAAAGAAAAGATCTCCTCCCGCGAGGATGGTATATCTATTTCCATTCCAGCCGATAAAAGCGGCGATCCCCTTCCATCCTCGCCAAGACCCTCCCACCCGCCACTATGGGCTTCGAATGGACGAGACCCGCCGCCTTTATTAACTATCATGGAAAAGGAGATACACCCTCCCCTAAGGTTCTTGTGAGCAGGTCCTGAAAAATTTCTAGAGCGTGACGATAAGAGAAAGGAAAGGGAAAGCCGTGGTTTAAGGATTTGAATTTCTCTAAGAGAGAATTTCCCCCTGGGTTGCCGTCTCTTCTGCTTTTGTAATCCTGACCCTGATCTTCTCCCTTGCTTCTTGAGAGCAGGAAGAGACTGAGACTTTGATATAGTTGGAAGTTAAAACTATGGCACCCTCTTTATTTTTATTTATAACGATGGCTTCACATTCTTTTCCTACAAACTGCCGGCGGAAATCCCAATTCTTCTTCTGCCCTAATCTGCGCAAAAGGGAAGCCCTCTCTTTCTTGACCTTCGCCTCCACCTGAGGCCACGAAGCGGCCTCTGTCCATGGCCGGGGAGAATAGTTGAATACATGAAAGTAAGTTAAAGGGGATTTATCCAAGAAGCGGTAAGACTGTTCAAACTCTTCATTGCCTTCTCCTGGAAATCCGACGATGATATCCGCTCCCAAAGATGCCTGGGGCGAATGACTCCACAAAAAGGCGAGAATCTGTTCATAATCAGCGACCGAGGTTTTCCGTCCCATGAGTCGCAGGATTTTATCACTCCCAGCTTGGAGAGAGAGGTGAAAATGAGGACAGATCTTTTCACTATGGGTTATGCGCTCCAATAATGAAAAGCTCAAAAAACGGGGATCGAGCGAACTCAGCCTTAAACCACCCAAATCCTCCAAGTTCTCGATTTCCTCTATTAATTCCAGAAGGGAGGATGGAGGCTGAAGGTCCTCTCCGTAGGAACAGATATGGATTCCTGTAAGCCCGACCTCTCGAAAACCATGATCAATGAACTTTCTGATTTGAGCCAGGATCTTTTCTTTCTCGAGGCTAACACTCATTCCCCTCACCCTGGGAACAATGCAGAATGTGCAGTGGAAATTGCAGCCATCTTGAATCTTGACCAGAGCTCGAGAACGAAAAGGGAAAGCAGAAACAGCTCCCTGAGGACGGATGCAAGTGAGAAGATCTGGAATCAATTCCTTTTTCTTCTGGTTGGTATATATTCTCCAGACCTGAGGGATGTTCTTGAATTCCTCGGGGGCCCTCTGAATATAACATCCTGTAACAATGATCCGTGCATCAGGCCTGCTGCCGGCAATCCTCCGGATAAACTTGCGCACATCGGAGTCGGCCTTGCGGGTGACCGTGCAGGTGTTCACCAGGACCAGGTCACTAAGAGATGGATCTTTCTCGTACCTCAGCCCCTTTTTCTGGAGTTCATCCGACCACAGAAAAGCCTCTGCTTGGTTGGCACGACAGCCAAAGGTTTGGATGGTGAAGGATCTCACAGCTCTTCCTTGATCTTCTCAGACTTCTTCTCCACTCGAGAAGCCATTCCTCTTCTGTAGTCTTTTATCTTCTCTTTCAGTCCTTCCTCTTTCTGAGACAGAATCTGAACGGCCAGCAGAGCTGCATTGGCCGCTCCACTCTCTCCCAAGCCCATGGTGGCCACAGGGATTCCTTTTGGCATCTGTACGGTAGACAGGAGAGCATCAAGGCCTCCCAATCCTTCACTTTCCACGGGAACGCCTATCACAGGTCGGAGGGAATGGGAAGCCACAAAGCCCGCCAAATGGGCAGCCTTACCTGCTACGGCAATGAACACCTCCACTCCTTTCTGCTCAAACTGTCGAATCAGGTTTAAAGTCCTTTCCGGAGAACGATGGGCAGATGTTATCTCCAAAGCGTATGGCACTCCGAATTCCCGAAGCATTTCAACAGCCTCTTTTGCAATGTTATAATCTGAACCGCTTCCTAAAAAAATAGCTACTTTCATCTTTACCCCTTCCTCTCGGCTCCGATATCCCGCCGAAAATGCATGGCTTCAAAATAGATTTTAAAAATGACTTTGTAGATCTTTTTCATGGTCTCAGTCAAGGTTCTTTCAGAGGCACAAACTCCCAGCACCCTTCCTCCGTCTGTATAATATTCTCCATCCTTGAATTTGGTGCCAGCATGAAAAATGGTGATTCCCGGAATCTTGGAGGCTTCTTTAAGGCCTTCTATCTTCTTTCCTTTTTCGTATCTAATCGGGTATCCGCCCGAAGCTAAAATCACACATCCAGATGGCCTATTACTCCAATTGAGTTCCTTTTCCAAGACATTGCCTTCCACCGCCGCCTGAAGGACCTCTACAAGATCACCCTCCATCCTCAACACTTGAGGTTGAGTCTCAGGGTCTCCAAACCTGCAGTTGTATTCCAGAACCTTGGGCCCCTCATCCGTCAGCATTAATCCTACATAGAGGACCCCCTTAAACTTTCTTCCCTCCTCCAGCATTCGGGTTATGGTGGGAAAAATGATGGTTTCCATGATTTCTTTAAAAAGCTCTTGATCGATAAATGGAGAAGGCGATATAGCGCCCATCCCGCCAGTGTTAGGTCCTATATCTCCATCATAAACTGGCTTGTGGTCCATAGTCGTCACAAGAGGAAGCACTTTGACGCCGTCTGAAATGACGATGAAAGATGCCTCCTTCCCTCTCAAGAATTCCTCCACTAAAACTTTATCCCCGGAATCACCAAATTGCTTGTCCACCATGATCAATTTCACTGCGTCCTCTGCCATCTTGAGATTCTTGCAGATCACAACACCTTTTCCTGCGGCCAGCCCATCTGCCTTCACCACCAGAGGAAAACCGAACTCTCCTGAATTAAAGATCTTCACAGCTTGATCAGGAGATTCCACTACCTTAAACTTCGCGGTGGGAATCTTATGCCGTTCCATGAACTGTCTGGCAAAAATCTTGCTTCCCTCAAGCTGGGCTGCGTTCTGGTCAGGCCCGAAGATTTTCAATCCTTTCTTTTCAAACTCGTCCACGATTCCCATAGTCAAGGGAAGCTCCGGCCCGACCACGGTTAAATCAATCTTCTCTTGCCGGGCAAAATCAGCCAGCCCCTCAAGGTCGGTCGCACTGAGAGAGACGTTTTCAGCGATATCCATGGTGCCAGAATTTCCAGGCGCACAGTATAATTTTTTCACCATGGGGCTTTGGGCAATCTTCCATGCAAGAGCATGTTCTCTTCCTCCAGAACCAACCACCAATACTTTCATTTTCATCCTATCCTTTTTTTTGAATCATTCTGACAAAAAAAATTTCTTCTCAATAGAATGCAGAGAATACCTAACAATGTCGCAGCTATTTGAATTTTTTTTCTAAATTCCCCAAGAACTTCTCCACAAAATGGGAGTAGGGAAAAATGCTGATCAGAATTCTCGATGCACAGGACATGGCTTTTTCCGCTGGCAGACAATACTTCATCTCAAGAAAATTCTGGCGATATTTCTTCACTTCTTCCTTGATACGGGCGTCCTTTTTGACCACATCCGCGATAAAACCTGCTAGTGTGTCGAAATCTTTCTCCTCCATGCCGAAGCGAGTCATCTCCTGTACTCCCATCCGTATTCCACTCGGATCCAGGAAAGTCTCATCATCCGGAAGCGCTTGGTAATTAGTCAAAATATTGTTCTCTTCCAATCTTCGGGCAACACCCTGTCCGTTTCCATAAGCTCTGACCCGAATAAGAACCTGATGAGTCTGAGTAAAACCATCTTTCTCGTCTCCCTCCACGGACACTCCTTTATCCTTTAATGCCCGGGCAAAAGCCTTGGAGTTGCTCCGAACCTTCGCCTGGTAAGCCTCTTTAAACTCATTCATCTCATATGCAGCCATCAACAGGCCTAGGAGTGTTCCCAGATGGTGATTGCTCGTGGAACCGGGAAAAGCGCGGCTTTTTATATCCAACCATAACTTCCGAACCTGGCTTCCTTTGGGAAAGTTACCAGCCACAACTCCCCTCTGTGGGCCGAAGAATGTCTTATGAGTGCTTCCGGTGATAAGGTCGGCCCCTGCATCTAAAGGCTTCTGGAAAGCTCCATACAATCCCAAAACATGAGCCATATCATACATGATCACCGGAGGCGCCTCCCAGTCCTTGACCAAACCAGCGACAAACTCGACAGGTTCCTCGTAGATAAACATGCTTTTTCCGAAGACGATAAGTTCAGGTTTAGAGCGGCTCAGGATATCAGCAAGCTTCTCCAGATCTGGCCGGTAAGGATTTTCTTTCATCACTGGAAAATTGATAACGTTTTCCTTCCCCGTCTCAGGATTCTCCTGGACATAGTTGAACAGCGCCCCCATAGGCTGAGAGCTGAGGTGACCACCCTTGGTCAAAGCATTGTTTATAACCAGAGTCATCTTCCGCATCGGCTCTTTCTCAGGGCGGTCACGATTGATGAATCTCACCATGGCTTTAAACACAACTTCGTTGGCCATCTGACCGCTGATGGGCCTCAATTCCACTTCCGTGCAGCCAAAAAAGTGCCGCATTTCCTGACATACCTCTTCCTCGACTTCTCTGATGAAATCCGTTCCCTGATAAAAATAGACCTCCTCCCCTTTCATGGTCCGGTGTTCTGCATATCTTCCTGAGGGATCGGAAATCTCGCAGAGCTTAACCAACAAGGATGGGGTGGTTTCAGAAGGAATAAGGTTGAAGGACTCTTTCTGTCTCCAGATATTATTCTCTACAGTCTTCTCACACAAAGACAGGATCTTTTCATCAAACGATGACATATTTAACTCCTCTTCTTCTTATTTAAAATATTTTTCTTCTATCCTAAAAATTTTATCGATTCTTTCTTTATGCCGTTCTCCCTCAAATTCTGTATCCAGCCAGGTTTTGACAATGCTCAAAGCTTCATCCAAGGGAAGGACTCTTCCGCCCAGGGTCAGGCAGTTTGAATCATTATGCGCTCGACTCAACTCTGCCGAATTTTCATCCCAACAGCAGGTTGCTCTCACAGTCCTGTGTTTGTTGGCAACCATGGACATCCCCAGTCCTGTTCCGCAGACGAGAATGGCCCGATCACAGTCTCCCTCTAAGAGCTTCCCGACAGCTTTCTCAGCATAATCGACATAATCGACTCTCTCATCTGGACCGCATCCAATGTCTTCATGATCGATTCCTCTTTGATAAAGATAAGTCTTGATTCCTATCTTCAACTCATATCCACCATGGTCAGAGCCTAGAGCAATCTTCATCCCTTTTCTCCTTTCTTTGCAGAACATTATACAGTATACTCAGGACGCAAAAAAGTTGAAATAGGAAATCAATCGCCCTATAATGAGGTGAAGGGTGCCGTTTCCTACCTTTGGAGAACATTTTCACCCCCTTCTATCTCCTTTAGACGGCACCCTCTCTATGTAGTTTCTTTCGGAAAGTAATTCACCCCCGCTGAAGATTCTTTTAAGATAAGTACCTATCAAAGACTCTAATCGGTGAGAAGCTTCTTAGCCTCGGGCAACGCCTCGATGGCCTTGATGACAACAGGATCCGTTCTCCTGTAGACCTTCACTCCCTCTTCCATGCCCCACAGAGAGGAGAATATTTCTCTGGTCAGTTCTCTTCTTATTTCTTCTTTGGCCTTCTCAAACTCCTCTTTTTCGAACTCGATCTTGTTTTTTCCCAGATATACCATAAAATCTCGTATGACTTGTTCATCGACAATTGTATAAGGCTTCTGAAGCGCCTGCTTTTCCGAAGGGAATTCGAATCCTTTGGAAAAGGAGGTCTTATGCTCCGCAAATTTTCTTCCATAGCGAAAGAAGGCTCCCTGGAAGAAAAGTCTGGAAGTGAGGGGTTGGATAGAAAATTTCACGGTGTAGTCAGGGGAAATGCCTCCCTGCCCGAGAACTTTTCGACCTTTGGAGGTGTAACGGACTTCCCTGGTATCCTCTGAAACTTCTCTCTTCAAAATATAGTCCTCTAGGGAAGAGTAGTCCCTCTGTATAGACCTTCCGCTAGGAGTGAAATATTTTGCCGTAGTGAGGGCCACTCCAAGGTTGGAGGCCAAGGGAAAAACGGTTTGAACCAAGCCTTTCCCCCATGAGTCCTCGCCCACGATTAAACCTCTGTCATTATCCTTTATGGCTCCGCTCAGGATTTCAGGAGCGCTGGCTGATCCACGGTCAATCAAGAGGATCAAAGGAAGATTCTCATACTGGTCGCTGCTGACAGCACTAAATCCTCTGTTGTAATATTTATTCCTGCCTCTAATAGAGACAACAGGAGCCCCTTTGGGCAGAAATTCATCGGAAATTTCTATAGACTGGAAGAAAGTTCCACCACCGTTTCCTCTCAAATCCAGGATAAGCTCTTTCATCCCTTTTCTGACCAGGGACTCCATCTTCTCTTCGAATTCTTTGGTGGTTGTGGACGAAAAATTGCGGATAAAAATATACCCCACATCATCTTGAAGGATAAAGGCATAGGGCACGCTATGAAGAGAGATTTCTTCTCGTACGATGGTCAAATCAAAGGGCTTCTCCAGGCCTTCTCTGACAATAGTGATGGTTACCTCTGTTGCCTTGGGTCCCCTTAATTTTTGCATAGCCTCGTAGCTGGATATGGGCTTGGTGCTCTCTCCCATGATGTGGGAGATAACATCTCCGGCCTGGATCCCCAGCCTGAACGCTGGTCCGCCTTCAATAGGAGAAATAACCACCAATCGGTCATCTTGCTTCTGGATGAGGATGCCTAAACCGTAATATTTACCTGCATGCTCCTCACGTAAGCGGGAAAAATGACTGGGCTCAAGAAAGTAGGAATGGGGATCTAAAGTCTGGATCATTCCTTTGACCGAGGAAAATATAAGCTCATCCTCATTGAGCTGTTGGTAATAATTCTCCTCGATGAGGTCAACTATTGAAGAGAGCTTTTTCAGTGAAAGATTCCATGCATCTTCTTCCTGGGCGGGGACAAGGATCAGAACGCAGAAAAGGAGCAAGAAGAACAGTATTTTCTTTTTCATTATAATAGACTTTTCATACTACCAAAGCCTCTGATGATTGTAAAGATCATATTGACTTCTCATGCCTTAAGGGCTATATTTCCAAGTGCATTTTCTGGCTGACAAAAATGTTTGGAAACATTGGATTCCCTGAACTCCTCATCATTTTGGCCATCGCCCTTCTCATATTCGGCCCCAAAAAGCTCCCTGAAGTGGGTCGCTCCATAGGAAGAGCCCTCCGGGAATTCCGAAAAACCTCGGATGAGATAAAGGAAAAGATAGAGGAAGAAATCCAAGCTGAAGATTTCAAAGACATCAAACGAGAAATAGAAAGGGACATCGAAGGTGATGAGGAAGATAAAAAAGGCTCCTGACGAGATGACCTTCCTCGAGCATCTCGAGGACCTCAGAAAAAGAATCTTTTATTCCTTCATCGCTGTGATCGTGGTTGTGATCCCAGCCTGGCTCTTCAGCAAAGACATCTACAATATCCTGTCCCAGCCGGTGACCAAATATCTTCCAGAGGGAACAAAACTCGCTTACACACATCTGACCGCTCCCTTCATGCTTTACATCAAAGTCTCCTTTCTAACAGCCATCTTCGTAACCTCCCCCTTTATCTTTCTTCAATTATGGTACTTTGTTGCTCCCGGACTCTACAAGAAGGAAAAAAAATATGTTTATCCCTTTGTGATCTTCACCAGCTTTTTCTTTATCCTGGGAGCTTTGTTTGGTTATTTCGTCGCCTTTCCCTTCGCCTGCAATTTCTTTTTGAAAATGGGGAGTGAGTTTCAACCTGTGATAACAGTCGACCAATATTTCAGTCTGGCTTTAAGGTTGCTTTTAGGAATTGCTCTGGTCTTTGAGATGCCTACCTTGGTCTTCTTCCTCTCCCGAATGGGGATCATCACCTCAAGGTGGATGATCAAGAATTTTAAATACGCGGTCCTCGTTGTGTTCATCATTGCTGCTGTGATCACTCCCAGCCCGGATATGATCAACCAGAGTATCCTGGCTGTGCCCATGCTCCTCCTTTACGGACTCAGCCTGCTCATCGCCTTCTTCTTCGAGAAGAAAAAAGCAAAGAAAAAATCGGAGGACAACCTTGTTGGGTAGAAAGAGGGAGAAGAAAAAACCAAGACTGATCGGGCTGACAGGAACAAACGGAGCAGGAAAGGGCGAGGCTGCTGCTTTTTTCCAAAAAAACGGATATGCCTATTTCTCCCTTTCTGATGTGATCCGCGAGGAACTGAAAAAAGAGGGGAGAGAACCCAGCCGCAACAACATGATTCAGATGGGAAACCTGTTGAGAGAAAGATTCGGTGCAGACATCTTGGCTCATCGAGTCATGGAAAGAGTTAAGGGCAAGGCCGTGATCGACAGCATCAGAAACCCTCAGGAAGTGGCCTTTCTGCGGAAGCAAGAAACCTTCATCTTGATATCCCTCGATGCTCCGGTTGAACTGAGGTTTGAGAGGGTTAAAGGAAGGGGAAGAAAGGAATCAGCCTCAACCCTTGAAGAATTCATGACCAAAGAGGCTGAAGAGATGACAAACGAAGAGAAAGGACAACAACTAAAAAACTGTATGGCGCTTGCCGACGCCAGGATCTTAAATGACGCCGGCATAGAAGACCTCCATCAAAAGCTGGAGAAATTCCTATGAAAACGACGAAAATTCCCAAAGATGCATACTATCTCAATATTGCCAGAGAAGTGGCCAAACGGAGCACCTGCTTCCGGCGTTCTATCGGCGCTATCATCATCCGAGGTGACCAGATCATTTCTACAGGATATGCGGGAGCTCCTAGAAAAACCAAGGATAGTTTCGAACACGGTTTTTGCCTTCGAGATAAACTCAAAATCCCTCATGGCCAGCGCTATGAGCTCTGCCGCAGTGTCCATGCTGAACAGAACGCCATTATCAACGCTGCCCGAGCAGGAGTAAGCCTTTTCGGAGGCGATATGTATATCTTTGGCAGTGTCTATGGAAAAGATAAACCCATCAACGCCCTCCCTTGTTTTATCTGTAAAAAGATGATTATCAACGCTGGCCTCAATCGCGTTATCTGCTCCTCTGAAGATGGAGGAATGAATATCTTTCTTGTGAGCAACTGGATAAGAGACTGGCAGGAAAAGGACATTCTAGATGACAAACATCAGTACGGCAAAAATTTTATCGACTCCAGCGATCCGTAGAGATTTCGTTACAAGCAAAAAATTTCTAACCTGTTGATCTCAACTTAGAGATGGGCAATTTCAAACCTAACAACTTACTTCCTGAATGGCTTCCTCCGCAAACCCATCTCCTGCGAAGAAGCCAAGTTCTATCCCGCGTTATAACATGAAGAAAAAGGATGCTCTCTTTATCCTCATCCTGATCATCATCGTTTTTGGCCTCTACTGGAAAACTTTCAGCTATGAATTTATTTGGGACACCAAGATATTAGTCCAACAGAATCTCCTCTTCAAGGAGAATCCCCCGCTCTGGTCTGCGTTAAAATTTGGATACTTCCGGGAACAGTGTGGGATGGGTAAGGTTGATTTCTATTACAGACCGCTGGTCACTGCTTCTTTTCTATTAGAAAATAAACTATGGGGACTTAAAAATACAACCCTCAGGCTGACCAACCTTCTGCTCTATCTTCTCTCACTGGTTGTTCTCTATCTATTCTTCAAGAACCAGAGCCAGAAGAACAATTTCCCTGAAATAGCTACCATACTTTTTGCTCTCTATCCTCTCAATGTCGACAACATCGTCTGGGTCGTAAGCAGAGGGGATCTTTTCCTGCTCTTGTGGGCAAGCTTGGCCCTTCTTTTCCTCGAGTTACACATAAGGAAGGGCAAACCTGTTTTTTTAATCTGTTCATCTCTGTTCTACATACTGGGCATTTTTTCCAAAGAAGCATTCCTCTTCTTCCTTCCAATTATCGTCTTGTATGAAATGATCAAAAGAAAAAAGCTCTCTCTTCCCTATCACTTGTTCAATGTTTCGATCACCATTTTCTTCTTTATCCTTAAAAACGAAATACTGGGCATTAAAAATTTAAAACTTGTTTTCCTCCCGAGCTTTTGGGCCAACATAAAAGTCATCCTCGCCACTATGGGGTTCTATCTCAGATCCCTGGTTTTCCCCTTGTATTACGACACATTTCTTTCCCAAAAGAATGTAGTCAAATGGCCATACATTATTCTAGGCATCATCCCCATTCTCGCTTTTCTCTATTTTATTCACGGATATAAGAAGAAAAAATGGATAACTCTTCCGTTGTCCTTCATCCTGGCCTTTATGGGCGGACACGCCATCTTAGTATTCTCGTCTCTCTTCCCCTTCAAGGTCTATTCCCGCTACATGATGATTCCTGCCCTGGGCCTTGTCTGGATTCTAACTAAATATCTCTGCCAGATTAAGGAAAAGATCAGGCTGTATACTGTCCTCATCCTTATACTTCTTTTTATCCCTTCCATAATAATAAACGCACAGTCTTACAAAAATGAGCAGACGTACTTCGAGAGAGCGCTGCGTTCTTCCCCTACTGATGCTTATCTCCTCTATAGTCTGGCATTTTATTATTTTGATGATAAAAAGGACCTTCTTAGAGCAGAATCGATTCTCGACAAGGCTCTTTCTCATAAGATGAGAAGACAAACAGCCATCCTGGTCTATCTCCTCTATTCGGATATAGAATTCGCCAAGTCAGACTACCGAAGAGTCCTCACCTGGCTGGAAAAGATAAAAGATTTCCAGCAGCCTCCTCAAATCCAGCTCGCTCCTTTTATTCGATACAGCATCCACCGCAAGGAAGCCTTGGTCAATATTTCTTTAGGAAATGTCTCGCAAGCAGAGAAATTGCTCATCAAGAACATTGAAGAATATGGAAATCTTTATGAACCTTATCTGGAACTATACAACATGTATATCGGGTATAATTTATGGGATAAAGCAAAACAACTGGAAGGCATCATGAAAGAAAAGTTTCCTTCCCTCTTCATCAACTTGAACACCAAAGAGATTAAGAAACGTTTCGATTTATTCACCCCTGACCAGAAAATAGGCTTTTTCACACGCTTTAAGAATTTTCAGAACGCTGCAGATCTGATGAAGAATAAACCTCATCTCGATTTATCCAGCCAGCTTTTCCTCTCAAAACTCCTTTACAGGCAGGGAAAAGAAAGGCAAGGAGAAAAGCTCATCACAAACATATTAAATGAAAATCCTGATGATTATCGCGTCCTGAACGCCATCGGAGATTTTTATCTGAGAGAGCTCTTCCTGGTTAAAAAAGCCTTAATCTATTTTCAAAAATCTTTAGAAATGAATAAAAACCAGCCTGAAATTGCTGATCTTGTTAAAAATCTGGAAAAAAAGCCAGCTAGTTCGCTTAGTGACCACGGACGACCTCTTTAACCCGCATCAACTGCACCTGATAAGAACGTTCCATTTCTTCCAGCCTCCCCGAGATGTAACTTATGGTCTCTTTGATGTTCGGAATCAAAATATGCTCGAGGGCATTGACCCGGCGACGGGTAGTTTCGATCTCGTGAGAGAGAAGCTCCACAGACTTCCACAGGCGAGCCAATTGCATTAAATCTGGAAGAAGCTCCTGGGCATTCTTCAGCCCGATATCAAGCTCACTCTCTGTATTCATAAAATCATATTCAGAAATCTTTAGCCTCTTGATTGTGAAACGAGGAATGGAGAGGTTGAGTATCCGCTCCCTATGAGTCTCCAATGTCAATTGTCCTTCAGGCAAAAGATCCATCAATTCCTTCTTGGCCATCCGCGCTCGGACAAGAGCAAAGGAAAGAAAAATCTTTTCCAATTTCATCTTTATCTTCGCTTGAAGATCAAAAAGCTCTCGAATGAGTTCTAAAAATTGTCGCATGATCTCTTCCAGCTTCTCCTTGAGAAGTGTATGGCCTCTCTCAGCTAAAACAAGCCTACGGCGAAGCCGTAGAAGCTCCATCCTGTTTGGATTGACTGAGATTCTCATTTTTCTTCAGGATAATACTTCTCTAAGAATTCGGGACGAATTCGCTTCAGTTCCCCCCGAGGGATGACGTGCAGAAGCTTCCATCCCAAATCCAGCGTGTCCACAATAGATCGGGATTCAAACTCGCTCTGTCTGACAAACTCATCCTCAAATCGATCGCTGAACTGCAAATACAACTTGTCCAGCTCTGTCAAGGCTGCTTCACCCAGAATGAGTGCCAGTTCTCTCGCTTCCTTGCCTCGAGCGTAGCAGGCAAAAAGCTGATTGAGGACATCAGCATGGTCCTCCCGGGTCTTTTCCTCGCCGATTCCCTTATCCTTGAGGCGAGAGAGGCTGGGAAGGACATCTATAGGAGGGTAGATCCCTTTGCGGTGGATCTCCCGGCTGAGCATGATTTGTCCTTCTGTGATATATCCGGTCAGGTCAGCAATGGGATGAGTTTTATCGTCTTCTGGCATGGTCAATATGGGAATCAAAGTGATAGAGCCTTTCTTGCCCTTAATTCTCCCTGCTCTCTCGTAGATGGTGGCTAGATCTGTATAAAGATAACCTGGATATCCTCTGCGTCCTGGAATTTCCTTTCGCGCAGCCGATATTTCCCTCAGAGCTTCAGCATAGAATGTCATATCGACCAGAATGACCAACACATGCATATCAAGATCCAAGGCCAAATACTCAGCACAGGTCAAAGCCAGACGCGGGGTAGCGATGCGCTCGATAGGAGGTTCATTAGCCAAGTTGAGAAAAAGAACAGCTCTTTCCAATGCTCCTGTATTACGGAAATCCTCTATGAAAAAATTCGCCTCTTCGAAAGTAATCCCCATGGCCCCAAACACAACCGCAAATTTTTCCTCCTTGCCCAAGACAGCCGACTGACGGGCAATCTGGGCTGCTATGCGGGCATGGGGCAATCCACTGCCAGAAAACAAGGGCAGCTTCTGACCTCTGACTAAAGGGTTCATGCCATCGATGGTTGAAATTCCTGTTTGGATGAATTCAGAGGGATAATCACGGGCATCGGGGTTTATGGGGTTGCCGTTGATATCCAGCGACTTCTCAGCGATGATCTGAGGACCCTTATCCTTAGGCCTGCCTGAGCCATCGAATATGCGACCAACTATTTCATCTGAAACACCCAGCTGTTGGGATCGTCCTAAAAATCTCACTCGAGACTTATCAACATCCAACCCGATGGTACCCTCGAAGACTTGGACGACGGCTTTTTCGGTGGAAACATCGAGGACAGTACCCCGACGTAAGGATCCATCCACACTCTCAATCTCCACCAGTTCGCCATATTTAACATCGCGGATCTTATCCACGATGACCAGAGGCCCGACGATGTTGGAGACCGTCAAATATTCTTTATACATGTTCGCCTGTCTCCTCACTCTGTAACAGCTTCTTAAAGGCGTTATCGACTTCCACATACGCCTCAAGAACATCCGGATCCTTCTCAGGAAGGAATTTCATTTTGGCAATTTTCTCCCTGACTTCCAAACCTGTGATCTCCTCCAGACTGCGCCCCTCTTCCAAGGCTTTAACCCCAAGATTATGAAAATGAAGGATGATGCGTAACATCAGATACTGTTTCCTAAAAGAAGTGTATGTATCCTGGGGGTGGAAAGCATTCTGATGGAGAAAATCTTCTCGGATGGATCGGGCCGACTCGAGCACGAGCCTCTCTCTGGGGGAAAGGGATTCTATCCCTACCAAACGGGCGATTTCCTGAAGCTCAGATTCTTCCTCCAGAAGCTGCATGGCCTGACTGCGAAGCTCGATAAACTCCTCGGCCACATGGGTATTCAAATAATCGCTTATGTTTTCTGTATAGAGAGAATAACTCAGGAGCCAGTTTATGGCAGGAAAATGCCGCATATTGGCCAGCCTGTCATCAAGAGCCCAGAAGACCTTAACCACTTTCAAAGTAGCCTGTACAACAGGATCAGAAAGATCACCTCCAGGAGGAGAGACCGCTCCGATGACGCTCAAAGCCCCTTGCCTCTTATCCCGCCCCAGACAGACAACTTTACCAGACCGTTCATAGAATTCGGCAATCCGGCTGGCTAAGTAGGCAGGATATCCCTCCTCGCCTGGCATCTCTTCCATCCGGCCCGATATCTCCCGTAAAGCTTCAGCCCATCGGCTGGAAGAGTCGGCCATCAAGGCTACCGAATATCCCATATCTCTGAAATACTCGGCGATAGTCATCCCCGTATAGATGGAGGCCTCCCTGGCAGCAACAGGCATGTTCGAAGTGTTGGCGATGATGACCGTCCTCTCCAATAGGGGACGTCCGGTATGAGGGTCGGTCAATTCCGGGAAGCTGAGAAGGAGATCCGCTACTTCATTACCTCTCTCTCCGCAAGCAACAAAGACGATAATCTGGGCATCTGACCATTTGGACAGTTGATGCTGCACCACAGTCTTTCCGCTTCCAAAAGGGCCGGGAACACAGGCTGTTCCTCCTTTGGCGATAGGAAAGAGGGTGTCCAGCACTCTCTGTCCAGTGGTAAGAGGCTCATCCGGCATCAAGCGCTCATAGACCTCCCTGTTTTTTCGAATGGGCCAGGTCTGAAACATCTTTATCTCTTTTATTTCGCCTTTTTTGGTCTGGATTCTGCTGACGACTTCTTCTACAGTGAACTTTCCTTTCTTAGCTTCCATGACCTTCCCCGCTGCATCAGAGGGGACCATGATTCCATGCTTGACCAGAGGCGTCTCCTCCACCTCTCCTAAAAAATCTCCTGGAAAGACCTCTTGTCCCTTTTCGACATGGGGAACAAATTCCCATTTCTTTTTACGATCTAGAGAAGGAAGTTCAACACCTCTGGTCACAAAATCTCCTTTTTGGCTTCTGATGATATCCAGAGGTCTTTGAATCCCATCGTAAATCGAGCTGATGAGACCCGGCCCTAGCTCCACACTCAGGGGCTTTCCTGTCAAAAAGACAGGTTCTTCTGGGCCGATGCCAGTTGTGTCCTCATAGACCTGGATGAACGCCAGATCTTCCTTGAGTTCGATGATTTCACCTATCAGGCCAAGCTCCCCGATCTTCACCATGTCGAACATCCTTGCTCCCAGGCATCCTGAAGCCACAACCAAGGGACCTGCGACACGGATAATTTTACCTTGTTTCATATCCTTCCTTTTTAGCCACCAAAGAATCTGTACCTGTGGCTTTGATCGCCATTTCTTTCATCATATTCTCTAGATAATCTGATATCTTCCGGTAGTCAGAATACCCAACCACTACCGGACAAAATTTTTGACTCAGATCCTTTCTTTCCGGCTCCAGCGCTTCATAGAGACCTTCCTCTAAAAAGCAGAGGGCAATGCCCTCCTTTTCCAATTCTTTCAAGACTTCTCTTGCCTCCTCTAAATTCTGAGGAGAGTACACGCTAATACCCATAGCTCGAAAGGCAAAAGCAAGGTCTGCCTCGCCCACTATAGCCACTTTTTCAAACATATGTCTCACTTATTCTTTTTTTTATAAATTCGGGAGGGATCATGAGAAATTTACCCATTCCCACTAACCTCACCAGACTCAACTCCCTTTTCTTAGCCAAGGCATAAGAGAACACAGGCTCCGGTCCAAAGACAATGTGCTTTGCTCTCTGCAGGTAGATCATCAGAAAATCCTCGATCCCTCGTTCCAGGAGAACAAACATTTCATTCTCTTCAAGGTCCTCTATGGCTCTATTCCAAAGGTCGACATAAGGGGAAGGTCGAAGTTTCTCACCGATTTCAGAAAAAGTCTGATCGTAACTTTGGAGATATATTTTCTCATCCAGGAAACCGCCCTTCAAAACCATATCATGATATTGCTCCAAAGAAAGCCCTGAATACTTTGCTCGAAGTAAAATCTTCAGATTTCCAAGATCAATCCTGTATCGCAAGTAATCGCTGATAAATACATAGCCAAGTTCCTCTGCCAAGGCTAAAACCCTAGGGGGCTGAGATTCTTTGGCGATAATGGTAAATATATCTTCTTCGAAGAGAAGTTCTCTCATCAATCGAAAGATTTTCTCTTCCTCTTTGGCAAGGAATTCATCCAACTCATAGGAGTTGCCGATGTTGATTATTTCCTCCTCATAATTTCCCGCATCAAAAATGGCTTTCATTGAAGAGGGGAAGTCCCTCTCTCCCGAAGCCTCTCTGAAGACAGAGCTCGAAACCAAGCTTCTCTCCAAGGCCCGGATCCTGCCCACAGCATAAGCATAGGAAAGACGGGATGGACCTCTCATATCTTTAAAACCTTCGCAATGTAGCCTTCCAAGAGAGGACGAAGTTCATCTTTCAGCTTTTCTTCATCGAAGGACTCCTCGCGCTTCCCATCTTTAAGGACAATCTCTTTTTTCATTCTTCTTTCTTGAAGGCCCTCAATTTGAAAAGCTCTTTCCAGCACTTCCTCTATAAGCTTTTTTTTGGAACTGAGCAAGTTGAGCCTCCCTTCCAGACGGGCCTGAGTGATCAGACGGCTGGCTTCAAGATTAGCCTTTCTTTCACTCTTTTCTAAAAGAGAATCGGCAAGCTCGGAGGCTTCCTGGCGTGATTTTTCTTTTATCTCCTCTCCTTTCATCTTGTTCTCCTGTATGATCCTCTCTGCTTCAGCCTGGGCATCATCGACAATTCTCTGCAGGATTTTCTCTAGGCTCATCTCTCTCTCATCCCAGTTTTATCCCATTGAGCAAAAGTATGGTGATAAGAAGCCCTAAAACTGCATAGGTTTCCACTAGGGCGGCCATGATTACGGGCTTCATAAGATCTTTCGGTTGCTTAGCAACCATGTAGATGCCGCTGGCACAGACCTTCCCCTGATGAATTCCTGAAACGAGCCCAGCAAAAGCGACGGGCAGGCAGGCAATAAGAATCTGCCAACCCTGAGCACTGGTGACTGTAGCAATAGTTGCCGTCGTTAGACCTAATTTCAAGATGACCAAGAATGCGCTTAAGAACCCGTAAACACCTTGTGTCCCTGGAAGAGCAACCAAAAGAAGAAGGCTTCCAAATTTTTCCGGATCTTCACTCATCACTCCGCTTGATGCCTGGCCAGCAATGCCGACACCTATGGCAGAACCGATACCGCCTAGAATAGCGGCAAGGGCTCCTCCCATTATGGCCATGGTCAAACCTAACGCCATCTTATTTACCTCCTTGTTCTCTTAAGAGAAACATCTCAGATAAATTCTATGTACTTACCTTCCAAGGCAAATGGCTTAAAAGATCTTCCGCCTGATTTGAAGAACTTACTGAAAAATTCAACAAACTGAAGCCGCATGGAATGGACAAACCCTCCTAAAAAGCTGATACCTAAATTGAACAGATGGCCCCCCACAAAGATCAATGCCGCCAAAAACCATCCCAGCCATGGAATCGCCAGAGCAGTCTTCGAGAGAGTGTCGACCACCATAGCTATGACAGAGGTGGCCAAACCTAACGCCAGAAGGCGCGAATAGGAGAGTACATCAGCAAGATATCGGGATATATCATAAAGGCTGTATAGACCGCCGAAGAACCTCGCCAGGGGATTTCGGCTGGGCTTCGAAAAGAAGACCACACCGGCTGCTCCAACAAGAGCAAGGATTCCCCATAATGAGTTTTTAATTAACAGATAGAGTACCAAAGAAGGAAGCAGCAGCAGCCAGCCACCTTGAACAGCAACAGCCTGAATGTAATTCCTATTTCTTAAGCCATCAATCATATTGAGGAGGGTTCCGAACCAAACCTGAATGAATCCCAGGATAAGGGATAGGATAAGGAAGGAAAGGGGATCCTTCAGGGGGTCCAAAAGCATCAGTTTCCGAATAGGAAAGCCAAACCAGCCTCCAACCAATGCACCCATAATGACCGTGGAGACCCCCAGAAGTGAAAGAAGCTTCAAGAAAATGAGAAAACCACCCTTGGGTTTTGCGAATTTAATGTAGAGAAAACTCACCAGTGCCACAAGAATCCCATAGCCAGCTTCGCTTACACAGAGTCCTACGAATATGAAAAAGAAAGGAGCCAGCCAGAGAGTCGGGTCCAAGGAATCACGCAAGGGGAGACCATAGAGTTTGGTAACCATCTCGAATGGCCGAAAAGGCCTCGGATTCTCCAAGATGACCGGAGGATCCTCATCAGGAAGCGGAGATCGAAAGTAAATTTCGGTAAAATCAGCAAGAGGATTCAGTTTAGATTTGATCTTCTGAACATCAGATGACCGGACCCATCCTTCCAGATAAAAAACTCGATCTGTTTCTCCAAGTAGCTGCAAGGATGAAATCTTTTTTCGTTCATTGAGGAGAACATCATGGATAAGCATTAACTTATCCCTGTATTGAAAAAGATCCTGGCCCTTCCTGTCCAGGGCCGTCAGTTTCCTTTGCCTCTTCTCAATTTCCTTTTTAATTTTTATGACCAGCTCTTCTACTCTGTCCTTCTCATCAGCAAGTTTTAGGATTGAGTCTGCAAAAAGAAAAGGTGTAAAGCCTATTTCCTTGCCACCCTGAAGGAGGCGAGCCTTCTCTCTTTTATAATAGAGAAATATAATATAAACGTCTCGCTTTGATTGACTTATGATCTCGTACCAGATGGGTTCTTTATTCGCAATCTCCTTCCATGCTCCCAACTGAGTCTGAGGAAGCCATCCGAGTAAAAGCTCAACTTCCTTGGTTGGTTTTAATAAATTAATCGGTAACACAAGATTTTTGAAAGGAGCAAGCAATTCTTCTTCTCTTTTCAAAAACTTTATATCTAAAAGCAATTCTTTCTTTTCCGCTTCGATCTCTTCTATTGTCTTGAGAACAGCAGGATAATCAAAATCGAGGATTTCCTCTCTTCTCTTTCGCTCAAGCCGAGGTTTTTGGGCAAAAAGTTTTTTTGCAAATCCTTCCTCATCCCACTGGGATAGATATTCTAAAGCATGACTTAAGCTTTGAAGACGATGATCTATTTGAGAAATTTCATGTATTTCCTTTTGAAACTCAAGTTCTTCAACATCGGTTTTCTCGATCTGAATCAGCCCTTCTTCCTGCAGAAAAGAAAGAAGATCCATCTTAACACTGGCATGAGCAAGAATTTGGGCTTTCTTAATCTTGGAGATAGCCATGAATCAGATCGACCTCTTCTCTAAATAATCCCTTATTCTCTCTCTCGTCTTCTTGACGGCTTCAGGAAAGAACGCCTTGGCCCTTCTCCTTAACGCCTCCTCTTCTTTTTTGGTCTGTTTCCGGATCATTTCTGCTTCATTTGAGGCTTTCTCGATGATTGCCTTTTGCTTTCCCTCTGCCTGTTTTCGTGCCCTGACCAAGTAATCCTCCTTTATTCTTCCTGCTTCATCATAAGCATCCTCTATAATCCGGGAGGCTTTTTTCTTCTTCGCCTCATCGACCAGATTTCTGGCTTCCTTCTCTGCTTCTTTGATCTTCTGAAGGGAGATGAGCGCCGCGCTCTTTTCCAAAGGCTTATTCATCCTGATATTCTCAACCTAATAATTTCCAGGCTATGGCCGGATCGGATTCCCTGGGAAACAAGGAATCATCCTCCATTCTCTGTATCCAATATTGTTATATTTGAATCAAAAGAGGCTATTATATCCGAAGCTTTCTTCTTTTTAAAGAGATGAGATAACAATGATAGCACCCACATTTCTGTAATGCAGCAACAGTCAGGTAAGCTGATGAGGAAGTCATCCGGATCCAAGAAGGCAAGGTTTCTATCCATCCGAAGCCCATAGAGGCGGGTGGGAGGGTCTTGGCGAGCATGGACATGAACCGGCCATGCACCTGCTCTCTCCCTCATCATCTGCTAACAGATAAATGGAGATGAAAACCGTTCGCTTTCAGGCTTCCTCAGTGAAGCAAAAGTGGAGGTTACAAAAATAGCGGCTAAACACGATCTATCAGGGAAGGAAATGATGATAAAGATAATAAGCCCTAAAGTCCAAACTCCTCCCTTTGACTCCCTTTAGAATGGTCCGAAAATGCCGTTGCCTAGCTAATTGGGTGAGATCAAACTGAAGAAAAGCTCCGGCTCCAACAATATCTTGAAGAAGATGAGTCTCCAAACCTTTTTCCAAATAAAGAACGAGATTTGCTCCGGCTACTTGAGCTGATTTTATGGTATCTAATATTAATGATCGATCCTCGCTCTTATCGATGCTCTGATCAGACAAATGAATCCATGCACCGCTCCTTCCCAGTTCCTCCAACCAGTCCTCCATGGGACCATGATGATAATAAACGAGCCAGCTTCCTCCTTTACAGCAAGAATAGGCCAGTGAAATCAAGTGAGAAAAATCTCTCTTTTGTTCCTTATTGGAGAGATGAAGGAAGACACCACTGCTTGCCAAGTTCAAGAGTTCTTGAAAAGAAAAAAAAGGTGGTTTTTCTTCTCCTTTTGTTGATTCCAGCCAACCGTGAAGGAAGATGGCCATAAATCCTCCCGATTCTCTGCAGACTTTGTTTAAAATCTCCAACTCCAATGCTTTACATTTCGTTCTATCTGAAGTGTAGAGATCTGCGCCTGCCTGGACTAGCCATTCAAGCTGTGAAAACTCGAGCGCGCCGGAATCGATCAACCGGAACCTCGCCCTTCTCCTTCTACAGAGTTTGGCCGTATCCAAAAGCCAGAAAAAATCGTATTGATCGTCGCGTACTGTCACCTCGTTTCCTCTTTCTGCCTTAGAAAGAAGATCATAGGCTCTGTTCAGAGATTCAAGCTCCTTTTCTTTCTTGATTTCTTCTTCCACGTCTAAATTCTTATTTTGTATTTAATAGTTTACGATTTCTCAGAATCCCTTTTTGTTGAGTTTAAAAGCGGTTTTTTTGATTCTATAGCATGGCATAATTTCAATGTCAAAGTAAAGCCTTTATCTATTTTAAGGATGGACAGAAAACGACGCTGTTATTCAAGATTGTCCCGACTGGGCGTCGGTTATTATCCATCCGAAGCCCATGGTGGCGGGTGGGAGGGTCTCGGCGAGGATGGATAGAAACCGACGCTATTATCATCTGTCACGGAAACGGAGGCGCTTCCTCCATTTGATGAGGATGTTCGACAGCTTGAAAAATAGAGTCTTATCTTTTATCATCAGGCAGAGCACAATCATCATGAAAAAAAGCATTGTCCTTTTTTCAGGAGGATTGGATTCCACAGCAGCCCTGTATTGGGCATTGAACTCCTACGATAAGGTCTTAGCGCTCACCTTTGATTATGGCCAACGCCACAAGATAGAAATAGACATGGCAAAAAAACTCACTCAAAAACTTGGTCTCTGCCATACGATCCTGAATGTGAATCTTAATCAGATTGGAGGATCCGCTCTGACCGACGGCCATATCCCTCTTCCCAAATACAAGAGTATCGAAGAGATCAGGGACAGACCTCCCCCAACCTACGTGCCCTTCCGCAACGGAATCTTTCTTTCCCTGGCTGCTGCCTGGGCAGAAGTTGAAGAAGTAAAGGAAATCATCTGTGGCTTCAATATCATCGATTCACCAGACTATCCCGATACCCGAAGCGAATTCGTAGCTGCCATGGAAAAGGCTATAAACACAGGAACCAGAGCATCGTTCGACCAGAACAAATTCCGCATACTTTCCCCTTTCATAAACATGAAGAAATCAGAGATCATAAGAAAAGGCCTTGAGCTAGGAGCAGACTTCTCTTTTTCAGTCTCCTGCTATCAGGGAGGAGAGATTCCTTGCCAGAATTGCTCCTCATGTTTGCTGCGCCAGAAGGCCTTTCAAGAAGCGGGAGTGGCGGATCCTTTGATACAAAGATTAAAGAAAGAAGGGAAGATATGAGCTGGATTCTAAGAGTCAAAGACAAATTCCAGGCCGCCCATTTCTTGAAAGACTATAAGGGAAAATGTGAAAAAGTCCACGGCCATACCTTTCACGTCGAGGTCCAAATAGAGGCACACCAGCTTGACCAGACAGGAATCAGTATTGATTTTACTGAAATTAAGAACAGACTCTCTCAAATCTTACCAGATCACTCTCTTCTCAACGAAGTCTACGATTTCAATCCCTCTGCTGAAAACCTCTCACGACACTTTTTTCAGGAACTAAAGAAATACTTCCCGGTTAAAAAAGTCACTGTTTGGGAATCAGAGGATGCCTCAGCCACATATTCTGAAGATCACTGAAATTTTCCCTTCCATCCAAGGAGAAGGTCTCAGACAAGGGGAACCCACCATTTTTGTGCGATTCACCGGATGCAACCTGCACTGTTCCTTTTGTGACACAAAATACGCCTGGAAGGGAGGGAAGGATTACACGACTGAGCAGTTGCTCCGCAGAATAGAAAGAACAGCCATCCGCTTTCCAGCCAGATGGGTCTGTCTTACTGGCGGAGAGCCTCTGTTACAAAATTTAGAGAAACTCGTCTGGAAGCTGAGAGACAAGAACTTTAAAGTGCAGGTTGAAACGAACGCCACCATCTACCGCCCCTTCCAAGTAGATTGGTACTCCATATCACCCAAACCTGAAGAATACTTCTTCAGGCCGGAATACAAGACTGAAGCCCAAGAAGTGAAGCTTGTGGTCAGCAAAGGATTGAGCTTCCAAATCGTGCACAGGCTGCGAGAAGAATTTCCTGACCATATCCCTCTTCTGCTCCAGCCCCAATCCAACAGGAAATGGAGTATGTTGCAGGCGAGGGCACTTCTGAAGGAGGGATTACGGGCAGGATTCACAAATATCAGATTGTCTGTTCAGTTGCACAGAATATTTGGTTTTCGTTAAACCTTATTTTACTCACCTCAATATTTCTTCCACAATTCTCCCCAGTCCGTTTTCATGAACTTCCTGATTTTCTTACTTCCGAGGGTAGGATACCAGAGGAAATCATGGTAGATATTGCTGGCTAAAGGCGCCCAAAAGAATAGGGGCGAGCGCAACAGAAGCTTTTCAAAACGGCGAAGGAATCCTTTTCTTATCATCTGATCGCCCCAGATAACAAAGCTTTTCTTGGCTTCAAACCGGAAATTCATCCCGGATATATCTTCTCCGATGACCTCAATCTCTGCAGGATCACCGACTCCCAACCCCATCTCATGGGCCAAGCGGATATAGGGAATAGACATAGGATTAAAACCCATAATCTGGGCTGAGATAGAATCAATGGCCACTGAATCCCCGCTAGCCAGAATGACATTCTTGATCTTGGGTTCCATGGTCCGAGGGCCAGCCCCATCTCCGCAGACAGTCCCATCCATGACACAGAATATTCCCGGATGAAGCTCCTTCTGCATGATCATAAGATCCACCAGCACTTCATGGATATACTGATGGGCAAAGTGACGGACTTCCTTGAGTAATCCGCCAAAGGCATTCTTAACCGCTCCCGTGGTAGTAGAATGGCCATGTGTCTTAATCGTGGGAAGATGAATAATATTTTTTCCGATGAACATCTTAGGAATCTCAATACCTTCTGGAAAAATCTGATCCAATTTGAGCAGCGAACCTTTAAACTCATACTTGATCCACTCCACGTCAGGAAGAGGAACGAATGGCAATCCGAAATTCTCCAAAACAGGTGTCCATTTGTTGTTCTTAGCCCCTTTCTTCGGATCCGTGACTACGGTCTTGTTTTCCACGGGGATCAATTTGTCCTTTTCATATTCATCCTGAAAAAGAGTCCGAAGGACTCCCTCCAATTGCCATGGCTGGCTGGAGCAGGAGGGAAAATATTTTGTCCAAGAGAGGTTTAGCTTGATCAAGGTCTGTCTGTCCTTGGAGACGAAATTCTCGTATTCTGCCAGATGCATCAGGCGTGCATAATCCCCGAGTATGGTTCGAGGAGCTGTTCTTAAAACAGCAACTTTTGGCTTTGTCATTGTCTCATCCTCTTAAATAGAGTATCAAAATAACAGAAACAATCCAAAGAAAAATATCGATCAGAAGAGGCTTATCCCTGATGATCAAGATCTCCGGGCTTCCTCCCTTTGCACGCTGGTGGATTAGGTAAAGATAGCGAAAGATTCCGTAAAGGACGAAGGGAATAGTGATAATCAAATTTGTCGTCCCGAATTTGGCTACTGTTTCTTCAGAAACAGTGTAGAGGGAATAAGCAACCACCGTGGAAGCAGTCACCACCCCGATCATCTGATCGAGAAGATAAGGATTATATTCTCTGAGAATGGAGCGATGGTTAATTGCTCTCTCCTCAAGCAGACAGAGCTCATGACGCCTCTTACTCATGGACAGGAAAAGGGCAAGAAGGGCAGTGCAGATCAGAAGCCAATGGGAAATTTCCACTTCAATAACCAAGCCCCCAGCTACCACCCGGATGAGAAAACCCGCCGCGATGATGAAGACATCCAGGATGACCACACGCTTGAGGCGGAGAGAGTAAGCCACTTGAAGGAGATAATAGGTAAGTGCGGCGATGAAGAAATTGAGGTTTAAAATGAAGGATACCAGGAAGCCAAGAAGACCGAGTGTAACGAGAGCTGCGACGGCTGTGGACTTTTTCACACGACCTGATGCAATCGGCCTTTTTGATTTCAAAGGATGATGCCTATCTTCTTCCAAATCTCGTAAATCATTAAGGATATACAGCGAACTGGAAAGAATGCAAAAAGCAACAAAGGCTACTCCGGTCTTAAAAAGAAGAGACAGATTCAGGATGTTTTGAGAAAAAATAAGCGCAGCAAAGATAAATAAGTTCTTTATCCACTGCTGAGGACGCATGGATTTGATAATGTCAACCATGATACTCTCGATTGAATAATTTTATATATTCTTTTTCTTCGGAAATCAACCCTTTGTCAACGTCCGATAGCCTCCAGTAAAGGCAATGTTATATCGTCCGGTTCCTGACAAAATGACGGTATCCTGTGCGAGTGAAATAGACGCCTACGAAGATGATCAAAGCTCCCGCTGCTTGAAAGAGGGTTACGGTCTCTGAAATGAAAAGGTAGGCAAAAATCACCGTGAAAACAGGTGTCAGATTGCTGTAGATGGCAGTCTTAGTGTTGCCCACCCTCTTCACAGAAATATACCAGATCAGATAGCTTATCACCAAGGCAAAAAGGCAGGAGTAGGCCAAAGAGCCCCAGGCCTTTAGAGAAACATCTGCATAGCGGAGGCTTATCATATCAGGAATGGAGAAAGGAAGATAAAAGAGAGCCCCGATGGCCATGGTTATAGCGGTCAACTTTAAGGGAGACATTCTGTTTAGAAGAGGTCTTGAAAAAACAGTATAGATAGCCCAGCAGAGGTTGCCCAAAAAAATCATCAAATCACCCCTTATAAACTGCCATGTTAATCGGAACTGTCCATGTTCTTTGGTGATGACAAGGTAGAAACCGACAAAAGAGATGATGATTCCCATCCAGGCAGCCCAATGGATCTTTTCCTGTTTTAAAAGGGAGCTCAGCAGCGCCACAAAAACGGGCGTCAGGGCCATGACAATGGATGTTTTGGAGGCGGTTGTCCAGTTCAACCCATGGATAAACAGCATCTGGAAGATGGTGTTTCCGACAAGGCCCAATAGGAAAAGTCTCCAAAAATCCGATGGCTTCACAGAGAGGCCTTCCCGGCTGAAAAGAAGCGCCAGAATAAGAATCAAAGAGGCAAAAAAGAGGCGAATGCCATTAAAGCTTAAGGGAGATAACTCCTTGAGCGCTATCTTGATAAAGGAAAAATTTACCGCCCAGAAAAGCACAGCCAAAAACATCAAGAAATCTGAAGTACCGAATTTCTCTCTTCCTTCCATCTTGCAAACAAAGAATTATAGTAAATAAGCGAGTTGAATAAAAGGGAAAAAGAATTAATAGAGCTCACAAAAGGATAAACAGAGAAGGAAATTATTTTCTCTTGGTCTGAGTGGATCTTTTTCGGGCGCGAGGAAAGCGGGCCTCAACCACGGATTTCATCCCTCCTCTTGGGTTGAATTCCCCTCTAACCGTGGCCCAAACAGGACGACAGGCAGCAACGATATCGTCGAGAATGCGGTTAACGGCATTCTCGTAAAAGATCCCCATATTCCTGTAAGCAAGGATATACATCTTTAACGATTTAAGCTCCAGACAGTGTTTATGGGGGACATATTGAATGGTGATGGCTCCAAAGTCGGGAAGTCCGGTTTTGGGACAGACCGAGGTGAATTCCGGTATATCTATCCTGATCTCATAGTCTTGAAATTGATTAGGAAAGGTCTCGATAGAAGGGAGCTTCTTCCTCAAGCCAGCTTCAGCCTCCTTCTTTCCCATCCTGACCATTCCATTCCTCCGTCTTTTCTATCAGTATATAAAGAAAAGGCAAGAATGAAAAGATATTTTCTGTGTGTCATCTCTGCAGGCCCAGTATGAAAAAGACACTGATGCAAATTATCTCTTGACTTCCCGGAAGAGATCGCCTATATTATTATTGAAAATGGTTTTCATTATCATTAAGGAAAGTGATCATGCCAGGTCCTCATAAATGGAGACATCATTTCCGGGGATATGTGTCCCGTTGGACAGTCCCTCGGGAAGCTATCCTCAATCTCTTGAGCAGGACTTCGAAACATTTGAGTGCTAAGGAAATCTATGCAGCCCTGCACAGCGTCTATCCAGGAATCGGATTGACAACAATCTACCGCACCCTGGATCTCCTTGCCAGAGCCAGGTTGATCAACAAATTGGATATCGGGGAGGGTCAGAGCAGGTATGAGCTAAAATCAGATGAGAGGAAAGAACATCATCATCATCTGATCTGCACAAAATGTGGGAGAATCATCGATTACAGCGATTTTATGGATGAAGAGCTGGAATTGGTTAAAAAAACGGAGAGGACTTTGGCTCAAAAATACAATTTTAGCGTTCAAGACCACAATATCGAATTCTACGGATTGTGCGAAAAATGCAAATAAACAAAAAACGGAATAAAGGAGGTGAAGAATATGCCAAGAGGTGATAGAACAGGACCGTGGGGATTTGGGCCCATGACCGGCCGAGGCATGGGCTATTGTGCAGGATATCCTTATCCCGGATTCATGAATCCAGGCCCTGGCTTTGGGTTCGGCCCTGGATTTGGGATGGGAAGAGGTTTTGGAAGAGGATTCGGTAGAGGTCGCGGATGGCGCCGGGGAGGATTCGGCTTTGGGGGATATCCCTATCCTCCTATGAGTCCCTACAGCCATCCCTTCGCAGCTCCCTTTGGTTATCCCTTTCCTTATAGCTATGGTTATCCTTACCCAACAGGCGAATATCCTTTTCCAGAATCAGCTCCGCAAAGCCAGAAGAAATAAGGAATATTCAAAATCCTCTAGAAAGGAGGTGAAGCACATGCCTTTTGGAATGGGTCCAACAGGATGGTACGCATGGCCATATATGGCCTATTGGATGAGAGGTTGGTCTCCTCATTGGCCTTTTGCCTATCCTGCCGCTCCTTGGCTTTTCACCAAGGAAGAGGAAAAAGTCTTTCTTGAAGACCAGGCGAGTGCGCTCGAAGACCAGCTTGCTCAGATCAAAAAAAGGCTGGAAGAGTTAAAAAAACAATCGAAGGAGACAAAATGAGACGAAGATACAGATGGATGTACAATATGACCGGGCTTCCAGGTTGGATGAGGTTCGGCTTTTCTCCAGGATGGCTGGGAAGAAGCCCTACGGGGCTTGGCCCTGCTGCACAGTACTTACTCCACGGCACATGGCCCAATCCTCAGATGAACTATGCTTGGCAGACGGGCCAGATTCCCTTCTCTCCTGGGCCCGGTTTCCCTCAACCAGGATTTGCCACCCCTTACGATCCTTGGGGAGCGACAGAGTTGACTCCCGAGCAGGAACTCAATTTCCTCAAGGCTGAAGCCCAACAACTCAAGGAAGAACTGGCTTCCATAGAAAAAAGGATCGAAGAGCTGAAGGGAGAAAAGGAATGAAGATTGCGATTTCAGCTTCATCGCCGACTCTTTCCAGCCCGGTCGATCCCCGATTCGGGAGATGCCCCTATTTTCTATTCGTAGATCCTGAGTCCATGGAGTTCGAAGCTGTTGAAAATCCCAATGTCGCAACCGCCAGCGGTGCCGGTATCCAGGCTGCTCAAATGGTGGCTAACAAAGGAGCACAAACACTGTTAACCGGAAGCTGTGGCCCTAATGCCTTCCAGACACTTCAAGCTGCTGGTGTTGAGGTGTTCGTCGGCATTTCTGGCACTGCCGAAGGAGCTGTCAAGGAATACAAATCCGGAAAACTTCGCTCCACAACTCAACCCAACGCTCCTCCCCACTCTGGTATGGGAATGGGGCAGGGCCAGCCTATGGGCCCGGGTCCCGGAATGGGAGGGGGGATGGGCAGAGGCATGGGAGGTAGACAAGGAGGCGGTATGGGTCGAGGAAGAGGTCAAGGCATGGGTTTTGGTATGGGATACGGCCCCTTTCCACAAACCCCGGGCATGCCTCCATCCCCTTACAATATGTCTCAAATACCACCCGAAGATGAATTGAAACACCTTAAACAACAGGCTGAACTCCTCCGCAAGCATCTGGATAACATCTCAAAAAAGATTGAAGAATTGGAGAAAAACGAATAGAATGATGCTTTTCATTAGCTAGATTTCGACCAGTTGGAACGAGCGAAAGGAGATAAGGATGAAAGTTGCCATCTCTACTGACCAGGGATATGTTTCAGCCCATTTCGGACGCTGTGCATCCTATACTATTATCGAAATTAACGAGGGGAAAATTCTCAATCGAGAGGAAATTTCTAACCCGGGTCATCAGCCTGGTTTCCTTCCTCAATTTCTTTCAGAGAAGGGTGTCAGTTTCATCATCGCTGGAGGCATGGGTCCCCGGGCGCAAGGACTCTTTGCTGAGAAGAATATCCAAACCATCATCGGAGTCCAGGGACCTGTGGATGATGTTATCCAAAAATTCGCAATACAGGAGCTTAAAGCAGGAGAGGATTTATGCGGGCACAAACACCATGGTGATCAACATCTCCCCTCACACTCCCCCCATCCTCTTACACATCCAAAAGGAAAAAAGATCTGCATAACAGCTCAAGGATACGATCTAGAGGCTGAATTAGATCCTAGCTTCGGCAGAGCCCGTTATTTTTTAATCATCGATCCTGAAACACTCGATTATGAGGCTCTTCGAAATCCCCATACCGAGGCTTCTCAAGGGGCAGGAATCCAGACAGCCCAACTTATATCCAGCAAAGATGTGGGCGCTGTCCTCACTGGCCAGTGCGGCCCTAATGCCCAAAGAGTTCTTGATTCAGCGGGTATCAGGATCATCACAGGATTGAGCGGGAGTGTCAGGGAAATCCTTTCTCAGTACAAATCAGAAGAAGACCGATGAGTGTTAAGGAACAAGAAGCAAAGGTTACACAGGCTTTAGCCAAGATTAAAAACAGGCTCCTCGTCTTCAGCGGGAAGGGAGGAGTGGGAAAAAGCACGGTAGCTGCCAACCTCGCCTTGGCCGCAGCACTTAAAAAGCTCAAGGTGGGACTGATGGATGTGGATATTCACGGCCCAGATCTGGCCAAGATTCTTGGTGTCGAGGACAAGAAATTGGATATTTCGCCACAAGGGATCAAAGCTGTCGAAGTCAATGAGAACCTGAAACTGATCTCCATGTCATTTCTTCTCCAAGATCCTAATTTACCTGTCATCTGGCGGGGGCCCATGAAGATGAAAGCCATCCAACAGTTCCTCAGTGATGTCGATTGGGGGGAATTGGATTGGCTCATCATCGATTCGCCCCCAGGTACAGGGGACGAGCCCCTTTCTGTTGCCCAGTTGATTCCTGCTACTGGAGCTGTTGTGGTGACCACCCCACAAGAGGTTTCTCTCCTAGACTCGCGGAAAGCGGTTGCTTTTGCCCAAAGGCTTAACCTCAAGATCCTGGGAATCATCGAGAACATGAGCGGAATGATCTGCCCCCATTGTGGAAAACGGATAGATATCTTTAAGGAAGGCGGTGGAAAAAGAGCTGCCCTGGAGTTGGGGATTCCCTTCTTGGGAAAGATTCCATTCGATCCTCAAATCGTTTCCTCTGGAGACGAAGGAAAGCCTTTTATCGCCGATAACCCTGACTCTGAAGCAAGCCGGGCCTTCATGGACATCGTGGAAAAAATCATCCATCCAAAAGGATGAAACCTCATGATTTAGAAAGGAGAAAAGAATGCAAGAAGGACCAGGACAAGGCCGCGGAGGAGGAAGAGGCCAAGGGGGCGGAAGAGGATTCGGTCCCGGCGGCACATGCGTCTGCCCTTCCTGTGGAGCCAGGGTTGCTCATCAAAGAGGAAAACCATGTTATCAGAGATCCTATCCCAAGTGCGGGACCAAAATGACTCGAGAAGGCTGAACAATGCCCATCTATGAATATAAATGCCAGAACTGTGGAAAGACCATAGAAGTCTTTGTTCAGTCTTCCCAGGAGAAGATTAACCTCATCTGCTCCCATTGCCAAAGCCATAACCTCAAGAAGGTATTCTCCGCCCCTTCTGCTGTCATCAACGGGGGATTATCTGGCCGCCAGACGACCTGCTGCGGAAGAGAAGAACGATGCGATACTCCTCCCTGCTCTGACGGAACTGCCTGCCGAAGAGACTGATCCTGGAGATCTAGCTCAGTCTGGAAAAAGCAACTTTGACTCAGCCTGCCAAACATCAACTGTGTTCATTTATGGAATAGAGGTGGAAATAACTGGAAGGGAAGAAAATGAAAACTCTCATTTT
>CAYVAT010000008.1:34445-37636 GCA_964449165.1 uncultured Eubacteriales bacterium | reverse complement strand
GATTATGTCGTCCTTTCACATGATCATAAGGATCACACAGGAGGATTGGAAGCCCTTCTTGGAAAAAACTCAAATGTCGAAGTTTGGCTCCCTGCATTCTTTTCCTCCAGTTTCAAGGACATGGTGAGAAAAAAAGGCGCCAAGATCATGGACGTGGAATCCTTCCAACAGATCTGCCGCGGGGCTTATACTACAGGAGTCATTCAAGGATGGATCAGGGAACAATCCCTAATCTTGGATACAGATAAGGGTTTGGTTTTGATGACAGGATGCGCTCATCCCAGGATTGTGAACATCATCGCCAAAGCGAAAGGATTCCTCAACAAGGATGTTTATCTAGCCCTTGGAGGTTTCCACATGACTGGTTTCGATAAAGCAGAAACAAAAAGCATCATAGACAAGTTCCGCGAACTAGGTGTAAAAAGAGTGGCCCCCTGCCATTGTTCCGGAGACGAGACTCGAGAGTTTTTTGCTCAGGAATACAAGGACGATTTCCTGAAAATAGGCGCAGGAGCAAAGATCCAGATCCAATAAAGTCCTGGATAATTATTAAGATGGCCAAAAAAAATAATGAAACAAAAAAAATGGAAACAGAGGTAGATCTCGAAGAATTTGCCCGCCAACTCCAAGAACAAATCATGAAACAGATCAGGAAGGAGTACTCTGAAATCGTCATCGACCATTGGCAGAATCCCCGTAACTTCAGCAAGATGGAAAACCCTGATGGATACGCCCAAGTCAAAGGTTCTTGCGGCGACACCATGGAGATGTTTGTCAGGATGAAGGATGATCGGATTGCCGAATGCACTTTTCAAACAGACGGCTGCGGCACCACCATTGTTTGTGGGAGCGTGGCCAGCGAAGCAGTCAAGAACAAAACCTTCACTCAAGCACTCGCTCTGATCAGCGCTGATGAAATCCTCAAACGTCTTGGGGGGCTTCCGGAATCCGATATCCATTGCGCTCAGTTGGCTTCGGAAACTCTACAAAGGGCTCTGGCCGATTATCTTTTCCAGAAAAAAGCGCCATGGAAAAAGCACTACAGAAGAACCTAGCTTCCGGCATTCTATAAGGAGTCAGACATGAAAGAATGTAAAGAAGAAAAAAACCTGGAAAGCTGTAACTGCACCTGGGAACCGTGCAGCCGAAAAGGCGTCTGCTGCGAATGCATCCAATATCACTGGAATATGGACGAACTTCCTGCCTGTCTTTTTCCCGATGATGTAGAGAAAACCTACGACCGATCTCTTCGAAGATTTATCTCCATTTACAAGGATAAAGTCTGACAGAGCACATTGAAAAAATCAAAACAGACTCTTCCTCTCTTCCACATCTATGGCCCTGTCCCCTCAAGGCGCCTAGGATTCTCTCTTGGTGTTGATATCATTCCTTTCAAGACCTGCTCTTTGAACTGTATCTACTGTCAATTGGGCCCCACTCTTCAAAAAACCACAAAAAGAGAAGAATGTGTTCCTTCCTCCAGAATCCTTCCAGAGATAAAAAGAGTTCTCCATTCAGGGCAGCGAATCGATTACATCACTTTTTCGGGTTCTGGAGAACCCACCTTGAACTCTGTTATAGGAAAAATCATCCGCAAAATAAAAAAAGTGACCTCCCTCCCCGTAGCAGTGCTAACCAACAGCACGCTCCTCACCCGAAAGAGAGTGAGAGAGGCTCTGCTGGCTGCAGACCTTGTTGTCCCTTCCCTGGATGCAGCCACCCAGGAAGTCTTCTTAAAAATCAACAGGCCCCATCCTTCGCTCAAGATTAAAGAAATCATCGAAGGGCTCAGAAAATTTCGCCAGGAATTCAAGGGCTACCTCTGGCTGGAAGTCATGCTGGTCAAAGGAGTCAATGATTCTCCCGCTCACATAAGAAAGCTTAAGGAAGCCATTGCCAAGATCAATCCTGATAAAATCCAGCTCAACACCGTTATCCGTCCTCCTGCAGAAAAATTCGCCCGGCCGTTGACTCATAAAGAGATGAAGAGAATCAGAGAGACTCTCGGCAAAAAATGTGAAATCATCGCCCCGTTTGAAAAAAAAGAACAGCCCCCGGCCTCTGAAAACATAAGAAGCTCCATTCATTCGCTCCTCCAACGGAGGCCGGCAACCCTTTCTGACATCGCCTCCTCTTTAGGAAAACACAAGAATGAAATCATAAAACATCTGAATGTCTTGCTTGAAGAGGGCAAGGTGAAGGCGGTTGTCCACAGGGGTAAAAGGTATTATGAGCCAGCCTAGCCTCGATAAAGGCTTCGCCTACCAGCCATCGCTCATTCGAGGAATATTTTGGCCGGCTGGAAATAAGATAGAATAAGAATCACCAAAAAGAGGAAACACATGAAAGAAGTCAAGGACTTGTCCAAGCAAGACATTTTAGCACTCCTGGAAGATGCTTCCAAGAACTGGCTGGCCCATGATGGATTGTGGTTTCGAGCTGTGGAAGATAAATTCGGGATAGACGCAGCCATGGAGCTTGACCGGAAGGCCTGGGAGAAATTCACCGTGATCGAAGCCAAACGAATCATGAACAGGCTGGGAATGAAACCCGGAGGTGGCATTCCCGCCCTCGTACAAGCTCTAAAATTCAGACTCTACGCTTATATCAATGTTCAGGAAACCGCAGAAGTCACCGATACCCGATGCATCTTCCGTATGAACAGATGTCGTGTTCAAGAAGCGAGAAAAAGACAGGGCCTTCCTGACTTTCCCTGCAAATCAGTGGGTGTTGTGGAGTATAGCGGATTTGCCAAAACCATCGATCCCAGGATAATTACTACTTGCATTGTCTGTCCTCCTGATCCCCATCCGCCAGATGTCTGGTGCGCTTGGGAATTTAAAATCGAGACTTGAGTTGATAAGACGAGAAACATCTCATATATTCGATGAAAACTGGAAAGTCTATGACAACTGGTTTGATGAGCATCCAGCTATTTTCCAATCTGAGATCAGGGCCATCAAGAAGGTCATGCCTGCTTGCGGACGAGGCCTCGAAATCGGTGTAGGGACAGGCAGATTTGCTTCCATTCTCCCCGTTAGGTTCGGCCTTGATCCTTCTTGGAATATGCTTAAACTTGCCAGAGAAAGAAAGATTCAGGTCGTCCAGGGAATGGGCGAATTTCTTCCTTTTAAAGACGCCTCTTTTCATTTTGTCCTGATTGTGTTAACTATATGCTTTGTCTCTGATCC
>CAYVAT010000008.1:0-34345 GCA_964449165.1 uncultured Eubacteriales bacterium | reverse complement strand
ACGCCTCTTTTCATTTTGTCCTGATTGTGTTAACTATATGCTTTGTCTCTGATCCGAGAAAAGTCCTAAGAGAATCAACAAGAGTCCTGAAGAGAGAAGGTGTCTTGATTCTTGGTATTATCGATAGAAAGAGCCACTGGGGAAGGTATTATGAGGCTAAAGCGGCTCAAAGCAAATTCTATAAGGCCGCTCGTTTTTTCTCCGCCCATGATATCCTCAAACTTTTAAACGATATTCCTGGAGCGTTCAGCGAAGCCTATCAGACTCTTCTTCATCCTCCTCCTGAACTCAGCAAGACAGAAAGACCCAAGCCGAGCTACGGTCAGGGAGGATTCGTGATCCTCAAGTGGATGAAGAGATAAAGTCTGGATCGATATTCATGAAACCTCTTTAATATAATTCCATTAAAAGGAGTCAGGCATGTTCGATAACACCCATTTCCCCAGAGCAAAAAAGTTCTGGTTTATGGGAAATCTCTATGATTGGTCAACGCCCGTCATTCATCCCATGTCCCATGCTCTTCACTACGGAACATCTGTCTTCGAGGGAATCCGAGCCTACAGAACACCCAGAGGACCTGCTATCTTCCGTCTTCCCGAACATATCGAGAGGTTCTTCCATTCTGCTTCCACCCTAAAAATGGACATTCCCTACAGCAAAGAAGATATAGGTCAGGCAATCAGACTTGTCATAAAAGAGAATGAACTCGACTCAGCCTATATCCGTCCCCTCCTTTTTTATTCCTACGGAAATCTAGGTCTGGTGCCCAAGCTATCTTCTGTGGAGTTGGCCATAGGAGCATGGGAATGGGAAGCCTACCTCGGAGAGAAAACGGAAAAAGGAGCCCACGTCTGTGTTTTCACCTGGAAACGCATTCATCAAAGCCAGGTTGCCATGACCGCAAAGCTGGGCGGCATTTATGTGCAATCAGCCATAAGCGGCATGGAGGCTAGGCTTGAAGGATTTGATGAATCGATTTTTTTGAATCTGGAAGGGAATATTGCCGAAGGTCCAGGAGAAAATGTGTTTATAGTCAAAGGAGAAGTACTCAAGACCAACGATAAAACTGAATCCATTCTGGAGGGAATAACCAGGTCAACCATCCTGGAGATCGCCAAGGATCTGGGTATTGATTGCACCATCGGCCCGATAACTAAAGAAGAATTTTTTAAGGCAGACGAAATCTTCTTTACAGGAACCGCTGTAGAGCTGGCTCCCATCGTCCGAGTCACCGACAATTCAGATCCCGAAGTAGCTCCAAAGGAATACATCATCGGCAAGGGAAAATCTGGGGCTATCACCCGGAAGCTTGCCCGAGCCTACAACGATACTGTAAGAGGTAAAAGGAAAGAGTACGAAAAATGGTTGACTTATGTGAAATGAAGATGGCATCTTTTTCATCTGCAATGAATAGTTTTTCCCTTTTTATAAATTGAAGAAGAAAAAATCTTTTCAAGAAAAAACAAAAGGCCTTTATCTACTGGTTCTCAAATTAAGGAAGAAGCAGGAGATTTCCGTGGGAAAGCTCTCCAAAACAACTTTCCTCCCTGGAATCTATCTCTACGTGGGAAGGGCAAGGGAAGGTCTTGCAGGAAGGATCAAACGGCATTTGAGAAAGGAGAAAAAACTCTTCTGGCATATCGATTACTTTCTTCAAAAAGCCGAGATCGAGGATATCTGGATAAAGAAGGAAGAGTTTGATGAATGTCAAGTGGCTCGTTCCATTGAAAACCATGTAGAGGGAGCGTTTTTCCCACTCAAAAAATTTGGCTCCTCTGACTGCCGCTGTCCGAGCCACCTTATCTTTGTTCCAGACAAGAAACACTTGGCTCCTTTGAGGAAAAAAATAACATTTCAAAGGATCGAACAAGATGAATATCACCTTTAAAGCCATCGGTATAGTGCATTCTCCCTTTAAGAATTTAGAGGATATTCGACCTAAAAAATACGCTGTTGCTCAAGGATTCAACTCTGTTCAGGGAGAACTTGAAATATTCAAGGAGTATGAGGAGGGATTAAAGGATACAGAAGGATTTTCTCATCTTATCATCCTTTTTTCCTTCCATAAATCCGAAGGATTCAGGCTCCACACCAGACCGCTGCTCGATGAGACATTGCGCGGTGTCTTCTCCACCCGCAGCCCTCACCGTCCCAACCCTATCGGATTGACCATAGTCAAGGTGATCGAACGCAAAGGGAATATCCTGAAGGTCTCTGGAGTGGATATGATCGAAGGCACCCCTATTCTGGATATCAAACCTTATACGTCCAGAGACCAGAGATCGCCTATAAAGTTAGGGTGGTTGGAGGATAAAATAAATTCAAGCTACTATCCTAAAGATCCTGTGGTCTAGCTAGGGCAATGCCTCAAAGGATAGTTTGTTTTGCTCATAAGATTCTGTTATATTTCTCTGGCCAAAAATCACAATAATTTTTTTATACTCACAAAGGAGGTTTCATGAAATGACTAAATTCCTATCCTTCACGCTCTGCATTTTTCTCCTCCTATCCGTTGCTCCTTCTCTGCTCTACAGTTCAAACATCTTTCCCTATGACTACACATTAGAAGAGCTAGACAACGGGCTGAAGGTTGTATCCATTCCTCTCCAGAATCCTCAAATCATCTCCTACTACACCATCGTTCGCTCCGGTTCCCGCAACGAGATCGAACCAGGAAAGTCCGGTTTTGCCCACTTCTTCGAGCACATGATGTTCAAAGGCACCAAGAATGTTCCCCGTGAGGCCTATGATGACTTCCTGACCAAGTTAGGGGCCGGGACAAACGGTTACACCACTGACGACTACACCTGCTACTTCGTCGTTTTTGCCGGACGAGAAAACCTGGAAGAGGTGGTCAAGACAGAAGCGGACCGATTCATCAACCTTTATTACGATGAGGAAATGCTCAAGACAGAAGCCTCTGTCATCGAAGGAGAATATTACTCCAGTGTTTCAAATCCCGGGAGGCGTCTGTTTGAACTCCTGAGACACACAGCATTCGAAAACCATTCCTACAAGCATTCAGTCCTCGGTTACCTGGAAGACATCCTGGATATGCCCAACCAGTTTGAATACAGCCAGCTTTACAGGAAACGATTCTACGCCCCTGATAACTCTATCCTTCTGGTGGCAGGAGACTTTGAGCATGAGAAACTCATGGAGTATGTGGAGAAGTACTATGGTAAGTGGGAGCCCTCAGACTATGCCCTGATCACTCCGAAGGAGCCAGCGCAAACAGAGGCCAAAAGGGCCCACTATGATTGGCCTACAAAAACCCTTCCGCGCCTGGCCATCGGATTCCACGGACCAGCCTATTCAGACGAGAAGACCGACAAGCCTGCCTTGGATCTCATGGCTGAGATTGCCTTCTCCCGCTCTTCTCCACTCTACCAGAAACTGGTCATCGAAGAACAAAAGTGCCTCACCTTGAATGCCTCTTTCGGAGATAGGCGAGATCCCTATCTCTTGGTCTTCAACTCCATCGTCAAAAAAGATGAAGATCTTCCCTCTGTCGAAGAGGAGATTTTCAAGGAGCTGGAAAGGCTCAAAGAAGAACCGGTGGATGAGAGACTTCTAGCCGATGTCAAGTCGAACATCAAATACTCCTTCGCTCTAAGACTGGGAACAACTGACGGTATTGCCGGAAGCTTGGCTGCTTATATCAATTTAGCCATTGATCCAGGGACTGTGAACAAGCTATTCGATCTCTATGAGAAGGTGACTCCTCAGGACATTCAAAATATGGCCAAGAAATATTTCCCCAAAACAAACAGCACTGTGGTCACCTTAACAGGAGGAAAGGCAAAATGAGAAAAAACTCTATCCTAGGCATTCTCATCTTAGGTCTATTACTCATGCTTGTGACCTGTACCAAAAAAAGCCCGAACAAACTCTCATCCGAACTTCTCCCCTTTGAAGACAATCCACTGGTGAGTTTCAGAATCCTCCTGAATGTGGGATCAGCCAACGATCCCCGAGGAAAAGAAGGCCTGTGCCAGCTTGCATTCAGCCTGCTGGCCGAAGGCGGGAGCAAAACCCTGACATACAAGGAAATTCAAAAGAAATTCTATCCTATGGCTGCCGCAGTCAGTCTCAGCGTGGATAAGGAGATGTCTGTTTTCTCAGGTACGATCCACAAGGACAATTTAATGGAATATTACACCCTATTCAAAGATATGATCCTCGACCCAGGCTTCCGTCCGGAGGACTTTACCCGCATAAAAACAAACCAGATAGACTTCTTGGAAAAAACCCTGGTTGGAAACAGGGACGAACAGTTCGGAAAAGAAATTCTGAATCTTATGATGTATGAAGGATATTCTTATGGACATCACGAAGCAGGGACAGTGGAAAGCCTTGAATCTCTCACCCCGGACAATGTGAAAGAATTCTACAAGAATCATTTCATTCAAGGAAATATCATTATAGGCCTCGCTGGAGGCTATCCGGAGGACTTCCCCCAAAAGGTGATGGAAGATTTTTCTGTTCTTCCCGAAGGGTACACTCCCCGCCTCGCTCTTGGCGAGCAACGGATGCCGGAAGGACTGGAGATTGTCATCGCTGAAAAAAAGACTCCGGCCACAGCCATTTCCATGGGATTTCCCCTTCCCATCTCAAGAGCTGATGACGATTTCTTCGCTCTCTGGATTGCAGGCTCTCATTTCGGTGAACACAGACAGCATCTCTCACTCCTCTTTCAAAAAATTCGGGAGGAAAGAGGGCAGAATTACGGAGATTACGCTTACATCGAGCACTTTATCCAAGGAAGGCGTAAGTATCCGGCAACAAATTACTGTCGGCAGCAGCAGTATTTTTCCATCTGGATCCGTCCCTTGGCCAATTCCAACCGTCATTTTGTCCTTCGTCAAGCATTAAGGGAACTCCAAAAGTTGGTCGATGAAGGGATTCCCAAGGAAAGGTTCGAACTGACCCGGACCTACCTACTGAATTACACAAAACTCTACGCTCAGACACTGGGGGAAAGACTTGGCTGGCAGATGGATTCTCACTACTACGGCTATAAAGATTTCCTGGCCGAAGTACAAGAGAGACTTCCCCGGATCACTCATGAGGATGTCAACCGTGCCATAAAGAAATACCTCAATTACGAAAACATCTACATCGCCATAATCACCGAGGATGGGGAAAGCCTCAAAGAGGCTTTGGTGGCCAACACCCCCTCGCCCATATCCTATGCCAATCCGAACATGCCCAAGGACGTACTGGAAGAAGACCTGGTGATACAGACCTTTGTTCTGGATGTCAAACCCGAAAAGGTTAAGATTGCGCCAGCCTCTGAATTCTTCGAGAAAGCAGGCTTACCGGAAGGCCTGGAATAATCAGCAGTCAACCTAGAGGGAGGAGAAAACAGATAGTCTTTTTTCATCCCTCTCTCATAAGGATTTCATCGGCTTGAGATCTTATCAGCTTCCAGGCTGCCCTGACATGACGTTCCTCTGTCGCGCGGGAAGCGATTACCATTCTAAGGACATACCTTCCCCGCAATGTGGTCTGTGTTAAAAAAACTTTCCCTGTTGTGTTTATCCTCTCCAGAAATTCCCTGTTCAGCTCATTTAATTTGTCCTCTTCCCTCCCATCATTCAGTCGAAAACAAACAAGGCTCAGATCCACAGGGGCCATAAGCTCAAAACGCACATCCTCCTCCACCCAATCCTTAACCATCTGAGCCAAGCGGAGGTGCTCTCTGACCATTTTCTGCAGTCCCTCAACTCCATAGGTGCGGATCACAAACCACAGCTTGAGAGCCCGGAAGCGCCTCCCCAGTTGAATCCCCCAGTCACGATAATTCTTCACCTCGGCATCCACACCTGTTTTCAGATACTCAGGATGAATCTCGAAAGTCTGAATCAGAGCAGAAGGATCTTTCACAAAATAAGCGGAACAGTCAAAATTGGTGAGCATCCACTTATGCGGATTGAAAACAAAGGAGTCGGCATATTCTGTCCCCTCCATCATCCATCTTTTCTCAGGAAGGATGGCTGCGGTTCCAGCATAGGCCGCATCCACATGAAACCACAGCCCGTGCTCCTGGCAGATCTTCCCGATCAAAGCCAAGGGATCGATGGCCGTGGAAGACGTTGTTCCCAACGTGGCCACCACACAGGCTGGATGTAATCCTTGATTCTTATCTTCTTCCACAACTTTTTCCAATTCAGAAGGAATCATGGCAAATTTTTCATCTGTAGGTATAAAACGAATATTTTCACTCCCGAAACCAGCAATTTTCGCTCCCTTCACCACGCTCGAATGGGCCTCTTCTGATGTATAGACCATCAAAGGCTTTTTCAGGCCCAGCTTATTTGATTCAAAGTAAGTCGCTTTCTCTCTCGCTGTGAGAAGGGAGACCAAAGTGGACGTGGAGGCTGTATCCTGGATAACTCCTGCCATCCCATCGGGAAGGCCGATCATCTGACGCAGCCAATCCAGGACAAGCTCCTCCAGTTCGGCGGCTGCAGGAGATGTCTTCCAGCTCATGCACTGAGCACCCATGCCAGCCGTCAACAGCTCGGCCAGGATTGAGGGGAGGCTGTTGTTGGCAGGGAAATAGGCAAACCAGGAAGGATGCTGCCAGTGAGTGATACCCGGAAGAATGATGTCCTTAAAATCGCAAAAAAGACTCTGCATCGACTCTCCCTTCATAGGAGGATCAGAAGGAAGTTTTCTTCGAACATCTCCAGGCATTAACACAGAGCTGACAGGATATTTTTCCATTTCACTCAAGTAGTCAGCTACCCAGTCAACGAACTGAAAGCCATATTTTTTGAATTCCTCTTTATCCATCTTTGTGCTCCTTGAATAAAATAGTTTTCTCATTAAGCCTGGAGCTTCATTCTAAAAACTTTCTTCTGAATAGTCAAAAAAACAAAAAAATCCAATCCGCTAAAACGACGGATAGCTCGAGCCATTCATCAGGATACTCAATGATTCTTCCGAAATCTATAAGATTAAATCTTTATCTGAACAGGAAAAACACAATCTAAAATTGAGGGAAAATGGATATAATTTATTCATTGTTTCGAAAATACTGTAAAAAGATGCTTTTTTTAGGGTAAAAAAGTGCAAAAAAGGCTCACAAATGGCTATTTTCAAGAATTTGAAAAAATATGTTGAAATCTAAATACAAATTATGATATAATAAAAATTCTTAAAAGGGGAGTTCAAAAAGCAAAGGAAAAGCTCTTATTTCGCTCCTAATCATTTGTACAAGCAAGAAAAGAAAAATAACATAATCTTTTATGTCTATTCTTCTTAACTTTTCAATAAACACAAAGGCTGACGGTTTCTTTGGTCTCGTTCAAAGAGTATTTTTTATCAAAAAAACTGCAACTATTTTAGTTCTTCTGACGTATATTTATATAGAAAGATGAGAAAAGAGACAGAACCCTGCAAAATAAAAAAAACCCTCACTTTTTCTCCTCCTTTTTTCGAGGTTTTCCATATAAATCCCCTAACCCATTAATTCATCCCCTTTACCAGGCTGTCCGCTTTCATGGAAGGCAGACAGCCTGTTCTATTTATCAACATGGGCGTCTCCATTTCCGATGATTGAAAATATATCATCTAACAGGACTTTCCCTGAGGCGGCGGTTGCTGTCCATCCGAAGCCCATAGTGGCGGGTGGGAGGGTCTTGGCAAGGATGGATAGAAACCGACGCCTCCATCAGCTATCACGGAAATGGAGGCGCTATTTTCATCAACAAAAAGCTTGACAGCAATACGAACCCTCTATACATTAAGGAAGAATAAAATCTATCTTTGACAATCGAATTTTAGGCTTATCGAGCAGGGAAGTCCGTGAGAATCGGGCACAGCCCCCGCTACTGTAATCGGGTACGAATTCCAGAAAAAGCCACTGTCCTTGAGAGGACGGGAAGGTCTGGAAGGAGGATGATCCGAGAGTCAGGAAACCTCTCCTAAGCCTGCAAAACCCATCTTCGGGTGGAAGGTAGGGTTGATTTTTTTTGCTCGCCTATCCCCTGGAGAAAAGATGGCAACTCACAAAATTCGCTCGAAAATCATTCTAAGCGGGGGCCATTCTTTAGGAGGTTGGAACGATGAACAAAAAAATCCTATCCATTATCTTGGCGATGTTATTCTTTCCTCCCTTTCTTTTCTCCGAAGAAAAGCAAGAGGACTCCGAGAAAGATAAATCTTCTCTTCGCCATGAAATAGTTGTCACCGCCACCCGCATAGAGATTCCTGCCAGAGAAGCTGCCAGCTCTATCACTGTAATTAGCCGAGAAGATCTGGAAATAATGAAAATAGCCACGGTTCTTGAAGCTTTACAAGAGGTGCTGGGTGTCTACGTAATCCAGAATGGCCCAATCGGGGGCACAGGCTCTGTTTCTATCCGGGGAGCCAATGCAGAACACACCTTGGTGATGCTGGATGGAGTTGAGCTCAACGACCCCATAACTCCTTCTAGGTCCTATGACCTTGCTCATCTCTCCATTGCAAATATCGAGCGTATCGAGATTCTACGGGGAGCACAGAGTACGCTTTACGGGTCAGACGCCTTGGGCGGGGTGATCAACATCATCACCAAACAGGGCAGGGGTAATCCCCAGGCCAATCTCCTCTCACTTGGGGGGTCCTATGGAACATTCCTGAACAGTGCTGAATTTGGAGGAAGCAGCGATACACTCCATTATGCTCTGGCGGCCTCCTATTTCCGATCCAATGGTTTTTCGGCTGCCAGCACTTCCTATGAAGGAAACCAAGAAAAAGACAGTTATAGAAATCTTACTGTTTCTGGAAAAGCAGGCTTACGTCTTCGGAAGAACATCGAACTTGATTTGACCTGGAGAACTCTAAGGACAAAAAGTGGAATAGACAATTTTGGTGGAGCCTACGGAGACGATCCTAACAACACCCAGCTTTACAATGCTTTTATTTTAAAAGCTCAAATCCGACACCTCTTTCTCCAAAACCGATGGGAACAAAAACTCAACCTATCTTATCTTGAGTACCACCGTGAATACGACAACCCAACGGATGCCGTCCACCCCTTTGATGCAGACCGGTCAAAATTCGAAAGCCAGCAATGGAAGCTCGACTGGCAGCATAACCTTTTTCTTGATGAAAAAAACACCTTGACTTTTGGCCTCGAGCATCAACAGGAAATGGGCCAGTCTGATTATTATTCTGAAACCGATTCGGGCCCTTATTCGAGCCTTTTTCCTTTAAAAAAAGCCCGTAACACAGGTATATATGTTCAGGATCAAATCAGATGGGCTGATCGATTTTTTGCCACCGTAGGAGTTCGTCTCGATCATCACACTGAGAGCGGTCAGGCTGTAACCTTCCGCATCGCTCCCGCTTATTTCATCCGGCAAACAGGAACAAAATTCAAGGCAAGCTACGGAACAGGATTCAAATCTCCATCCCTCTATCAGCTTTATGCACCAGAAACGATATGGGGCCCGGTCGGAAACAGGGCTTTACAGGCAGAGCGATCTACAGGCTGGGATGTGGGAATCGAACAAAGCCTTTTCAGGAATAAATTAAAATTGGGACTTACTTATTTTGCATCCGATTATAGGAATCTGATTGACTTCGATTACACCCAAGGCTACATCAACATCCTCAGAGCCTCATCAAGAGGCGCCGAACTTTCTCTTGAAGCAGGACTGAATGACGGGCTTCACTTCAACGCCTCCTATACACGTATTGAAGCCAAGGATGAAGTGACAAATCAGTATTTACTGCGTCGGCCGAAGCACAAACTCGCCGCAAGGGTAAACTGTGATTTCTCGAGAAAAGCGCACCTCACCCTTTCCCTGATCCATATGGGGAAAAGTGAGGATATGGATTGGAGCGGATGGGTATCACACAGAGTGGCCATGCCTTCTTATTCTCTGCTGAATGCATCATTCGCCTATGACATATTACACAAGGTCCAGGTCTTCCTCAAATCGGAAAATCTTCTCGATGAGGAATACGAGACGGTCAAAGGATACGGCACTCCAGGTTTTTCTCTGTATGGAGGACTAAAGGTCATCTTCTAGATTGATTTTTCCTCCTATCGAAAGATAACTGAGCAGGAATGGCAGCTGCTCAAAACAAAATCAGAATAACGGCTCTATTCACAAATGCTCACACAGAATTTTTATTCCAATGAGAATCAAGATCAGGCCTCCCAGAAGCCCAGCTCTCTTCCCCAGCCATTGTCCCAGAAGACCACTTGTTTTCACTCCTGCAATGGTCAACAGAAAAGTCACCACTCCTATAACTGCAGCAGGATACAAGATATTGACATGAATGAACGCAAGGCTTAATCCCACAGCCAAGGCATCAATACTCGTGGCCACAGAAAGCATGAGCAAAGACAAGCCTTTTGTGGGATCAGAATCCTTCCTTTCCAATCGTTTCTGACTGGAAAAAGATTCATAGATCATCTTACCACCGATAAAAGACAGTAAGGCAAAAGCGATCCAATGATCGACGGCCTGGATATAGCGGAGTACACTCTGCCCTGCCAGCCATCCGATAATAGGCATCATGAACTGGAAAAAGCCGAAATGGATAGCTATCCTGGACGTCTGTTTTCCAGTCAACCCTTTCCGGCTCAAGCTGAGGCCCACAGAGACAGCAAAGGCATCCATGGCTAAGGCTAAAGCAATGGCTAAAATAAGAGGAAAACGCATGTCGACTCTTTATTCCATCAAGACATCTTAAACAATTAATTCAACTTTGCACTTACGGTTCACGCAACTTTTTTCAAGTACTCTAAGGCCAGAGAGCTCATCAGGAGTGAGGCCAGAGGCAGCGCCTTCTCATCCAGGTCAAAGGCAGGGTGATGATGGGGAAATTCCATGCCGTCGCCCATCCCGAAGAAGAAGAAAGCGCCAGGAATTCTCTGCAGGTAGTAGGCAAAGTCCTCACCTCCCATAACAGGGTCTATGGATCTAATATTTTCCTTGCCTAATGCCTTCTTGGCCGTCTCCAGGACAAAATCCACCATAGCATCATTGTTGACAAGAGGAGGATATCCTTTTTCGTAATCGACCTGGCCAGAAGCACCAAAAACCTTACATGTCTCCTCTGTTATCTCCTGCAGCCGTCTCTCTGCCAGGTGCTGGAGTGCTGGATCAAAAGTCCTCACTGTTCCGGTCAGCCTCACCTCGTTGGGGATGACATTGTAAATCGTCCCTCCTTCCACGGTCCCAAAAGAAACAACCGCAGGCTTGAGAGGATCCACATTACGACTGACGATACTCTGTGCGTTAACCACAAGATGGGAAGCCACAAGGATAGGATCTACTGTTGTCTGGGGCATAGAGCCGTGCCCCCCTCTCCCCTTGATTATGATGGAAAACTGATCAGGCTGAGCCATCATCGGGCCCTTGACAATCCCCAAGCTTCCAGTAGGAAGAGATTGCCAGAGATGGAGCCCAAAAATGGCATCGACTTCCTCCAGTGCCCCTTCTTCGATCATCTTCTTGGCTCCTCCAGGAAGCTTCTCCTCCGAAGGCTGGAAAAGGAAGATGACTCTGCCCTTAAAACTGCCTTTTCTGCGGGAAAGGAGCTCAGCCGCTGCCATGACGATAGCCATATGACCGTCGTGAGCGCAGGCGTGGGCAGCTTCTGGATTTTCTGAAATATATTCCTTATCCCCTTCCTCCCTTAAAGGGAGAGCATCCATATCAGCTCTCAAAGCAACGGTTCTTCCTCCCGGCTTCCCTTCCAGGACTCCTTTTAATCCCGTCTTGGCGAGAGTGACCACAGGAATACCGAGATCCTCCAAGAATGTGCGAATGACAGATGAGGTTCGGTGCTCCTGGAGAGCAATCTCAGGATGACGGTGGAAGTCCCTCCGCCATTGGACAATTTTCGGGGTCAATTCCTTAATCTCTTTCTTTAATCCCTCGATCATTTTATCCTCCATACCTGAAACAATATCAATTTATGCATTCTTGCTTTCCCTCGAATCCTTGAATCCGAGGCTTTCTCATCAGGCTTACTCCTAAAGTGATGACGGAATTGACCACCAAGCCCACAAACCCGGCATTCATCCCCAAGAAGGGATCCTTGCCTCCAAGAACGAGAAGTATCACCACTGCTACTCCTGTTAACAACCCGGAAAAGACACCAGCCTTGGTCACCCTCTTCCAGAAAAGGCCTAAAACCACTCCTGGGAAAAACTGGCTGACGCCATCATAGCCGAAGATGAGCAAAGGAACCAGCTCATTGGGAAGAAAGATGGCAAAAACAAGGGCAAGAGTGGTGACGGCCAGCACCATGAACCGGGAAAGGCTCATGACTTTCTCTTCGCTGGCTTGTGGACGAAAACCAGACTGGTAGACATTCTTGGCCAAAAGGGTGGCAGCAAAGAGAACCAAGATGGCTGAAGGGACCATAGCTGTCACCGCTCCAGCTGCACCCACAAAACCCATGAACCAAGAGGGATAGGTCTTATTGACTAACTCCAGAAAAGCCATATCCCCGTTTTCTAAGCCCGGAATGACAAGAAGGGCGGTGAATCCCACCATGAAGACAAGAAGAATCGGAATCTGATAGAAAGGCATGATGACAGCATTGCGCTTTATGATCTTTGCGCTCTTTGCCGAAAATGCGGATCCGAACACATGGGGCCACATATAGAAGCCTAAGCCGGTAAGAAGAACCGTGGACATCACCCAGCCTACACTCATATGGGCCGTTGCACCGGGAAGAACAAGGTGGTGGGGATGCTGTTGTATGAGGGCTCGAAACATCTTCCCAAAGCTCCCAAAATAAATGAGAGGAACTCCTATGCCCACGATTCCCACCGCAAGAACCATCAACACATCCTTGATAATAGCCACCCAGGCTGCCCCCTTTATTCCGCTGGTGTAGACAAAGGCACAAGTCAAAATAAAGGAGATAACAATAGCCAGATGAGAACTGACGGCTCTGTTGCTGGCTACTTCAACGATCAAACCCAGACCTGAAAGCTGAAGTTGAAGGTAGGGGATGATGGAAAAAACACCGATAAGGGCCACCAGCACTCCAAGAGATCGACTCCCGTACCTGTTGATGAAAAAATCGGGCTGGGTGTGGAGGCCGTGGCGCTTGCCCACCTTCCATAGAGCAGGAAGGATAAAAAAAGACAGGGTGTAGGCTAAAGCGCCGTAGATAAGAATATAGAAAGTGGGTGCACCTTTTGAATAAGCCCATCCACTTGCTCCCAGGAAAGTGAAGGTGGTGTAAATCTCCCCTGCCATCAACAGCCAGATAATGATAACCCCAAACTGGCGGCCTCCCACAGTCCAGTTTTCCAGGTTCATCTTGAGCCGCCGCCCGGCATAGATGCCCACGAGAGAGGAAAAAAGTATGGTGGCAAAGATGATGATTAGAGCCGAATTCATTCTTCCTCTCCATCTTGCGGAGGATTGAACTTCTTCTCTGCCCTGTAAGCTAGGAAAAGGATGAAAGGAGTTAATATGACCCAAGACAGAATCCAGAATAGAATAAAGGGCAGACCCAAAATAATAGGATAAACTCGATTGACTAACGGCAGGGCAAAAACAAGGGTGATAAAGGGCACAGCTCCAAGAAGCAGAGCGTATATTGTCCCTCTTCGCATCATAACCTCCTTTCCGGAATCCTGCCCATTATATCAAAAGCAGAAAAATCTCAAAATAAAAGAGGAAACAAATACTTTTCCTGTGAAAACTGTGCTTTTTTTTATGATGGGTCCTGTCATGGGGTGTCCTCCGTCCGTCCTCGCTCCACCCATCCCCCCGTGGGGAACCCCTTCCGCTGCGGGCGTTGCGGAGGAGCACCCCATGCCACCCATCCTTATCTTGAAGAAAATGTTCATTAAAGAAGATGCTTCTGGGAACAAATCCTTTTTCCGTGATAGCAAATGATGAGGGATATTATCAGCCGCCTCACAACTTCCAGAAAAAATCTTCACTCATAATGGAAATAGAGATGCTATCAATAAGGAATAATCCCTAAAGATTTATCATTTCTGTGATTTGCCTTATAATAAATCTCTCGCTCTTTGATCACTCTAAGGATTGAGGCTGGATGAGTCGCACAACAAATAAGGACAAAAAAATCATACTCAGGGGAGTCAGAGTCCATAACCTGAAAAACATTGATCTCGATATCCCCCTCAACAAATTGATCATCGTTACCGGAGTTTCTGGATCTGGAAAATCTTCACTCGCTTTTGACACTCTGTATGCAGAAGGGCAGCGGCGCTACATCGAATCCCTCTCCGCCTATGCCCGTCAATTCCTGGAAAGGATAGAAAAGCCCGATGCAGATGCCATTGAAGGTATTACTCCTGCTATAGCCATCCAGCAAAAAGCAGTCACCAAAAATCCGCGCTCGACTGTGGCCACCGTCACTGAAATCTATGACTTCCTCCGGGTTCTCTTCGCCCGCATCGGAACTGTACATTGCCTTAATTGCGGTCAGCCTGTCAGGCGCGACACCATCGATGCAATCGTTGATAGCCTGTTCAAGCTCCCCCCCCAAACCAGAATCTGGATAACCTTCTCCTGGCCATTGAAGAAAGGAGTCAAAGCTCTGAAAAAAGACGGCTTTTTCAGAATCGTAAAGGACAACAAAGTTTTCAACCTGGACGAGGCCAAGCTGAGCAAAGAAAAGGAGATCGACGTCTTGGTAGATAGGATGAATCTGTCGAGAGAGGAAAGAGGCAGACTGGTCGATTCTCTGGAAATGGGTCTAAGAAAAGGAGAAGGAAAGATTAAAGTCCGTTCCCATAAGGGAGAGGAGTTTATTTTCTCAGAAAGGCTGGAGTGCAAGCGCTGTGGCATCCTCTATGAAGATCCTTTTCCCAATCTTTTCTCCTTCAACAGCCCCCAAGGTGCATGCCCCACCTGCCACGGATTCGGGGATTTGGCCACATTGGATGAAGACAGGATTGTCCCTGATAAGAGAAAAAGCCTGGAAGAAGGTGCCGTAGAGCCATGGACAAAGCCGCTCTCACGAGGATTGATGAAGGAAATGCTCCATGAGGCAAGACGAAGGGGAATTCCAACTGATCTCCCTTTCAAAGATTTGAAGGAAGAGGATAAGAAATTGATCCTGGAGGGAGGAGATGGCTATTACGGGGTGAAAGGCTTCTTTGAATGGTTACAGACTAAAAAATACAAAGTCCAGGTAAGGGTACTCCTCAGCCGCTACAGGAAATACGTCCCCTGTCCAGCCTGTAACCAGATGAGACTTAATCCCCAAGCCTTGAGTGTCAAGATTGAAGGCCTTTCCATCGGAGAAGTTGTCCAGATGACCGTCGAGGAGGCTTGTGGTTTTTTCCAAAGGATCCGGCTGACTCCTTTTGAGAGACAGATTGCTGAAAAATTAATCTATGAAATCCAGAACCGGCTGAATTTCCTCCTTGAGGTTGGCCTGGATTACATCACTCTGGATCGCATGACTTTTACACTCGCTGGAGGAGAATCCCAGAGAATAAACCTGGCTGCTGCTTTGAGTGCATCCCTGGTAGGGACTCTCTTCGTTCTTGACGAACCCAGCATCGGCCTTCATGCCCGTGATAATCACCGTTTGATCAAAATTCTCAAGTCTCTGAAGGAGATCGGAAACACCGTTTTGGTTGTGGAACATGATCCAGAAATCATTAGATCTGGTGACTATCTGATTGATCTGGGACCAAGAGCAGGGGAGGCTGGCGGCGAGATCATTTTTTCAGGAACTATGAATAAGTTTCTCCATGCCCCTCATTCCCTTACCGCTCAGTACATGAGAGGTGAAAGGAAAATCGAACTGCCCAGGAAAAGGAGGCCTCCGCATCAATTTATCGAAATCGAAAACGCCTACAAGCACAACCTGAGGAATCTCGATATCCAGATTCCCCTGGGGATTTTCACCTGTATCACCGGAGTCTCCGGCTCAGGAAAAAGCACCCTTCTCTTCAATGTCCTCTATCAAGGATGGATGGGGGAGACCAAGGACGGGTTCAAGAGAATAAAGGGAAAGGATGCCGTGGATAAAATCATAATGGTTGACCAGTCGCCTCTGAGCACATCTCCACGTTCCATACCTGCCACTTACACCAAAGCTATGGATGATATCCGACAAATTTTCAGCCAGACGCGAGAGGCTAAGGCTCTGGGATACAAACCGGGTTTCTTCTCTTTTAACACCCCAGGAGGAAGGTGCGAGGAATGCAAGGGGGCAGGTCAGCAGATCGTGGAGATGCATTTTCTCTCAGATGTGGTCTTAACCTGTGAAGCCTGTAAAGGCAAGCGTTTCAAGGATGAAATTCTCGAAATCAAACACAAAGGCAAGAATATCGACGATGTGTTGAATATGACGGTGGAGGATGCCTGTGAGTTCTTCTCAGACCGGCCCAAAATCAGGAAAAAGCTTTCCCCTCTTATCGAAGTCGGTCTGGGCTACCTGAAATTGGGACAGCCCACAACAACCTTATCAGGAGGAGAATCACAGAGGATTAAGCTGGCTTACCATCTTGTCCATCAAAGGGAAAAGCACATCCTCTATCTCTTCGATGAACCCACCATCGGCCTCCATCCTGATGATATTTGTGTGCTCCTGGGCTGTTTCCAGAAGCTGGTGGAAGAGGGCCATTCAGTAATTGTCATCGAGCACAACATGGATGTGATAAAGAGTGCCGACTATGTTATTGATTTAGGGCCAGAGGGAGGGGAGAAGGGCGGCAAAATCATGACTCAAGGCCCACCGGAGAAGATTATCAAGTCCAAAAAATCCTACACCGGTCGTTACCTGAAAAAATATATTCAGCAGATTGTATAAAACATCCCTTTTGAGCGCTTCCTCAATATCGTGGATATTATAAAAAGGATTGCAGGGAAGAGGATACAGAATGTATTCCAAAATTCTTATAAAAAAGGACATATGTTTTTTCGTCTTGTCCCTGGTTAGGAAATTTCCTTGACCTAGTCTTCTGATATTTGATATATTTCTCACCGCACATCAACTGTTAAGCATTGCAAAAACTGCGTGAAATTTCCCAGCAAAGGCGTACACAAAACCTTTCAGTTCGTTTCATAAACTATCCCTTCCCTGGATCCCAAAGAGAAATCTTGTTTCTACATCCTTTCAGGGAGGATTCCCAGGTAAGTCCATCAAGAGCATCGATGCCAGTAGACAGAAATTGGTGAAAAAGCCATGATTTCCAAGCATGTAGCTTTGGCTGCCGACTTAATCTCGCTGACCATTAAATAGCTTGAATTATAAATGATAACTGCCGATGCATTTATTCAGCACCATTAATTTCTGTTTATCGCCTGGGTTTTTCAATAATAACGGTGATAACACCAGATGATGCAAAAATTAGGATCGTGTCTACGATCTTTTCAAGGAGGGAACATGAACTTAACTAGAATACACTCGTGGAGACGTCTTGAACGTCTGCATTCAGCAGCTGCCTATCTCTTAGCGATGTCGCCTGTGCTGGTCGTGGCCGCTATGCTCACTGTTCCTGCGTACAGCCAGTTTCGCCGATTCCGTGCTCCTACCGGGCCTCTGCACTGGCGTTTCGTTGGTCCCCAGGGTAACCGCGTGAGCGCGGTTGTTTGTGACTCGAACGATCTTAATGTCTATTACGCCGGGGCCTGCGCTGGCGGGGTGTGGAAATCAAGCGACGGAGGGACCAATTGGAAACCCGTTTTTGATAAAGAATCCTCCCAGTCAATCGGGGCCTTAGCTATCGCACCATCGGACTCTAATCAGATTTGGGCCGGGACGGGCGAAGCCTTTATCCGCTCCAACGTCCTTATCGGAGACGGCATCTACAAGTCATTGGATGCTGGCAAGACCTGGCAGCGCATGGGGCTGGAAAACTCAGGCCGTATCGGGCGGATTATCGTCCATCCGCACAATCCTGACATTGTCTTCGCCGCTGTATTGGGACACTGTTATGGTCCCCAGAGAGAGCGTGGCGTTTATCGGACGAAGAACGGCGGCAAAACTTGGCAGCAAGTCCTGTTCGTGAACGAGGATACAGGCTGCTCCGGGCTGGCCATGGATCCGAATAATCCGCAGATCCTTTTCGCCGGGATGTGGCCCATCATTATCAAGACCTGGGGTAAGTTCTCCGGAGGACCAGGAGGCGGAGTCTACGTCTCCCGCGACGGCGGCGATACCTGGAGCTGCATCGAAGGGAAGGGCCTCCCCGAGTTCGAAGTTGGAAAGGTGGACGTGGCAGTAGCGGCTTCAAATTCCGATCGCGTTTATGCGCTCATCGAGACTGGAGACCGGGGATCCCTCTGGCGATCGGACGACGGGGGATTTCACTGGAGAATCGTGAGTCATGAGCGACGAATCAATGAGCGTCCCCACTATTACACAAGGATGTGCATTGCTCCTGACGACGAGAACACGGTTTATTTCCCCTGCAACAGAATGTATGTGACCTACGATGGCGGTGAGTCTATCGAGAACTTCTCTGGAGGCGGAGACTGTCATGACATGTGGGCCGATCCCAAGCATCCGGAACGGATGATGATCGGCCACGACGGAGGTATCAGCTTGACCACTTCCCGCGGCCGAGAGTGGAGCCGAGTGATTCTCCCCATCGGGCAGATGTACCATGTAGCTGTGGACAATTGTGTTCCCTACTGGGTGTACAGCAACATGCAGGATTCAACTTCCAAGCGTGGCCCGGCTTATCCGGGATATACTCCTGAAGCTCCAGTTTGGAGCAGCATGGGAGGCTGCGAGTCCGGTTTCTCCTACCCAGATCCCAGCGATCCGAACATTATATGGGGAACGTGCTATGCTGGTACAGTCGAAATCTATGACCGTCGTACAGGCCTGGTTCGCAATGTCAATCCCTGGCCCGAAAAATCTCTCGACTCTCCAGCCGGATTTCTCAAGTACCGCTGGAACTGGAGCCACCCCATCGCTCTCTCTCCACACGACCCTAACACAGTTTACGTCGGCAGCCAGTACATCCATAAGACATCGGATAGAGGAGAAAGCTGGTCGCTGATCAGCCCCGACTTAACGACTAATGACAAGAGTAAGCAAGGCTCCTCTGGTGGTCTGAGCAAGGATAATCTGGGCGTTGAGTACGGCTGCACACTTTTCGCAATCGCAGAATCGCCGGCTAAGGCCGGAGTTATTTGGGCAGGTTCCAACGACGGCCTTGTCCACGTGACGCGTGATGCTGGAAAGAGCTGGACGAATGTTACCCCTCCCGGCATGCCAACTTGGGGTACAGTGAGCATGATCGATCCTTCACGTTTCGAAGCGGGCCGCTGTTACATTGCTGTAGACGGCCACCAAGAAAACGTGCGCGATCCCTATCTCTTCAAGACGGCAGATTACGGCCAGACCTGGACGCGAATAGATGCCGGGATACCCCGATCGGTCCTGAGCTACACGAGCGCCATCAAGGAAGATCCGGTTCGTAAAGGACTGCTCTATGCCGGAACGGCCAACGCTATCTTCTATTCGCCTGATGATGGTGCCAGCTGGAAGTCCCTTCAGTCCAACCTTCCCCATGTCTGCATCACCTGGATCGCATTCCAGGAGCAATTCAATGATCTCGTGGTAGGGACGAACGGCCGTGGTGTCTGGATAATGGACGATGTCACCCACTTGCAACAGCTCACACCTGATGTCGAAAGTACCGATGTCCACCTCTTTAAGCCGCGTCCCGCCTACAGGTTTAAGAGCAGGCAGCGTATTGATTCTCCGCCCAACGACCAAAGCCGAGGGCAACCGGTTTCCTACGGCGCATCTATCAATTACTTTTTTAGAGAGGCCCCCAGGGGTAAAGTGGCTGTAGAGATTTTCGATGATGCCGGACAAAAGGTACGGACGCTTCAAGGAACTGCCAATAAAGGCCTCAACCGAGTATGGTGGGACCTTCGTTATAAGCCGCTCCTCCAGATCAAATTGCGCACAACACCAGAATTCCATCCCCATGTCTGGGAGGAAAAACGTTTCAGAGGACAGGAAACCCGTCCAGTTCTGCATTGGGGAATCCATGAGCCCCAGGCCGGCGTGCTGGCTGGGCCCGGGATCTACACCATTAAGCTAACTGTAAACGGTAAGGAATACTCCGAAAAACTCGAGGTCCGCAAAGATCCGAACTCCAGGGGTACAGAAGAGGATATTTGGGTCATGATCAAGCTTTGGAAGGATGTTGTCCAAGACATCAACGAGGTAGTAATCATGATCAACCGGCTGGAATGGGTAGGGAAACAGATGGAAGACCTAAGTAAGGTTTTAGCCCGCACAAAAGATGCAGAACTGCTCATGGCCGACCTGGCCAAAACTAGGACCAAAATTGTGACCGTCGAGGATAAACTTCTCCAGCGTCAGCTCCATGCTTCCGATCCGAAGTCTTATCGTGCCGAAATGATGCTATATTCCAAGCTCCTCTGGTTCTCGGGTGAGATCGGAACCGGCGCAGGGGACATCCGTAACACTGAGGACTTCGGCCCCACGAACCAGCAACTTGAGGTCTATGATATCCTGAAGAGGCGGCTGGATGAAGTCCGTGCAGAATACGAGCGGCTTTTGGCAGAAACCATACCAGCTTTCAATACCACGCTACAGGCGGCCGGCTATGGAACGATCATCACAGATCCGAGATGAACAGAGAACAGGTAAGTCCGTCTTTTTTTCTGCTCCACGTGCACAGCCAATATATATATGGTCGCCACTAGTATGACCTTAATCTCACCTTTCAAGTTGAGCGTCCTCCAGCACCTCTTCAGGATAAATAAATTCCTATATTTTTTTCATGAACTTGATCAGGTTGTTTTTTCATCATTCGTTAAATCGCGGGTGATTGCGAATAGGTTAAAAAACTAAAAAAGATGCACGCGGCAAAGTTCTCAGCATAAAGTCTGACAAAGCAAATCTCAAAATAAAACACTAAAGGCAAAATAACTGAAGTCGCTTGACAGGCTATATTTTTTATAGTATATTAACTGCATAGTTAAACTAACTAGTTGGTTAAATCAAATATAATAATGACAATTAAAGAAAAAAACACCAAGCAAAAGATACTGGATGCAGGCCGCGAAGAGTTCGCCTCCTTTGGATTCGAAGGCGCGCGTGTAGACCGGATCGCCCAGAAGGCTGACATCAATAAAGCCATGATCTTCTATTATTTCTCCTCTAAACAGAATCTATACCGTACAGTTATCAAGGAGGTTCTCCTCGACTTCATTCCCAGGGTTCAACGTGCAGTCATGGAAACACGCACTCCCGAGCGTCTCTTTGAAATCCTCCCTGCTCTCTACATCCGCTATTTTTCCTCCAAAAAAGAGGTCATCAAAATAATCTGCCGCGAAATGATCCACTCACCCCAGAACATCACTCCCCTGATTAGAGAGATTTTTGCCGAGTTTCCCGCGGCTCCCTCAAAAATGCTTCCCCGAGTTATCCGAGAGTGGAACGGCAAGGGTCTGTTATCCGAATCCGACCCAGTCCAGTTTATCTTTAATATCCTTCCCCTCTGTCTCTTTCCATTTATCGCCCAGCCCATGGTTGAAGCGATCTTGGATATACGCATTTCAGATGATAAAGAATTCCTCGAGAAGCGCATCCAAAGTATCACCCATCTCTTAAAAAGGGGATTGTTACCATGAAAAAAAAATATCTTTTTGGATTCGTTCATCTTGTGCTTTTTTTCTTTCTCGGCACCCATGTTTTTCCCTGGCAAACAGTAGAAAAAATCTCTCTAACCAAGGCTATCGAGGAGGGCCTGAGCAAGAATTATGAATACCTAAACACCATACTCGACGAGCAGAGAGCCGCCCTCCAGCGTCAAATCTCCGCCAAAGACAGACTGTTCCGTATCGATTTTGACGCCAACTATCTCTACAAGTCGGAGACCTTGACCATAAGCTTTCCCGCAGTCCAGATTCCAGGAGTTTATACCATTCCCGGGAGGGAAATCGAAGCAGGTCTACATCACAATTTCGACCTCAATATAGGACTCACCCAACCCCTCTTCACCGGGGGAATCCTCTCCAATTCCATCAAACTCAACGAAGTGCGCCAAGCCATCGAAGCCAACCAAAAAATCCTTAAAGTCAACGAATTCGTCGGCCTGATCAAATCCTCCTATTTCCAATTTCATCTCCTGACCCAAAAAAAACAATCCCTCCAAATCCTTAAAAAAAACCTGGGGTTTCACCGTCAGCGTATCGAGGATCTGCGGAGCGAAGGGCTCGTCCGTAAATCCGACCTCTTGGAAACCCTGTCTAAGATCGAGGAAATCCAGGCTAATATCAACGATATAGAACAGGCCATAGAGTCTGAAAGAATCCATTTTCATAAGCTATGCGGATACTATCCCGAAGAGATCGATGCTGCTTACAAGGAACAATCCATCAACCAAAACTTCGCCCTATCCTATTTCGAGGAGAATCATCCTGTGCTGAAAAACCTTCAGAACCAGGCCGATATGCTCGCCCTCCAAAAAAAAATCAACTCCGGAAAGCATCTGCCCCAGATCAGTGGATTTGCCAAACTGCACTACGGGAAGCCCGGAATCGATTTTTTCAAGAAAAAATGGGCTCTCTACTTTCAGGGCGGAATCGTCCTATCGCTTCCGGTATTCGAATGGAATCGACTCCGCAGTGAAAAAATCCTGCTCGATTACCAAGAACAAAAGCTTCTGAACCAGAAGAATAAGTTTATCCAGGATGTCGCTGCCTCTCTCGAGATCCTGTTCGCATCCCTCCAAAAGCTGGAAGAAAAAAAAGCTCACATCACCCAACTACTCGAGTACTCTAAAGAGGATGCTGACCTGAAGGAAGCCCTTTATGTGGAAAGGCAAATCCCCAATGTCGATTATCTGGAAGCGCTTCTCACTCGGGAGAAAAATGCATTACTCCTCCAAGAAATCCAGATCCAGATCGAGATGATCAAGGTGAATATCAACACCCTCATCGGGAAAAGCAAGGAGGATGCCTATGAGTAAAAAAATATTAATTATATCCCTCGGTTTGATAGTCTTGGCTGCCTGCTCCAGGGAAAAATCAGAATTCGTCATGGCTGCCGGCGTGGTGGATGGTGAGGTAATCACGGTAAAAGCTGCCGTTTCCGGCAAAATCGAAACTCTTAACATCCTAGAGGGTAGGGAGGTGGATAGAAATAGTATCCTAGTGACTGTCGATTCAGACAAAATCGAAAACCAGATCCAAGGTCTTGAAATCCAGGAACAGGGGATTACCCTGAACCGTAAGAAACTCAATCGCAGAATTCAGCTCCTTAATGCCAATCTCGAATATTGGAAAAAACAGGTTCAAAGCTTCGAACGGCTGGAGAAAAAAGAGTCCATAGCCGCTGATCAACTCGAACAGGCCCGCCTCAAGATGGATGAAGTTGAAGCTTCCCTTTTCGATGCTCAGCAATCCTTGCGCGAACTTTCCGTCCAGTCCAAAAATATAAAGAATCAGAGGGAATATTTGAATCTTCTACTTGAGGACCACATCATTGTCTCTCCGGTGTCCGGTGTAGTTCTGGAAAAGTTCGTCTCCCAAGGTGAGACAGTCTTTCCCGGAACCCCGGTGGCCGATATCCTGGACTGGTCCAGCCTGTATGTGGAGACCTTTCTCGAAGAAACCGAACTTTCCCGTTTAGAGCTCGGTCAGAAAATCGACGTTCTGGTGGATGGTATGGAAGGTCGGTTTTTTTCTGGCACGATCATCTACTTCGGAAAAAGAGCCGAATTTTCTCCCAAGTACATCATCTCGGAAAAGGAGCGGCAGTCGTTGCTTTACAGGGTTAAGATAAAATTGGAGCAAGACCTGAAGGTTTTTAAGCTTGGAATGCCGGTCACGGTGAGGATCAATCGCCGAAGCTTTAGGAGGACTAAGAATGCTTAGGGTGGAAGGGATTTCCAAGTCATTCGGCTCCTTAAAGGCGGTCGACAGAGTCTCTTTTACCCTCGAGCCGGGCACGATCAGCATCCTGGCCGGAGCTGACGGCGCAGGCAAGTCCACCATCCTGAAGATAACTCTGGGCCTGATCAAAAAAGACTCAGGGGAAATTTATCTCGACGGAAAGCCGGTTGGAAAAAGATTTAATCGCATCACAGAAATCACCGGCTACATGCCGGAGAGATTTTCTTTGTATTCCGACCTCAGCGTTGAGGAAAACTTAAACTTCTACTCTGATATCCACCAGGTGCCCCGCCGGCGTCGAGAGGAAATGAAACATCGGCTTCTGGAAAAAACCGGGATGCTCCCTTTTAAAAAAAGGAGGGCAGGAGCCCTCTCTGGTGGAATGAAACAGAAGCTAGCCCTTTCTTCCATCCTTCTCGCATTTCCCGAGATCATCATCCTTGACGAACCGACAACAGGTGTGGACCCCCTTTCGCGTATCGAGTTCTTCAGCATCATTCAGGAACTCAAACAGGAAGGGAAAACCATTATCATGGCCACACCCTATCTGGATGAGGCGGAAAAGGGAGACGAGGTCATTTTTATAAAAGACGGGAAAGTGCTTCGGAAAGGTTCGATCGTATCCCTCAAAGAGTCTTTCCCTGCCAAGCTGTTCCGGATCCTGCCTAAGGGAAATATTCTGGAAGTCATGGAGAGCCTCCGAGAAAATCCGGATATCAAGGATGATGTCTATATCCGCGGCCGTTATATCAAATATTTGCAGAAGGAGGAAAACCTCCTTCTCGAACAGATCCCTGCCCGTGAAATCCATGAGGAATCCCCCACCTTGGAGGACATCTATATTTATTATGAAAGGACCGGTCATGTTGTGCCACAAGCAGAATAACAGCCAGCAATCGCTGGAGTATCGGGAATTTTTGATTCGAGTCCGTAACCTGACAAAAAAGTTCGGGAGTTTCACGGCTGTTGATCGCATCACTTTTGATATCACCAAAGGGGAAATTCTGGGATTTCTAGGGCCGAACGGTGCTGGCAAGACGACCACTATCAAAATGATCCTCGGTTTGCTCCGCATCACTTCAGGCGAAGTGTTCATCAAAAACTTGAATGTCAAAAAGGACCTGAAGAAGATCAAGACCTTTATCGGGTATATGTCACAGAAATTTTCTCTTTATCCCTTGTTGAGTTCTTACGAAAACATGGAATTCTTTGGGGGAGTATCAGGATTGTCCCGTTCACAAATCCGCACACACAAGGAAAATATTTCCCGCGAGGTCCCCCCTAAAATCCTCCACCAGAAGGTGATGGACATCCCTCCTGGGATCAAGCAAAAGGTCTCCCTCTTCACCTGCCTGATGCCCGACCCGGAGATCGTGCTGCTGGACGAACCCACATCAGGGGTTGATCCTGAGAACCGCAGAGATTTCTGGATGCGGATCTATGAGTTAAAGAAAGCGGGCAAGACCCTCCTGGTCACCACGCATAACTTGGATGAAGCTGAATATGCCGACCGGGTCATTATCATCCATAGAGGAAACATCATTCTGGAGGGCGAGCCGTTTGCTCTGCTGGAAAGGGAAGGAGTCGATTCTATGGAGATTCTTTTCAAGCGAGCCATACAAGGCCATGAAGCGCATTAAAGCCGTCATCGCCAAGGAATTTTTTCACATCCTTCGTGATCCCCGGAGTCTGATCGTCATCTTTGCCCTGCCGCTTATCCAGATCTTTATTTTCGGTTATGCCCTTTCCTTCGATGTAAAAAAGATCGAAACAGCGGTGATTGATGACTCTCACAGTGAGCTGTCCAAGAATCTTGTCCAGGCCTTTTTCAACAACTCTTATTATGTTTTGATCCCTCTGGCAAAGGGAATCGAACCAGGAGCCTCCACCATAGATCGTGCTGAAGAAATGCTCCGTGCTGGTTCTATCAAGCAATATCTTCACATCCCTCAGGACTTTTCTGCTAACCTCCAGATGGGCCGGCCAGTTCGGGTTGCTACAGTCATCGACGGTAGCGATTCCAACGTGACCAATATCGTTCATCAGTACAACGAGATGGTCATTCTCGAATTCCTCTCAAAAAATAACAGCATAAAGGATCTTCTGAAAATCAACACCAAGATGTATTTCAACCCGGAAGTCAAAAGCTCCACCTTTATCATCCCCGGCCTTGTGGCAGTGATCATGATCATGATTACTGCGCTGCTGACTTCATTGAGTGTTGCCAGAGAAAAGGAATCAGGCTCGATCGAGCTTCTTTTCATTTCCCCGTTAAGGTCTTGGGAGATCATTCTTGGGAAAACCATTCCCTATGTTGGGGTGGCACTTCTTGAAGGTACCTTCATCATGCTAATAGCCAGGTTCGGATTCGGCATCCCCATCAGGGGGAATCTACTGATATTGCTGTTGTTTTCCCTGGTTTACATCATCACCGGGCTATCGCTCGGGATTACTATCTCAACTGTGGCCGGCTCCCAAAAGGTGGCCATGATCGCCACCCTGCTGATTACCTTGCTGCCTTCGATTCTGCTCTCTGGGTTTATCTTTCCTTTGGATTCTCTGGGGCTTTTATTAAAGTCTTTTTCCTACATCGTACCAGCGACATATTTCCTCCGTATCATCCGAGGGGTTGTCTTAAAGGGAGCTGCGCTCAAACATTACATCCTGGAAGGGCTGATCCTTTTCGGTTTCAGTTTATTGCTCATTAATGTCGCGTCCACCAAATTTTCAAGGGAGAGGAAGGCCCGCTGATGAGGATTTTCTATCTTCTGCGCAAGGAACTGATTGAGATTTTCCGACAAAAAGAAATGCTGTTTTTCATATTTGTGGCTCCTGTGATCCAAATAATCGTTCTCGGCTATGTGGTCACCACCGATGTCAAGAATATACCTGTTCAGGTCGTAAATCTTTCAAAAAACAAAGTCGGCCAAGAGTTGATTACCCGATTAGAAAGTTCGCCGCTTTTTAATGTCAGGCGGGTTACCCATCGCCCGGAGAACTACATCGAGGTATTCAAGAAGGGAGAGGTTCGTTCCATCATCATCATGAGAGATGGGTACGATACAAAGCGCAAGACCCTTCATTATCCGGAGATACAGATTCTGATGGATGGTATCGATTCCAATACGGCCCTGGTCGCAGCAGGCTATTTCAACGGCATCACCAAGAAGTACATCTTGGAAGATATCAGCCAAAAAGGCATGAAATTTCCGCTGGAAAGCCGGTCCCTTATCCGGTTCAATCCCGATCTCAAGAGCATCAATTATATGGGGCCTGGAATCGTGGCCCTTTTGCTGACCATCACGGCTATGTTTCTGACATCGATCGGACTGGTCCGGGAGAAAGAACAACAGACTATGGACACTTTACTGATCAGTCGTCTGAGGCCGATCGAAATCTACATCGGAAAGGCCCTCCCGATGGCTATACTGGGGCTGGTCGATATGGGGATTGGGATTGTGGTGGTAATCCTTGTCTTCGGCATACCCCTGCGGGGAAACCTGTTCTACCTGCTCATAGCAGCGGTTATCTTCCTTTTTGCTATTCTTTCTTATGCTCTGCTTATCTCTACCTTTTCATCCAGCCAACAGCAGGCGCTTTTCTTCGGGTGGTTTTCCATGGTCACCTTCCTTATGTTGTCAGGACTTTTCACTCCCCTAGAGAACATTCCACCTGCTTTCCGCTGGCTGGCAGACATCAATCCCCTCCGCTACCTCATCAAGATCATCCGGGAAATTTTTCTCAAGGGGAACGGGATCGACTACTTTAGCCGCGATTTGCTGATAATGGGGATGATTACTGCCGTCGTTCTCTCTTTGTCCCTCATCAACTTCCGCCGCCTCATCTCTAAATAGATGGAAGGATTAGGCTTTTGTAGTCTTCACGCTTTTTTAGCCAAGGTACTCTCATTCCAGTACATCAGCAGGAGGGAATAAAAGGAAAATAAGGAAACTCTTTGACAATCTTAAGGCAAATGAGCTTATGGCCGAAGAAAAGAAAGACGAAGAAATAAAGAAATATGGGCTGTATAGTCCCTAAGCCACCTGAGGATTCTTCTTTTTTTAGGTCTCCTCATTCTTATTCACTACAGGAAGCTGATTATCGAATCTTCTTGTCTGTTCCCTCTAAAATTCATAGGTACATATGCGCCTGTGTCTCAGTTCACCCCTTATATCAGGGTCAGCCGCTGACATGGAGAACGAAGTTTTTATACTAGCATGATAGTCAATATCTTCATCTACTCCTGGCTTAATATCAGGATCGTAAGCTTTAAATTCTACACAAACATCCACTGTTGTGATTTCAACAGTCTTCGTGCCACCTAGAATTTCTTTCAATTTAGGAATAATAGCATCCCATCCAGAAAATTCCTCGTCATTAATTGTAAGAATTGGACTCTTTAAATAGGTCTTCTCGAAATCTTTTTCTGCTTTTTTTATGAATTCATCAAGTGGATGATTAATCCTTTTAAGCTCTTCTAACATTTTAACTAACTTATCATTATCTTTTTCGATTTGCTTTGTAATTTTGTCTTGCGCAGTAGGTCCTTTCCATTTGAATCTTATATCCTTCTTCTCCTTTGACATTAAACCTGAAGAAAAAATCAAACACAAACTGATTATCACGGCTAAAATTCCCCCTATTGCAGGGTAACTATATTTTCTCATCATTCCCTCCTTTATCATTATCTTTAGAGATTAGAATCCGAATTTTTCTATGGCCCTCTAATCATGAATTACCCCCTTTCAAATATTTTTTTCCAATTCAACAAAAGGACAATTCCTAAAAAATGAACTGATATCTCTTATTTCCCCCTCGCTCTACTTTGATTTTTTAATAATTGAATCAATAACACAGGTAAAATGTGATGTCAACAACCCCTTTTTTCCTGTCAGGGTGACATGAAAATTTCTGATCTTGATTTTGAATATCCTTGCTCCTGGACCTAATAATTTCTCTCATAATCGATTTTTATTAAACACGCAGACTATAATTTGCCATATTTCTTCAGTTTTTCTTCATATTTCTTCTTTTCTCTCTTCAAAATCTCCTTAAAACGAGGATCATGACTCAGCTCATCATAACAAGGATTATTTACCAAGCAAGGATAAGAATAAAGATAGTCTTTTCTCTCTTTAAATCCTCTATCTATCCCCTCTTCGATATTTCTAATCGCCTCGTTATTCATTCCTAAGAGTGCATAGATGCTTGTCGTATCGTAATTATATGTTGTTTTCCCTTGAAGAAGCTTTAAGGCTTTCTCTTTTTCTCCTCTTGCCGCACATATCCAAGCCCGGTGATGCTGTACTTTAACATTGTCTGGCATAATTCCTTCTGCTACAGCGATTTCCTTTTCCGCTTCATCATATTTATTCATCATGATAAGTTGGATGACATAATCAAAGCGCGCCATAACATTATCTGGTTCTATCTCCATAACTTTCTTTAATTGATCGGCAGCTTTTCCAAATTCCCCTATGTACATATAACAGAGGGCTATTTGACGAAAAGATCCCATCGATGAAGGATCGAGCTCAATCGCTTTTAAAAAATATTTAACAGCTCTCCGATATAATCCAATGCTCCTTAAAAAGGCACCTGCATCAAGATTAACGATTGAATTATTGGAATCTAGTTCCAAAGCTTTTTTGAAAAATTGATATGCTCTGTCATTATCACCATTATTAAAGTACACCCATCCAAGACCCAGGTTTGCTTCTGCTAAATCCGGATTTATTGCATAAGCTTTATTATAATTTGCTAGCATTAGATCATGATCTTTCTCATCCTTTCTCCTGTTATAACGAGCTTCGTAAGCATTTCCTAAACCCCAATAAGCCAGAGCATAGCCTGGCTCTATCTCAAAAGCTTTTTCGTACATCCTCACTCCAGCCTCAAAATCTTCCTCCTTGTAAGAACCATGATACTTACTTTCAATAAAATACATTCCCGTCCTAAAGTACACATACGCTTCGAAATTGTGCGGCTCTCTTGTTTTAATGACTTTTAATCTGTCCTCTGCAGGTCGAAACTCCAACGCCTGAGCAATATCATTGGAGATATCATCTTGAACTTTAAAATAGCTTTCAAAACTCTGCTCGTAGCGGTATGTCTTGATAGGAAAACCTTGTTTTGCATCAAACAGAATTCCATTCACACGAATTTTTTCACGTTCTCTCTGGAGTGACATCACCAGAATATTATCCACCTTTAGTTCCTTTCCAATCACTGTGATATCTCTATCCATATCTTTATACTTTGCGACTGAAAGCTTGGAAGTGACTCTCAGCTCTTTTATACTGGAGAGTTTGGTGATGATGTCATCTTGTAGACCCAAGCAAATGGGTTCTTGATCCTTTTTTAGGCTTAAGTCCTCCACCGGGAGCACAGCAATAGAGCTTTTCCACTCCGTCTCACCGAATTTAAAAAATCGATTAAAAAGGAAATATCCTGCGATTATGATAACTGCAGCCAAAAAGAAGATTCCTAAAGCCACAATAGCCTGATGATGTTTTTTTTCTATCCTAACTTTAGGCTTCTTCTTTGAAAGTGCTCTCTCTATTGTAGGGATTTCCTTTTCTATCTTGTTTAAGTCAGAGAAGACGTCCCTTGCGCTCTGATATCTCTTTCCTTTTTCTTTCTCTAAGCATTTCAATATCACACGGTTTAGGTCTTCAGGAATCTGGAGATTAAGTTCTCTGGGATCCTGAGGTTTCTCTACTTTGTGTTTAAGAGCTATGCTCAGGGCAGTATCACCTTCAAAAGGGGTTTTTCCTGTCACCATCTCATACAGGATGATCCCTAGCGAATAAAGATCAGAACACCGGTCTACTCCCTTGCCTTCCACCTGCTCAGGAGAGATATACTCTGGCGTGCCGATCATCATTCCCTCTTCTGTTATTCCCTCGGCTTCGACATGGCACGCGATGCCAAAATCCATGATACGGCCATTGCCTTCTTTATCTATCATGATGTTGCTGGACTTCAGATCACGATGTATAACTCCTAACCTGTGGGCTTCAGATAATCCCGCACAGATATGCTCGGCAATAGATATAGCTTTCTCTATCCCTAATGGCCCCATTCTTCTAATCGAGCTTTTTAAATTTTCACCTTCAACATATTCCATGGTGATGTAATGATTTCCAGCATATTTGCCAAGGTCATACATCTGGCATACATTTTTGTGTCTGATTTTTCTCGCAAACTTCAATTCATTACTGAAGCGTTTTATCGTATTCTCTTTAGCAGCAATTTCAGGATTAATGAGTTTTAAGGCTACTTTCTCTTCAATATCTTTGTCGAAGACCTTGTAGACTCTTCCCATGCCGCCTTTTCCAAGTTCCTCAATAATCTGGTATCTTCCAGCAAATATGGAGCCTGTGGCCAGCTCCTCTTTGAAAGTTGCAAGGGTTTCTGTGGGAGAGACAGGGATTTCCTCAGAAGATATCATTTGAGTGCCGCAATCTCTACAATATTTGGAGCCTGAAGGATTATCGGAATGACATTTGGGACACTTCATTGTTTCTGTCCCTTTCTGATTAATTGTTTTTAAGATAATCCTTAACGAAAAAATAGTCAATCGATTTAGTCAGGTAGGAAGCACTTCCAAATCCGTGATAGCGGCAACAATTATAGGTCAGGTTGAGTACTAAGTCTTTTCTCTGCTCCTTTGTGAAAAGCTCATCGGGCTTTCTCTTGTGAAGACGGTCATCGATAAGATCATTCATCATCTCAAGTTGACCTTTGAGATTGAGCGGATTAGGTTGGGTCGAGCCTTCACTTGACCTCAGGTTCCCGGCATGAGCTCCTTATGGCTGCTAAGGAGAAAGGCGAGTGTTTCTGAATGGCTTTTAGGAAGGTCTCTTTTGATTTTGACCATGCGGGGTTTTATAGCCCAGGAGCCTTCGCGTTTACAGGATAATTGTACATTTGCGTACACTTGATGTTCCGATAGTGGACATCATAAATAAGAAACAGAATCGAATCCGGATAAAGTTACCCCTAAAAAATCCCTTTATGCTATTCTTGGCATGAAACTTGGATATTCAAAAACACGAGGCAGCTATGTTCAAGAATTATATATTGATCGCCGTAAGACTCATTAAAAAAAACAAGCTCTACAGCTTCATCAATATCTTTGGATTGGCTATCGGTTTGGCCACCTGTCTCCTCATCCTTCTCTGGATCAGAGATGAACTGAGCTTTGATCGGTTTCACGAGAATACGGATCGCATCTACAAGATAGTCTGTTCAGATCTCTTATCCGATGAAAAATATGCGGTGACAACGCCAGCGCTCGGACCAGCCTTGAAACAGGATTTCCCCGAAATTTTAAGGGTTACTCGATACTTCGAAATGGATAATTTAGTGGTCAAGGTTGGGGAGAAGAAATCTTTGGAGGATGGGATCGCTTTTGTTGACCCATCTTTTCTGGAGATATTTTCCTTCACCCTGATCAAAGGGAATCCCCGAACAGCTCTAGCAACGCCATTCTCAATCGTACTCACAGAATCACAAGCACAACAATATTTTGGCCCGGAAGATCCGATCGGTAAAACTCTAACCGTAGCGGGAAACTACGATTTCGAAGTCACCGGTCTGATGAGTGATCCTCCTCTTAACTCGCACCTGCGATTTGATTTTCTCGTCCCCGTTGAATTCATGAAAGAATTCGGATGGAACCTAGAACAATGGGATCGATTTTTTATCGACACCTATGTCGAGCTTCACCCTGGAAGCGAGGTGATCTCAAAAAATAGGTTGTCCCAATATCTTCACTCCAAACTCGAAGATTCAGAAAAACTTCAGGTGGAGCTTTTCCCTTTGAAAGATATTCATTTGCACGCAGCCGGCATAGATGCAATGGGATCCAAAGGGGACATAAAAAATATCTACCTCTTCTCAGCTATCTCAATTTTTATCCTGTTGATTGCCTGTTTCAACTTCATGAACCTGAGTACCACTCAGTCAGGAAAGAGAATCAAGGAGATCGGTATGAGGAAGGTTGTCGGAGCCGGCCGGAAGGATATCATCAAGCAATTTTACGGGGAATCTATCCTGATGACCCTGTTGGCATTGTTGCTCGCTCTGGTTTTGATTGAACTTTCCTTGCCTGCCTTCAATAGCCTTTCAGGAAAAGAATTGAACTGGAATTTTGCCGGAAATTACGGATTCTATTTGTTTATAGCAGGAATTGTTTTGGTAGTGGGCTTCATATCCGGCAGTTATCCTGCCCTGTTGCTTTCTTCATTCAAGCCAGTCGAGATGTTTCGGGGAAAACTGTCGTCAGGATCTCATCTTCAGTCTCTATCCCGCAAAATTCTTGTTGTATTCCAATTTTCCATTTCGACTGTCCTGATAATCGGGACAGTCATTGTCTATATCCAGATGAACTATATTCGGCAAAAAAAATTAGGCTTCGATCCAGACCAAGTGATTTCAGTGACACTCACAAGAAATCTCAGACAAAAATACGATGTCATTAAAGAAGAGCTCCTCCATCTTTCTTCTGTTTCCAGCGTAACTTGCGGCTCGCGAAGACCGTTCTCCCATATAAGCACCATAGATTGGGAAAGCCAGGACAAGTCCAAATATCTCCGGCTCTCCTTTACGGACGTTGGGTATGATTATCTGCAAACATTCGGGCTGGAACTGGCGGAAGGGAGGTTTTTCTCTAGAGAATACTCCCTGGACAAGCAGAATTATATTCTCAACGAAACGGCTGTGAAGCAGATGGGATTTGACAATCCTCTTGGCCAGGAAATAGAAGTATTTGAAAAGAAAGGAACCGTCATCGGAGTGGTCAAGGACTTCCACTTCGAATCGCTTCATTCGGAGATTCGGCCTCTAGTGCTAAAATTTGCAGAGGGAGGACAGGCTTATCTGTATGCTAAAATCAGATCGGCAAATCTGGAAGAGACCATAAAGGATATCGAAGCGGTCTGGAATGGATTGGAGCAAAACTATCCGTTTAATTACAGGTTTTTCGACCAGGACTTCGATTATATGTACAGGGCAGAAAATCGATTCAAGGATATCTTGGGCTACTTTGCCATTTTTGCTGTTTTTATTTCCTGTCTTGGGCTGTTTGGGTTGGCTAGCTTCATGACGGAACAACGAACCAAAGAAATCGGAATCCGTAAAGTACTTGGAGCGTCGATCTCTAGGCTGATCCTGATGTTTTCAAATGAATTTGTTAAATGGGTGATCGCAGCCAACCTCATCGCCTGGCCAGTCGCTTATTATGCCATGACAAGGTGGCTTGAAGGATTTGCCTACCGGGCGAGAATCCAAATTTGGGTATTCCTGCTATCGTCATTCCTGGCTCTGTTCATCGCCCTTGCCACAGTCATTTTCCATACAACCAAAGCTTCCTTGGCCAATCCTGCAGAATGTCTGAAGTACGAATGAGTCATTGAAGCACCCTTCCTTTTTGTGCTCGTTCAGATACATTAGTGACACATTATTGATGTTTTAGATGCTAAAAT